>JAVBST010000011.1:0-43718 GCA_031556545.1 Oscillospiraceae bacterium
AACCGCGTTGAACGTGGTATACGCCACGCTATCAGCAAAAGCAAGACCCATGCAGAGCGGAAAAATGCTGAATACATTGCGCTGGCAAAGCTTATGATCGGCAGAAAGGATGGCTGACATGGGTGAACAGAATATTGTGGATTCCCTTAAGCATGTTGGTGTACCGGAACGAGCCGGAGATTGCCTTCCCTGCAGGGCTGCTTGATATGCGGAGCAAGGTGCCGAACGCATTGCCCAGTATTGTGTTGACGGCAGGAAAAATATTACTTATACTAATTCTGAGTCAAAAACGTGCTAAGATCCGCGAGAGTGCTTTGGGGCATGGCAGGGAGGATAACGCAGTCAACGGAAAAACAAACCGCATTGATTGCCCCGTTTTTATTGGAGATTCGCATTAGCGTTACCCCAAGGAATAGAATGGAGGAAACCCATGGAAGCGATTACGGCAAATAACCTTTCCAAAAGCTATCCCAACGGAAAACAGGCGCTGCGTCATGTCAGCTTTTCTTTGGAAGAAGGGGCGGTGTTTGGCTTTCTCGGGCCGAACGGAGCGGGAAAGACCACCACCGTCAAGCTGCTCAACGGGATGCTCTCGCCCACAGCCGGCTCCAGCAGTGTATTCGGGCTTGATCCGCACAAGGAGCCGGAAAAAGTGCACGCGTTTTCCGGGGTGGTCACCGAACACGCGCAAATGTACGATAATCTATCGGGACTGGAAAACCTGGTGTTTTTCGGCAAGCTTTTTGGGGTTGATGCGCAAAGCGCGGCGCGGCGTGCCTTGGAGCTGTTGGAACGCCTTGATCTCTTGGATGCCAAAGAACAAAAGCTTGCGGGATACTCTACGGGTATGCGCCAGCGCTTGTCATTGGCCAGAGCCATGATGCACCGCCCCAAACTCTTGTTTCTGGATGAGCCTACTTCGGGCCTGGACCCCGAAAGCGCCCTGGGTGTCAATCATTTGATCCGGAGCCTTGCCCAGAATGAGGGAACTACGATTTTTCTTTGTACGCATCAACTGCGTTATGCCCAGGAAATTTGTACGCAGTACGGTCTTCTGGATGAAGGCGTATTGCTTGCGGCCGGGAGTCTTGCGGAATTGCGCGCCCTCGTGTTTTCGGGCATGACGGTTACCCTGCGCGCCGATCGGTTGCCGCCAGGGATGGCGGCGCGCAAAACCGATGATGGCTTTGCGGTGGATGTGCAATCCGAGGCGGAAATTCCGGGGATTGTGCGTGCCGTTGTGGAGAGCGGTGGCAGCTTGTACCATGTGTCGGCAAAGAGCCTGTCTCTCGAAGAAATTTATTTTGCGCTCATTGAACAGCAAAAGACGAAAGGGGGTAATAGCAATGATCCATTCCATGCAAATGGCGCTGATTAAAAAAGATCTTAAAAGTATTACGGCCAATAAACGCATGATGTCTGTTCTGCTTATCGTACCCATCGTGATGACGGTGGTCATGCCCTCTGTTTTTGTGCTGTCTTTTCTCTTGGCGCCCGACCAAGATGACGGCCTTGCCGAACTTTTGGCCATGCTGCCGCAAACAATGCGCCTGGGTGACGTCAAGACCACCATGATTCAACTGCTGATGAATCACATTATGCCTGTTTTCTTTTTAATGATTCCGGTGATGGCAGCCTCTGTCATGGCGGCAAGCTCTTTTGTAGGTGAAAAGGAAAAGCGTACCCTGGAAACGCTGCTCTATTGCCCGTTATCGCTGCGGCAGATCTTTAATGCAAAGATTTGGGCTTCCTTTGTGCTTAGCATGTTCGTTTCGCTCTGTTCCTTTGTGGCAATGCTGGTGGTGGTTGAGACGGAGCTTGTCATGCTAATGGGCAAAATGATATTCCCGGGAATCAGTTGGCTAATGGCGATATTGCTCGTTTCTCCCGCGGTTGCCCTGATTGCGATCACACTCATTGTGCGCGGTTCCGCTAAAGCGCAGTCGATGGAGGAATCCCAGCAGCGCAGTGTGTTTCTGATATTGCCCATTATTCTGCTGGCGGCAGGGCAATTTTCCGGCATCATGTTGGTGGGGCCTTGGCTGCTGCTGGGATTGGGCATTCTCTTGATGCTGATCGCAGTGTGGATGCTTCGGGCTTCTTTCGGAAGATTCAGCTATGAATCGCTTTTGCGTTAATTCATGGAGATTCATACCTTGGATGTGTTTATAGCACAGCCTCCACGAGGCGCACTACGGAATTAAAAGCAAAGCATACAGCCATGCCAAACCCCGTGGGAATGGCCACGGCCAATGCCGTCCATTTGCGGCTGCCGGTTTCTTTTTTAATCGTGAGGCAGGTGGTGGAGCAGGGCCAGTGGATCAGGCAAAAGAGCAGAGTAGAGAGGGCTGTGACCCAGGTCCAGCCGTTTTCAACCAGTAGGGTGTGCAGTTCGGCAAGGCTGTGAAAAGGGACAAGACTGCCGGTGGACATATAGGCCATCAACAGGATGGGGACCACAATTTCGTTGGCCGGGAATCCCAGAATAAAGGCAATCAGTATGTAGCCATCCAGCCCCAGAGTTTGGGCGAAGGGGTCCAAAAAACGGGCGCCGTGCGCGAGCAGACTTATACCATTGATATCCACATTGGCCAGTATCCAAATCAGCAGGCCCGCAGGCGCCGCGACGGCTGCCGCCCGCCCCAGCACGAAGAGGGTTCTGTCCAACAGCGAGCGTACCATAACTTTGCCAAACTGCGGGGTACGGTAGGGCGGTAATTCCAGGGCAAAGGACGAGGGTTCCCCCTTGAGCAGCGTGTGAGAAAGCAGACGGGAGACGAACAGGGTCAGGAAGATGCCCAGCAGTATGACCGCAATGAGCAGAAGCGACGATAAAAAGGAGCCGGTCACGCCTGTCTGTCCGGCTACAAAAAACATGCTGATAATGGCAATGAGGGTGGGGAAGCGTCCGTTGCAGGGGACAAAGTTGTTGGTTAGAATTGCAATGAGTTTTTCCCGCGGGGAGTCAATGATCCGGCACCCGGTTACGCCTACCGCGTTGCAGCCAAATCCCAGACACATAGTCAGGGCCTGTTTGCCGCAAGCGCAGGCCTTTTTAAAATAATGGTCCAGATTGAAGGCGATACGCGGCAGATAGCCAAAATCCTCCAGCAGCGTGAATAATGGGAAGAAGATAGCCATGGGCGGCAGCATGACGGCGATGACCCAGGTCAGGGTTCGGTATAACCCCTGCACCAGCGCACCATGTAGCCATGCGGGCGCTTGCATCCAATTGAAAAACGCTGTCAGTTGCGTCTCTATCCAGGTAAATCCGGCGGACAGCCACTGGGAGGGATAATTGGCGCCGGCAATGGTGATCCAGAACACCAGGCATAATAAAGCCAGCATGATGGGAATGCCCCAGGTTTTGCTTAGCAGAACCTGGTCGATTTTCCGGTCCCGTCGCTGCCTTTCAGGATTTGTATAGGATACAGCTTTTTGGTGAATGTCCGCCGCGCGCTGATTCATGGCGGTGGCCAGGACTTCTCTGACGGCTTCGGCGTTCCTGTGCGCCTCGTGCAAGCGCCCCAGGGGTTGCGTCAAGTCTTCGGATGTTATCCGGACCATACCGTGCTCTTGTAGGGCTTGCTGTAAAGCCGCGTCTTCCTCCAGGAACTTGATGGCCAGCCAGCGGGGGTGGAGGTGTGTGTCCGGATTGGATTCCAATAGAGGTAGGATACACGCAATGGCTGCTTCTATATCAGGCGGATAGAAAATGGGGACATTTGCAGGGGGACAGGAATCTGTGCGCCATTCGGCCAGCTTTTCCAGCAGCATCTGCGGCCCCTTTGGGGTCCGGGCGCTGATGCCCACCACGGGAACGCCAAGCTCTGCTTCTAAAGTGTGAAGGTCTACGTAGATGCTTTTTTTGGCCGCCTCATCCATCAAATTGACGCACACCACGACCTGGGGCGTCATCTCTATAATTTGCAGTGCCAGATTTAAATTTCGTTCAAGACAAGTGGCGTCACAGACCACGACCGTTCTGTCCGCTCCACCAAAACAGATGAAATCACGGGCAATTGTTTCTTCGGAGGAGTGGGACAGTAGGGAATACGTGCCCGGCAAATCAACAAAGGTATAGTGAAGGCCCCAGTATGGACAGTGGCCGATGGCACACCCCACCGTTTTCCCCGGCCAATTGCCCGTGTGCTGTTTGAGCCCCGTTAGGGCGTTGAAGACCGTGCTTTTTCCCACGTTGGGATTCCCCGCCAGCGCAATGACCTGATCCTGCACATCGGAGAGATTTGCGATTATATCATAGTTTGATTTTGGAGTCTTGGTTTTGTAATGATTTTGCTCCATGGAGCGCACCTCATAAGTATTTTGTGAGAATATGTTATTTGATGAGCGGCATCCGCGTTAGTGTGAGATTGCGGGTTGAATTAAAATTTGGCAGGCATCTTCCTGCCGCAGCGCGATAATGGCGCCCTTAATGCAATAGGCAGTGGGATCTCCGTAGGGACTGATCTGTACACATTCAATACAGGCGCCCTTTACCACGCCCAAATCCAACAATCGCCGGCGCATACTGCCTGTGACGCACAATTCGCTGACATAACCGCACTGACCCTCACAAAGCTGGTAAAGTGATTTACAATTTTGCATATTATGAAACGGGGGCCTCCCTGTTGCAGCAAGAGGGAACCCCATGTTCGCCGCCTCCTCATTTTTTTCTTCAGGATTTCGTATACTTAGATTAGGTACTTAACCTGGGGAAACTTTCTTTCCTTATTCAGTTTATTCCGTAATGATACCAATGTGCGTCTTTTGTCAGGAGGGATACGGTGCAAAACGATCAGTTTTATACTTTGGACGGATACCGCCGGCGCAGCAGGGAATCCGTATCGCCCGCCATAGAGGATTATCTCGAAATGATTTGCCGCTATGCCGACAAAGAGAACCGGATTCGGGTTGGGGCTTTGGCGTCCAGCCTCCATGTGACGGCTTCCGCTTCCTCCAAGATGGCGCATAAGTTGAAGGAGCAGGGCTATGTGGACTTTGAGCCTTACGGCCGGATTCGTCTGACACCCAAAGGGCGGGAACTGGGGGAATATCTGCTCTACCGGCATGAACTGCTGAACCGCTTTTTTTGCCGGATTAATCAATCAGAAAATGAGCTGGAGCTGGTGGAAAAAATCGAACACTTTATGGACAGAAATACGATTGAGCATATTGCCGCCTTCCTGCAAAAACAGCCATTTCTTTGATGGAATACCATTTGCTCTGGGAGAGTCCGGACAATGTATGCCAATATGCTTATTGAAGAATCTTGATTTTTAGCGCCAAATAGCATAAGATAATGACAGCTGATTTTTGATATATTTCTTATATGAAAAAAAGATGGAGAAAAGTATGCGCAATACGATTCAAAAAATTCTGCCTTATGGTATCGCACTGATCGCGCTTGCTGGCTTTATTGTGGTGGCAAGTTTGGTGATGCAGGGGCGTACACAGCAATTCAATGCGCAAGTATATGGACAGATCGCCAATTGGATTCGCCCTTCTCGTACCGCATGGTTGACCGTGGTAACAAATCTGGGAGAATGGTATGTGTTTGTACCCGTCACGCTTATTTTCCTGGTTGTACCCAAGACCCGAGTGACCATCGGTTTTCCGCTGGCAATTGTATTGGCGGCGGGAGCATTGCTCAATGCCGTGCTCAAGGTGATTTTCGCAGTGGAGAGGCCCAATATCGCCCGGCTGGTGCAGGTGAGTGGGTACAGTTTTCCAAGCGGACATGCCATGAATGGGCTCATCTTTTTGGGCTTTCTGGCCTTTTTGCTGATGTGCAATACGCACTCCAAGGCGCTCCAAATAATCATGCCCGCTGGTGCTGCACTGTTGATTTTAACCATCGGGTTCAGCCGCGTCTATCTGGGGGTGCACTATACCACCGATGTGATGGGCGGCTACTTGGCGGGCCTGTTTATGTTAAGCCTTGCGATAGGCTTTGTGAATTGGGTACGGGGACGGCGCAGGTGGAAAATAAAGCCTATGTAGAAAAAACAGGCTGGGGGACGCCGAACGGCGCCTCTCAGCCTGTTTTGTAAAGACCCGGATTTTGTACTACATTGTTGTTTCTTGCATTTCTTTTTGGGGATGCATCAAGGTGGTGCAGCGCCCTTCGGAATCGAATTGATAGCGTTGGTCTTCTACAACACATTCCGTATTGGATAGCATGACGCCGTTCGAGCCTAGATAGAATACCTCATCCCCATCGTCTACCCAGCCTGTCTGCATCATTCCCAATCCGGGGTTATTGGTTTTAAAATAATACCAGTTGCCTTGTATTTGCCGCCAGCCTGTCAATACGCCTCCGCCTCCATTGACGCCATACTTTTTGCCTTCTATTTCTACGATTGTAGCATTCGTATCCTCGGGTGAAACCGACTTTTTGTCCACGGATGCCTCGGCAAAGATGTAGGCTATACAGGAGCCGGCTCCCGCGAAAATGCCCGCGATACGTTCCGTGGTTCCGGCATCCACATTAAAGGCAACGAGGCAAGAGGTAACAAGTGCGGCCAGCAAGGCCCAAAGTTTACGGCTGGAAAGCTTTTGTCTCCAGTTGATTTTTATTTTGTGTGCAACCATGAGGACACCTCTCTTGCTATTTTTAGTCGGCTGCGCCGGGGCATCCGCTGCGCGAAATCCGCCGGAAGGGAATCATTTTTGACGCTTCGTATCCCATACCCCTTGAGAGGGTCCATTTTAAAATGAACCTGAAATTTTGCAAAGGGAGCGTGGAAGCGTTGGTTTTGGCAGGGCACTGCGAAGAGATTGCCTGTATTAACGTGCTGCCGTGACCATGATGCTGGATTTGCTGATATACCCTGTGACATAAAGTCCGATCGGAGTTCTTTGCACATTGCTCTTGCTATTGGTGATACGGTACCGGCCATTGATTTCAATGGCATCATAGAGGAAAAAGGTGCCCGAAAGTGTATTGGCGATTCGGGTCGTGCTCGAGTCGGCATACAAAGGCGCCTTGCTCAAATAGACTTCCATACCGATGCGGGGAGCCTCAGGTTCGGGGGCGGGCGGGTCGTTGACTTTTTTGATCCAGCCCGTTACATTGGAGGCCATAGGCAACTTCAAAACCAGCGAAGGATCATTGGTGATACGGTACCGTCCATTGATCTCAATCCCATCATAGATATAGTAGGTACCGGTTCTGAGGCCAGCCGAAGCGGCTTCCGTAGAGGATCTGTACAGGGGGGCGTTTGTAAGCGCGATTAGGGCTCCGGCGGCGAAGGGGCTGGGAGGGGAAGGAAGGATGGTGCCGTCTATAATAAGCATAGAGGCCTTATTCACCCAGCCGGTTACATTGCTGCTAACCGGTGTGGCTTTAACGCGGCTGTAAGCATTGGTAATGCGGTATCGTCCATTGATTTCAATGCCATCATAGAGATAGTAGCTGCTGCCACTGATGATGTTGGCGGCCCTGACGGCGTCGGAAGAAGTGTATAAAGGCGCATTCGCCAGTTTCAGTTGCTGTCCGGCCTCATAAATGTCTGGACTCGGCGGTTTAGGCTCGGGTGGTGCCTCGGGAGGCATTTCACGCTTGTCCGTAATGCCGTACGTGCTCATAATACCCTGTGCGATGGCATAGGCGACCTTATCGGTGGTGAACTTATTAAACAGTGCCATGTCACTGTCACTATCCAGGAAACAGCATTCCACCAGCACCGCGGGAGCTTCGCTGTTGCGAATCACACCAAAATAATCAGATCTGGCATCATAGGTCATGGCCTTGGTCTTAATACCTCTGCCTGCAAAGCCCAGCGCGACCAATTCGGCATAAATATATTTGGCAAGCGGTTTTGAGCGGCCGTCAAGGCTGTAATAAACCTCGGAACCGATGCCACCGCCAGCATTTAAGTGGATTTCAATCAGGGCATCCACATTTTCGGCATTGGCTTTGGCTACCTTGTCTGTAATATAAGAGTCTACATCGCTGGTCCGGTTATTAATGACTGTTTGGCCGTTCGCTCTCAGGATTTCCGTGACCTTTAACATGAGCATTAAGGTATACGTCTTCTCCTGGCGGTTCCCATATACCGCTCCCGGATCACTGCCGCCATGTCCCGCAAAAATAGCCAATTTCATTGTGCCTACCTCCAAAATATTTTTATTTTTGATATCGAACCTTGGATTCTGGAGCTTTTCAAAAGATTGCATAAAAAAGGAAATTCGGGTAACTATAATAAGCAAAGAATTAATGAAATTCCTGAAAAGTTGAAATACTATGATATACTATATGTATGAGGCATTGTATCGGGCCCGAGTCAAAGTAAATAAATTCATTTATTCGCATAAAAACATTGTATGATTTCAATAGAGAAAATATTTTAAGAAGATTATAGTGGTTTTTACGAATATTGTCAAGAAGAATCTAGTTTCAAGTTCACGTTATTTTGCGGAGATTGGTTTACAAAACGCCCCAAAGAAGCGCCTTTTTTGAATTGTTGTGCTATGGTGTGTAGTGCCTATTCGTGATACTTGATAAAACCGTAGGATGTTGCCTCCCGTTTTTTGGCGGGGACATTCTCAAAAAAAGATGGACAGTGTGGCAAGGATGGTTTATAATAGATAAAAATGACAACCCTTTAAGTGAGTCCTGTGAGGCTGACAAGGCTGTTCATGCTAAGTACGATCACTATCCATCATCAATTGGATGCAGTTGGATTATTGTGTTGAGTGAAGATGAAAGCCTTTCGCCTTGTGCGGAAGGCATTTTTGTTATGTTCCACATAGCAAAAATGACCATGCGCCGTTTGGGACGCACGGCCTATTAAAATGGAGCGTTATTTGTTTTGCATTCATCGTGGCGCGCACAAAGCGCGTGACGTTTTGGTGAATGATCGGGAGGGGGCAGCTACATGCCGGTTAAGGCGGAAATTATGGATGCCAAAGGGATGGAACGGGCCATCATGCGCATCTCCTTTGAAATTATTGAGCGCAACCGAGGGGTTGAGAATCTCTGTATTCTGGGTATTTTTCGCAGGGGCGCAGTTTTGGCAACCCGGATCGCGGACAAAGTGGAAGAGGTGGAGGGGCGCAAGGTGCGCTTTGGCAAGCTGGATATTACGCCTTTTCGGGATGACCGCCCACAGCGTGCGGCTCAGGACACCTCCGAAATCCCGTTCTCACTTGGAGGCTGCAACGTTGTACTGGTAGACGATGTCATTTACACGGGCCGCAGTGTCCGGGCTGCCATTGATGCGGTCATGTCACGGGGCCGCCCACAATGTATTCAGCTTGCCGCCCTCATTGACCGGGGGCATCGGGAACTGCCCATACGGCCGGACTACGTTGGCAAAAACGTGCCAACCTCCCGCAATGAATCGGTGCGGGTGGAAGTGGAGGAATATGATGGCTGCAATCGGGTAACCATTGAAAAAGACGAGATAAAGCAGGTGCAACCGTGAAAGAATATATCATAAGGAATGTATCCCTTTATAATGCCCCTGGGTCCAGTATGGATCTTTGGATACGTGATGGGCGCTTTTGTGCCGTCGGCCAGGGGCTCTCCTCTGAGACAGCCGAGGTTATTGAGGGACGGGGCTTGGTGGCCGCGCCGGGATTCCTGGACATCCATGTGCATTTCCGGGATCCGGGCTTTACCTACAAAGAGGATATCGCGTCGGGCGCGAAGGCAGCTGCGGCAGGTGGCTTCACCACCGTAGCGGTAATGCCCAATACCCGTCCTGTGGGCGATTCTCCCGAAACGATCCGGTATATTCTGGAACAGGCGGCCAAGACGGGGATCACGGTTTTACCCGTGGGCAGCATTACGCAGGGGCAGCAGGGCAAAGAACTCTGTGATTTGGAAGCGCTGCAAGCCGCGGGGGCCGTTGCCTTCTCGGACGATGGCGTCCCCGTGCGTACGGCCGCGTTGATGCGGCAGGCGCTGTTGCGGGCCAAGGCGCTCCATGCACCGGTGTTGGCGCACTGCGAGGAACCCACGCTGGCCGAGGGCGGCATTGTACATGAAGGCGCTGTGGCTGCGCAGCTGGGCGTGCGGGGGATCCCGGGGTCTGCAGAAGATATTGGAACGGCACGGGAGATCCTGCTGGCCATGGAAACCGGGTGTCCGGTGCATATCTGCCATGTTAGCACGGCCAGATCCGTCGCCATGATTCGGCATGCCAAATCCATCGGCGTGCCGGTAACAGCGGAAACCGCACCGCATTACTTTGTGTTTACCGAGGAAGTGCTTCTGACGAGAGATGCAGATTACCGTATGAATCCGCCTCTTAGAACCGAACGGGACCGGGAGGCTGTGATCGAGGGGCTTTTGGACGGCACGCTGGATGTGATTGCGACCGACCACGCGCCTCATGCCAAGGCAGAAAAGGCAGACTTTTTGACAGCACCTAACGGCGTGGTGGGCCTCGAGACCGCTCTGGCAGCGGGGATCACTTTTCTGGTAAGAACAGGCAGACTGACCCTGCCGCAGCTTATTGCAAAGATAACAGACGCCCCCGCGCGCGTGCTGGGTTTGCCGACTCCGGCGCTGGCAGAAGGCAACCGGGCTGACTTGGTGCTCTTTGATCCTGAGGCCAGCTATCGGGTCGAACCCGGACAGCTGCACAGCAAATCCACGAATACCCCTTTCAAAGGCATGACGCTGTTTGGCCGGGTTCAATATACCTTTGCGGGCGGGAACCTGCTGTATGAGCAAACACCATGATCCTGCAACACATGAAGCCATATGGCTTTGGCGATTCAATCGAATAGGAATGTTGGGGGAAGCTCTTATATGCGGAGTAATAATACACCCCTGTGGTAAAAAACTGATCAAAGAGGAGATGAAGCAATGTCTCTGGACAGGCTGATGGCAAAGATTAAGCAGACAGGGAATCCTACGGTAGCCGGGCTAGACCCGCTGCTGGAGTACATTCCCGGCTTTATTCAGGAAAAAGCCTTCGCGGAGCACGGCCCTACGTTAGAGGGGGCGGCTCAGGCTTTGTGGCAGTTCAATAAGGAGCTGATTGACGCGCTATGCGATATCGTACCGGCAGTCAAACCCCAATGCGCTTATTATGAGTTATATGGCTGGCCGGGAGTTCGCGCATTGGCACATACCATTGCGTATGCCAAAGAAAAAGGGATGTTTGTGATTACCGACGGCAAGCGCAACGATATTGGTTCTACCATGAGCGCCTATGCGCAGGGGCATTTGGGCAGGGTTGAAGTGGCGGGTACCGCCATTGAGCCCTTCGGCGCGGATGCGTTGACCGTGAACGGATATCTCGGCAGTGACGGCATCAAGCCCTTGCTCAAGGTCTGCGCAGAATGGGACAAGGCTATCTTTGTGCTGGTTAAGACATCCAACCCTTCCTCTGGCGAGCTGCAGGATCAGCCCATGAACCAAACTACGCTCTACCGCCTCATGGGAGATATGTGCGAAAGCTGGGGAAAAGCCCTGCCCGGCGCATCCGGTTATTCAGGCGTGGGGGCGGTGGTGGGCGCCACCTATCCGGAGCAGCTCCGGGAATTGCGGTTGGATTTGCGCCATACCTTTTTTTTGGTGCCTGGTTATGGGGCGCAGGGCGGCGGCGCTGCCGATGTGGTGGGCGCCTTTGATAAAAACGGACAGGGCGCCATTGTGAATTCCTCACGGGCTATTATGTGCGCCTATCAAAAAGAAGGTTGTCCTGAGGCGGATTTTGCCGGCGCAGCCCGCCGGGAAGCCATTCGGATGCGGGACGAAATTATGCAAGCCCTTATATAAAGATAGATTTTGAATCCAAAGAAGTGAACAGGAGGAATGAATATGGCAAATGTTAAGGATGCAAAGCGGGCATATTTGGTTTTGGAAGACGGAACGGTCTTCAAGGGGTATTCCATGGGGGCGGTGGGCACCACCTTTGGGGAAGTGGTGTTCAACACCTGCACGGCATCCTATCAGGCACTCCTGTCCGACCCGACTTATTATGGGCAGATTGTTGCGCAGACCTATCCGCTGGTAGGCAACCGCGGTGTGGGAGAGGATACCGCTTCTCAAATTATGGCCAGCGGTTACATCGCGCGTGAATGGTGTGATACGCCGACGGATTTGCGGGGCGTTACGATCGATGCCTATTTGAAAAACCGCAATATTGTAGGTCTCTGCGGGATTGATACTCGGAGGCTGACCCGAATTCTGCGGGATAAGGGCTATTTTAACGGTGCGATTACCGATACACTCGACAATATGGATGAGCTTATACAGCAAATTAAGGCCTATTCAATTGCGGGTGCGCTCAAGGCGGTGGATACCAAAGCGCCCTTTACCCTAAAGGCGGATCACGAACAGTACCGGATGGCGGTTCTCAACTTTGGCTGCTCGCCCGAAATACTGGCGCCCTTTGTACAAAAAGGTGCGACGCTCACCTTTCGCTCGGCCTTTACGTCACCGGACGAAATTCTTGCGGACCAGCCGGACGGAATTATCCTTTCGGATGGCCCGGGCGATCCGGATGAAGACGAGAGTGTGATTGAGACGATCCGGACATTGACGAAGAGCGGCATTCCGATTTTTGCCTTGGGGTTGGGACATCAGATGCTGGCCCTTGCCGCCGGAGGGCGAATTGATAAAATGGAACGGGGCCACCGGGGATCCAATCAACCCGTCCGTAATCTGGAGGATGGCAGGATTATGATCACCACACAAAACCACGGCTATACGGTGGCACAGAATTCCATGCCGCCCGATATGGCAAAAACCAATATGGTCAATGTCAATGACGGAACCATCGAAGGGCTAAAATACAGCGGTTTCGCAGGGCTTTCGGTACAGTTTGAACCTTCGGATGGTTCGGGCTTCCAGGATTCTGCCTGGATTTTCGACCAGTTTGTACAAATGATGAAAGGAGAATGAAATCATGCCAAAACGTGAGGATATTAAAAAAGTATTGGTGATTGGTTCCGGCCCGATTATTATCGGACAGGCTGCGGAGTTTGACTATGCGGGCACGCAGGCCTGCCGGGCCATTAAAGAGGAAGGCATCGAGGTCGTTCTCATCAATTCCAATCCCGCCACCATTATGACCGATAAGGCTATGGCGGACAAAATCTACATTGAGCCGTTGACGCTGGATGTAGTCAAGCGCATCATTAATATTGAAAAGCCGGATTCCGTACTGGCAACCCTGGGGGGACAGACGGGTCTTAATTTAGGCATGGCGCTCTCTGAGGACGGTTTTTTGCAGGAGCGCGGCATTAAGCTTTTGGGGGCCAACCCCGAAACCATCCGCAAGGCAGAGGACAGGCAGGCCTTCAAGGACACCATGGAGGAGATTGGGGAGCCCTGCATTGCCTCCAAGGTGGTGGAAAATATTGAAGACGCCCTGGAATTTGCGCAGCAAATCGGATATCCCATCGTGGTGCGCCCCGCCTTCACGCTGGGCGGTACGGGTGGAGGTTTCTGCTACAATCCGGAGGAGCTGCAGGAAATTGGCGAAAACGGGTTGCGCGTTTCGCCTATTCATCAGGTGCTGATTGAAAAATGCATCGCCGGATGGAAGGAAATTGAATACGAAGCCATTCGCGATCACAGGGGTAACTGCATCACCGTTTGCAGCATGGAGAATATCGATCCTGTCGGGATTCACACGGGCGATAGCATTGTGGTTGCGCCCGCGCAGACCCTTACGGACAAAGAAAGCAAAATGCTGCGCGCCGCAGCGCTCAATATTGTGACAGCGCTGGGGGTAGAGGGCGGCTGCAACGTGCAGTTTGCCGTACGTCCGGATGGGGGAGAGTACGCAGTCATTGAAGTGAATCCCCGTGTCAGCCGTTCTTCGGCCCTCGCTTCCAAGGCGACGGGTTATCCCATTGCCAAGGTGGCCTCTAAGATAGCCATCGGCTATTATCTGGACGAAATCGTCAATGCCGTGACGGGCTGCACCTATGCCTGCAATGAGCCTGCGGTGGACTATTGCGTCCTCAAGTTCCCCAAATGGCCTTTTGATAAATTTGTTTATGCCAAGCGCATATTGGGTACGCAGATGAAGGCAACGGGCGAAGTGATGTCCATCGGCAACAGCTTCGAGCTGGCCTTTATGAAGGCGGTGCGCTCCATTGAACTCGGGATGGATACCCCGAATTTGCCCAAACTCAAGGAAAAATCGGATACCGAGATTCAACTGCTCCTGAAAAATTCGGACGATGAGCGTATTTTCGTGGTATACGAAGCCATCAAACGAGGCATCGGGTTTGAGGAAATTTATAACATTACCATGATTGATTACTGGTTCCTTGCCAAGCTCAAAAATATCGCAGATATGGAAAATGAGCTGGCGCAAGGCAAACTGGATGAAGATATTTATATGCGGGCCAAACACATGGGCTTCCTTGATAAAACCATTACGGCGCTTTCGGGTTGTGCAGCGCCCATTCAGCGCAACGCCGCATACAAGATGGTGGACACCTGCGCCGCTGAATTCGATGCGGAGACGCCCTATTTCTACTCCACCTGGGATGAGGAAAACGAGGCCGCCCTTTATATTGAAGAACGGAAAAGCGACAAGAGAAAGATTCTGGTTTTCGGCTCCGGTCCCATCCGCATCGGGCAGGGGATTGAGTTTGATTATTGCTCTGTACACTGTGTGCGCGTCCTCAAAGAGCTGGGCTGTGAGGCGATCATCGCCAACAATAACCCCGAGACCGTATCCACCGATTTTGACACGGCGGACCGCCTCTACTTTGACCCTCTGACACCCGAAGATGTGAAATCGGTGATTGCGACCGAAAAACCCTGGGGCGTCGTGGTGCAGTTTGGCGGACAGACAGCCATCAAGCTCAGTAAATCCCTGATGGCAATGGGGCAGAATATTCTGGGGACTTCGGTGGACAGCATTGATATGGCGGAGGATCGGGAACGCTTTGACGAGTTGCTCGAATCGCTCCATATCCCACGCCCGCAGGGGCATACGATTTTCACGGCGGAGGAAGCGATCAAAGCCGCCAACAGCCTGGGCTATCCGGTGCTCCTGCGTCCTTCCTATGTGCTGGGCGGGCAAAATATGATCATCGCATATAACGATGCCGATGTCAGTGAATACATGGGCATCATTATGTCGCATGAGCTTGAAAATCCGGTGCTCATTGATAAATATATGATGGGTCTGGAAGTGGAAGTGGACGCTATTTGCGATGGGACGGATTACCTTATCCCCGGCATTATGGAGCATGTGGAGCGAGCGGGCGTTCACTCGGGCGATTCTATCTCGGTATATCCGACCCAGAATCTTTCTTCTAAAATTAAAGCCACGATAGTGGATTATACCCGGAAACTGGCCAAAGCCCTCAAGGTAGTGGGACTCGTGAATATTCAGTATGTGGTTTATAAAGGCGAAGTCTATGTCATCGAAGTCAACCCCCGCTCAAGCCGTACGGTACCCTATATCAGCAAGGTGACAGGGGTGCCTATGGTAGAGCTTGCAACACGCTGCATTTTGGGTGAAAAGCTTGAGGATATGGGCTATGGCACAGGACTCTATCCGGAAGGTAATTATGTGGCGGTGAAGGTGCCCGTGTTTAGCTTTGAAAAGCTGCACGATCTCGACACGTTGCTGGGACCGGAAATGAAATCTACAGGCGAAGTGCTGGGCATTTCCCGTAAATTTGAGGATGCTTTGCTGAAAGGCCTGGTGGCCTCCGGGCTCAAAATGCAGAAATCCGGCGGTGTATTCTTTACCGTACGCGACAGCGACAAAGAGGAGATCGTTCCCATTGCCTCCCTCTTCCAGAAGATGGGTTTCACCATTTATGGAACGCAGGGGACCGCGGCTTACCTGAACCAAAACGGGATTGCCGCAGAGCGTGTCATGAAAATCCATGAAGGCACGCCGAACACCCTGAATCTGCTCGAAAGCGGTGCGGTCAACTACGTGGTTTCCACTTCTTCCAAAGGACGTCTGCCCCAACTGGATGACGTAAAAATCCGCCGTAAAGCGGTGGAGCGGCAGATTCCCTGCCTGACTTCCCTGGATACGGCGAATGCGGTGGCGATCTGTCTCAATTCGGATAAGACGATGGATGATGTGGAGCTTGTGAATATTACGCAACTGTAACAGGAGGAATGCTTATGTCCATTTGGCAAGGCCATGGACGCATGGAGCGGTTGGAGCGCATCGCCGAGAATATTTGGGATCTCTGTATCCACGCGCCCGAGGCAGCGAAAATCACGCTGCCGGGACAGTTTGCGCATATTCTCTGCGGCGATAAACTTCTGCGGCGCCCCATTTCCATTTGCGATGTGGCAGGGGATGCGCTTCGGTTGGTTTTCGAGGTCAAGGGGGAGGGGACAGCCTGGCTGGCAGCGCAGAAGCCGGGTGCCGCCCTTGACATATTAGCCCCCTTGGGCCGGGGATTCACCTTGCAAAGTCTGGATGCGCCTGTTGTTTTTGTGGGTGGGGGTATCGGTGTGCCACCCTTATTGTATACGGCAAAACAAGCAGGAGAAGCGGATGCCATTTTGGGCTTCCGCTCCCAGGCGCAGGCAATTCTACTGGAAGATTTTAAGCAGGTTTGCGCAGCGGTCAGGGTCGCCACTGACGACGGCACGTTGGGAGAAAAAGGCTTTGTAACAAACCTCTTGGAGCAGTATTTGCAAGAGCGGCCCTGTGGTGGTATTTGTGCTTGCGGTCCGCTCCCGATGCTGAAGGGGGTGGCGGCTCTTGCCGCCAAGCTCCAGATCCCCTGTGAGGTTTCTATGGAGGAGCGCATGGGCTGTGGCGTGGGGGCCTGTCTGGTTTGCGCCTGCAAAACCCGGCGGAACGGACAAGCGCACTACAGCCATGTCTGCAAGGATGGGCCTGTATTCAATGCGAAAGAGGTGTTGTTTGCATGACAGGATTAGCGGTTTCGGTGGCAGGGATTGCCTTCAAGAATCCGATCATCACCGCCTCGGGTACCTTTGGATTCGGCCGCGAATACGCGCAGTTTTATCCCTTGTCCATCTTGGGCGGCATTGCCTGCAAGGGGACGACCTTGCACGAACGCCCGGGCAATCAGCCGCCGCGTATCGCCGAGACGCCTGCGGGCGTGCTCAACAGCGTGGGGCTGCAAAATCCAGGAATCGATGCTTTTATTCGGGAGGAATTGCCTTATCTTAAGGCGCAGGGCACGGTGATTATTGCCAATGTGGCCGGCAGCCAAATTTTGGATTACTGCCAGACGGCGGAGAAGTTAAACGATACTGATATCGATATGGTGGAGCTTAATATTTCCTGTCCGAATGTGAAGGAGGGAGGCGTTGCCTTTGGCACCTCCTGCCGAAGCATTATGGAGGTTGTGGGGTCGGTTCGGAAAGTCTGCAGGAAGCCTCTGATGGTCAAGCTTTCCCCCAATGTAACAGATATTGCGGAAATTGCCAAGGCGGCTGAGTCTGCAGGCGCCGATGCCCTTTCCCTGATCAATACCCTGACGGGAATGCGCATTGATATCCAGTCGCGCCGCCCCATATTGCATAACAATATCGGCGGTTTATCGGGTCCGGCCGTCTTCCCCGTTGCCGTGCGCATGGTTTGGCAAGTCTTTAAGGCAGTGAACATCCCCATTATCGGGATGGGCGGTATTGCCACCTGGCAGGATGCGGTGGAAATGATGATGGCGGGGGCGGCGGCCGTTCAAGTGGGGACGGCGCTGTTTCGGGATCCGATGGTACCGGTGAAAATCATAGAAGGCTTGCAAGCCTATGTCGAAAAAGAAAAATTGGCCGGGATTGCGGACATTGTTGGAACGGTTCGGCCCTGGGAGGATTGAGGATTGACACATATCATTGTAATTCGGCATTGTGAGGCCTTTGGTAATATTATGCGCGTGTTTCAGGGCCGCTCGGACGGCGATATCAGCGAGAACGGCAAGGCGCAGCTCGAAAAGCTGGCGGTGCATATGAAACAGTTTCCCTTCGATGTGGTTTATGCAAGCCCTCTCAAAAGGGCGCAGGAGACAGCCCGAGCTGTGAACCAATTCATGAATCGTCCTTTCTTTATTGAGGAAGGGCTAGTTGAGATCGATGGCGGACATTGGGAGGGCAATAAATGGGTTGACCTACCTAAATTGTATCCCCAGGAATCCGGTCAATGGAATTTGGAACCCTGGAATTTCCATCCGGCGGGCGGGGAGAGTATGCGGCAGGTCTATGATCGGATTTATGAGACCGTTCAGGGCTTAGCGCGCAAGCACACGGATCAGACCGTAGTAGCGGTGTCGCATGGCTGCGCCATCCGCAATCTTCTGTGCCGGGTGAAGGGCTATCCCATTGAGCGGCTCAATGAAATTGAATGGTGCGACAACACAGGCATCAACCGGATTGATTTTGACGAGGCTCTGCAGCCCCATCTCGTGCTGGAAAATGATAATTCTCATTTGGATGAGGAACTTTCCACGTTGGGAAAACAGAGTTGGTGGACCAAGGAGAACCGGGAGAAGCTGATTTTTGAGTAATGGGGGAAGCGGGGGTATGTACGCCCGGCGTTGGATATGAAAATTATGGCGGTAGATTATGGCGATGCACGAACCGGACTGGCCTCTTGTGACGCGGGCGAAATGCTGGCGGTTCCGGCGGGCGTTTTGCACGAATGGGATCGGGACAAGCTGATGCGTCAGATTATTCAACAGGCAGAAATATTGGGTGTTGAAGAGATCGTGGTTGGGTTGCCCAAAAATATGGACGGTTCAGAAGGGGAGAGGGCCGAAAAATGCCGGGACTTTGCCCTTCATCTCGCACTGCATTCCGGGATTGAAACCAAGCTCTGGGACGAGCGCTGCACCACACAATTGGCTCACCGAACCTTAAATGCCACCAATACCCGGGGCGCAAAGCGCAAAGCCGTGGTGGACGAAGTGGCGGCTACTATTATTTTGCAGGATTATCTGGACCACCGCCGATTGCAGCATAGCTAAATTTTGCCGATATGCATGAACCAGAGGGGGAACTTCGCGTCCTTAAATTTATGCGTATGTTGCAAAACGGCTTGATTCAAAAAAACACACCAAACAAGTAGGGGCTGATGCCTTCATGAGCCCGAAATGCAGCAGATTTTGCCGCTTTTCGGGTCGATGAAGGCGTCGACCCCTACAATTATATTATTTCATTTGTGCGTTTTGCGATCGAAAATTCGTTTTGCAACCGCCCCGCGATTCCGTTTGTATGGAATAAAGCTACCGAGATTTTTCCTGCTTTGCGGGGGCCGGATTAAGACTCGCTTTATTCCGCTTTATTCGCTTGTTTGCGCTGCAGAACTTCCCGCAGGCCCAATAGAATCACGCCGCCAGCAAAAATTTTACTGAGCAAATGGGTTTCAATCACTTGTGATAAAAGCACACCGCCCGCTACCCCAAAAATGCCGCCCAGGGCCATCTTGAAAGAAGTGCGCCAATCCACCAGTCCTTTGCGCCCATGAAAAAAAAGAGAAAGGGCGGCGCAGGGGATAAAGAAAATCAGATTGATGCCCTGCGCTTCGACTTGGGGGAAAGATGCCCAAAGGGTGAGATAGAGCAGCAGAACGCCGCCCCCGCCAAGTCCCAATGCGCCCGCCATGCCCGCCAAGAAAGCGGCTGATATTTGCACCAAGTTCATCGCAGCAACAGCCTCACGCCTGCCCAAAGCAGGAAAACGCCAAAAATGCGCCGCAGCCAATGGGTGGGAATTTTCGGCAATAGCCATGCCCCAACGAGTGCCCCGGCGATGCCGGCGGGCATAAAGGGCCATGCGGCGGCAAGCTTGACGGAGCCGAGGGCCAAATACAGGCAGGCACTGACGAGGCTTAAAGGTAAAATGATGCTGATGGAGGTCGCGTGGGCATGGGTTTGGCGAAGTCCCGCCTTTTTAAGCAGGGGAACCGCCAGCATCCCGCCGCCAGCCCCCAGCAATCCGTTGAGCAATCCCACCGCAAATCCGCTCAACAGTTGCGCTCCGTGCTTCCGGATACCTTGGCCAAATTTCCATTTATGTGACGGAGGGATCATATGCGCGTCTCCTTTCAGAACCATTTTGAGCCAGCGTGACGCCGAACCCAATCGCTCCGCACCCTGTTATAGACAGCTAGGCGGAGAGGCAACGTGTTTCACATGAACGGACAAGTGCACGAGCAATCAATGGCCGATATATATGAATCTGCAATGGAAAATGCAGTGTTTTTAATTCCGGATTCACACAATACAGAATGGATTGTATAATATTGGAGAATATTCGTATAATTATGCAAGAAATAATTCAAAATTGTCATAATAAGCACTTTTATATCTTGCCCAAATTATAAGAATTCAACCCAGGGTATACTAAATAAAAAAATAAGCTGTTTCCAAACCGGCATTGCGCATGGTTTGGAAACAGCTTTTTTCATTGTGCGGAATCATTGGAGTCCTATTCCAGCTTTGGAGAAAGGTGATAGTATGCCACTATTCCCGCCCTACAAGCCACTCAATGGATACGCCTAGAACATCAGATAAGGCCACCAGCTCGAAGTCTGTGACATATCGGAATTGTCCCTCCAGTTTTGATAGGCCTGAAGCGTTCAATTCAATGCCGTGCACTTGAAGTTTGGTGAGTAAATCTTTCTGTTTCATGTTGGATAATTTTCTGGCTTGTTCTACTTTTGTACCTACGATGTTTCTGCTGCCGATGGGTTGTTTTCTAATACGCATTGGACACAGCACCCCCTTAATAGTTTTTTCATAATATACATTATAATCGATAAGTCTTGCGATATTGTTTTCAATAAGAAAATTAAATGAAGATATTTCACGCCGGGTATAAAGAAAACGATTTTTAATATAATTTTCCACATGATCTTTTTGCTAGTACACGATAATGAATCGCTTTTTGCCATATATGGTTTTCAAATATTGTGTTATATGGTACAATAAGAGCGGCCATCTCATTGGCAAAGGGATGATTGTCCCTATTGGGCAGATGCGGATGGCAACCACTTGCAGTTCCCCGAAAAGCTTTTGTGAAGCAAGATTGGAACATGCGCTTCGAAATGATATGAGAAATGCCGTGGGTGCGGCAGAACGGATGTGCACGGGATGTTTAAAAGCGATACGCCTCCTTTATTTGCGCAATCGAATATAACCATGTTAACTGATTTTTATGAACTAAGTATGGCAAACGGTTATTTTCGCAATGGGCTTGCCCATCAGATCGCCTATTTTGATATGTTTTTCAGAAGGGTGCCGGATGGGGGAGGTTTTGC
Organism: Oscillospiraceae bacterium; assembly: GCA_031556545.1. Taxonomy (GTDB): domain Bacteria; phylum Bacillota; class Clostridia; order Oscillospirales; family Acutalibacteraceae; genus JAVBST01. The sequence goes on from JAVBST010000011.1 coordinate 21,195, forward strand.
CATTATGGCGGGGTTGTCCCAACTGATTGACTATCTTCAGCATCTTACTTTTACCGATGATGATCTGTCTTTTTTAAGAGATAAAGGCTTTCCGGATGATTTTCTTTTGTTTCTCAAAAACTTCAAGTTTACCTGTGATGTATGGGCGGTGCCCGAGGGGACCCCGGTCTTTCCCAATGAACCCATTGTGACGGTGCGGGGGCCTGTGATTCAGGCGCAGTTTATTGAAACGCTACTCCTTTTGGTGATCAACCACCAAAGTCTCATTACCACCAAGGCCAACCGCATTGTACGTGCGGCCGATGGCAGGGGGGTCTTGGAATTTGGTTCGCGCCGTGCCCAAGGACTGGACGGTGCGGTTTGCGGCGCCAGAGCGGCCTATATTGGAGGGTGTATCGGCACTTCCTGCACCATGGCAGAGCAAAAATTTGGGGTGCCCGCCATCGGGACCATGGCCCATTCCTGGATACAAATGTTTGATACGGAGTTGGAGGCGTTTTGCACCTATGCACGGGAATATCCGGAAGATTGCACCTTACTGGTAGACACCTATAATGTGCTCAAATCGGGCATCCCCAATGCCATAGAAGCGTTCCGTCAGGAAATTCTGCCCAGGGGCTTTCGGCCGTCGGCGGTTCGCATTGACAGTGGTGACATTACCTATCTTTCCCGAAAGGCCAGAAAACTCCTGGATGAGGCCGGATTTTTCGACTGCAAAATTGTGGCCTCCAATTCGCTGGATGAATATATTATCCGGGATATGCTGCTGCAAGGGGCTCAGGTGGATTTATTTGGGGTGGGCGAGCGCCTGATTACAGCTGCCTCCGACCCCGTGTTTGGCGGGGTGTATAAGCTCAGTGCCATTGAGGATAGGCACGGTAACCGCATCCCCAAGATCAAGCTCAGCGAAAATGTCAGTAAGATTACCCATCCCTGTTTTAAAAAGATATATCGTTTTTTCGACCGGAGCTCCGGCAAAGCCATGGCTGACTTATTGACGCTGGCGGAGGAAATTGTCGACGACAGTAAACCCTATGAGTTGTTTCATCCAGAGTACACCTGGAAACGCAAGCTCATCAGCAACTTTGTGGCGAAACCCATTATGCGACCGGTCTTTGTCGAAGGGCGGTGTGTCTATGAGGATTTGCCCGTGACGCAAATCCAGGCGTATTGCCGGGAACAGATCGGGTTTTTGTGGGATGAAGTCTTACGCTTTGAAAATCCGCATACGTATTATGTAGACCTTTCGGAAGATCTTTGGCTGGAAAAGCAGAAATTATTGGGTTATTATTCTATGTGATACTATTTCCAAAGGTAAGGCAGGCTGTGCTTACATCGGAGTACTTGCCTGGCTATGCGTGCACATAAAGAGAAGGATCATATTGCGGTGACCCCGGCGGTCGGGACTAACGGTTAGGGGAGGATTAAGATGCGCAGGTATATGCGGTTGATAGTATTGATTACTGTCTTGCTAGTGCTGCTGGCGGGTATCTTTCTCTTCTTCCAGTTGGTCGCTGTCGAGCACCTGGATGCCCTCGCGAGGGCGCTGCACAGTTTTGAATCCGAGATTGCCGCTATTGATAATAAGCTGTTTGTATTTTTGCTTTTGATGCTTTTTTTTGTCATCAAAGCTGCATTTCCCGTTTTGCCGAATTCGGCGCTTTTTATCATTGCCGGTGTAGTTTTTGACCGCCCTGTCGCACTGCTGATCAATGTGGCGGGGATTGCCCTGCAAATGACCCTGCGTTATTATTATGGAGTTCACCGCCCGGGGGGATATGCGCACAGGATGGTGGAGCGGCAGGAACGTATTCAGCAGATCCTGAAAAAGAACGAGAACGGCAGCATCCCGTTGCTATTTATATTCCGGCTGTTGCCCAACTTTCCCATCAATACGGTTAGTCAGTTATACGGTTCCATGGGCTGTGGGTATGCAGAATACATATTCGTGTCCTTGCTCGGGATTTTGCCCAAACTCACCATGTATACCCTGCTCGGAAATTCGGTGTTCGATCCTTTTTCGCCGGCCTTTTTGGTGCCGTTGGCGTTGTTGTTGCTCTTTTCAGTCAGCTCGGTGTTACTATACTGGCATTTTGTCTATTCCAAGAAGAAGAAACGGCAAGAGGATTTGCCCCCTCAAGATATCGCAAGCAGTCCCTGATACGCTTATATCAAACAAAAAACGGACAAACCGAGGCTAATCAAAGCCTTGGGATGACCGCTTATCGCTTATCAGTATTGTTCTGCCACCTTATACGGTGTTTGTTGCTGTTATTCGCCCTGACTCAGGGCGCGCTCCAGCCAAATGGCGCCAATATCCATTGCATTGTACAATCCGGTTTTTTCGCTTTTTTTCACAATGCGTTCACGTGCGCGCATATCGGGGTCGGTATGCATCAACTGGATGGAAACCTTGTCCGCGACCGTAAGGTCTTCAATCTGTTTGGTGTTTTGGATTTGCAGCATAATGACGTATTCGTCTGACATGTTTCCATAATACAGGGTGTCGCCCATACGCACCAGCGGTTTTCCTTTATACGTCAAAAATGGGGTTTCGTCTTTCTTTTTTTGCGGCAATACATTCACTCCTTAAGTCAATACCTCTATGTTCTTATTGTATCATATTTCGCTGTATAAGTAAATACGTCGTTTTTTTATGGTGAACTCTAATAAATTAAAGCGATAATATTTACAAGTAAGCTCCTTATGTGTATAATATAATAGTGTTGCACATTTTAGGTTGCTAATGCAATACCGTGCTTTTTTGTGGATTTGGAAGGAGAAACTGTTTTTATGGCCTTGCTCTTATTGACAAGTGAATCTTGGGCGGCAGTCATGCAAAATCAAAACAGTATGAAGGCTTTCTCTACCCATTTATCCAGCCTATAGTCATTTAGCCCTTTTTAGGGCTTTCTTTATTTTTCAGGGTTGCCGGAAACTACACCCTGCAGACTTTGATCGGAGGAGGTAAGCGAATGCTGCAATTTACCAAAATGCAGGCGGCGGGTAATGACTATGTCTATATTGATTGTACTGCCGGCCAAAAGATTATGAACCCCTCCGCCCTGTCCAGGCGTATCAGTGATCGTCACTTCGGCGTGGGGTCGGACGGTATGGTACTCATTTTGCCCTCTCAGGTAGCGGATTTTCGCATGGATATGTATAATGCGGACGGCTCACAGGCCGAGATGTGCGGGAATGCCATCCGCTGTGTGGGGAAGTATATTTTTGAAAAAGGGCTTTCCGATCAGTTGAGCCTGACCATTGAAACCCTGGCGGGGATCAAAGTGCTGGAGCTCTATGAGTCGGAGGGGAAAATTAAAAACGTTCGGGTGGATATGGGCCCTCCCATTCTGGACCCGGCGCAAATTCCAGTGGCTATTGCTAAGACCCGGATTGTCAACGAGCCCATTGCCGTGGCAGATTCCGAGTATCCAATCACCTGCGTGAGTATGGGCAATCCGCACGCGGTGATCTTTTGCGAGGATGTGGATGCCATGGATGTGCATGGCATTGGCGCCAAGCTGGAGTCTCATGCGTTATTTCCCCGGAAAACCAATGTGGAATTTGTAAAAGTGCTTGCAAGGGATACTATCCAAATGCGGGTTTGGGAGCGCGGCTCCGGAGAGACGCTGGCCTGCGGAACGGGTGCGTGCGCCGCGGTGGTAGCCGCCGTGCTCAATGGTTTAGCGGAAAACAATGTCACGGTTCAACTACGGGGCGGCACCGTCTCTATATACTGGGACCGCAAGCAGGAAACGGTATTTATGACGGGTGAAGCGCAGGAAGTTTTTAACGGTACCATGCAAGATGAGGAGGCAGCAGTATGCTGAAAGTGAATCAGAGTTATTTAACCTTGGAAGGCAGCTATTTATTTCAGGAGATTGGCCGCCGCGTACAGGAAATGAAGGAACAGAACCCCGGCGAAGAGATTATCCGTCTGGGGATTGGAGACGTGACCCGCCCGCTGTCTCCGGCGGTAGTGGAGGCTATGCGCAAGGCCTTGCTCGAAATGAGCGATGCCAAAACCTTTCAGGGATATCCGCCGTATTATGGCTATGACGTCTTGCGGGAACAAATCCGGCTGCATGATTATCAGGAGCGCGGCGTCCTGCTGGATCTGGACGAGATTTTTGTCAGCGACGGCGCCAAGAGCGATACGGCCAATATTTTGGATATTACAGGCACGGATAACCGCGCCGCCGTGTGTGATCCGGTTTATCCCGTCTACGTGGATACAAATCTGATGCTGGGCCGCAAGGTTGCCTATTTGCCCTGCACAGAGGCCAACGGCTTTTTGCCGGAGGTGCCCAAAGAGGATTATGATATCCTTTATCTTTGTTTTCCCAACAACCCCACCGGCACCATGATTGACCGGGCAGGCCTGCAAAAATGGGTAGACTATGCTTTGGAACATAAATCCCTGCTGCTCTATGATGGCGCCTATACCGCCTTCATTTCGGGCGATTATCCCCACAGCATCTATGAACTTGAGGGCGCCAAGCAGGTGGCGATTGAGTTTCGGAGTTTTTCCAAAACCGCCGGCTTCACCGGGGTGCGCTGCGCTTATACCGTTGTACCTAAGGAGTTGCAGTTTGAGGGTGTCTCCCTGCACGCACTGTGGATGCGGCGGCAGAGCACTAAATTTAACGGCGTTTCCTATATCACGCAGATGGGCGCGGCGGCCGTGTACTCGCCTCAGGGCAGACGCGAGGCTGCGGACACGCTTGACTACTATAAAGGGAATGCGCAGCTCCTCAAGGAGGGCTTGCAACAGGCGGGCTTCACCGTGTTTGGCGGAGAACATTCCCCCTACGTTTGGTTCAAGACCCGCGACAATATGAGTTCCTGGGATTTCTTTGATCTTTTGCTTAAGGAAGCCCATGTGGTAGGCACTCCAGGTTCAGGATTCGGCAAAAACGGGGAAGGCTTTTTCCGGTTGACGGGTTTTGGGGACCGGGAGAAGACGAAGATCGGACTGCAAAATATTATCAAGCTCTTTGCCTGAGGCATCATACCCATGGCGCAGGCAGGGTGAGTATATATGGAAAGGTAAGTGGACGATGGAAAAGCAGCAGATGTTATATGAGGGCAAGGCCAAAAAAGTGTATATGACAGAAGATGACAATTGCGTCATTGTCTCCTATAAAGATGACGCGACCGCCTTTAACGGGCTCAAGAAAGGGACGATTGTCGGCAAAGGAGCGGTGAACAACCGCATGTCCAACTTTCTCTTCCAGCTTTTGGAGAAGCAGGGAATTGCCACGCACTACGTGGAGGAACTGAATGACCGGGAAACCGTGGTAAAAAAAGTGAGTATCGTCCCCATCGAGGTTATTGTCCGCAACATCGCGGCAGGGAGCCTTTCCAAGCGATTGGGCATTCCGGAAGGCACGGCGCTCCCGCAACCCATCATCGAATATTGCTATAAGGATGACGATTTGGGGGATCCTATGATCAATACGAGCCATGCGCTCGTTATGGAACTGGCTACGCGCGAGGAACTCGAACAGATCCGCGAAATGACCCAAAAGGTCAATAGCGCCCTGATTGAATACTTCAAGACCATCGGGATTACGCTCGTAGATTTCAAACTCGAATTTGGGCGTTATCAGGGGCAGATCATTTTGGCGGATGAAATTTCGCCCGATACCTGCCGTTTGTGGGATAGCCAAACGGAAGCCAAGCTGGATAAGGACCGTTTCCGCCGGGATCTGGGCGGAGCCGAAGAAGCCTACCAAGAAGTCTATAAAAGAATGGGGTTATAACAGTGGCGCTACATGAAGAGTGTGGAATTTTTGGCATTTATGATCCGTCCGGCGAGGATCGTACGCAGGAGATTTATTGCGGCCTGATTGCCTTGCAGCATCGCGGGCAGGAGAGTGCCGGTATCGCTATGAGCTGCAATCGGGAAGTGGATTGTTACAAGGATACGGGACTCGTTTCGGATGTTTTTTCCGAACGGGTACTCAAAAGCCTGCGGGGAGATATGGGCATCGGCCATGTCCGTTATTCCACCTCCGTCAAGGGAGGGCGGGAAAATGCCCAGCCGCTTGTTACCAAATATAAAAAAGGAACACTGGCGGTGGCCCACAATGGCAATATTGCCAATTCGGCGAATCTTATACGGGAATTTTCTGATTCGGGCGCGGTGTTTTATGGCGCCAATGATTCGGAAGTGATCACCTATCTCATTGCCAAGGAGCGCCTGTCCAGCGGCAGCGCCGAGCAGGCAGTCGCCAATGCGATGCCCTATTTAAAGGGAGCCTATTCCCTGCTGGTGATGAGTCCGCGCAAGTTGATTGCGGCCCGGGATCCCTTCGGGTTCCGCCCTCTTGTGATGGGCAAGCTGCAGTCGGCGATTTTGTTTGCATCCGAGACCTGTGCGCTCGATGCGGTGGGCGCCCAGTATCTGCGAGATGTCAAGCCCGGAGAAATTATTACGATCAGCGCCGACGGCATGAAGTGCGACGAGCAATATTGCACGGAACGGCCACGTCCCTGTATTTTTGAATATATTTATTTTGCCCGGCCGGACAGTGTATTGGACGGTGTCAGTGTTGCCAAGGCCCGTGAAATTTCTGGGCGGCTGCTGGCGCGCCAAGATAACGTGGAAGCCGATCTCGTCATTGGGGTACCCGAAAGCGGCGTGGAAGCCGCCATGGGCTATGCGGCGGAGAGTGGCATTCCCTATGGCAGAGGCTTTATCAAAAACAACTACTTGGGCCGCACCTTCATTCGGCCAACCCAGGATGAACGCGAGATGGCGGTACGCCTCAAAATTAATCCGCTGGCGGAAAACGTGCGGGGCAAACGCGTCATTATGGTGGACGATTCCATTGTCCGAGGCACTACTTCGGGCAAAATTATCAAGCTGCTCAAGAATGCGGGAGCCAAAGAAGTGCATATGCGCGTGGCTTCACCGCCCTTTCTTCATCCCTGCTATTTTGGCACCGATGTACCCGACCGCATCCATCTGGCGGCCGTGACCAACACCATTCCGGAAATCTGTAAAATGATTTATGCGGATTCCCTCTCTTTCCTTTCGATGGATCAGCTGCCCGAATTGATCGGCTCCAACGATTATTGTGACGGCTGTTTCTCAGGCGTTTATCCCTATGACATGAAGGAAGTTTTATAAGAGGATTCCTGAAATCAGGACTTCCTTTTAATTGCCCAAGTAATAATACCCCGTAAGGTGAATACAAAAAATGCGGCCTTCTTTTTTAGGCGGCGGAATGGATGGAAATATGAGAGACCGGTACGAAAGCCCTTTGAGTTCACGTTATGCGAGTGATGCCATGCAGGCGGTTTTTTCTCCCGACAGGAAGTTCAAAACCTGGCGAAAGCTTTGGGTGATTTTGGCTGAGGTGGAGAAGGAACTGGGTCTGCCCATCACGCAGGAGCAGATTGACGAGCTTAAAGCCCATATCGACAATCTCGATTACGAAACAGCCAGACGGTATGAACGCGAAGTGCGCCACGATGTTATGGCGCAGGTACTGACTTATGGGGAACAGTGCCCCAAGGCCAAAGGGATCATTCACCTGGGGGCTACCTCCTGCTATGTGGGGGATAACGCGGACCTTATTCTCATGCGGGAAGGGCTTGACCTGCTGGCCAAAAAACTCATGACCGTTATCCGCCTGCTTAGCGATTTTGCCATGCAGTATAAGGATCTGCCTACGCTGGGCTATACCCACTTCCAGCCGGCGCAGCCGACCACGGTGGGCAAACGGGCCTGCCTGTGGATACAGGATCTCGTCATGGATTTGGAAGAACTCCTGTATGTGAAGGATCATCTGCAGTTGCTGGGTTCCCGCGGGACAACGGGGACGGGCGCCAGCTTTCTCTCCCTCTTTAACGGAGACGTCGAAAAAGTGGCAAAGCTGGACGACATGATTGCCCAAAAGCTGGGCTTCAAAGGCACGTACGCTGTGTCCGGACAGACCTATTCCCGTAAAGTGGACACGCGTGTCCTCAATGTTCTCAGCGGCATTGCGCAGAGCGCCCATAAATTCTCAAACGACATGCGCTTATTGCAGCATTTAAAGGAAATTGAAGAGCCTTTTGAAAAGAAACAGATTGGCTCATCGGCCATGGCCTACAAGCGTAATCCCATGCGCAGTGAACGTATCGCTTCACTGGCTCGGTATGTGACGGTCCAGGCGCTAAACCCTGCGCTGACAGCATCGGAGCAATGGTTTGAGCGCACGCTTGATGATTCAGCGAACAAGCGCATGAGCGTACCCGAAGCTTTTTTAACCACAGATGCTATTCTCAATTTATATATGAACGTGGCGGATGGCTTGGTGGTGTATCCCAAAGTGATTGAACGGCATTTGCAGCAGGAATTGCCCTTTATGGCGACAGAAAACATCATGATGAAGGCTGTGACCAAGGGCGGAGACCGTCAGGATTTGCACGAACGCATCCGGGTATATTCCCAAGAAATGGCCGCTAAGATCAAACTCGAAGGGGAAGAGAACCGTCTGCTGGAAGTTATAGCGCAAGATCCTGCCTTTGGTTTGAATGAGGGGGATCTGAAAAAAATTATGGACCCAAGGGGTTATATTGGGATGGCCCCCCGACAGACAGAGCAGTTTATTCAAAATGTGGTACAGCCGCTGTTTCGGGCCTATCCTGAGCAGAGTCAATTGGAAGAGATTTCCGTATAAATATAGGGTGATTAGGGGGAAGAGTTATGGTTCGGGCTATTGTGGGCGCCAATTGGGGTGATGAGGGCAAGGGCAAACTCACGGATTCTTTTTCGGAACATTCGGATATCGTCATTCGCTTTCAGGGCGGCGCCAATGCGGGGCACACCATTATTAATGCTTACGGGCGCTTTTCCTTGCATATGCTGCCTTCCGGCGTTTTTAACCGGCATGTCACCAACATCATTGGCAACGGGGTGGCATTGGATGTAGAGAAGCTTTGCAAAGAGGTGGCAGCCTTGCAAGAGCAGGGAGTTCCCGCGCCTAAACTGCTGGTCAGCGACCGGGCGCAGATTATGATGCCCTATCATGTGCTGCTGGACATTTATGAGGAAGAACGCCTGAAAGGGGAGGGCTTCGGTTCCACCAAGTCTGGGATTGCTCCCTTTTATTCAGATAAATATGCAAAGATCGGATTTCAGGTCAGCGACCTGTTTGCCGAGGAAAATAAGCTCTATGATAAGCTTAAAAAGATTCTGGAAGTGAAAAACATCCTGATGGAAGCGGTATATAAGAAACCGACTTTACAGGTGGATGTCATTTTTGCGCAATTGCTCAAGTACAAGACCATGCTCGAGCCCTATGTGGCGGATACGTTTACCTTTATACAGCAAAGCGTCAAAGCAGGCAAGCATATCTTACTGGAGGGGCAATTGGGAGCCTTGAAGGACCCTGATTTTGGTATTTATCCTTTTACCACTTCCTCTTCCACCTTGGCAAGCTTCGCCTCCATCGGCGCCGGTGTCCCGCATTTGGCTATCCGGGAGATTGTGGCCGTAACCAAGGCCTATTCCAGTGCGGTGGGCGCAGGCGCTTTTGTCAGTGAAATTTTTGGCGAAGAAGCGGAAGAATTGCGCAAACGCGGTGGCGATCAGGGCGAATATGGAGCGACAACGGGGCGCCCCCGGCGCATGGGCTGGTATGATGCGGTTGCCTCCCGATTTGGCTGTCAGGCACAGGGTGCGACCCATGCGGCGTTGACAGTGGTGGATGCACTGTCCTACTTGGACGAAATCCCTGTTTGCGTCGCTTATCGCATTGACGGCCAAGAAACCACGGTTTTCCCCGTAACCTCCAAGCTCAATGAGGCTGAGCCTGTGTATCGGGTGTTACCGGGATGGAAGACCGATATTCGCGGGATTAAACGGTATGAAGATTTGCCGGAAACCTGCCGCGCGTATATAGAATTCATAGAAGAACAGATTGAGACGCCTGTGGCCATCATCAGTAATGGTCCCAAGCGAGAAGATATCATCTACCGAAATAAGGAGTTTGCATTGCGATGAATCAAAAAATATTAATTCTGGATTTTGGCGGACAATACCGGGAATTGATTGCTAGGCGGGTGCGTGAACAGAATGTCTATTGTGAAGTCCTATCTTATGCAACGCCCTTGGAGCAGATTCGTGCCGGACAGTACATCGGGATTATTTTAACGGGCGGTCCCAATAGCGTTTACATGGACCATGCACCCCAATGTGACAAAGGGATTTTTGCGTTGGGGATTCCCGTACTGGGCTTATGTTACGGTGCCCAGCTTATGGCGCAAATGCTCGGCGGCAAGGTGACGGCAGCCAAATGCAGCGAATACGGCAATACGGCAACGCAGTTACAAAATTCGCAGTTGTTTAGCGACTTACCGGAGCAAATCATTGCCTGGATGAGCCATACGGACTTTATTGAGGAGATGCCAGAAGGATTTCAACGTACGGCACAAACGGCGAACTGCTCTGTTGCCAGCATGGAAGACGCTGCACGTAAGCTCTATGCATTGCAGTTTCATCCAGAAGTAAACCACACCGAGCACGGCGCAGATATTTTGCATAATTTTTTGTTTGCGGCTTGCGGGGCAACCGGCGACTGGCAAATGACCGCCTTTATTGAAAAGAATGTTGCCGAGCTCAAGGCCAAAATCCAAGATAAAAAGGTACTCTGCGCTCTCTCGGGCGGGGTGGATTCTTCGGTATGTGCGGCTTTATTGCATCGTGCTATTGGCGATCAGTTAATTTGTGTTTTTGTGGATCACGGACTTTTGCGCAAAGATGAAGCCGATCAGGTAGAACAAGTATTCCGTGAAAAATTCAAGATGCATCTTATTCGTGTGGAAGCGCAGGATCGTTTTTTGGGTCGCCTGAAGGGAGTCACAGATCCTGAGCAAAAACGCAAAATCATCGGGGAAGAGTTTATCAAAGTCTTTGAAGAACACGCCAGAGCCATTGGAAAAGTGGATTATCTGGTGCAGGGAACCATTTATCCCGATATTATTGAAAGTGGCGTTGGGGACTCGGCAGTGATCAAAAGCCACCACAATGTTGGCGGGTTGCCAGAGGTGATCGACTTCGACGAGATCATCGAGCCCTTGCGTGATTTGTTTAAAGACGAAGTACGCCAAGTGGGTAGGGGACTGGGGTTGCCCGATGATCTGGTGCGCCGCCAGCCTTTCCCCGGGCCGGGGTTAGGGATTCGGGTGATCGGTGAAATTACAGCTGAAAAGCTGGACATCTTGCGGGAAGCGGATGCCGTGTTCCGGGAAGAACTTGAAACCCGGGAGCTTTCTGATCGGATCAGCCAGTATTTTGCGGTCCTGTTGGATCTCAAAACGGTTGGCGTGATGGGGGATGCGCGTACCTATGATTATGTTATCGCGCTACGCGCTGTGACCACGGATGATTTTATGACAGCGGATTTTGCGCGAATTGATTCCGCAGTACTTGCGGCTATTTCCGGGCGGATTGTCAATGAGGTGGCCTGCGTCAATCGCGTGGTGTATGATATTACCTCAAAGCCTCCCGCCACCATCGAGTGGGAATAGTAATCAAAACGCTGCAAACCTGCATGAACACTGGGTTTTCGAGAACAAAAATGTCCTCATGACAACGTTTTGACAACATCTGAAATTATTTATAAATAAAGAGCTAACAGATTTCTGGAAATTACATTCCATTGTCTGTTAGCTCTTTTTTGTTGTGTATTTATTCTTTATTGGAAGTGTTTTCTTTTTCGGCTCGTAAAGCATCAAGTCCTTCCCTTGTCCTCTCTGCTTCAATGCGAGGATAGTTGTAACGCCACTGGTCGTATTCCTCTTTCGTGATTTCGCCGTTATTAAGTTTTTCAGATTCTTTACTCCACGCACTAAGCATGTCAAACATAGAACGATAAGACTTGCTTTCTCGGTCGAGTGTAAGACAGAGCTCGCCATCAATATTGTTTATCGTAACCCCATACAAATCCTCAAGTGTGAACAGCGTATGAGCTAAGCCTATGTAATTTTCAATATCAGGAACGGTTAACGCTTGCGGACATACTTCCAAAACATTCGCCAAATCTTCAATCATTTTTTCTTTTGGCGTTCTGCTGCCGGATTCATATTGCGCCATGCGAACATCAGCAGTTTTTTCCGTAAAACCAATGGCTGCACCCAAATATTTTTGTGTCATACCTCTAAGATTACGGATAAATCTAATTCTTTCACCAATAGCCATGCTGTTTCAACTCCTTAAAAAGATAACCAACGCTAATCGTAATTAGCGTTGCAAACGCAGTATAGCATATATGTTTAAGATAGTCAATGTAAATTTAAATAAAAATGTTTAATATTTTTTCAAAAAGCCCTTTACATAACGGAATATGTTTAGTAGAATATAAATAACTTAACGCAATATAGTTAAGTTGCAACAACTGAATAACCGTCACTTGCCACGGTAATGGCACGTCCGCCCGGGCAAATCGGAAGGCGGTCAGAAAGTATTCCGACACTAAAAAACAATATTCAATAGATTACGAAAAGGAGGATTTTCATGACAAGCAACACATTTATGCGAGTTGGAGATGTAGCAAAAGAATTAGATGTATCTAAATCGTATGCTTATAAAATCGTGCAAAGGCTAAATGCTGAGTTGAAAGAAAAAGGATTTCTTACAATTTCAGGCCGAGTCAATAAACAGTATTTTTTTGAACGGACTTGTTATAGCGAAAAACAGAAAGAGAGGAATTAGAAATGTCTGTTTACAAAGATGAAAAAGCAAACTCATGGAAAGTCTATTATCGCTTTACCGACTGGCAAGGGAAAGTTAGGCAGTCAACGAAGCGTGGCTTTCAGACAAAAAGAGAAGCCCTTGCATGGGAGCGAGAGCAACTGAATAAGGTTGAAGCTGATTTGAATATGACTTTTGAGAGTTTCGTTGACACTTATACTGCAGATATGAAAAACCGTATTAAAGAAAACACATGGAACACCAAAGAGCATATTATCCGAACAAAAGTCTTGCCCTATTTCGGTCAGCGTAAAATCAATGAGATTCAACCTAAGGATATTATTGCTTGGCAAAATGAAATGATTAAGGCAACGAGCAAACAAGGCAAACCGTATTCGCCAGTATATCTTAAAACGCTGCACAATCAGCTTTCGGCTATTTTCAATCATGCTGTTAGATTTTATGGACTGCGAGATAATCCAGCAGCAAAGGTGGGCAATATGGGCAAGGCAAAAAGCAAGGAAATGCTCTTTTGGACGGAGGATGAATATTCAAAGTTTTCATTTGCCATTATGGATAAGCCGATGTCATTTTATGCCTTTGAAATTCTTTACTGGTGCGGTATTCGTGAAGGTGAACTTCTTGCCTTAACCCCTGCTGATTTCGACTTTGAGCGTGGTACAGTTACTATTAGTAAGTCTTATCAGCGTATCGACAGGCGTGACGTAATTACTGACCCGAAAACGCAAAAGAGTAATCGCACAATTAAAATGCCACAGTTTCTTGTGGAGGAAATGCAAGAGTATTTCAAACAGCTTTATTCCATTGGGAAAAACGATAGGATTTTTGAAGTAACCAAAAGCTATTTGCACAACGAAATGACAAGGGGTGCTAAAGAAGCTGGCATTAAACGCATTCGTATTCATGATTTACGGCACAGTCATATTTCGTTGTTGATTGACATGGGATATTCGGCGGTAGCAATTGCAGATAGAGTTGGGCATGAGAGTATTGACATCACATATAATTATGCCCATTTGTTTCCGTCAACTCAAGATGATATGGCAGACAAGCTTAACAATTTCAGAAAGGATGAGATATAAATGTCGGTTAAAAATGTAGATAGGCGTAACCGTTTCAGGAGTGTTACGGTGGGGTTCAGAGTATCACCTGAAGAAAATGAAGAACTGAACAGAGCGGTAGCTTTATCGGGAATACCTAAACAGGAATACTGTTATCGCAAATGTATGAATCGTAATGTTTTGGTACAGGGAAATCCGAGATTATATAAAGCGTTGAAAAGTCAAATGTCGGATATTTTGAATGCCCTTCAGCGTATTTCAAATTGTGAAAACGTTTCAGAAGAAATGCTTGCTACTATTGATTTAATCACCATAACGCTTGGGGGACTAAAGGAGGAACTTGAATGACCTCGCAAAAAGAAAAGACTGCCCCGAGTGTATCTGTTGGCGCAGATACGGAGCAGACAATTTAAAAATATAGTAACCATAGTATAACCGATGACGGTAGAATAATCAATAATTTTAGCAAAGGGGATTTTTAATATGCCAAAAACAACAATTGAGAAAATTGATAGTATTAAAACGCAAATACAGCAACTCGATAATGAGCGAAAGCGACTTTTAAATTTGCAAAAGGAATCTGACAGAAAAGCACGAACAAAACGCTTGATTGAACGAGGGGCGATTTTAGAAAGCCTAATTTCCAATGCTGATCAATTCACAAATGAGCAAATCAAATTCTTTCTTGAGAGAACTGTGCAGTCTGAAATGGCTGGAAAAATTCTTGAGGAACTGGCATCGCAGGTGGACGAAATAACTACTGAAAAAACTACGGTTATGGGACAAGGTGGCGGCTAACGCTCCTTTCCCTTGTTTTAACAAGGGCGCACTTATACACCCTTCGGGTGTGTGCGGTCGGACGCCCGACTGGCGCTCTTGCCGAGGGCATTTGCACCTATCAGTGCAAATATGGGGAACTCCGCCGCTCCCCAAACCCCATGCGATGCTACTTTTATGAAAGGGGTGATGCTTTATGGCGATATATCATTGCAGCATAAAAATAATATCTCGTGGCAAAGGAAAGTCGGCGGTTGCCGCTGCCGCTTATCGTTCGGGTGAAATCATCACAAACGAATATGACGGAATCACGCATGATTACACTCGCAAGGGTGGAATTGTTCATACAGAAATCTTATTGCCCCAAAATACACCTAACGAATATTCAGAGCGTGCTGTTTTATGGAACGCAGTTGAGAAAATCGAAAAGTCAAAGAACTCACAGCTTGCAAGAGAAGTAGAATTGGCATTGCCAGCGGAGCTAACACGAGAGCAAAATATTTCCCTTGTCCGTGAATATGTCAGCGGGCATTTTATTTCAGCAGGTATGTGTGCAGACATTTGTATTCACGATAAAAATGATGGAAACCCACACGCCCATGTGCTTTTGACAATGCGACCTTTTGAGCAGAGCGGCGAATGGGGAGCAAAGTCGAGAAAGGAATATGTTTTAGATAAAAATGGTGAACGTATTAGATTAAAAAGCGGTGAATTTAAGACTAATAAAATTAATACCGTTGATTGGAACGAACAGACAAAAGCGGAGGAATGGCGGGCGGCATGGGCGCAGTCCGTAAATACCGTTTTAGAAAAGTACAATATTGAATCTCGTGTCGATCACCGCTCATATAAGCGGCAAGGCGTTGAACAAATCCCAACCGTTCATATGGGCGTTGCGGCATCACAAATGGAACGGAAAGGCATTGCCACCGAACGGGGGAATCAAAACCGTGAAGTCATCGCTAAGAATAGTTTGCTCCGTCAGCTTATAGCAAAGGTAAAACAACTTAAAGACTGGCTTAAAGAAACAATTTCTCCTACTCCCGACAAAACAAAAACAGAAAAGCCATCCATCATAGCACAACTTAATAATTATAAAAAAGAAAATTGGGAAATAGAGAAATTGGACTCCCCTAAACCTGCGCTTAACGATTTATATGTTCTACTTGATAAAGCCTTGCAAAAAGTTAAGGCTTACGATATGCGTAAAAGGAGTGCAAAAGATTTGGGCGAATGGGATAGTTTAACCTCTGAAAGAAGAAAGGCTTATAACGAATATTCAGCTGTAAAACAGGAAGTGAAAAAGGCGGAAAAACAAGCAGGTAATCAGCATCTCACACAAAATAAAAACAACAATTTTGAAAGGTAGAAACAAGCAATGAAAAATAAATTTTACAATGAAAAGAACGGTTTATGGTACGAGCGGCAAGGAGATTATTATCTCCCTTGCCTCGCACTCCCTGATGAAGAACCGAAGTCTATCGGGATATGGGGACAGCGGCATTTGCGGTATATCAAACAGCATAAGCGGATTCTATATACCGAATTACTGACCAGTGGCAAGTTAAACTGTTATCTTGCTGACATTGATGAACATGCGGCGGATATGTTTTCTCGGCTGGTAAAACAACTTGCCGAAAAAGAAGGTGTGACGGAAAAACTAAAGGCGGATAATCAAATGGAGTGGGTTGGGAGGATGAATAATATTCAAAATAGGGCAACTGAGATTGTTAATGATGAGATAATTTATAAGTAAAATTAAAAAGGGCGGGGAGAGTAATAACTCCTCGCTCTCTAACTTGACATAGCTAAAAATATAAGCTATACTAACTATTAGTTGTTGACTAACAACTAATAGTTAGAGAAAGGAGAGACGTTTCTTGAATGTGCCTGTTAAAAGCAAACAAAAATTAGGAAAGTTACTAAAAGCACAACGGCTAAAAGATAAAAAGTCATTACGAGCTTTGGCAGCTGATTGCGAAATGAGTTACGCCACATTGAACGATATTGAAAACGGCAATGGGTTTCCCACCGAAAAAGTTTTTTTGCGGTTAATTGAAAATTTAAATTTTGCTGATAAAGAAAAAATGTATAACCTATATGCCAAAATAAAAGAAACTGCCCCTCCTGATGTAATAGATTTTTTAAGTAAAAGCAAATCAGCCGTTGATGCTGTAAGAAAAATAATGGAACAAGAAAAAGGAGCGATATAATATGAACATTACAGAACAAGCTAATTTTATATGGAGCATAGCGGATTTGCTGCGTGGCTATTTTAAACAGAGTGAATATGGTAAAGTTATTTTGCCATTTACAGTGCTTAGGCGATTTGATTGTGTATTAGCACCCTCAAAAGAAAAGATTTTAGAAATGGACAAAACTTTAACCGTTAGCAATAAAACGCCCATATTCAAAAAATATACAGGGCATGATTATTACAATACAAGCAAATTTGACTTTGAGAAACTCATTGATGACAGCACAAGCATAGATACTAACCTTAGGGATTATATAAATGGTTTTTCTGACGATGTAAAAGAAATTCTTGATAATTTTGAAATCGGCACTATTATTGATAAGCTCAAAAAGTCGGAACTTCTTTATCTTGTTGTGCAAAAATTTGCTGAAATAGATTTAAAAGCGGATGCAATTGATAACCTTGAAATGGGTTATATGTTTGAAGAATTGATTCGTAAATTTTCAGAGCAATCTAACGAAACCGCCGGAGAACACTTTACCCCTCGTGAAGTTATTGAGCTGATGGTTGAAATTCTGCTTGATCCTGATTTAACCGATATAACAACCACTGACGGAAAAGTTCTCACAATCCTTGACCCTGCCTGCGGCACAGGGGGGATGCTCTCTGTTTCACAAAATAAAATAAATGCCTTAAATTCCACAACGAAAATTATCCCTTTTGGTCAGGAACTAAACCCCGAAACCTTTGCAACCTGTAAATCGGATATGATACTTAAAAACAATACAGGCAGCAAGATTATTCTCGGTAACAGCTTTAATGAGGACGGTTTTAAAGAACAAAAATTTGATTATATGCTCTCTAACCCGCCGTTTGGTGTGGAATGGAAAAAGGTTGAAAAGTTTATTAAGGACGAATCTGAAAAAGACGGTTTTGCTGGGCGTTTCGGCGCCGGAACTCCTCGTATTTCTGATGGTTCATTGCTATTCTTACAACATATGATTTCAAAAATGAACGACCCCAAAGACGGAGGTAGTCGCATCGGGATTGTCTTTAATGGCTCTCCTCTTTTCACTGGTGATGCAGGCAGTGGCGAAAGTGAAATACGCAAATGGATTATAGAGAATGACTTGCTTGAAGCTATCATTGCTCTGCCAGATCAGTTGTTTTACAACACCGGAATATCTACATATGTATGGATACTTACCAACCGAAAAACAGATCGCAGAAAAGGTAAAATTCGGCTTGTAAATGGTGTTTCTTTTTCTGAAAAAATGCGAAAATCTCTTGGGAATAAACGCAATATTATAAGCGATGTGAATCGTGCAGAAATTGTTAGATTGTATGGAACACATGAGCCAGATGAAAATTACATTGATTTTAACAATGATGATTTCGGATATAGAAAAATCACGATTGAAAGACCACTTTATGATGAAAACGGTAATATTGTTACCGACAAAAAAGGCAATAAAAAAGCGGACAGTAGTTTGCGTGATACCGAAACCATGCCGCTAAATGAAGATATTCATGAGTATTTTAAGCGTGAGGTACTGCCCCATGTTCCTGATGCGTGGATTGACGAAAGCAAAACTAAAATTGGTTATGAAATACCTTTTACACGGCATTTTTTCTCAATCTCACATAGTGATGTAATTTCTCATATAAATTCTGCACTGGACGATGCAAAAACAGCTATAACTTACTGTATGAAGAAGATTTCTTATGATGCCCATTCCCTTGTGCGTGGGATACATAAAACCTCATATAAAGATAGCGAAGTCGATTGGATTGGGATCATCCCTGCACATTGGAAAATAAAAAGAGCAAAATATATATTTAAATTGCAAAACACAAAGGGAAATGAAAGCGGAGTTTTGTTAGCTGCAACACAAAAGCAAGGTATGATTCCGCAGGATCAGGTTGAAGGTGTTGTTCAGGTCAAGGAAGAAACTGACATACAAACGTTTAAAACTGTGCACTGTAATGACTTTGTTATAAGCTTGAGAAGCTTTCAAGGAGGTTTTGAAATGTCTGATTATGAAGGTGTCTGTTCTCCGGCTTATCAAGTTTTTAGAAGTTCAGTTGATATTCACCCACAATATTTCAAACATCTATTTAAGTCATCACGATTCATTCAAAAAATCAACTCACTAACAATAGGAATTAGAGATGGGAAAAATATTCTATTCAAGGACTTTGCTGAGATGTTTATCCCTATACCACCAGTTAACGAGCAGATAGAAATAATAGAATATCTTGATAATAGTATTACTCAACTCGAAATGGATCTGTTTCGACAGTTGAGCACTGATGATTCTGTTTTAAAGGAAATAATAACCGGAAAGGTGGAAATCTAATGCCTATCACAACAAAGGAAATAACGTTTGAAAACGAAATTGAATACAGTCTTATTCAAAATGGGGGCTATATTAAGGGTGACCCTCAAAATTATAACCGTGAATATGCTGTTGATACTGCTATACTTTTTGAATTTTTACAGAGTAGTCAGCCTAAGGAATGGGACAAGCTTGTTATTAAGCATGGTGCAGCGGCAAAAGAAAACTTTCTCAAAAAGCTGAACAAGGATTTAGCTACACACGGCATGCTGTATTTGCTTCGACATGGCATTATAGATGTTCCTGCTAAATTTTCACTTTGCTTTTTTAAGCCTGCAAGCGGTATGAATCAAACCAATTTGGCACTATACGAGCAAAATATTTTATCAATCACACGACAAGTTCATTATAGTAAGAAAAATGAAAACTCCATTGATATTGTGCTTTTTATAAATGGATTGCCGATTTCTACGATTGAGCTTAAAAACGCTATTACAGGGCAGACAGTTGACAATGCTAAAAAACAATATATGTTTGACCGTGACCCGCATGAATTATTGCTTTCGTTCAAAGAGAGATGCCTTGTGCATTTTGCAGTTGATGCAGATGAAGTATGGATGACAACACAACTAAAAGGCATAGATACTTATTTTCTTCCATTTAACAAAGGGAATAACGGCGGCAAGGGTAACCCTGTTGGAAACGGCACATACCGTACATCGTATTTATGGGATGAGGTTTTACAAAAAGACAGTATTTTAGATATTGTCCATCGCTTTATTAATTTAGATAAAGATAAGAAAACCAAAAAGGAAACGATGATTTTCCCGAGATATCATCAGCTTGATGTTGTCAGAAAACTGATTTATGATGTGAAAACTAATGGCACGGGAAATAACTATCTTATTCAGCACAGCGCCGGTAGCGGAAAATCAAATTCAATTGCGTGGCTTGCACATCATCTCTCAAATTTGCACGGAAGCGACGATAAAGTCATATTTAACAGTATAATCGTAATTACTGATAGGTTGGTTCTTGATAAACAGTTGCAAGATACCATTTATCAATTTGAGCATGTGGAAGGTGTTGTGGTTAAGATTAATGATAGCTCAACACAGCTTGCCAACGCGTTAAACACAGGTAAAAAAATCATTATAACTACCTTGCAGAAGTTCCCTTTTATTTTAGAAAAGGTTAATGATTTAGACGGTAAACGATTTGCGATTATTGTGGACGAGGCTCATTCCTCGCAAACTGGTGAAGCGAGCCGAAAAATGAAAGCTATTTTAGGCAATGCTGAAAATCTAACCGAAGAGCAGAGATTACAAAAGGTTGCTGACGATGAAGCTAAGGAAGAAAAGAACACACCCGACAGTGAAGACGAAATTGCAAAAGAGATGTCAACACATGGTAAGCTGTCAAATCTTTCATTCTTTGCATTTACCGCAACGCCTAAACCTAAAACCTTAGAAATGTTTGGAACGGTGGGTACTGACGGTATTCCTAAATCATTTCATGTGTATTCTATGCGGCAAGCTATCGAAGAAAAGTTTATTCTCGATGTGCTTAAAAACTATGTTACTTATGATACTTATTTTAAAGTTGGAAAAAAAATTATTGATGACCCTCGATATGAAAAAAGCAAGGCTAATAAGGCATTGGGTAAGTTTTTAAGTTTACATCCTCATAACTTGGCACAAAAAACACAAATCATTGTTGAACATTTCAGAACAGTAACAAAAAGCAAAATCGGTGGCAAAGCAAAAGCAATGGTTGTAACAGGCTCAAGGCTACACGCCGTCCGGTACTATTTTGAATTTGAAAAATACATTAAGAAAATGGGCTATCAAAAAGAGCTGGGTATCCTGATTGCTTTTTCCGGCACAGTGATTGACGGCGGCGAGGAATACACCGAAGTCGGTATTAACAAATTCAAGGAAACTGAGCTACCTGAAAAATTTGCAAGTGGCGAATATCAAGTGCTTCTTGTTGCAGAGAAGTATCAAACGGGATTTGATGAGCCATTATTACATACAATGTTTGTTGACAAAAAGTTAAGCGGGGTTAAAGCTGTTCAAACGCTCTCAAGGCTTAACAGAACTTGTTTCGGTAAAGAAGATACATTTATATTGGATTTTGTTAATACTGCTGAAGATATTCAAGCCGCTTTTGCCCCATATTACGAAGAAACCACTATTGAAGAAACTACTGATGCTAACATCGTATATGACCTTAAAATTAAGCTTGATGAATATAGGGTTTATTGGGATAGTGAAATCGAGAGCTTTGCTAAAGCGTTTTTCAAGCCTACAAAAAAGCAAGGCAATATGGACTTTGGTGTGCTGAATAGTTATCTTGACCCATCAGTAGACCGATATAAGGCATTAGATGATATGGCACAAGATGAATTTAAAAGCACGCTGATTAAATTTGTCCGCACCTATTCGTTTGTAAGCGGTATTGTGAATCTTGATGATGCTGATATGCACAAATTTCATGCCTTCGCTCAATGTTTGCTTAGGAAGTTACCGAAAGACGGTGACGGCGGTTCAGTTTTGCTTGATGATGAAATTGCTTTGCAATATTATCGGGTACAAAAGATATTTGAAGGTTCAATATCGTTAGATGCAAGCGAACCGCTTCCAAATAAACATCACGCAGGAAAACCTAAGGGCGAAGAAGAAAAATCTGCATTATCAGAGCTTATTGAAAAGCTAAACGAACGATTTGGAACAGAGTTTAGTAATATTGATAAGGTTTTAGAGCAGTTCGTATCAGATATGGATAATAATGCAGAACTGAGAACGCAGGCTCTCAACAATTCAGAAGAACATTTCAGATTTCCATTCAATGATGCTTTTATGGATGTTGTTATCGATAGAATGGTTCAAAATCAAAGCTTCTGCGAAAAGGTGCTTGATGATGAAAAGTTCTCTAATACCATAAAGGATTTGTTGGTCGGTGTTGTGTATGAGAGATTAAGGCAAGACAGAGTGTAAGTCTAAAGATTTTTCATTGTAAATCTGCTAAAATTGTGTTAAAATAGTTTTGACAAAATTGTTGTGTTTGAGATTTACCTGACACCAAAATGACAACAGAAATTTGTAGAGTTCATATTTAATGGATAATTCAGATAACTGCAATAGCTCGTGCTAAATCACCCATACAGAATTGTTTAAGTGGTGCTTTTCAGGAGCGAGTGGGAGTAATTAACGAAGCCCCAAAAGCCCCGTAATCTCAAGATTTTTGAGGCTGAAAACCACCATTTGATAGCAGATTGATAGCAGAAGCCATTTTCCGATTTACTCTTTTTACTGCCGTATAGCGGGTGGTTTGCGGGTAAATCTATCTTAATCCTAAATAAAACGGTCTTGCTGACTTTTGATAAGTCGGCAAGACCGTTTTTATTTGTATGGAAAAGGTGCCTATTTCTTGTCT
>JAVBST010000009.1:0-42832 GCA_031556545.1 Oscillospiraceae bacterium
GATACTATATAAACCCAAAACAAAAACCGGGGAATCTACAGGGTTACTTCTGCGTTCTCTGAAAATTCTTTCTATAAGGCACACGCCCGGTTAATCCTAACCTCGCAAAATCAGCGTTGCCAATCCGCGCCAAGCTCACTCGAAATATGGTCCTGTATGGTAAAATCGCCGCGCTCCTGTGCGGTGAAACGGCTTGCATCGCCATTGCCGGCGCACCAATCGGTTGCCAGCTTATCCACCAGATAATACTGCGGGTATCGGCTAAGCATTTCTGAGGTAATCTCATGCTCCCGCAAAAATTGCTGTACGGCTTCCGCCTCGGTGACACTAACCCCCTCCTGATTCGTCACGGATACAGGGTTGTAGGTCAACTCTCTTTGGGATACATCATAGCGGGCATTGAGCTGTAAACTCTGGTTCTCTCCAAAAGTAATCGTATAGGTAATGTCCAGCGCCTGTTGTTTGAAATACACGGTGATGCCCAACGCCTCACCGGTTTTCAGATTATCGGGGGCATAATGAAACATCGAGCGGTCTTCCAGTGGGTAACGATCCTGCTCTTGTCTGTGGACCAGTGTTTGCATTTTCGTTATTCGGGTTGCAGTCAAGGAGTGCCCGGCCGACTTTGGTTCGGCATAGTAGATTTCGTCAAAAATATTTTGTACTTTCATGCGCTGAAAACCCTTCCATGTAACAAAAAGTAAAGTAATCACCAGAATGACGGAGAAGGTTATGATGAATATCATCTTTTTTCGGCTAGCTTTTTGCATCAATGATAGTCCCCCATTGTATTGGAACCCTCTTCCAAACTGCGGATAAAGTTATAAGTGTCCCCCATCTGCTCCTTCGCGCTTTCAAAATATGCGTCTGCCTCAGCACCCGTCATGCTATGTTCTGCGAGTTTATCGGTGATATGGGATTTGACCGTATCCAAATCGGTATGCGTCAGGAAGTTTTCTGCCCTTGTATATACCCCATTATTGATATCATTGTAATAGGAAGTGGTGGCATCAGAGAGGCTCATCCCTTTTTCCCGCATCAAATGCGTGATATTGGAGGCATCCAGATCCGCCAAATAATCGTCATTACCAAAACTGGGCGGATCCCCGAGGGTAGCGTCCCCCAGCCACCCGGCCATAATCTCCCGCTTACCGCCGGTTCGCACATCCGCCAAAAGTCCACCCTTATCTAAATCTGTTGCCAATATGGACGATGTGGTAATCATTTGATGCGCGTAATCACCGCTGCCAGAAAAGGCATCGACCTGATTGGTCCACGCTTCCTGGAATTCGCTGTCCGTCATCGTTCTGCCCAGAACAGCCTCCATTCGCTGTTTATAATCCGCGCGTGTTTGAGGCGATAAGCTTGCATAATTGAAATTCTCAGGCGCAGAGACAATCTGATTTTGCCGCTGGACTTTGTACTGCATATAATTAAAATCCGCCTGAGGAATTCCCAATTCACCGGTCACGAACGCCTCAATATTGTCAAAGGGCAATTTTCCAGCCGTTTGATTCCATTTTAATTCTTCCGTAAAACCTTTCCCGTTTCCATAACAAAGCCCCCCCACAATGCGGGCAAACATCCAGTCACTCTCCGCTTGCGGATAACGCTGGTTCAAAGCGTCTTTAACCGCCAAAAGCGTATCAATGGTTTTATCATCAAACCCATAAGCGGCGAGTGCAGCCCGCATAGGCTCTTGTGACGTTGTGTCGAATTCCTCCTGGCCGCTCTCCACAGGGGCGATAATCCCCCCGCAGACACATACTAAGAACGAGTCCATCGTCAGCGAATTCGTATAACTACGGGCTTCCGGATTTCCATTGGCTGCACCTGCCCCCGCATTGCGGGCAATCTTGACTTTGGGATGGGCATTCATCCATTTGGGCATCAGAGTCGGCGTACAGGGTGGCCCCTTTACATTTTTCCCATCTTCTCCAACCAATAGCACTTTTGCGCCCGATGCCTGTGCCGGATTGGAAGGCGCGGAGCAGACCCCAAAGGTTGTGATGTTTTCCATCAAGACACTGTCCTCATCGTGTACCAAGGGGTGCTTTCCCGAATACACGCCATGGCAGACAGGAAGGTTCATTTTACGGGCATGGCTGCCCATATTACATCGAAGCTTAGCGCCCCTAACCAAAAACGGATATTTTTCACCCACAGCAAACCCTCCTTCTCCTTACATCCAAGGCCGCATTTTCCAGCTGATGCAAAAATGCAAACGCCGTCCAAAAATTCACTTTTTCAAGGATATACGATTGCATTATTCTTCACACAATGTCACAGGTTGTAAAAAAACACCCTTTGCGTTGCGCCGCAAAATACTTTCCACTAAATCAAGACGGGCGACAACATGCGTGCCATTTGCGTCCCCAATCTGAAAAACGGACCTATCTTGCATACAATTCTTATTTAATATTGCATCGAATATGATAGAGCGGTTCCGGTTCAGGATGCATCCCTTCGCAAGGCAAGTCACCTTTTCAAACACAGGTAAAAAATATAACTCAATCAGCGAATTGGCCGTATCAAGAAGCACAACCTGCTTAAATTTAATCGTTTGATCGTAAAGACTAATGGCATCGCGGGTTTCTTGAGAGACGAGAAAGAAAGGTTCCGAGATGATGCTGGGGAAAATTGTATGGGGATTGTTTTGGATGTTTAGCAGCGTACGATGGGGCAGTTTTTGTGCTTTGGCCTTGTCAATATCCCTTACATCAATCTTATTGTACCAATTCAAAATAACCGGTGCATCAGTATATTGCTTATGCTGTTTGAGGATGAAATACTTCATGAATCAATCTCCTAAAACTGCAACTTGGCAATATAAGGGGCCTTCTCCATATAATTGCCGAAAAGAACCAACACCTCGGATTCCGGATTGGCCTGGCTAATCAAACGTTTTGAATGATGCACAAGCTTTTTTAGAAAAAACGGGTAAAGTGTACAAAGTGTGCCCGCATATCCGTATTGCACTTCCAGCATCTCATAGTCCGTAATTCTCGGGATTCTCCCGGAGAGAAGCTTCCGCACCGCTTCCATATCTTCAATTTGCAGGTAGGGCAACATAAAAGAAGGCTGCCAATAATCCGAAGCCTCGTTGCCATCCAGGTACATACGCTCATCAAAGAGATCGATTTTCAGCTCATAGCTCTGTGTAATCAGGCTGCTATTAAGCAGCGAAATCACAACAAATTTTAATCGCCCTTTATCCGACTGATGCTGCTGGACAAAGGCTTTCTGCACACACGCGTTCAGGACCTTTTGGAAACCGGCAAGAATCTCGTCAAAATGGGCGTTAAAATCATCCGTTATCTGCTGGGCGCTTTCGTCAAAACGTTCTTTCAGATATTGCTCGACGGAAGCCACTATTTTCTGTTCTCTGGTCGTCATGGGCACTCCTTTTTGTGGGAGGAGAATTAATCACCTATAATTGCAATTTTCTTATGCAACTTTAGTGCGTAAGCGCATAAGGCCATTATCTTATTCAAGGATTGTTTCGCTTCATCCGCTTCTTCAAAACCATCAAGTATCTTGCCCATATAAATCCCTTGTAGGATATTGTTCATCCTTTGAATGTCCGGTATGTCAAGTAATGTATCGCCATAAGGGTCAATATTAAACAAGTACTGCATGTCTAAATCTATTTCGTCTCGATTTTGATATAGATACTCCATTAACTCTTCGCTAATGTACATGGTACCCGCGTTAAGATCTAGTTGTTTCATAGAGTCCGCAATGTAAAAATCCAAACCCATAATATCCTCCTATGGCTTTTTGGGAAACGCCGTTACAACATTCCCGGATTCATCTATTACTACTTTGACTGTACTAAGCGGTGCTCCCTTAGGACTCGTCCCAATGGGATGATCATATGTGTGCTCGAATATATAGCCGTCTCTACCTTGTGTATTGGGTTTTATAACAGAGTCTTGACTTCTTAGCGTATCGTCTATTCCCTGTTTAATATCAAAGCCGGTATCGAATTTACTTTTACCTGAATAAGTAGACTCCGGGCCATGTCTGGCTAAAATATGTTCATCAAATTGTGCTTGATCCAGTTTGTAATTGTCTGCTAAATCGCAAACCTCTTCCAACTTGGAACCAACCCGCGCCGCATCATCTGCCGCACCTGCACCGGCCTTAGTGACGTCATCTGCCGCTCCTGCACCGGCTTTGGCAACGTCATCCGCAGCGCCCGCGCCGGCTCTGGCGATGTCATCCGCTTCACTGCCCGCAACCCGCGCCACATCGTCTACCACGTCATCCGCGCTCGAGAAAATGCCCTTGAGTGCCGGCGCCGCCTTGGAAATCGCCTTGCCCACGCCGTAACCGATGCCGCCGCCAACGCCGCCCATCGCCGTACTGAACGCAAACGCCTTCCAGTCAAAGGGCTCCATCGGCTCTCCGTTGGCCCAGCGAATAGCATTGCGGATGCCCTGTTCCAGCGCATTGGTGCCGCCGCCCATCAGCGCGCCGACCCCTACCGTACCCCAGAACCCTAATGCGGGCGCAACACCGCCCGACACCGCACCAATCACGCTGCCAATCAACGCTTCCTTGATGTAGGTACCCATGTCGCTGACATTGCCGCTCTGGTAGTCTTTCATGGCCTGCATGCCAACATACATACCGCCCACAAGTGCCGCACCAATCGCAACGCCTGCCCCAAAAGTAAGGGCGCCGACCACCGCTACGGCTGCGACTACCGCGATACCTGCCAGAATATTGAGCGCGAACTTACCCCACTCAAACTTGCCTTCCTTGGGCGCATCGGCAAATGCTGGATAAGAAGTAAATTTCCATCCCGCATACAGGCTATTTTTCCCAAGTGCGTCAACTCGGTTGGAAAGACTCATCACCAAACTCGCCGCAGGATCGGCAAGCGTATTGTATGGCACATTGCTGTTCGCACCGTTAACACGGGATGTGACAATTTCACTCTGTGCCTTCATTATAACATCTGGCGCTTCAAATGCAATCTTTTCCGTAGCCGAAATTTGAATTTTTTTGTCGCTTTGGAAAGTGATGCCTTCTTGGTCGTCCATCACAGCAAACAAGGGGGGCGCTTGTGCTATGCGCTGCAGTCCCATACTTTCCGGTAAGAGGGAAAGCTGTCTGCCGTGCTCGCTCTTAAGGTACCGGCTATTGTAGTCGCCCATATTGGGACATTGATCGCCGCCGTTAGTGCGCACACAATTAATGGCCTTTGCGCCGGTTTCGTCCTCATCGCTGCAATACAGGGAAACACGTGTCCCTACTTTAGGCATCAAATATAATAAATTGCCTGTGGTAGGCACCCATTTGTATGGATACGCCTTTTCTTTCTCCTGTGATTCATCAATGTCCAGATGAATTTTCAGTTTTTCGCCCGCCGTTTCCAAAACCGTGCCCAATATCGACATGCCGCATATTCTCTGGTTGTAAGCCTTCTTTTGATTAATGAGTTTTGGAGTCCCCAGATGATATGTGAAAACCAGCATGCTGTTTATCAGTCGGCAACTTTTTGCGCAGATGATGGTTTCCTGTTCTTTAAAAAGCACGTGATCTCCCAGGGGGTAATCTTCTCTGTCTTCTACACAATAATACATAAAATCACTGCGGCTGTAACCGGCTATGCTCCCGCCCAGCTCGTAATACCTACGGCTTATATTGACGGAGTAGGTCGTTTCGCTAAATTTCCAAACCGTGGCACTCTCTCGCATGCCGAACCAGAATTTTGGTTTCCCTTCGGCCAATTCCGGAATCAGAGAGGTGTTAAAATGGCTAGCCAGGCGCCTGATGAACTCCCAATCGGTCTCCATATATTGAATAATAGGCATGCCGATGGGTGTATCAGCCCCAACCGTCAGGATACAGTCCGCTGTCGGCGTATCCTGCAAAACGATCTTGACCAAATCCCCATAGGTCATATTAACATCCTGAAAGGAGCGTTTTTTCCGTTGTATATCCAGTAAATAGGTGCCGGAAACCAATTTGGCCGCAACCTCATAGTACCCGTTCACATTGGTGATGCCGGCGTCCAGAATCACCCCGCTGAAAACAGGATTGACATCTTCGCCGGAAAAGGCGCTAACCACACTGCCTTGCAACTCAGAGAGCAGGTCGTCCCAATTGGTTTCTTCGCTGACGATACCGGTAAAATATGCATACGCATGCTCATTGGCATGACAGTCCATCCGGAATTCGAGCAGCGTCGCCATTCCCAGCTTGCCTGTTACCCTGAAATTTTGATATGTTTTGACTGACATAACAGGAGCATGATCCTCCCATCTGTATGATCCGCAGACGCAACCTAATAACGGAAGATCCTGTGCCCACTTCACCACCTTTTCAACTGAATTCTGTTTTTCAATAAATACCGATGGTTTCGGGTCGCCTTACTCCTGGATATTGACCTGAGAACCTGAGAAGATGACATTCTCCTGTAAAGTCATCTGGGACTGATTTTGCTTTAGGTTGACTTTTTTCGCTGCCGTAACCTGCAAATCGGCAGTGGCGCTCGAAATAGCGATCGCTTCTTCCGAAATAATTTTGATGGCCTTGTTGCTGATAATATGAATGCCATCCGCATCCAACAGCTGGATGCTCATGCCTTTGTTGTTAGTCATAATCATGGCATCCGGGGTAAGCAGCAATTCTTTGCCCCACTTGGTCCGCAGAGACTTATGATCCGGATTTGTACGGGCTTCCTTGGCCGAGGATGTCAGGTGCGCCGCACTGATCACATATCCTTCCGGTTCTGTTTCGTTGGGGAAATAAAGACGTACGCTGTCCCCTTCCTCCGGCATACAGTACCAGCCTGTTCCATCAGGCGAAGAGTATACTGTCGAATAATTGAACCATTTCGCTTTTTCTCGGTTTTGCTCTTTGTCGCAGTGTGCATGGATCTTGACCTTATCCTGCTTTACCGCAATAATGGTCCCCTCAAGCGATGCACCGATCATGCGCTCGTTGAAAATCTGCCGTATTTTAAAGCCTGTTTTAGTTTTCAGCGAATAATGATGAATCAGTTCCTGCCCCTCCATACGGGTACGAATTTCATACACATACAAGGGGTGGCCATTAAAATTAACTTTCTGCCCAAGATCATAGATTTCCCGATCTTTTACGCAGTAATAAATCGCATCGCTTTCTTGAAGTCCCTCCACCTGATTATGGGTCTTATTCAGATATTCCCCCACAGCCTTATGTAAGGTATAGGAAATGGGATCTATATCCTTCCCCTCCCCCTTGTTGGGCATTCCAAAAAAGTATTTTTCCCCTTCCATCGTGTAATTCGGGACTAAAAATGAGTTGAAATGGCTGACCAGACGCTTGGCAAAGGCCCAGTCCGTTTCCTTATACTGTGTAATCAGATCGCCGATTGCCGTCCCGCTGCCCGTGGTCAGAATGACATCATAGTTCTCATAGGGAGCCCCGATGCAATTCAGCACATCATCGTAGGTCATATTGGCGTCCTGGAAAGTGCGGGTATATTCCATGTGATCCATGCGGTAGCTTTCCGTAATCAGCTCCGCGGTCAGCGTGCGCACATGATTCTCATTGTGCACGGAAACATCGCGCGCGATGCCGCTAAAAATAACCGTCTCGTTGCCGCCATCATCGACCACTTTGATCATAACCGGCACTTCTTGCAGGGCCATCTCCACATATTGATCCTCCATCTCCTCTGAGATGATTCCTTTGACAGTGGCGGTCGCGTGCTCGTTAATCTTTTTGTTGATGGTGCATTCGAGAATATTTAAAAAACAAAAAGGCTCAATAATAATTCGGATATCTTTCAACTGGAAATCCCCCTTTCATCGGGTGCACTGATATTCTTAATGGAACGGAATACCTGAAGGGCAATCGGCTTCCATGCTTTCATGCTCTCGTGCGGACAACTGAATATGACATGCAGCAGTTTATTATCCACCACGGTAACGCCCATAAGCGTATAAACAGGTTCGTCAATGCTGGAGGCTTTGAAATCGAACCAGCCAAGCTGGGTAGCCTGAAGGGGTTCCACCTGATTTTCAAAAAGACGCGAGGAAGGACTCATTTTTTTTACCACCGTTTGAAAAACCGATGCCGCCTCTTTCACCTGGTCACTTCTAAAAGCCTGGTCAAAAAGGTTAAAGGAAAAATTTACCGTCGAGTCCTCACTGGTTTTGATAATTTGGGGGCGCTGTTCCATAGGGTACTTGACCGCCGCGACGGCAGATGGCATATCCAAAAACGTTTCCGGGAGCCGAATCGACATCCTGTTCTCAAAAAGAAGCACATCCGCAAAAGGAAGATACCCGCCCCCTATGTACACTTCTCCCTTTGAGATGTCAGAATTTCGGATCTGCTCCTGCTCCTTCTTTTGTTCCAATATCTCGGCATCCATGTAGTCCACAGCAATTCCTCCATTACAAATGGCGCAAGACGGCTGCGCCCGATAATTTCTATCTAAACATTTAGTGCAAAGATTTGTGTAGCCCTATATTGCATCACCGCGTCAGGCGGTGGCGTATTCATACTCATAAAAACGTAAAAACAGGGGCATCTGACCCGATAAATTAGACATTGACCTCAGGTATAACAAAATAATAAACGGATTGCATGGCGTTGATGCAAAAGACCATATGCAAACTGGACTTTGGCAATTGGCAAAATCGCCAAAAATTTTTCTGCTTTTAATATCCAAAGAATAGGCATCCTCACAACCGTCGGGATGCTGCAGGGCGCGCATATAATTTGATATAGCGCGCCCTAAACAAAAGCTGTAATTTTATGGCGCCTTCTCACTTGCGTCCGGACCTAGCTCGCGAATCCGCCCTCGATGCTGATCATGTCCAACTTGTCCTTTTTTTGACGATAAACCAAGGTAAAGGTTCCAATCCCGGTAATATCGTCATAATGCTCGGTATAATCAATCACAAACGCGTCAG
Source organism: Oscillospiraceae bacterium (assembly GCA_031556545.1). Lineage (GTDB taxonomy): Bacteria > Bacillota > Clostridia > Oscillospirales > Acutalibacteraceae > JAVBST01. The sequence goes on from JAVBST010000009.1 coordinate 8,922, forward strand.
GATACACGATCTGGCGCACCACCTGTCCAGCGGAAATGGTGGTGATAGTCAACTTCTGATAGGCCTCCGAATATTCGGCCGGTACCAGCGACCATTTGGCCGCCTTTAGCGTACTGTCCGTGAGATCGCCATCCGCTGCTGTACGGATTTTTCCTTTTACGGTGATGGTTGCGCCGGTATCCTTCGCGCGTGCATTGGAATCCAGCGGAATATCGGTCGTAATTTTTACGGATTGCACGGTTTCCTGGGTCAATTCAAAGGCATTTGCGCCTTCAGCTTTTACAGTGTATGCCATGCCTTATACGCTCCTTTCGATTTGAATTTTAATCATTATTCTGGGAAGCCGCCTTCGATACTTACGTCAGCAATCTTATCTTTCTTCTGCCGAACGTGCAAGTAGAACGTTCCGTTTCCGCTTGTGTCCGAGAAGTCCTCGCTATATTCCACAATAAACGCATTGGGGAATAACAGTTTGCGCACGCAGACGCCGGCGTTGATGACATCAACGGAGACATTCCGGTAGCTGTCAGAACGCTCTGCGGGTACGATCGACCATTTATGTAGGCCGATGCTGGGTTCCACTTCGGCGCTGCCGACAGAGGGTATAATTTTACCCCATGCCTTAATCTCCGCGCCAAGGTCGGTGCTGCGGGCGTTAGAGTCCTTGGGAGTGAGAACCTTGTACTCCAATTGGGTAATTTGCTTCTCATTCAAAGAGACTTCTTCCGGGCCTGCAACTTTCATTCTAAATCCCATCAGTATTTCCTCCTTTATTTATTTTTTGAACTGCTTATAAAATAAAGACAGTTTAAAAAGGGTGGGCAAAAACAGGATAAGCGCCAAACAAAGTGCTTGTTGGAAATATTATAGCACAAGAAAAGCCCTGGCTGGAAATCCTGTAATAATTAGCAATAATTCTGTAATACGCGGTTTTCAATTGATTATTTTAATATATTTTTTATTAAACAGACCCAATAACATGACATATTGCACAGTTGAATTGCAAAACAAAACCGTATGACGCGCTTTCCAACGCACCATACGGAAGTTGATTATAAAATATTGAGCCAGGCTAAAACATGGGCTTTGCTAAAAGTAAAGATACGCGTTTTTGTTAAAATAATTTTCAAGATGTTTTTTCGTAATATCGTTTCGGTTCTTGCTGATCGGAATAGAAATCTCGTTAATTAGCTTGAGATGGGCAGCGCAGAACTCAACCACATAGTCCAAGTTGACAATATAGGAAGAATGGGGGCGAATGAAAAACACTGGATTAAATTTTGAAATTTCGTTTTTCAGCGTTCCAATGTATTCCACGGATACCAGTGTATCCTCCCGAAAATAATTAATAACCAAATAGCGGCTTTTGCTTTCCAGAAACACGATGTTCTTTTGCTTGACCCACGTAGTGCTCTTGTTCTTTTGAAACGCATATAGGTTGCTCTGATTCTGAAGACGGTTCAGGGCCGAAAGGAATTTCCGGTTAAAATCGCCGCTGTCGATGGGAGTCTGCAAATAATAGTAGGGCTGGAGATCAAACAGCTGTTCATAGAAATGCTGATAAGGTGAAATGTAAAAGACGGAGGCATCATAATTGCCAAGTTCCCGCCGGATGGCCATGCCAATATCAATTCCCACAGGATTATCCACACTGATGGGCAGAAAGAAAATTTCGAATTCACGCTTTTCGCGGATAATGGCGTGGTAGAGATCCTCTGCCGTGGGGAAAATATGGATATCAAAATCAATGTCCATCCACTGAGTCACTTCTTCAATATGATCCTCAATGGCCTTAATGATATAAACATGACGGTCTCCGCAAATCGCTATGTTGATCCTGTTCATATACGTCTCCACCTGTATGATAACAATCACCGCACAAAAATTTCTTTAATGATATTCCACAACAACATTCTATATAAATACTTACATACAGTCAATAAGCAACATCCAAAAAAGTAAAAATAATTGAATTTAATTTAAACTATGTCATAAAATGATGATCTTGAACATACAAGATATTTCTTCTTTTTATTACACCTTATTGTTCAATTATGTCATTTTTAAAGAAAATCTCCTTTGTTATGCTATAATTACGAAATAGATTGAATTTCAGATTCGGCGGATGAATCGAACCTGAAATGAGTCTCTGTGCTTGTTCTCGCTCGCGCCATGCGGCGCTGCATCAAGAAAGCACTTTTGATGAGAATAGACCCGTCACAAGCAGGACTATACCCAGCGGAGCGTCTCATAGGCATGAGCATAGAACTCCTGCATGACGCCGAATTTGTATGGAAATTTTGCAGGAGATATCCCCCGGTAAAGCCGGACAAAAACGATTGACAACGGAGCGGATGTGATGGCCTCAAAAGCAAAACCCCTTCTTGCAGCACTATGGATTCTTACAGTCTTCTGTGTCTTTTTGTGTCCGCTTCCTGCGTTTGCGCAGGCGGCGGAACCTGCTATGCAAATGCTTCTGGTAGCAGACATCAGCAACTCCATGAATGAGATAGATGCCAATCACTATTTGACCGATGCGCTAAAGCTTGCGGTGGATCTTGCGCCAAACGGCGCGCAGGCGGCGCTGATTACTGTGAACGACAGCATCGCCTATGAATCGGGACTCACTGATATTTCCGCGCCCCAGGACAGAAAGTCGCTTAAGCAGGCGATGGACGCAATCCACTACAGCGGCAATACAAATCTTGCCGCCGGCATTCAACGCGCGGTGGAGATGCTGAACGAAGCGCCGGAAAAAAGTCCTTCACAGCGGATTTTACTGATGTCCGATATCAGCGAGGGCGGCCTTTACTTGGGAGAATCAATGGACACGGACGCTTATAAGGCTCAACTCTCCATTTTGAATGAATCGGCCGGCCTTGCTAAGGAAAACGGTATTGTCATTGATACTTTGCTCTTGGGGAGTGCGCCCGACAACGATCCGGGACTGGCTGCAGTGGAAAACCTGAGCGCACATACCGGCGGACAAGTGAAGGGACTGTTGAGCGCACATGAACTTCCCCCCAGTGTGGAAAACCTATTCTTTGAAGCTTTTACATATAACCGTTCCACTGTCTTTTCTGTCAATTCCATCGGAAGCCAGCAGAGCATCCGGGTAGATATGCCCACCCTGTATGTGAACCGGGCGCGGGTCCTGATTTCAGCCACAACGCCGGTCGAAGGAATTCAGGCAACCCAAAAGGGCGACGCTTTGAATCCCGAAACCAACAAATCCTATTCGATGCTGGATATTGCCCGCCCATCGGAGGCAAGCATCGAAATTGTCTGTGCCGCGGGTAGTTCCGGCAATGTAACTGCCTATCTGATCGCGGATTATAGCCTGGAACTGCGCGTGCAGGCCAAGAGTATCCCGGATCCCTCTTCCGGCACTGCGCCGCAACAGACTTGTGAGCTGCAGGCAGATATCATCGACACCGTATCGGGCAAAAGCATCCTGAGCAAGACCGTCTGGGACCAGTTTGAACATACCTTTGTCTTTACGGAGCCGAATGGCTCAGCGCTAACACCGCTGGATGTGAATTACCGCCCGGAAAACGGGATTATTTTACGCTACCGCCCCCAGTCGTTCGGCGACTACGAGCTGCATGCTGCCTTGCATCAGGGCGAGATGGCCCTTGCGCCCGATGCGGTTACGGTACAAGTGGCGGATGCGTTTGCTACCGCCGGAACAAAAGAACCAGGCTGGAACCTGACCTTGCTGGTGGCGGGCATCATCGGCGGCAGCATCATTCTCGCCACACTCCTGCTCGTGATATTCCGCAAACGTCCCAAGCCTGCTGCAACCACCGAAACAGTCAAGGAGATCCACCATGAATTCGTCGGTAAATTTGACATTTTTGTGATTATGGCACGGGGCGGTGAATATGAATTCCCCCCCATGAGCTTTCGTATGGATCGCCTGCAAGGGCGAAAAAAGGCAAGTCTTGCCGATATATTCGCCGGATGCAATATGCCGTTAACCTTCCCCGGAGCGGACAAGATATGGCTGATGCCCGGGCCCCAAAAATCAGTCCTGCTGAAAAACGCTTCCAAAGCGGAAATACGGTGCCTGGGGCGGGTCGTTGGGGTCGGCGCAACAGAAAAACTCCAGTTTGCGCAGAAGTTCTATATTACCTTTGAACAGGGCGAAGATGAAGTTGAAATCCATTACCGGGACACTAAGGAGACCCTGCGCGAGGGCGGCACAATCCGAAAATCCTATCAGACATAAGCGTTCCCCATACCTTACGGGCACAGATGTCCAAAACCCCTTTCCTGCCTTGCCGTATCGCCCCGGCGCGCTTTCTTGCCAGTATTTTCAAATACCATCTACCGGTTAAAATAATAAAAGGTGTGTGATGTGTTTATGGCAGATATCCGACAGACCAATCGGACCCTGGTTTTTGACTCTTTCAATCCGGAGCAATTGGATCTCCTGACCTTAGTGGGCGATACCAAGGGGATTGACTCCCTGTCCGATGAAACGGTACAAAAGATCAACCAGTCCTTATTGGTTTCCTCTTTTGACGAGTTCTTGGCAAAATTCAGTCCGACTGTGTATTCATTCTATGATGCAAATTCTCAGAGCGTCAAGTACACGCTCAAAAAACCTGAGCAATTGGCGGACAATTTGATCACCGAAATTCCGCTGAATATGCATAACGACTTTTTCAAGATGCTCTGCACGCTGCTGGATACCAAACGCTCGCAAGGGATCAAAAATGTCGATTTTAAATTTGAATCCATCCTGGATATGATTACGCCAAGAAAGGTCATGGACGATATCCGGCAAATTCGCAAAGAGCTGCAGTACAACTACGGGGAATACGAAGCGCTGCCGGAAGGCGATCCCAAAAAATTGGATCTGGCGGATAAGCTGAATGTAATGTTTGAAGAGGCCAGCGTAAACTACAATAACGTGCTGGCCATGTTGCCCCTCGCCATTGAGGACAGCAAGGCACGGCTGTTGTTGGGCGCCTCAGAAAATGGTGGCAAAAGCGAGAAAATCGCCATCGGTGTGCTGAAAATGGGAGATGACGGCGAGCTAAAGGTCCTGGAAGCGCCCAAGGTGGACGAAACCGCATTGGCGCTCAGCGACAATAATTCCAACCAAGGGCTTGTCATAGCGCTCGAAGAAGACTACGAGGCGCTCAACGGGGAAGAATCCAGCAACTACGTCAAGGCACTTGTGGTACGCTCTTTCTGTCCCTTACCCAGCGTCATTACGCAGGAAATTGATGTGGAGAAAGAAGTTGCCAATCATAATGCCTATCTCAGCTTTTACACGCAAGCCAAGAACGATTTCATCAAATGCGTCAAGCCTCTGATTGAAAAAATGTTGGGTATCCGGGAGTTCTTTGGCCAGTATAGTGGCGTGAAGGGGCGAGGCATGAAGCCCACCCTGCTCATCACCAATGTTGTGCCTGAGATGATGGCTAAAAGCAGCAATATCTCTCGTCTGCACACCTTCCTGAATACGGTTAACAATAAAAATGACTATGACAATACAATATGGTTCGCGATCTACCCCAATCTCGGCATGGACAAGCGCGATGACATCAAAGTCCGACGCGAACGTTTCAAGGGCAACAAAAAGGTCGAAAATCTGGATGTTAATTCTATGGAGACACTGACGGCCTTGATGGGCTGCCTGCATGAATACAACGTCAAAACCTTTTTCTCCTTTGAAACCCGGGAAGAAACCACCTTCAACCGTATTGCAACCGACGGCATCGACTTCTTTATCGACCGCTGCGAGCCGCTGATTGACAAAGATTTCAGCGCCTATGCGGTTCCCTGTCTGCCCAATATCACGGTGGTGCCCAAAGACAAATCCGGCGTCATAACCGGCAAACGGATGATCAGCATTGACGGCGAGGTTGCTTCCCTTTCCCAGGAACAGGAAGATATTATGCGCCTTTGGATCGAAGGGGTTTACATCAGTGCTTCCTATATAGCGGCCGGCATTACGTCAGCCTGTCAATGTCCGGAATATTTGCGGGACCACTTTATGAAAAACGTGCATCCGGAGCTGCCGGGCGTCCGCTATGATATTGAGGCCGGCAACAATTCCTGGGTCACCAAAACCACCTTCGCCAAAGAGATTGCGGGCTTTACAAGTTCTGTAAAAGCTGAAATCAACACCCGGAACTTCGGCTTTATCTTCGCCTCCGAAAATGCAAAATACAAAGGCAAGATGATTGACCGCCTAACCGTCTACAAGGCACGCTGCCTTGCCACCTCCAACAATTCATTCGAACCGATTTATCAAACGCAGGTGGAAACCTATTTTGACCGGATCTTCCGTCAGGCAACCGGAGATTACAAGCAGGATAATATCCGTAGCTTTTTCTCCGCCAACCCCAACAGTCAGATGAGCCAGTGGCTCAACAAAAAAGAATTCATCAACGCAATCATTCAGATCGGTGACGAGATCAAGTACGAAATCGATGAAGAAAGCGGGATGTGTGACATCGAGCTGGTTTTCAACGGCGCTTCCCGAAACATGCGTGTGCAGCTGCAGCGTAGTACGGCCGGGAGAACCGCGTAAATTCCCGGCTACTCTGATCTTTTCCTATCTACTAAAAGTCTTTTTAAACTATACCGGGCTCGGCGCCGCTTATACTGGCACCGAGCCCGGAGTAGACACCCTATCATTTTTAAATCTCATGACTTTACGCTTTTCGGTTTTTGGAGCTGCTATATTGAGCATAGAGCTAAGCTGAAGATCCCAACCAAGGCAGCAAGTTAATAGGGGGAACTATGAAAAACTATTATGCGGTGCTAGGCGTACAGAAAGCCGACAGCGACGAGACCATTAAGCAGGCATACCGGAAGCTTGCCAAAAAATATCATCCGGACTTAAACCCTAATGACGCCGGGGTCAAGACCAAATTCCAGGAGGTTGGGGAAGCGTGGGAGACGCTGGGTAATCCGGAAAAGCGCCAAAAATATGACGATTCTCTGCTTTCGGGTTCAGCGGCCAAGCCGCGGCAGTCATCTGGCAGAAGCAACAGACCCGCTGACGCCAAGGTGAATTATGAGGATATTATGCGTGGTTTTCAGGATTTTTTCAGCGAGGATAAAATCAAGAAGAAGCCCGCTTCTACAGAAAAAAATCCCATAGACACCTCAGGCATATTTGAGGATTTCATGAATTTTGGCAAAAAGAAGCCATAAAGGTGATTTTATGAGCGCGAAAAAAATAGCCACATACATCATCGACATTTTGATTTTCCTGTCGGTTGGCGTGTGCTTGGCACTGATATATACCTATGTTCCCGAAAAGGAACTTCATACGCCGCTGATCGCTATCGGCGCCTTGATCGTGGTCATCCTATCGGCGGTAGAGTTAGGTGCCCTCCTGAGAACGCGCCAAAGCAAATTGGGGCGTGAACGGAATACGCCACCGGATGTAGCCAGTGCGTTGGTTTTGCTCGGCGAGGGACAGCGCGCAATAAGGGAATGGGATTTGTTGGGTCATACGTCGGTACTTGTCGGCAAAGAGAGCGGCGAGCAGCAGATCGATATAAATCTTGCGAATACGGAATACAGCTCCTTCGTCGATGATCAGCACGCTATGCTCAACTTCACGGAAACAGGCTGGTATGTGGAGGATCTCGGTTCCAAAAACGGCACATCCCTCCTCCGACCCGGCAATGACCGGGAACAGCTGCTGGCACCCGGTGTGCCTTGCAAAATCCTGCCGGGCGATGTGCTTTGCATCGCCAGCGACACCAAACTCGCGGTCAAGTAACCATAACAAATACGCATAAAGCGGATCTAAACTTTTTGTTTTAGTATCTAACAAAACCAAACCAAGAAATCAGCAAGGTGGTGACGCGGGCGTTCAGCGAGTTCCAATCTGTTGCTTTTTGGGCGGCATATCCGGATCGCTCTGCCCTCACTATGAATAATTTTATTCGTTGCCTGAATGGGCATGTATTTGATAAACGTTTACACGGCAACATCTGTCCTTATTGCCATATGGTAGTCGGCTCCGAGGCACTGGAAACCGAGAGAGGCCGCAGCGCGCTGGACGAACTGGAAGCTAAGCTCCTGTATGAAGAAATCGATCCGGTGTGCGGATGGCTCGCCTGCATTGAAGGGCCGCGCCAAGGACAAAGCTATGTGATTCATTCCGGCAAAAATTTTGTTGGGCGGGCGGACGATATGGATATCCGCCTTTTGGGAGACGACAGTGTGGCTCGCCGCAATCACGCGATTATTGCTTACGATAATAAAAACCGGCAGTTTATTCTTTTACCCGGAGAGTCCGACGGGTTAGTGTATCTTGACAATGTGGCGGTCTATTCTCCGCAATATCTGACGGACATGAGTGTCATTCAGCTAGGACGGGTCAAACTTCTCTTCAAGCCCCTGTGCGGAGACAATTTTGCATGGCAAAATTATGACGAGACTGACCCCTACGCAGAAAATTATGAGGGGTATTAGACCCTGCTTATCATTATACATCACGGAGTTTGGCCGGCCCGTCCGGTTCAATCGCTCCATCAGGATCCTGCTATTTTCCGCCGGATAACAAACGGGTGCACGTAACGCAGACAACGGGAGGAAAATCCATGCCCTATGTGATTATCAGCGGCAGCGTACTTGTGGCGCTGCTGATCGTACGAATCTCTCTAGGTATGCCGGGCGCCATGCAAATGCTGGAATCGAGTTTTGCAACGACACCGGGCAAGCGGCAGGTAAACGCCGATGTCTTCGATTGGGCCTCCTATGGTGAACAATCTCTGTTTGTGCTGGCCAACGGCATCGGCAGGAGCAATAAAGGGCAAATTGCGGCGGTGGAAGCGGTGCATTCCATTGTGCGTTTGTTTGAAATTGCGGGCATATCCGAAAATCCCGCCTACTTTTTCAACCGTGCCTTTAACGGCGCAAATGCCGCCATTCTGCGGCGCATTGTGGATTCTACCGCCGGAGCCAGTGTATTGGGCGCAACCATCAAGGACGGTCAACTCTACTATGCGCTGGTGGGGAATTGCAGAATCGGCGTATACCGGGGCAGCGATTTGATCCCCTTAAGCGAGGGACATACAATTGATATGCTGGCAAAAAAAGCATTCCGAACCAAGCAGGTTTCCCGGATAGACGCTTTGACGGCGCTGCAGGAAAGGAAGGTCTACAATTACGTAGGGCATGACGGCTTCAAAGATTTGGAGTTGTTTGACGTTCCGGTAGTCCTTAAAAAGAAGGATGTTATTGTGATGATGACCGACGGCGTCTTTGATTTCCTTTCGGCAGGAGAGCTGGAGCGAATTCTCACAACACGCAAAAGCTGCGATTCCATGGCTCGTTCCATTATTGAACAAATTGAGAATGCCAACCATGCGGAGCAGGATAATGCGACCGTGGTTTTAATCCGAGTAAACAGAGTTTAGGGGGGCCTCCATGCGCAGGCAGAATTCGACTTTCAACACGGCGTTCGTATCCCACGAGGGGACGCAGCTAAATAATAACGACTATTTCGGTTATGTGACACTCGATAAATATGCTTGTTATGTCGTGGCGGACGGCCTGGAGACCTGGGACGAGGTCAACAGTGCACAAGTGGCGGTGGAGGCGGTGATCGCGGCGTTCACGGCCCATGCTTCCATGGCCAAAAACGCACTAAAAAGATATATCCGCACCGCGCATGACAGTATGCGGGACAACCGCTCCCGGTTGAGTATGAAAGCGTCCATTACCGTGGTCGTGACCGATTATGTCGCGCTGCGGTACGCCTATGTCGGCAACACACGTTTCAACTTATTTCGCAGTGGCTTTTTGTTTCATGAAAGCGTGGATCATTCGCTGAGCAGCACCATGGCCGCACGCCATGAAATTCCTATGGACAAAATTGCGCAGCATGAACAGCGGGGCAACCTCTATAAATACCTGGGGCAGGAAGGCAAACTGGCGCCTCAGATCTCCAAAAAAATCGCACTCAAGGATGGGGATATTGTCGCGCTCTTTACCCGGGGTGTCTGGGAGAGCTGTGATTCTTATGATATGCTCGCGGCTTTTACTGACGCAGGAAATTATCCCATGATCGCCTGCGATCTCGTGGAACGGCTGATTTTGGATCCCCACCCGCAAGAGATTGATAACTATACGCTGGCGGTCGTTTTTATTGACAAAGTATTTACAGATCCAAACAAGGGAAAGCGTCGAAAGCTGATTCTCAAAATTGCTATCCCCGTTGCGCTGTTGCTGATTATTCTACTGGTGATCTTGCTGATCTTGGGCGCCCAAAAACGGGAGAAGCGCAAAAATATGCAAGAGCACTATCTCAGCGGCATTGAGTACATACAGGATGACAACTATGTCAAAGCAAAAGAGGACATGGATGAAGCCTATACGCTCGCGGAAAAGCTCAAAGATAAGGCATATAAAAAGGACATTGACGAATATCAAAGACTGATTGAACTGGTCATGAACGCCGACGCGCTCTTTGATGAGAATAAATTTACCCAGGCGCAGGAAGCGTATTTGACGGCCCAAAAGCGCTCCAAGTTCACCGACGATATCGCCCTCAAATATATTGAAAACAAACTCAAGCTGCTCGGCCAATTTATGGACGTGCAGGATATGATCAGCCGTGGAAACGACTATATGGACAACAATCAGTTTGATCTGGCACAAAAAGAATACCAAGCGGCCCAAAATTTATCCAACAGGCTCAATTATCAGGAGGGCAAAGACCAGGCAAGCGAAGCCTTGACGGCCATGCAGGTCAAAAAGAAAGATTGGGAAGACGACCTTCAGAAACTGGCTGATGATGAAAAGGAAGAAGCCAAAAAGCAGCAATTAAAAAGCGAGGCGGATACGCTGGCCTCGCAGGCCGACACCAAACTGAATTCAGGGGATCTCGACGGCGCCAAGGCTGACTATGAGTCCGCCAAGAAAAAATACGAGGAAGCTGAGATCAGCGAGAAGGCCACCTATATGGACGCTAAACTCCAGCAGGTCGAGGCCAAGCAAAAGGAGAAAACCAATGCCATAAAAACGGCCGATGACTACGTTGCCGATGGGGATATGCTTTGCAGCCAAGTGGATTATGTCAACGCTGTTAAGCAATACCAGCGCGCCCGGGATATTTATTCGACCTGGAACGAGAAAGAAAAGCTCGCCCGCGTGGAAGATAAAATCCGAATTGCCAATAATCACATCGCAAACGGAGACGCACCCTGAGAGCAAGGGGCCCCGATCGCCGGAAGGTTCCACATGATATTCACGTCATTTTGGGCGGGCCTGACCACAGCCGTTTGCAACGAAATCAAAAAGGGCGGTGACACGAGCACAAAATATTCCGCTTTCATGCATCTAAAATCCGAATGGAGCGGAATTGTGCTCTTCATAATGAAACAATTGTCTTATACCTTTCAGCAAGATACTGCGCCGATTCGCTATTCCGTATATAAACTGGAAGAGCTCCAGCGTATGACCCTGCTGCAGCTGCGAGATATTTGCGAACTCGAAAAAATCATACATGCCGCTACCGACAAAATGGACCGCGAGGAGCTCATCCACTTGGTCATGCGCTTTCGTGGCAGCCGGGAGCCCTTCTTGATCCGTGAATATGTAGAGGACGGCGTGCAGCGGGTGCAGCATGCGCTCAAACGGACTAAAAAGCACTTACTGCCGCAGAAAATTACGGTTCCTGCCAAACTGGTCGTTTACGAGGGACTGGACACAAACCTCTTTGACGGCTACAGCATCCCCTACAGCAGTGATCTGGACGGTGTGAATGTGCTGGTACTGGATAAACAAGACCAGGTTTGCGGTATCCTGAATTTGGAGTCCGGCGTCAATGAAGGAAAGCTATACATTACGCGCAGCGGGGAATTGCCCTGCCGCGAAGCCAATATTCGGGATTACAGGCTCTATATATTCCCGCAAAAGCTATCCGACCGGATTCACAAGATTTATCGAGGCGAAGCACAGGAGCTACCCTCGGAAATCCATTTGTATGCAACACCGCTGCTGGATTTTTCTGTCAAACAGCCTGTACCGGCCCCCATGCCCTTAATTATTGATTTTGGCACCTCCAATACCACCGCGGGCATGTATATTGACAATGTGTTTTATCAAAAGCTGGAAGAGGGCCTTAAAATGTCCTCTGTGCAGCCCAACAGCATCAATTATGTACACTTCATCAGCTTGGCAGGCGATAAGAGCCCCATTCTACCCACCGTGATTGGGGTGGACCGTATCCATGGGCAGCAAGTTTATTATAATGTGGGTTTCCAGGCGGAAAAAATGCTCGATTCCGGATATATGGACGAGGGCTTTAGCGTATTCAACGACATAAAACGTTGGGTTAATGATTACGAATTGGAGGAAGAGCTGACCGATTTTGAGGGCAACCGCATGCTGGAGCCCCGAAAGGACATTATTCGGGCATTTTTGCTATATGTGGTCAACGCCGCCGAGCAGCGCTTCAAATGCAAATTTTCGAAACTATACCTCCCCTTCCCCGTCAAGCAGCGGGAGCGGTTTATTAGCATGTACCACAAAGCGCTGCCTGAATATGAAATAGCGGAACGCGACATTCTGGATGAAGGCGTGTCGGTTTTGTACAATACCATCGCAGGATTTATCGACAGCAAATCCTACGAGGAGGGCGCATGGTACAAGGCGCTGATCATCGACTGTGGCGGCGGCACCACTGATCTCTCCTCCTGCGACTTTTCCATCCGCAATGAACGTGTCGCCTATAACATTGATATTGAAACCGCCTATGAAAACGGAGACACTAATTTTGGAGGAAACAACCTTACATACCGGATCCTTCAGCTGCTGAAAGTGGCGGCGGCGCGTACCCTGTCGAACCAGGGAATGGGTATGGATGATATCGCCTCCAGCATGGATGTGGATATATTCCGCCAAGTGGAAAAAGACGGAGCCGCAAGCGTATATGCGACACTGCAAAAGGCCTATGATGCCGCCGAACAACTGATCCCCACTCGTTTTAAAGAATACGAGTTCAGCAGCAAGGATGAATATTACAAGGTCAAAAATAACTATTATTATCTTTTTTCTCTTGCCGAGAGCATCAAAAAAGTATTTTTCAGCAACTCTCAGGTGCTGCGTATCGCCGTGGGATCCGTCATCCGAAACGTTGCCGAGAGTGACCTTGCCCACCTTTTTGCCGCACGGTGGAAGCTCTCGCTGCGGCAGGATGGCGAACTGATTTTACAAAAGATTTTTCCCACCGTTGTGCTCAACACAACCCTTGTGCGCACCATGCTCAAGGCGGATATCTACGATATTATCCACCGCTTCCTCGGCAAACTGTATGAGGATGACCAGCTTTCCGAATACAATATCATCAAACTGACCGGACAAAGCTGTAAAATTGATTTGTTCCGGGAATGCATCAAAGAATATATCCCCGGGCGGCTGATTCAGCAGAAACAGGAGAATTTGAGCCATGATTACAAGCTGAAGCTGATTTGTTTGGACGGCGCGATCCGGCACAATTCCGATCGGCGCTTTGGTTATGCCCGCGTGAATATTACTTCCAAAATGCCGGCGCTCCCCTATGTCCTGTCCGCTTTCACCCACACCGGAGAAAAGGTGGTGCTGGTGCACGGGCTGGATCGTGTGCGCATCTACGGACAAATTTCCCGGATGATCAACAGTGTAGAGCTGCGCCTGCATCTTAGCGATACACAGGGCACCGAAAAATATATCTACACCGTTTACTGCGAACCATCCGAATTTATTCCGCAAACCTATGAAGAGATCCATACCGTCTACGCGGACCAGATTCCACAGGACGAGGTGGATACCATTGAAAACGACGAGGTGCGCTACTTTGTCTGGGCTGATGCCGGACAGTGGGGTTTCTCTGTGGTTCCCATCGCCCGTGATCACGAGCAGCTTCGGGTTGGCAAGCGCCAGCTATTCCCCTTTGAGAACGATGGCTGGACGGGCAACTATTTTGATGGGATGCGCTAACCCCCCATACCGATGCGGTAGATGTCGGGCTATCCGATCCGTTAATACGCGATGAAAAGAGGATTTTATGGCCTTCGAATATAAAATTCCAAATTTTTTACCCCAGCGAGTGCTAACAAGATCCATTCTCTATGCGGTTCGGGACTTGAGCTTTTTGGAACAGTCGCTCCGTTTTGAGGAATACAGCGACGGCATTATCAGTGGCTGCGACCTGTACGAAGAGAATTTACATATCGAGATCCGAAGCGGCATGGTTAAATTCGAGGGCAGGCTGTATATTTTAAAGGAGCCGCTTCGTGTCCCCTATCAGCACACGGACAACTGGACGATCTTGAAAATTGTTTTTTCACCCCCACAGGAATCCATAGATTTTGATTATTACTCCGGAGCGCTGCAGTTAGCGGACAGCACGGATTTGCAGCCTCATGAAATGGAGATCGGCCGCTTCAAGCTGAAAAAAGGTTCCCGGCTGCGCACGCAGTATGTGGATTTTAGCGATATGAACACGGAATTTGATACCGTCAATTTGATTCATATCCGTCAGGCCGCTAAAGGCGGCGAAACCGTCAGCATGCATATCACCAACTATTTTGCCCGGGAAGCATATCCCTATATGCAGGATAATCCGTTAGATATTGCCTTTTGTTCGAACTGTCTGGCCAGTGGTATGGCGATGCGCCGCGAATATATTCAGCACTACGTCTGCAACCGCCTGCAAATGCACTATCACGAAATGGACAATGTGGAAATCCACAAGACGCTGACCAGCATTTTGCACGCCGTCAAAACCGGTTCTATGCCGGACACCAAACGACGACCGCAAAAACGCGCAGTGCTGATTGAATAGCCAAAAGACCAAGCTGACAGGAAGTGAAGAGCATGCCCTTGAAGGAATGCGCGAACCATCACCTTTTTAACGGAGATAAATATGGCGATACCTGCCCGCACTGCGGACTGACACTCGCCCCGCCCCCGGATGAGAAAGAAAAGAGCCCGGAGCAAATCAACGATGAGCTCCGCCTGAAGGAAAACGAGCGGGTGTGTGGATGGCTCGTCTGCATCCGCGGTGTGAACGAAGGCAAATCCTACCCCATCAAGTCGGGCAAAAATTTTATTGGGGCCGCAGATACGATGGATATTCAAATTCTGGGAGACCGCTATGTTGACTATTCCCGCCACGCCACAATCGTGTATGATCCCAAGAAAGCGGAAACGGTACTGCTGCCGGGCGAATCGATGGGACTTGTCTATCTGGAGCAAAACGCGGTGTACGCTTCCAAAAAGCTGGACCCTTATGCACGGATCGATATCGGAGAAACCACCCTGCTGTTTGTCCCGTTTTGCGGGGAGTATTTCAACTGGGAGCAAAATTAAGGAACATCACAAGATGCATTCCATGCGTAAGGAAGTTTGCCGATGAGAGACTTTATTGCGGAACAAATCAATAATATATCGAATATCGAAGAGAAAATTCTCCTCAAAGAATTGCTCAACACCGTTTTTTTGGAGCTTTATGAAACCAGTGAAAGCCGTTATGAAATGCTTGAGCAGCGCATCAAAGACGAAATTCCTCTTTTGAATTGTCAGTACAGTATCCACATGACGGTTATGGAGCCCGCCAGGGCCGATGCAAGCCACGCCTACTTGTCTCCTATGGTAGAGGCTGACATGACGCACGAGTCGCCTTCAGCAAAGGATCTGCAGGACAGTCTCAGTGACACAGGATCCTGCCGGGTGTTAACAGTCTTTTATGAAGCGGATTATCTGGACTGCCAGAAGCTCTTGCAAGACACAAACAGATTGTTTCGCGGCGTGATTCAAACCAAGAATGGGCAAATTCCCGCCCGTTTTATGATCCGGAAGGCAAGCCGGTATGCCCGGTGTATTGAGCGCCTATATAAAATGTTTGCCTCCAACAACCTCGTTTGGCAGACCGTGAATGCACCTTACATCAATAAGTTCTTAGATGTCTACCTGGTGGAAACGGAGGATGGTCGCCCCATTGAAGGCGATATGCCGATTTCATTTAAGGTTGATTTTGAAGAATTCTCCGGGCAGATACGCAAAAACCTGATTCCCGTGTGGAATGTGAAAAAACATGTGGTCAAGGCAGATGATTTTCCTGTCCCCGTGGAGGATAAGCTCAATTATGAATACCGGTTTGACCTGACAAAGCTTGGGCCGTCCAACGGCTATCTGGTGGATGACGAGGGCATGTATGTCTCCTCCTCCAAGCGCGTAGGGAACGAGCTGCGGGTCGTATCCCCCATGGAGCGCAACCTGAAATGGAACCTTTTTGTCATCTCCAAAAAGCAGGACGCCAAAACAGACCAATACCATTATCCGCTGATGACCAACCGTGTGGTAGACGCCTTCGCAGGGCGGCTTTTGAACTTTTGCGGTACCGTGGTTAAAACCCGCGCCGAAATTGAAAGAGTGCTGGGCGCCTATGGGCTCCAGTCCTATATCCAGTACCGGTCACTGGAAATTTTGGATGGCGTCCAGCCGGGTGAGAGCTACGAAATGAATTTTTTCATTCGGGACGAAATCCGGGATCCGGTCAGTAAAAAGACACTGACGCTGCGGTTTGAGCCGGTTAAGCAAAGCTATTTTTTGAACCGGGATGTGATGAGCTTTTTGGTCTCACAAATTCAATTGATGTATCCGGAATATATCTGCGCGGGGAAACTGGTATGAATTATATCTGGGAAACGGCTTTGTACGCATATGAGCATGATCAACGCTTTGAGGATATCTCGCTGGTTGCCACAAAGGTTCCCAATCCGTATATGGAAGTCATTTTTGACAACATCAACCAAACCGATTTGACCGGCAATGAGGTTGAAGTCAACCTTTTGTACCGTTTTTCGGCTATGTTTGCGGAGCTGGTGGACATCAACTACCCGGAATATCCGGAACTCAAAAAGGCACTAGTCAATATTATTTTGCACTACCTCACAATTTTGGACTTGCGTCAGGGACTTTCCCGGCATGAATACTATATTAAGTTTATAAAAGAGGACGTATGGACGACGCAATACGGACAGCGGGCAAAGGACGACTTTGGATATTTTGCAAAATGGCAGCGTCGCTATGTTTATAACAGTATGCTGAAAATGTATTTGACCGGGCCCTCGTTGCTGGGACTCAAAATGCTTCTCAAGACCCTTTATCCCAAATCTATTCTATACCTGTCCACGGACGAAAAGAAGCGGATTTTAGTGTATATTGGACAAAGTGAAACCGCCGCGCTACGAGGGCAGCTTCGGTTCATTTGCGACATGTTTGTGCCCATTGAATATATCGTCCACCTTTTTTGGGAACAGCATTTTGGGATCATCGGCATCCATGAAACGATGATCCCGGACGACCTGATGATGTTTTAACCGATGGCTGCGCCGGAGTATGACTCCGCTTCCATAAAAATTCGGCTCAATGCTGGGGGAATGCAAATGAAGATCAGGCTTGCAATATTGGAAAAAGACCCGGATTATTTGGACAGGCTGACACTCGTGTTCGGCAATCAATACGCGGATAAGCTGGAGATATATTCTTTCACCAAGGAAGCTGTGCTACGAGAGAATTTGCAAAAGAATAAGATAGATGTGCTTATTGTCAATGAAGCTTTTGATATAGATCCCCATATTCTCCCCAAAAGGTGCGGATTTGCCTTTCTGGTGGAGTCGGCGGATGTCCTGACGTACAAAAATCAGCCGGCAATATGCAAATATCAAATGGCTGAGCGGATATATAAGCGGGTGCTGGGACTTTTTTCCGAAACCGTAGCGCGATCCGCCGGATATACTTTCGGCGCGGAACGCATGGCCACCATCATCGCCTTTGTTTCCGCCAGCGGCGGGGTTGGCAGCTCCACCATGGCGGCGGCCTGCGCCCGCAATTTTACCGAGAAGGGACGCAAAACCCTCTATCTGAACTTGGAGCAGCTGGGCAGTGCAGATACATTTTTTTCGGCCCAAGGCGGGTCTAGTCTCGGCGATCTGATCCCAGCCATCCAGGAGAATCACGCGGGCCTGGGCATGAAGCTAGAAAGTGAAGTGGGACAGGACGCTTCCGGCGTCTATTTTTATCATTCTCCCACCGACGCACTGGGAATCCAGCAGTTCGGGCCAGATGAGATCGATCATCTGCTGACGGCGCTCAAAAAAAATGCGTACGACTATATCATTTTGGACACCGATTTTTCCCTCCATGCGGCTTCTGTAGAAATCTTCAAGCATTCTGCGCTGATTTTGTTTGTGTTGGACGGCTCCCTCGTCGCCAATCAAAAACTGGCCAAAGCGTACCGCGCGTTAGAAAAGCTGGAAGATCAGCTGGACATCCCCCTGCTTGCCAAAATCGCTGTGATATACAATAAGTTCAGCAATAAAACCGGAAAGACCTTTTCGGAATTTTCCATCAAGGAACTCAGCGGAGCCCCCACTTTCAAATACGCAAATCCCAGCCAAGTTTTGGAGCAGCTTTCGAAGATGAATCTTTTTGAAAAGCTCGCGAAGGTATTTGAACGAAAGAAATAAGCCTGCACAGGGGGATATACGCCCTTGGGAGCGCGGGCAAAGCAAAAAGGTCAAAAATGTACGGCAGCAGAATGGGATTGTATTTATCTAGGATGCCGTCGGATACAAGGGAGAGACAGCATGTTTACCTATGAAAATCAAGGCGCCGATACTTTTATTGTCTACCGCCTCAACCAGGAGGATCAGGTGGATTCTATCGGACTGAGTATGTTTGCAAATAATAAGATTCGGAATTTTGTCCCCATCCATTTTTTCCAACAGGACGAAGAGCGATATCTAAAATATAACGTTTCGACCAAAGTGTCGGTCACACAGTTTTTTGCCGGCTCCGTTTCCAAAAAGAGCCTGCTTGGGCTGCTGTCCAGTGTTTGCGCCGCGTTGCTGGAAGCGGAGGAATACTTGCTCATGCCCTCCTCCTTGGTTTTGGATCCACAATACATCTTTGTGGATGTGACCAGCCGCGAGGCGTCGCTTCTTTGCCTGCCTCTGAAAAACCGCCAGAAATCCACCATGGATATGCGTCTGTTTTTTCGTGAAATTGTCTCCTCCACACAATTTGACCAAAACGAAAACAACGCTTATGTTGCAACCATCATCAACGCCCTGAACAGTACAACCCTGTTTTCCACTCTCAATTTCAAGCGGATTGTTGACGAACTAAAAAAAGCGGAGGATAAACAGGCACAAGCGGAGCCCCAGAGTGCCGCCCCCCCTATCGAAAAGCCTCCCGTGCCGCCTCCTGCCCCTGCGCCGCGCGCGCCGTCACCCGCCCCCGATTCCGGACCCGCCCGCCAGATACCCAACAAGCCCTATGGCGGGAACAATCCCGGACACCAAAGGATGCTGGAGCAAATGTATGCGGAGGAGACGAAAGATGACAAACAAGGAGCCATCTCCAATTTTATTGATAAATTACGTGGCAAGTCAGGCCAATTGACCCCGGAACAGATGAATCGTTTAGGTGGCGACCAACCTCACACGCCCCCCGGACGCCCCTCACCGGACGGTATGTCCCAACCGGGACAGAAAGCGCCTTTCATTCAGCCCCTGCAACCCTCGGCCGGTGGGCCGCCGCGGCGTCCGCCCACCTCTTCAGGGGGAAAACCACGTCCGCCATTGCAACCAGTTTTTAGTAAACCCACCGCGCCGCAGCCCGCAAGACCCTCCCCGACATCACCGCCTCCTGCCCCATCCGCATCCCAACAAGCCTATAACGCCCCTAAGCAGAGCGATGCGGATTTCGGGGATACCACCTTGCTGAACACCGCGTTGCCTCCCGGCACCACCGTACTTGGCGCAGGAGCGCCCTCCTTAAATACGCCTTACTTGATTCGCAAGAAAAACAATGAGAAAATCCCGATTAACAAACCTGTTTTCCGTATTGGCAAAGAGAGTAATTACGTCGATTATTATATTGGCGATAACAGTACCATCAGCCGCAGCCACGCCAATATCCTGCTGCTTGACGGGCAGTATTTCATTGAAGATCAGAATTCAACCAATCACACCTATGTCAATAATAAAATCCTGAAGAGCAACGTACAGGTCCAATTGGAGCACGGTTCACAATTGCGTCTTGCGAATGAGTACTTTGATTTTTATCTCTATTAATAATTTTCTTTTTATACTTTTCGACTGAGGTGAATGGATTGAATTTTTTGATTGCCGCAAATACCGATAAAGGTATTAAAAAGGCGACCAATGAGGATAGTTTAGCGGTCAAAAGGCTTACGACCTCACTCGGAAAAATGGTATTTGCGGTGCTGTGCGATGGGATGGGCGGACTGTCCGTCGGTGAAATCGCGAGCGCGACACTGGTGAAGGCTTTCTCCGACTGGGCCAACTTCGAGCTACCGGCCCTGTGCGAGAATGCATTGGAGGACCACGTTATCCGCGCCAGCTGGGAACACATCGTGGCAAGTGTCAATCAGAAGCTGGCCAAATACGGGGAAAGTAAGGGGCTTAAACTGGGTACGACTGTAACGGCAATCTTGCTGACCGAGCACAGGTACTATATTGTGAACGTTGGTGACACACGCGCCTATGCAATAGCGGATTCCGTCGTGCAGCTGACGAAAGACCAAACCGTCATCGCCAGGGAGCTTGAGCTGGGAAAGCTGACCCCCGAACAGGCGAAAACCGACCCCAGACGAAGCGTCTTGCTGCAATGTGTCGGCGCCTCGCAGGAGGTGCGACCGGATCTGTTTTTTGGCGCCACCAACCCCAACGCCGTCTACATGCTTTGCACGGACGGATTCCGGCACGAGATCACGCAAGATGAGATATTCGATTCTCTAAACCCCATGCGTATGCGCAACACCAACCAGATGAAAGCGAACCTCGATTACTTAGTGCAGCAGAACAAACTCCGGCAGGAAACGGATAATATCTCCGTCATTGCAATTAAGACAATCTCCGCGTAATGCGTGGTATGGAGGGAACATCATGCTCCAAATAGGCGCCCTTGTGGATGAAAAATATAAAGTGCTCAGTGAAATCGGCCGTGGCGGCATGAGTATCGTCTATATGGCGATTAACGAAAAGGCCAACAAGACATGGGCGATTAAAGAGGTGCGCAAGGATGGCGGCAAGGGTTCCGAGGTGGTTAAGCAAGGGCTCATCATGGAGATGAATATGCTCAAAAAGCTAAAGCATCCCCATCTGCCCAGCATCATCGATGTCATCGACGATGAGGACACCATCCTGATTGTGATGGATTATATCGAAGGAAACCCTTTGAGTAAAATGCAGGAGGAATATGGCGCCCAACCGCAGGATCATGTCATAGAATGGGCGCTGCAAATCTGCGATGTTTTGGGGTATCTGCACACCCGAAATCCGGCCATTATCTATAGGGATTTGAAGCCTGCCAACATTATGCTAAAGCCGGATGGCAACATTATGCTCATTGACTTTGGAACGGCGCGGGAATACAAAGAGAAAAACATAGCGGATACCACCTGCCTGGGCACGGTAGGTTACGCGGCGCCGGAGCAATTCGGCGGGCAGGGCCAAACCGACGCGCGCACCGATATATACTGCCTAGGCGCAACACTATACCATTTGGTTACCGGTTGCAGTCCCTGTGAGCCGCCCTATGAAATCATGCCCATACGGGAAATAAACCCAACGCTTTCATCGGGATTTGAGAAGATCATTCTCAAATGTACCCAGCGCAATCCTGATGACCGTTACCAGTCCTGCGCGGAACTGATGTACGCGCTGGAACATTACGAGGACGCGGATGACCTGCATCGAAAAAAACAGGTCAAAAAGCTGACGCTTTTCCTTGCCTGCGTATTTTTGACGCTGTTATTCGCCACAACATCCGTTTGGGGATATATTTCCGCGCAGAATAAAAAAAGCGAAAATTATCATGTTATTTTAGTACAGGCCTCCGACGCCACCCTTTCCCAAGAGGAACGTACCCAAAAATATCTGGAAGCCGTCCGGACCGATCCCACACTGTCAGATGCTTACTTGGATCTGACGGAGATGTTTTTGCGTGACGGTGAGGCAGACGGACTGAAAAAAGAGGAATCTGCCGTATTTATACAATTGCAGGCGGGTCTGAACACGACTGGCAACGGCCGCTCCGGCAGTATTTTCCCCTTGGAACAGCTCAAATCCTCCAACCCACAAGGATATGCACAGGTATGTTATGAGATTGGCATTGCCTATTGGTATGATTATGAGGTGGCGTCAGACCGGCACACGGCGGCGGCCTACTGGTTTGGAGAAGCCAAGGATCGAAATCAGGTGGCGCGTCTCTACTGTGATATTGGAGAATGCAGCGAGCAAATAAAAAAGTTTTCCGGACAAAACCGAACCGAAAAAATGTATGAAACTTATGAAACGCTTTGGGCCAAGCTGGGCGAATTGAAAGTGGCCGCAGATGCATTGGGCGATAATGACCTGAAACTGCTGGTCTGGCCGGAAATGGTGGAAATGATCTCGTCCCGGGCGCAGTATTTTTTGGGTGGCAAATCCATTCCGGCGGCAGAATTGCTGAGGATGCTGGATACCATTGAGCAGGATGCGGACCGTATCCTGAGCGCCACGACCATCAGCGAAGTCAAAGCGATTGTCGAAACGCTAAAAATGGATATCGGCGAGGCCAGGAAGCGCGTGGCGGCGGCCGATTCGGTAAATCCCTAAATGGATACAGAAGTTGCGCTTTTGGCCTGGATTGTTTTCAAAAAAGAATTTACAAGGAAGGTGATCGGATGAGCTATGAAGAATATTGGCGGATCTTTTGGATTGCGGCCATTTTATGCGCAATCGCTTTCTTGATCTGTGTTTTTCTTTTCTTCTTTCTACATATTCGGGCAATCATGGGTGAACTTACGGGCGCTACTGCCAGAAAAGCCATCCGCACCATCCGCGAGCAGAATGAACAGGCCGGGTATAAAACCGGCGCTGTGGCGTCCCCGCCCACCAAGCAGAAAACCACCGGCCCATTTTCCGCCTCAGCCAAATTGAAAGCCAAAGGCGGAACAACGGCAAGCGGCAATATGGCGCCGCCAAGAAGCAGAAAACTGACACGTCCTCCCCTGCTGCAATCGCCGGCATATACCAATGCCGCAGAGGATTCTGCCGCCCCCCCTCCAAATGCCAACAGGACCACGCTCCTCGCCGACGTGACGGCGCCGCCCGCCGAGCAGACAACGGTTCTCGCAGACGAGGTGACCACCGTGCTCAGTGTGAACGAAACCACGGTGTTGCCACAGGAGCCGGCATTCGAAGAGAGTGAGGAAAATCCCTTCCGGGTTGAATCCGAGCTTATGTTCACACAGACGGAAGATGTCATCGAATAATCGCGTAAAGGTGGTGTCATCATGGCTTCTCACAAACACCCTCCTGCCCGGAAGAAAGGCAAAAAAGCCCCACAGAAAAAAACAGAAAAACAAAATGCCACTTGCAAAAGTGGGACTCGAGACACCTCCCCAGCCATGAAATCTGCAACATCCGGGATTTCTGTCAGAACGGCCAGGATTCTTCTAATTCTCTCTGTGGCATGTATGCTGCTTTTTTCGCTCACGGTATTGTTTATGCCCTTCACCGGAAATCAATTGCGTGACGGCATACAAACGCCTACCCTCATTGTCGGCAGCCTATTTTGGGGTGCTATCTTGATTGCTTCCCTATTGCAGATCCTCCTCGCAGTGAGAAGACCCCCCAAATTTGACCGTAGCCAGTGGAACAAGAAACTGCCAAAACCTCTGCGCTTCAACCGCACATCTACAGGTCTTGTTGTTTTTATGCTTTGGATACTCGCCCTGGCAGGTCTGATTACCAGCCTGATTCTAACCAACTATCACGGATTTATCTGCTACGTATTTTTGTCCATCCTTATCTTTTTGTCGCAGATGCTGTTTGTTTGCAATGGAAAGATATTTGAATATGTTACGCAAAATAAGTGACAGAACAGGAGTGACGATGGTCATGCGCAAGAAATGGACCCATCGATTGTTATCTTTGATTTTAGTGGGTTTGATCTGTTTTCTCAGTATGCCTCGCCCCATATTGGCAAGCACCAGTGATTTCCCCGGCCGCCTGACGATGACGATCAAGGACGGAGCCGACGCCGCAGTGGCGGATGCACAGGTGCGCATTAGTGTATCTGGTGCGGCATCCCCCATCGCAGATTTCACGGCACAGTCCAACAGAAACGGCGCCGTGGACTTGGGCTCCATTTCCAGCACGGCCATCCAGTCACAAAATCCAGGAGGCTTCACCGTAAATTATACGGTATCCTTTGGAACGGAATCTGTTTCGGGATCTTTCAAAGTGGGAACCGGAGCGGCTGGTGATTACGGCTGGACCGACAACCGCGATGTAACCCTGGAATTGCCCACCGCAACAGCGGTTTTTGTGATCAGAGACCCTTTCGGCCACGCGCTGCCAAACGCGGAGATCTCTTTAACTGGATACCGTATCACTGGAGCCAAGACGGCTTTTAGTGACAGCTCGGGACGCGTTGAGATTCCGGAGCTTTACTTTATGCGGGATTATACCTATACGATCAAGAGCGCACAATACAAGCCACGTACCGGCAGCTATAACTGGTCGCTCGCCTCCCAGGTGTTTCAGTTTATGTCTACGGATCTCAAATCCGCACAGAATTGCCAGGTCAACTTGGACGGGGTAGCTGCCGCGAACAAGACGGTGGTTATTGACGCAGGCAGCCTGGCACTTGATATAAGCGGTTTCGAAGTGAGTTCGGGAGAGGTGACCTGCACCAGCAGCAATCCCAACATTGCGATGGTGGCGGTAATTTCCGAGTCTGCTAATACGAAACGCTTTGCACTGACTTTGACAGGGGTGGGCCCCACAACGATTGCCGTCACGGCCGCTTCGAACGACCAACACCTTGCCTTTACCACTTCTTTTACCCTAACGGTTCAGGCAGGAACCATTGACCCCAGTCTTTTTCCGTTCCAACAACATCTATTTTCCGGCGTCTATGACGGGCAGCCACATTCCATCCTGACAGATCTGAGCCCGTTCTCATCCGATTACTCATACCGATACAGCTTGGATAATGTCACATTTCAAAGTGCGGTGCCGGAAATCACCAATGCCGGAGACTACTCCCTTTATGTGGAAATTGGCAAACCGAACTACACAACGAGAACCTTGGGGCCCTTCCCCACGACCATCAGGCGTGCAACCCAGCCTCGGCTGGACTTCACCTCGTCCTTTCCCGCTACCATTACCTTTCAATATGATAGCGGCACGGGCGTCAATCCCAACACCTATTTTATCGTTGCACAACAGAATGGGCGCACGCCCGAAACGGTGCGTTACAAAATCAATGGCGACGCAAGCGTAGCGGAAATTGACGACAGAACCGGTCGGCTTACTGTGCTGAAGCCGGGAAACGTGCAAGTAGAAGCCTACATCGAAGATCCTAACTATGACAGGGTTTTCGTCAGTCAGCCTATCAACATCAATAAGGGAGAGCAAAACCTCTTTGTCTTTGCAACACCCACGCCGGGCTTGTTTACATATGGCACCAATGGTAACCGATTCTCCAACATCGCCTCCGGTCCCGAAGTGACAGGGAACGTCCAGTATAGCATTACGTCACAGACACGCAACGGCTCCCCGGTCAGCGGTTTGGAAAGAGTGGCGGATATTTCCAGCAATGGCATGCTCACTATTCTCGCGGACGGCGAAATTACAGTCAGCGCGAGAAAGGCTGGCAACGACCGCTTTAACGACCGTACCATTACCTACCATTTAACAGTGTCGTATCAGCCGATTCCCAATGAAAAGCCGCGCATTGCGGGACAGAAAGTGAATGGCTGGTACAATACCCCCGTAACGATTACCGCTCCCACAGGGTATACTGTCAGCCTGAATAACAGACCTGAAGACATTTGGAATTCCTCCATCACGGTCTCTCAGGACGGTGAAACCAGAAACTTCTCTGTCTATTTGAAAAGCAATGACACCCAGGGCATTACCGATAAAGTTTTCCTCCGTGATTTTATCGGGTCGGGCGGCGATGCGGATTTAAAAGTGGATCGGACAAAGCCTGGCGAAGCACCAGGAGAAATTAATGTGACCATTTCCGATGCGGTACAACAGTCTTCCATCATTGATGAGCTGTTGCGCACCATCACTTTCGGCTTCTACAATCCCAAGCCCCCTGAAAACAGACCTCTGGTCGTCACCGTGAAAGCAACGGACAATTTGTCCGGAGTCGAATCCGTAACCTGCTCGTATAACGGAACAGATACCCCCATGCCGCTGGTTGACGTCAACCAGCACCAATATCAGCTGACGGCGCCACCCGAATTCCGGGGAAACATCAACATCAAGGTTAAAGATATCGCCGGAAACGAAAGGGACGTCTCCTCGATGAATGAGTTCCGGGCATTGCTAGAAAAAACCTATGTCGTGGATACCGTGGCGCCCCAGTTCAGCATCACCTACAGCCCACAGATGCAATGGTACCAACCGGGCGCGGCGGGCACCCCCATGACGCCGCAGAGCAACGCAATCAATGCCGGTACGGTAGCCTACTTCCAAAACAACACGGGTGGAGACAAGCTGGCAACCATAAGCATTCAGGAAGACAACTTCTTTGAGGGAGACTATGAATATATTGGGAATGTATCCAGTAAAATACGAGATGTGAAAGTCACCCTGATCAAGCAGGGCGATGGCACCGTGCCATCCGAAATTGTGCAAGTCGTGCAGTGGAACAAGACGGGTAGCAACACTTATACCACGGATATCCCCCTGCCGGTGGACGACGGCAATTATCGGATTTCGGTGAGCTATACCGACCGCTCCGGCAATAAGATGAACTATAAAAACGACTATGATTCCACCCTATACAGCGACGGCACTTATACCTCCAATCCTATCCGGGTTGACAGAACAAAAGCACTAGGGAAAATGACACTCAATCCTCCAAGCTACGAAGGCACGGATACCTGGTATTATAATGCCCCCGTGACGGTTACCTTGGAAATCCTGGAAACCTACTTTGACAATCCGGAGGATGTTGACGTCAAAATCTTTGCCTATGGCACCAACAATGTGGTCGAGACCATCCCCGCCAACCGGTTGCAATGGTCGGCGGCTAACGCCAGCGGCTGGCGCACGGCGACATTCGCCCCAGACTGTCTGAACGCGCAGCAAGCGGCGCGTGACGGCACTTACCAGATCGCCTTCCACTACACCGATCTTTCCAATAACACCATGGACCCCTGTCTGAGCGGCAAAATTCTGATGGATACCACGGCGCCCGAGCTTCGCGTAAGCTATGAGGCCGCAGTCAGATCGGTGGACGGGAGCACCCTCGCAGAGATTGACCCCATTGCCGTCACGGACCGAAACACAAGACTTTATTACAACGCCCCCACAGTTGCCACCCTGCGCATCACGGAGGCCAACTTCTTGGAGGGAGACGATGTAATCGTTCTGCTGGAAAAGAAGGATAATAACGGTACCGTCACAAGAACCCGTTTTATGACGGCGCGCGCGTCCAATTTGATCCCCTACCCTGATCCCACTGATAAGCAAATGATTACCTGGACGCCGGGCGGCGGCAATGCAGAATATACATTACAAATTCCGCTTGGAGATGACGGCGAATACCGGCTCACCGTGGCCTACACAGACAAATCCGGCAATCCTATGAATTTCGCCTTTGACGATGGAACGCCGGGGACTAAGGAGTATACTTCCAATTTGCGGATTCTGGATATGACAAAGCCCACCATGTCCGTGGCCTACTTGGACGAGCAAAACAATCCCGCAATCCCCCTGAATGGAGAGAATTACAAACAGGATATCTATGCCAAAATCACCATTACCGAGCGCAATTTCAGAAAAAATGAAATTGCGGTTTCGCTCACCGCTGTGGATATCCCCGGAAATGGAATCGGTGGAATGGAGGATTATACCCAAACGCTTCGACAAGCGAACTGGACCGATGGTCCCGGAGACACACATACCGCAACCATTAAATTCAGCACAGACGCCCGCTATGAACTTCAAATCGCCTATGAAGACCTGGCTCGAAACACTTTGGCCTCCGACTACCGCCATGAGTTTGTAGTGGATCACGCTCCGCCCCAAAACCTTGCTATCCTATACAGCGCCCCCAAGAATGATAGGGATGGCATCAAATATTATAACGACAACGCAGGGGTTACGTTATCCGCAGAGGACTCTATCTCCGGCATCCATACTTTTACCTATTCTTATAAGGGCGATGCGCCCTATACCGGCAGCGCCTATCAGTCTTTACTGGATCAAACCGTAACCCCCAGCGTAAGCGGAAAGAACGGACAGTTCAGCTTCCCGATTCCGCCCCAGTTCCGGGGCAAGGTAAGCTTTACCGCAACCGATAAGTCCGGAAATGAAAGTGCGCTGACCGGACAAACCATTGTTGTAGACAGCATAAAACCCAGCGCCAAAATATCCCTCTCCCCCAGCCGTGTTGTTAACGCGGGTGTGGACCGGGATAACAGTGCGCCGCATAATGGCCAATCCGGTTCCGACATCCTGTATTTTAATGCGGACGCCAAAATCGCGGTAACGATTACCGAAGCCAATTTCTTTAAGGAAGATGTTGTGCTTGAAGTCAAAAACCTGGATACAGGCCTAACGAACCGGATTGACACAACACGGTTAAACTGGCAATCACAGGGCGATGTATGCTCCACGGACATCCAATTGCTGGGTGATTCGGGACATTGGGCTGACGGCGATTATCAGCTGCTCATCCATTACGAGGACCGTTCTACCAATCAAATGACACCTCTTGCATCCGATAGAATCGTGATAGATCGAACCAATCCTGTCATTCAGGTAACCTACCCCACTGAGAACGCAGCCAATACCGTGGATGGCAGAACCTACTATAATGCGGTGCAAACGGTCATTATCACCATTACCGAACGGAATTTCCGCCCCGATGATGTGTATGCCACTGTCACCGCTAAAGATGTGGCCGGGATCAATGTTGTGGTCAATGACTACGCGGGTTATCTCCGAGGGGCCAACTGGTCCAAAAATGGGGATGTATATACCGCCCGGATCGTTTATGCGACGGATGCAAACTATACCTTCGCCATCGCGTACACCGATTTAGCCACCAACGTATCGGATCCATATGATGAGGATTTGTTTACAGTGGATCAAACGGCGCCCTATGGACTCAGCATCTCCTACAGCACCAGCCTGTTGGATACCGTCATTAATGCGGTTTCTTTCGGCTTCTACAACGCCCGAACCACGGTGACAATTTCCGCCTACGACGATACAACCGGTATCCAAGACTTCCTTTATAACTGCAAAACCAGTCTCGGCGCCAGCAGTATCAATACCCAAATACTCAATGCAGCCATCTCTAAAGCCAATATCAACTATTCGGATGGCGGCAGAAAAGCAAGCGCCTCTTTTACGGTGCCGGGTAATGCCTTAACCGGAAGCAACCAGTTCCGTGGATCGGTAGATTTTAACGCCCAGGATATTGCCAAAAACAAAACCCAACACGCGAATCCAAAGGTGATTGTGGTAGACAACATAGCCCCCGTCGCAACTGTAACGTTAAACAACCCGGTCAAGCAGAAAGACGGAATCAAATACTATGCTGGGGATGTTGTGGCAACTATCCGCATACAAGAGGCCAACTTCTTCAAAGAGGATGTTAAAATTTCTGTATCCAAAAACGGCGGCTCTGCCTATCCCGTAGCGCCCGGCAACTGGTCCCAATCCGGAGATATCTGGACCGGCAGCATTCAATTGTCGGCTCCGGTCAACCATACGGGAGACGGGACCTATATCATTACCATGGATTATACAGACAAATCCGCCAATAGGATGATGCAGTATGTATCTGACCAGCTGATCATTGACACCACGCAACCCGAATTGCTGGTGACAAATTTAAAATACCAATCCGCAAATAAGGCGAATAAAATTGGCTTTACGCTCACGGCCTCCGATACCAATATCGATACAGAAGCCTTTGTGCCGGAACTGAGCGTGTTAACCCGGGATGCTGCCGGTGCCTTTACGACCAAAATCCTTGACTGTGGCAACAGAAAGGTTATCGAGGCAGGAAAAACATATTCCTATACGATTGATAACCTCGATGCTGATGGGATTTACAATCTTTCCTGTAGCGTTTCGGATTTGGCGGGAAACCGGTACAGCCAGCTCAAATTGACGGATGACGGCCAGCATGAGTATGAAAAGGTGGAATTTTCCATCAACCGTTATGGCTCCACATTCAAGCTGGATCAGGAAACCCAAAAGGCCGTAAGCGATTATTTTGTCCAATCACTTTTGCACAATGTCGAAATTACGGAAATCAATGTGGACCCCCTGCTGGAAAGCAAGATCCAGATCAACAAAAATGATTTGGAAAAAGGAAAGGATTGCGAGGTAAACAAAACCGGCGGCAATGGTCAATGGAATCAATATGTTTACACCATTGACCAGCCGTGGTTTAACCCGGAAGGCGATTACTCTGTCGTCGTTTTCTCCAAGGATAAGGCGCAAACAATTGCCTATAGTGATATTAAGGGCTTGGACGTTTCCTTTGTGATTGATAAGACCCCGCCGCAGGTAACGGTTTCCGGCCTGGAAACCGGAGGGCGCTATCAGGTTGCAAGCCAAAAAGTGACCATGGTACCCAAAGACGATGGCGGCAGACTACAGGCCATGAAAGTGACGGTCCGCAATCGTGCGGGAACCGCCAGTACACTGGTGGATACAGCGGGAAACAACTTCCTGGATGCACTGGAACAGAACGAAAAGATTAGCTTCGACATCCCTGACGGCATGAACCAGAATGTCTTAATTGAGTGTACAGATGCCGCAGGCAATGTTTACAAGCAAGAATACCGCCAAGTGACCGTTTCCACACGGTGGTACATTCTGTTTTTTGCAAACAAACCGCTGTTCTTGGGTTCCATCATTGGAGCTGCCTGCGTGCTGACAGGATTGATAGTCTTGTTGATACTAGTGAAAAGACGCCGAAAAAAAGAAAACGGGGCGCCGGCCTCCAAATAATGCATGAGTCAAGCACTATATCATCAAAAGCGCTGTAGCCAAACGGTTACAGCGCTTTTTCGGCATCTCTGCACAATCCCTGCACAAAGAAAAGAGAAAGGTTCTGTTAACCGTTCAAAATAAATTGGATATGGAGAGACAAGTAAACACATCCATCAAAAAAATCGATGAATGTGTTTGCTTGTTCGATGAATCATTCCTTATTCGCCTGTCACGTGCTTTCAATAATCCGTTGGATTTCTTGCCCCGTCATGTGCATCGGAATATTGATGCGGCGTACATAAGACAGATCCAATGTCGAGAGAGTGTCTATCCCCAGATCGTAGACCTGGATATCGATCTGTTTCGTTTTCAGCGCATTGACCATTTTATCATTCCAATTGCCGTAAGGATAAGCAAATACCCTGACCGCACTGTTTCCCACTTGCCTTTCAACAATCCTGCAGGACTGTCTGACATCTGACACAAAGGAATTTAGCGGGACTCTTGCATAATAAGCATGACGCGTAGAGTGGCTGAAAATATCGACATTGCCACTCTGTTTCATTTTTCTGGCATGATTCCAAGTGAAAAATGTCCCGTCCTCTGTGGTTCTTCCTACCCAATCAGTGACCACAAACATGCTCACTTTGAGCTTATAACGTTCGATAATTGGATAGGCAATGGTATATTGTCCTATATAGCCATCATCAAAGGTGACCAAAAAGGGCTTTTCCGGCAGCGGGATGTTACGATTTTTTGCGTTGTATAAATCCAGAAATGTGATCGAGGTATAGCCTTGACGCAGCAAAAAGTCTATATTTTCTTCAAATTGTGTTTTGGTACAAATATATTCCAGATTGTTTGGATCGGCAGCATCCGATGTCTCCACAAAATCGTGATATAAAAGAACCGGAATTTTCACATCTGGCGAAGCCTGCACGTTGACTTCGGCAGAAAAGGAGGGTTGCACCAAAGAAGAGACACCCACTGCAGCACAAATTACAATAAAAAGAGAAATCAGGGCAAAAGCAGTTTTTATCGCCTTCACTAGTTGTCTTCATCCTTCCGCTAAAAATCGGGCTTTGCCCACTCTAGTATATGCAGTATTGCCCTTTGTTGACAAGGTGTGTCAGTTTGTCTGCCGGGGAATAGAATATACTTGAAGGGAGAGAGACAGATTGTTCTTGTGTGCATTGCTGATCGCAACTATTTACACCGCTGTATGTGGCTATATCAGCCTTTCCTGGCTTGATGATCTGCAAAATATTTTGGGATATCCCATTGCGGTATATTTAATCCTGTTTTTGGCTTTGATTCCAGGATTTTTTTATATGTTGTGTTTGACAAGCCATCTGCTGCACAGCGTTAAAAGTGTAAAAAAACAGCAATTTTACCCTGATCTAACCGTCATCATTCCCACTTACAACACAGGTTCTGATATTATTGACTGCATTATTTCGGTTTTCCTTTCCGAATACGCGGGCAAAATCCGCCTGATTGTGGCTGATGACGGTTCGGATGATGATACTGTCGCGTATATCAACGAATTTGATGGCTGCCTGACATTGCTCCGGTTGCGCCATAAAGGAAAATGTTTTGCTTTAAATGAAGCTTTGAAATATATTACAACAGAATTTTTTGTAACCGTAGACAGCGATACGATCCTGGAGAAAAACGCGCTGACCAACATTACCGATCAAATGCTTTCGGGGGAATATGCAGCTGTGGCAGGAGCGTTGATGCCCAAAAATATGGATGACTCGTTTATAACAAAAATCCAAGGATGGGATTATTCCATTGGCATTTTCGGAATCAAGCTTCTGCAGTCTTATTATCATTCGACATTGGTAGCCCAAGGGGCTTTCAGTATTTACCGAACCTCTGTCGTACGTGAGCTTGACGGATGGCGAGATTGCATCGGAGAAGATATCGTTCTGACTTGGGCAATGCTGAAAAAAGGCTATAAAACGTCTTTCTCAGCCCATGCACTGGCGCTGACTGATGTGCCAAACACCTTTGAATCTCTTTTTGGACAACGCAAACGTTGGGCACGGGGTATGATTGAGAGTTTCAAAAAGAATAAAGGGATTGTAACAAACCATAAAACAAAAATCTGCTCGCGTGTTTTGATTGCCTGTAATGTGCTGTTCCCTTTTATTGACCTTGCGGTTTCCGTATTTGTCCCTCTGGGCATTACCCTGGCGCTATTCGACTGCTATCTGATTGTGGGTCCGGTGTGTGTTCTGCTGATCCCACTCACGATTCTGGCCACATTGCTCATAAACGGCAAGTACAAAAGAGCAATGAAGAAAAGCGGATGTGAAATGAAACGCCGCAGTCTTGTCGGCCTTTTGGGCTTTTTGCTACTATATCAGCTTATTCTTTCGCCGGTATGCCTGCTCAGTTATCTGAGAGAACTGCTTTACAGCGAAAAACGATGGTAAGGGGATTTCAACCGGCGGTAGGCACTGTAAGAGTTATGCACCAAAGAGCAGTGCTGTATAAAACGCCGTGAAACCCCTTCGTAATAATTATCCCGTTTAATATAACCGTATTTGTAAAGTATGCAATTGAAAAAATCATAAAATACAACAAATTTGAACAACTCCCTATAAGAAGTTATTCAAATTTATTGTATTTGGCTCCCCAAGTTGGACTCGAACCAACGACCCTGCGGTTAACAGCCGCATGCTCTACCAACTGAGCTATTGAGGAATATTGATGTCGGCGCTGACCTATTTTCCCGGGCAGTCTCCCGCCAAGTATTTTCGGCACGAATGAGCTTAACTACCGTGTTCGGAATGGGAACGGGTGGACCCTCACCGTAATAAGCACCGACTCCAGATTAAATCTGGTAAATATGTTACGCAAAAACAAACCTAA
>JAVBST010000023.1:0-35748 GCA_031556545.1 Oscillospiraceae bacterium
ATTCCCCGGTTTTTGTTTTGGGTTTATATAGTATCCGCGTTGCGCTAAAAAAGGGCCTTTTCAGACGTGTGAAAAGACCCTTTTACTGTTGCTTGATACAAATATTGATTTTCGCGCGGCTGTGTGCTCCGTTTTGTCGTGTGGGATGGGTCCCTATGGCGTGTTCACCTTTGCGGCGCGAGAAAACTCCCGCAAGTTGCGACTATGATTTCGTTAACGGGAAGATCAGAGATTTGCCATGTGGTATATCGCGATGATATCCTCTTTGTGCAATGGCCGGAAGTTTCCGACCAGACGCTTGCCGTGGAAAACGCAGCTGTCAGCCAATTCCGCAATAATTGGCGCTGATAAAATCCCTATACCCAGATCGCTCATAGAAACCGGCATCCCTAAAGACTGAAAAAAGCAGATGGTTTTATCAATTCCTTCCAGTGCCGCCTTTTCCCCATCCTCACAATCCACATCCCATACCTTTTGGGCAAACCAGGCAAACCGCCCCACATCCACCCGATAACAGTATTTGGCCCAGGCACCCCACATGGTGGAAAGGCTGGCGCCGTGCGGCACATCAAAGCGGCCGCTGAGTTCATGCCCCAGCTGGTGTACGGAAAAGTCCATAGGGCGGCCCAATCCGGTCAGGCCGTTATGCGACAGGCTGCCACACCACATAATTTCACTGACCGCATGATAATCCCTGGGGCTCTGCAAGGCAACAGGTCCGTTTGCCATTACGGTTCTTAACAGGGCAACTGCAAGGGCGTCTGTCATTTGATTGCCCTGCGTTTGTGTGAAAAACCGATCCAGCGTATGCATCATGATATCGACGATACCACAAGCCATTTGAAACGGGGGAACGGTATAGGTTAATTCCGGATTCATCACGGCAAAACAGGGGATGTTCCATTCGGTGGTCAGGCCACGCTTCTCACCGGTTTGCGAATGCGTCAGGACGGCTGAGCGGCTGGTCTCGCTGCCTGCGGCCGAAATGGTCAAAACAACCCCAACCGGTAAGGAGGCGGTCACTTCCCGTTCCCGGTTCCAGTATGGCCAGATGTCTGCGGTTTGGTTTTTTACGCCCAGCGCAATGGCCTTGGCCTCATCAATCGCACTGCCGCCTCCAAGCGCCAATATGAAATCGGCCTCGCAATCAAGCGCCTTTGCAATGCCCTCCTGCACATGGGAAGTGATGGGGTTAGGCTTTACACCGCCAAAAGTTTGGTAGGGAATGTGGGCCTGTACCAGGAGATCGGTGACTTGTGCCAACAGGCCGGAACGGAGCACACTGCCCATTCCATAAACGATAAAAACCTTGTTGCCGCCATGCTTTTGGATCAGGCTGGGCGTTTGCAATTGCGCATCCTTTCCAAAGAAAATTTCCGTGGGCGTATAATGAGCGAAACTTTGCATGTTCAGCACCTCTAATCGTCGAATTCCAACTGCATACGGTTGAATTTAAATTGATACAGGTCTGCCACGCGCACTGCCCTGCGCGCGGATCCGGCTATATCACAGAATGGAGCAGAGAAAACATTTTATAAATCCTCTTGGTGTATGGAACGGCGGTATTCTTGCATCCGCATTTCATCTTTCACCTCCAGATCACGCCTTCCCCCCAGAGATTCCAGATGATGGGTGAATTCATGCAGCAGCGTTTCCTCAAGTTTTTCGCGCAGGAATACCTCAGAGGCATGGGGATACACTTGCATAAACGAGCCATAGTACATACAAATATAACGGCCCATATCGCGGTGATGGTGATATTCTCCCATAACGTATAACGACCCTGGTACTGTTGGATCTAACTTGGCTTCCGGCAGCAATAAAATGCCGCCGTTGAGCTCCCGGTAAAAATCTTCGGGGATTGTTTCCGCAATCTGATTGAGGATTTCTTCCACCTGATCGATCGTAAACATAGTTGTCTCTCCCCTTACAATGCAGCATGGCGGATGAACCCTCCCCAGCACAGCCGGTTGCAACGATCCATTCATCATGCCTGTATATGATAAGTATAGCAGACTTGTATGCAAAAAACATCATGCGATTTGCCATCCGCGCCACGATGGATGCAAAACCAATAGCGCCTGATGTTTTTGCGCATGTGGGGCATCCCATCCCACGCGCTTCACTCTAATAGGCCGCGCCGTCTCAAACGGGCATGGCCAATTCTACTATATAAAACATAGCCACTGCATTTTATGAAAGTGGCGGTTTTCGTGTGCTGCACCATAGAAAAGGGAAGGTGTTGGTGTGCGTTCATTCATTGACAGTCAGGTTCAGTCGTGTTATTATTACTCTGGCAAATAAAAGCAGGAGAAATTTCGGTGGTTTTATCCATTGCCAGCGTATAATGCGCATGTGCCCGCTCTGTGGATATGCGCTTACATTCCAGTTGAGACGGGAAGGACAAATTCATCTTTTTGGGAGGCATTATGAAAAAGCGCGCCATTATTATTGGAGCAGGCCCCGCGGGGCTAACAGCGGGATATGAGCTTTTAAACCGTTCTAATGAGTATGAAGTTATCATTTTGGAGCAGAGCGGGGAAATTGGCGGCATCTCCCGCACGGTGCGATATCATGGCAATCGTATGGATATTGGGGGACACCGTTTTTTTTCCAAAGACGAGCGTGTGACGCGTTGGTGGGAGCAAATGATGCCGCTGCAGGGAGCGCCTGCCTTCGACGATAAACTTTTGGGGCGTGAGAAGCCTCTTAGCCCCGGTGGGCCCGATCCGGAGCAGGACGATGAAGTGATGCTGATTCGTCGCAGGATTTCGCGGATTTATTACTTGAAGAAGTTTTTTGACTATCCGGTCTCCATGAAGTGGCAGACCTTTCGCAATATGGGATTTAGCCGCACCATGAAAGCCGGTTTCAGTTATCTCAAGGCCGCTGTGCACAAGCGTCCCGAAAATTCGTTGGAGGATTTCTATATCAACCGCTTTGGCAAAGTACTCTACGGGATGTTTTTTGAGGGATATACCGAGAAGCTTTGGGGCCGCCATCCGAGCGGCCTCTCAGCCGATTGGGGTGCGCAGCGTGTCAAAGGCTTGTCTATCTTTGCGGTGCTCAAGGACATGGTGAAAAAAATATTGCCAAAAAGAAAAAAGAATCCACAAGAAGTGGAGACATCCTTGATTGAGGAGTTTGTCTACCCAAAGTTTGGCCCGGGTCAACTTTGGGAAACCGTAGCGGACCGTATTACAGCACTGGGAGGGAAAATCCAAAAAGATTGCCGAGTCCATTCGATTCAAATGGGGGATGGGCAGGTAACCGGTGTGGTTTACACAAAACAAGGGGAGAGCTTTGCGCTGGATGCCGATGTGGTGATTTCCTCGATGCCTTTGCGGGATTTGGTGGCCGGATTGGGGCGAACCGTACCGGAGGCCCCCGCTGCAATCGCGGCAGGCTTACCTTATCGCGACTTTGTCACGGTGGGTCTGCTGGTGCAAAAGCTGAATCTGCAAAACCAAACGGATATAAAGACTTTGCATAATATTATCCCCGACTGTTGGATCTATGTCCAGGATACGGGAGTCAAGCTGGGACGCATTCAGGTTTTCAATAACTGGTCGCCCTATTTGGTGGCGGACCCGGAACATACGGTTTGGATCGGGCTTGAATATTTCTGTAATGAAGGCGATGATTTCTGGAACCTGAGCGACCAGGACTGTATTGATTATGCGACCGGGGAATTGGCCGCCATGGGCATTATTGGAAGCGCTGCCGACGTTTTGGACAGCCACCGTGAACGGGTGCAAAAGGCCTATCCGGCCTATTTTGATACTTACGAACAAATTGATGCGTTAATTCAATATCTGGGCGGCTTTCAGAATCTTTATTGTGTGGGCCGCAACGGCCAGCACCGCTATAATAATATGGATCATTCCATGGCCACCGCTTTTGAGACCGTGAACAATATTTTGTCCGGGAAAAAATCAAAAGAAAATATTTGGAGCGTGAATACCGAAAAGGAATACCATGAGGCTGCCCATCAGAAGGCCGAGTAGGGAGACGATGAATACCGGAGTAATTATCCGGCGGCAAAGGAGAACTGCCCCTTTATAGGATTGCAATTTTGTGATAAATCCGGAGTTTTGACTTGCGGTTGTATTTCGTTTTTGGACGGCAATGCGGCCGCTATTTCTTTTTAGGGGACTGAAAAGTAAATTCCTAGCCGGCGGATTTCGTGCGACGGATACCTCGGGGCAGACAGTTGACAAATAATGCTAATAAATGATATTATAATATAAATTTGATCTTTTATTACAGAGGTTTGTGAGGGCAGGCTGCGATAGGCTTGAGAAAGCGGAGGTGTTTGGATGGGACGGGATTGGCCTGAGTCCATGAAACTGTTGGATGCGAAAAGAGACCGCGCCTTGATAGGCGGAGGAGCGGAAAAAATCGAGAAACAGCATCGCAGTGGCAAATTTACCGCGCGAGAAAGAATTGCATTATTATTGGATGAGGGTACTTTTACGGAAATTGACGGGTTCATGGAATCCAGAATCGATGATTTTGGTCTGGACAAGAAGCGATGCCCAGGTGACGGTGTGGTTACGGGTTATGGCAAAGTGAATGGGCGCTTAACCTTTGTTTCCAGCGAAGATTTTACCGTGATTGGCGGCACGCTGGGTGAATATCATGCCATGAAGATATGCCGGGTTATGGACATGGCCATGGAAATGAAGGCGCCGTTCATCTGCATCAATGACAGCGGTGGGGCCAGAATTGAAGAGGGCATCACGGCATTGAGCGGCTACGGTGGTATTTTTTTGCGCCATACCAAGGCCTCGGGCGTGATTCCGCAGATTGCCGTAATTTTAGGCCCCTGCTCAGGCGGAGCCTGCTATGCCCCCGCTATCTGCGATTTTATTTTTATGGTCAGCGATATTTCCAAAATGTTTATTACAGGCCCGGATGTAGTGCGCACTGTTATCAAAGAAGAAGTTACAATGGAAGCGCTTGGCGGCGCACAGGTGCACGCCACCCAATCGGGAGTCTCGCATTTCCGTTATGATTCCGAAACCGAGTGCCTGATACAGGTCAGGACCCTGCTTTCCTATCTGCCGCAGAGTTATGCGCAAACCCCGCCTATATCCGCGCAGGATTCGCCCAAAAGCCTGCTGCAGCAGATCAGCGGATTCTTTCACAGGGAACGCAGAGAAGATGCGGATGTCTGCGCCCGGTTGCCAGAGATTGTCCCCAGCAATTCGCGTAAGCCTTATGATATCCGCAAAGTGCTGGAATGTGTGGTAGATCCGGACAGCTTCTTGGAGGTGCAGCGGGAGTTTGCCTGTAACGCCGTGATTGGATTGGGGCGCATGGAGGGTATTTCGACGGGCTTTGTCTGTAATCAGCCGCAGGTGCTGGGCGGAGCGATTGATTGTGATGCGTCGGACAAAATTGCGCGTTTTATTGCCTTTTGTGATTGCTTTCATATCCCGATCATTACCCTTGTGGATGTACCGGCCTTTGCGCCGGGCACCGAACAGGAACACAAAGGCATTATTCGACATGGAGCTAAGATTTTGTTTAATTATTCACAAGCTACGGTACCCAAAATCAGCCTTATTTTACGCAAAGCCTATGGGGGTGCCTATATCGCGATGAATTCCATGAACATGGGCGCCGATATGGTTTATGCCTGGCCGGGGGCAGAGATAGCCGTGATGGGGGCGGAGGGCGCTGTGAATATCGCCTTTAAACGTAAAATTAAAGATGCGCCGGACCCTCAGAAAATGCGAGAAGAATGCATCCGGGAGTATGAGGAGCACTTTTTTAACCCCTATATCGCAGCAGCCAGAGGGTATGTCAATGAGGTGATCAAGCCCGAAGAAACCCGAAGCCGTCTGCTTAATGCACTGCATATGCTCAAGAGCAAAGAAGACCCGGCTTTCAAACCCAAGCATGGCAATCCCCCATTATAATACGATCCTTTGGGAAATGAAGCACGCCTCGCGGTAGCGACCGCCGGACATGAGGTCAAAAAATGTTGTACCGCACTTCCGGCGGGTTTCACACAGCGGATGCCCGCGCAGCCGATTGAAATGCCGGAGGAATATCGGAGGGCTTGAGAGGGAATCATGACAGAGTTATTTGCCGTACCAGTGAGAGAACCTATTGCTGATGATATGTGGGCGGATTTTTTAGCGCTCATATCTCCCGAAAAACGAGAGAAAATTCAAAGATTTCGCTTTGAAGAGGACAAGTGGCGGGCTTTATGTGCAGAGATATTGATCCGCTATTTGATCATAGAAAAACTGGGATACGAGAACCGGCAGATTGCATTTTACCGCAATGAATACGGAAAACCCTACCTACAAGGAGTGCAGGATTTTTATTTTAATCTTTCCCACTCGGGGGATTGGGTACTGTGCGGCATCAGCAACCGGGAAATCGGCGTGGATATCGAGCACATTACCAAGAGTCACACGGATCTTGCGGCGCGTTTTTTTAATCCACAGGAATACACTTTTCTGCTTGAGCAGTCGCCAGAATGCCGCGACCGCTGGTTTTATCAAATCTGGAGTTTGAAAGAAAGCTACATTAAATACAAGGGCAGCGGACTATCCATCCCCTTGTCTTCGTTTTGCTTTACGTTTGACCGGGGA
Organism: Oscillospiraceae bacterium; assembly: GCA_031556545.1. Lineage (GTDB taxonomy): Bacteria > Bacillota > Clostridia > Oscillospirales > Acutalibacteraceae > JAVBST01. Next base: position 6,612 of record JAVBST010000023.1, read on the forward strand.
AAAACGGCTTTGCATACCCCGACAGAAGAGCCTTTGTTTACCCAAACGTATTCCTTGGATCCTGCGTACACGGTGGCAAGCTGTTCCCTCGAAAGGCCGACGCAGGCCGTTATTTCCCTGACCTTGGATAGACTATGGAAAACCGTTAGGGAGCGGAGAGGGGAGTAGGGGGCTGCTATCCAGAATAAGACCTGGCAAGGTTCTAAAAAAAGCAGCGTGTGCATTCTCGCACACGCTGCTTTTTTAAAAGGCAAACCTCGTGATAAATTGCAGGATCGTTTTACAGCAGACCGAACAGAACATCTGAATATTCCACGGGATCTTCCAATGGCAGTCCGGCCATGAGCAGCGCCTGTGTATAGAGCACTTCAACATATGGCTTGGCCTGTTCGGGGTCGGAAGTATGCAGGGTATTGAGCTTCTCAAAAAGCCGGTGGCTCGCGTTGAGTTCCAGTAGGCGGTCTGCTTTGGCCCCGGATTCCGGCTGTACGGTGTTCAGGTATTTTTCCATTTCAAAGGACATCCCGCCCATAGCCGTCAGGCAGACCGGATGGTTTTTTAGTTTCTGAGAGAGCTTGACCTCTTTGACGCGGTCTCCCAGCGTTTCTTTGACGAACTCGAGCAAGTCTTTATACTCTTTTTCTTTCTTTTTCGTCTCTTTCTTCTCGTCTTTACTCAGCAAATCCAGGTCCTCGCTGTTGGCAGACTTGAATTCTTTTTCCTCAAAGCTGTGCATCATCTGCACGACAAATTCATCCACTTCCTCGGTGAAGTAGAGAATCTCAAAGCCTTTTTCCCGCAGCAGCTCTGTCTGTGGCAACTGCGCAATCTTTTTGATGCTGTCACCCGTGGCAAAGTAAATATGCTTTTGGTCGGGTTGCATACGGGCAACATATTCAGAGAGGGTGGTGAGCTGGTCGCTATGGGAGGAAGGAAAAAGCAGCAGATCCTGCAGCATCTCCTTATGCATGCCAAACTCGGAAGCGATGCCATATTTGAGCTGAAAGCCGAAGGTTTTGAAGAAGGCCTCGTAGGGTTCACGCTCATTGTTGAGCATTTTCAGTAGATCGCCTTTGATTTTCTTTTCGATATTGGCGGCAATGGTTTTGAGTTCCCGGCTGTGTTGGAGCATTTCCCGGGAGATGTTGAGGGAGAGATCGGGAGAATCAACAACGCCGCGCACAAAGCGGAAATGCTCGGGCAGCAAATCCTCGCATTTGTCCATGATGAGGACGCCGCTCGAATAGAGCTGCAAACCTTTTTTATAGTCCCGGGTGAAATAATCATAGGCCGTTTTGGCGGGGATGAATAACAGGGCCTTATAACTCACGATGCCTTCGGCATCCACGTGGAGCCAACGCAGGGGCTTCTCCATATCATAGAATTTTTCTTTATAGAAATTTTCGTAGTCCTCGTCCTTGAGTTCTGCTTTGTTGCGCTGCCAGATGGGGACCATGCTGTTGAGCGTCGCGAGCTCCATTTTCTTTTCGGGCTCTTTATCCTTCTCAGAAGAGGGCGTATACACCTCTTTTTCCATGCGAATGGGGTAGCGGATATAATCAGAGTACTTTTTTACCAGGTTTTCAAGGGTGTAGCTCTGCAAAAAACGGCTGTAGTCTTCATCCTCGGTATCTTCCTTCAATGCAATGATCACATCGGTGCCGGCGGTTTCCCGCTGCCAGGGCTGAATGGAGTAGCCGTCCACACCTGTGCTTTCCCACAAGTAGGCTTCTTGACTGCCATAGGCCCTCGAGAGAACCTGTACCTTGTCCGCTACCATGAAGGACGAATAGAAGCCCACGCCGAACTGCCCGATAATATCAATGGGAGGAGCGTCGGCCGCCTTTTCGGTTTCCCCCTCCGCCTCGGTTTGCGCCATATCCATTTTAAATTGCTGGGAGCCGCTTTTGGCGATGGTACCCAGATTGCTTTCCAGTTCTTCTTGGGTCATGCCAATGCCGTTATCACGAATGGTGAGGATCCGCTTTTCCTTGTCGATGACAATATCGATCGCAAAATCAGACCGGCTCATCCCGATGCTGCTGTCTGTCAGCGCCCGGTAGCACAACTTGTCCAGCGCATCACTGGCGTTGGAAATAATCTCACGCAGAAAAATCTCTTTATGCGTGTAAATGGAATGGATCATTAAGTCTAATAAGCGCTTGGATTCGGCTTTAAACTGTTTTTTGGACATACTTTGTCTCCCTTTCTAATGGTGCATATGTATCCACCAAACTTTCAGGCCATTCATATACATGAATAGCCATTTACTGTTCCATTATACTGAAAACGGTGTGAAAAAACAATCCCTATATTTTGAAAATATTTGAAAAAACGAACCGACGCAACGCGATATCCCCATCGCTCCGTATCGAAGCCAAGCGGGACACGCCCCGCCCTTCGGGGGTGGCCTCGCAGGAATTGTGCTTTTAAAGCAAAATTGGTAGATTGTGATGCGCAAACACAAAGCACATCCACCAACATTGCAACGGAATATACTGAATAGTTGTTCAAATTTCCAATTAGAGGTTTCCATTCCAGGGTTCGTATGTTATACTATAAAAAGTATTATATTTTGAAATAATATTGGCACATCGAACAGTGACTTGTTTTTTTCTGCTTTCCCAGGTGCGGTGGTGAATCCATTGGCAAGGTCTTTTGATCAGCTAATTTTTATGAGGATGGGAGGTTGTTGCAGCAATCGACGAGAATGCTTGGATTTATAAGGGATATGCACGGCAGTCCAGCATTAGCAGTCGGGAAAAATTAATTCTGATCTCATGACTTACCGAAACTGATTTGCTGGATGTATCCACTTTATCCTATTGCGGGTGGAAAAATGCAATATATTATTACAAAAGAGGGATAAAATGAAAAGAGCCAGAAAAGTTTTAAGTGTCTTTATGGTAATTTCGATTCTGGTGCTGGCCTTCAGTGCGCTGTCCAATCTCCCGATGGTGACCGCTGCCGCCCCCGAGCAGCAAGTATTAGACAGCAGCTATCAATGGCGGTATCTGGACGACAACACGGATCCCAATGTCGGAACCTTCTATGAGCAATGGAACATCCGCTGTGGTTGGACCTTCCCCCTGGGCTTCAAAGCCTATGGTGTGGTGGACATGAATTTCAAGGACACCACCTGGAAGGATGGCGTTGGCCCCTTCTCCTTTGACAGCGCTAACGGCGGGACCGTTCTGCAAAAAACGGCCGGAAAGCCCAATCCTACTTATTTTTTGCGCGCTACTTTTAATGTGCCCGATGTCAAGGAAATTGTGGCGATCGCCGGTAAAATCAAATACAATGACGCCGCCATCCTCTACATCAACGGCAAGCCCATCGAGGACAGCTTTAATATCCCGATGTCCAACTATCCCAGCAACCTTACCTATGGCTGTGAGCAGAAACTCGGTGAAAAATATAAAGAGGCCACTTTCCTGATTGAAGACGTCTCCATGCTGCTCAAAGGAACCAATGTGCTGGGTGTCGAACTACATACTTCCGATGCCGCGGACACAGACGTGTATTTTGAGCTGGAGTCACTGGTGCTGAATCCGCAGGCGAGTAATTTGCCTGAGGTAGAGAAAATTAAGACCGTCTCCGTGACCAACGGCGCCGATGAAAGCCAGATGAACTTCGCTTGGTATTCGTTATCCGAGAAACAGGGAAGTCTCCAAATTGCTGATAAGGCTGATATGATGGGCGATCTGTTCCCTGTTGATAAGGCCAAAACTTATAATGCAACAAAGAATGCAGAGGCATATACAAAATTCTATGATAAGAAGTACTATTACAATCAAGCGGCGGTTTCGGGACTAGAGCGGGGCAAATCCTATGTTTACCGTGTGGGCAGCAGCGATGGCTGGTCCGAGCCCTATATCCTCAAAACGCAGGATATTTCGGAGAAGCAGGAAGTTCTGTTTGTTTCCGACGCCCAAATCGGAACCGGCACCATGACCACCGATCGATTTGGTTGGCAGAATACTTTGAACAAGGCCTTTGAGAAGTATCCCAACATTAGCTTCATCGCCAATCCTGGTGACGTGGTGGATACGGCGACTAAGGAAAGTGAGTATGACCGGTATTTCAGTCCGCCTCAATTGAAGGGTGTGCCTTCGGCAACGGCGGCAGGCAACCATGATGTGGCCGCTAACTTCGGTTATCACCATAACCTTGTCAATCAATCCGGTTTGGGTGGTAATGCCGCCCACAGTGACTATTCCTTCACTTATGGCAATGTACTCTATATGGTGCTCAACACCAACAACACCAACAATGCGCAGCATGCAAAGTTTATAGAAGATACGGTGGCAAGTTATGGGGATCGGGAGTTTGACTGGAAAATTGTCATCTTCCACCAATCTTTGTATTCTGCTGCCACACAATCCATCATTGATATGAACATCAGCCGCCGCAATGCACTGGTGCCTGTAATGGACGCGAACGGCATTGATGTGGTGCTGATGGGTCATGATCACTGTTATGTGCGCTCCAAGCACATGAAGAATTTCCAGGCAATGCCCCAGGGGACCATCGATCCCAAGGGCAACGAGCTCAATCCGCTGGGTTCCCTTTATCTGACCATGACCTCGGCCAGCGGCAGTAAGTATTACGATTTGATAACCGACCAGGAGATTGAGGACAACAACGCACAAGGTCCGTATGACTATTCCTTTGTCGAACTCAAAAAACAGCTTTATGTTCCCATGTTTGCCCACCTGAATATCACAAAGGATACCTTCACCATGACCGCTTACCGTACCGATACCATGGAAGTGGTGGACCAGTACTCCATGCGCAAGGCGCCCACGAATTATGGCACCACCGTGCTGTCGGAGAAAGTCTATGTCAACGAGCCCTTCACTATGGAAGTGCGTACGCCTGTCAATACACAAAAAATCCAACTGGCCAATGCCAACGGCCTGCCTGTGACGTTAAAATCCGCAACCTCCAAAGTTGTGGATGATGAGCGCATTTGGACCGTTACCGCCTTGGTAGGTACTGCGGGCAATAACCGCAGCTTTACCATGGCCATGCTGCAGCCGGATGGGACGTATGCGGTCAATGATACCTTTACCATTGACGTGTTGCCGCCTGTGGACAGTGTGATCAGTGCCGGCTTCACGGGGAGCCCGGCCTCCACCAAGGTGAATGTACCCACCGAGGTAACCATTGTGACGGACAAAAATGCAACCGGCGTCAAGATTAAAAATGCGGCGAACAACGCGGATATCGGACGAACCCTCGTCAATAAAACAGTGAACAGCGACGGTACGATCACCTGGAAATATACCATTAAAATTGGTACCGCCGGCAATAATCGCGGCTTCTATGCACTCGCGGGAGACAGCAAGAGTGATCCCTTCTATATCAATGTAACGCTGGTCTGACCGTAAAATTGAGTCTTTGGATCTCCATCATTTGCAGTGTGGCATTCCCATAACTGGGGATGCCACACTGCTGAAGGAAAAGTGTATGAAAAAGATTAAAAAGCATTATCTTGCGCTGGCGGCTTTTTTTATTCTGTTCGGCGTATTGATTTTCCTCCTGCAAACCTTCTATTACCGGCCTGTCACCTTCGTCTCTGCACCCGGCCTGAGTTATGAAAAGGCCAAAGTGCTGAGCGTTACGCAGGAGAGCCTTGAAAAAGATGCAAACAGCACCTCCGGGTATCGCGGGATACAGGAACTGGAAGTTAAGATATTGACCGGCGCCAGCAAGGGCACGGTGGTTCATGCCACCAATCATATTACGCGCACCTTGAACATACTGGCCAAAGAGGGCAGTACCCTGATTGTGGCCATCGATGAGTCCGGCGTGAAAAGCCATGTATCGGTCTATAATTATGCGCGCGCACCAGTGATTTACCTGATGATGGGCCTATTTTTGGCGCTGTTGGTCATCGTGGGGGAATGGAAGGGACTCAAGTCTGCCATTGGTCTGATTTTTACCTTTGTGTGCCTTCTCTTATTTACTTTACCCATGATCATCAGTGGCGCTTCGCCGGTACTGATTTCGATCATCTCCATTATCCTGATTGCTGCCGTGACGCTGGTGCTCATAGACGGCATCACCAAAAAAACAGCCATAGCGCTGATTGGTACGGCAGCAGGCGTTTTGATTGCGGGTCTGGTCTTTATCCTGTTCAGCGCCGTGCTGCATGTCTCGGGCTTTAATATGGACGACGCAGAGACATTGTTGCTCATTTCGAACAATACGGGGTTAAAACTCAAGAATGTATTGTTTGCCGGGATTCTCATTGCCTCGCTGGGGGCCGTGATTGACGTGGCGATGAGTGTCGCCTCCACCTTGCATGAAATTCACGAGCGCAACCCGGAACTGCCCTCCACAGAACTCTTTAAATCCGGCCTGAATGTGGGCAAGGATATGATCGGCACTATGTCGAACACCTTGCTTTTGGCTTATACGGGGGGATCCTTCGGCTTGTTGATTCTACTGTATGCCTATAGTATTAACTATCATCAAGTGATCAACATGGATGCGCTGGTGCTGGAAATTATGCAGGGAATTGCAGGCAGCATGGGCATTATTATTACCGTGCCTATTGTGGCCTTTTTGGGGGCGCGGGTTTATAAACCTTCTGTATCCATTGCAGATGCGGCGGCGGAAGTGTCAGAATAATGCTTCTACATGAAAATAGATAACAAAACCCCGAAAAAGCCATTGTATCGCTTTTTCGGGGTTTTGCTGGAGTAAGGCTTATTTTGCGGTTTTCATCACCTGGATATCACAGCTGTGCAGAAAGCCCTGAGAGAGGGCAAAACAGATGAGCGCCGCGATCAATTCCCATGCGGCCAGCATCAGCAACCCCACCGCCATTCCAAGGTTGCCGCCAAGCAGGGTTCCCACAATGATGGACGCAACCAGACCCGGTGCCATGATGAGCAAAACCGCCAAAAAGTAGAAGAAGATCAGAAACGCCGCACTGAGATCGGCGTTGGTCCAGCGCATGGAGAGATAGTTAACACCCAGCAACAGCATGGAAAACAGGGCATAAACGATTATGGCACTCAAAATAACCCCTATGTTGCTCTGGGTGATGATACCAACCGCGCTGAAAATTAAAATGCTTTCGATCAGGGTTTTGAGTACGGTTTCCATATTACTCCATACAATTTTGGAAAAGGAGGAGGCTGGAATGAGATAGATGTAGTGTGAATAGAGCTCCTTAAGGCCGCGCCCTATACCAATCAAAAAGATTTGCATCCCCATGAGGGTTGGCAGGATGGTAAGGCAATCGCTGTCGGGGATCAGATAGGCCATCGCGGCGGCGCCTAAAATGATGAAAAACGACAATACGTTGAAAAATCCCAGGCGGTTTTGGCGAAAGGTTTCCCGCAGATGTTTGCTAAAAAGGGTCTTGGCCCCATGCCACCGGATCCCCGTTTGGGTGACCTGAATCTTGCGGTGGGAGACGCCCATGGTATTGACGTTGCCCTCGGCCAGCGCCCGCTTTTTCTCAAAGGCCGTCTCAGTGGCAACGAGTACGTCCTCATAATAATCCGCGCGGCTGGCAATGATATAAAACACGCACAATACACTTGCCAAAATCACAATTCCCAAAAACAGGAGGCCATACAGGAGATCACCCGACAGCAGGGCCGTGATGCTTTGCGCCGACCAGCCGGTAACCGGAATCCATGTCAACAGGGGAGAGTGGATGGCTTTTTCCAGGGTTATCATGAGATCCTGGGTTTGCAGGTATTGTACCAGCATATAAAGAATCAGAGGGGTATAAAGGAGACAAGCGATCACTTTGATCATATATTTCCGCTTTGGATTGCCGTTGCTGACACTATAAATCAGTAAGGACAGGATGGAGGAAAGGATGACGCTTGCCATAAAGACCAGTAAAATCAGGAGAATGCCGGCAAAGCTGACCCCAAAATTGCTGCCGACGGAAGTGGATTGGAACAAAATAAAAAATCCTGCCAAAAAAGCCGCTTTGGCTAAGCGTAAAATGCCATAAAATAAAATTTTTCGGGGACTGATAGGCGCCACAAAGAGCAGGTTCACATCACTCATTTCAAAGATGTTATCACCACTCGAGAAGCCTTTTGCAACTGCAACCACGAAGATCATGGTAACATAAGCAAAAAAGATGCCTTTGAGCCAGAACAGAGGCACTAGCTCATCAACGCTTCTCTTAGTGAAAGCGGATATAATAATCACGAACACCAGCATAGCAACCACAAATAAGTACATCACCAGCTTGGCTGGTGTCTTTTTAAGTTCGAGCAAGCTGTTTTTGATACTTTTGTGTACGATATAAATCAGGCTATTCACGTTGTCCTTTTCCCTCCTCCGTGATGGAAAAGTAGATTTCTTCCAGCTTTTTGCCGTTTCCCAGTTCGCTGCGCTGGCAGGTATATACAATTCGCCCGTTTTGCATGATGCAGGTCGTGTCCCAATTTTCCTCCACGCTCTCAATCATATGGGTGCTGACGATAATGGCGCAACCGCTGCTTTTGAGACGAACCATTAAGTTCTTCAGTTCCCGAATGGCGTGCGGATCCAAACCCACCAGCGGTTCGTCCAGCACCAGAGCCGAAGGTTCGTGCAGTACCGCACAGCAGATGCTGACCTTTTGCTGCATGCCTTTGGAGAGCTCTTTTCCCAGCTTGTTCTGCTTATCATCCAACTCAAAACGGCTCAGCAACTCTTGCGCCCGGTTTTCCCAGTTTTCCAGACGGTAGGCTTTGGCGATAAATTCAAGATGCTCGTACACCGTCAGCATGGGATAAAGGGTCGGCATTTCAGGAACGTATCCCAGTGCTTTTTTGGCTTCGATGGAGTGGTTTTCAAAGCCGCCAACCGTGATCAAGCCCTCAAAACGCAGGAGCCCGCAGACGGATTTGATCAGGGTGGATTTTCCTGCCCCGTTGGGACCCAATAATACCGTGAGCTGGCCAGGTTGCACCGTGAGCGAAATTTGATCGTTAGCGATAATTTTCCGGTAGCGCTTGGTGACGTTTTGGACTTGAATCATAGGGTTTGCGCCTCCTTACAATCAGAATCGTTAGGGGTTATAGCCTTTTCATTATATCAGATTACAGAAACAAATGCCAATTGTAGGTTTGTGAAATCGCTCAAAATGGTGTAAAATAGAAATATATCGTAATGAAGTACTCTCTACGGGGCAGAGACCGCGTGGGGATTAGGCTCCATGAACGCCGCAGAGGGGCCGCGAAGCGGCATGGGAACAGATCCCGAACGAAGTTCTTGGCGTGTGCACTACAGGGAAATCAGACCCAAAATGCTGAGACATACTTCCGTCGGATTTCACACAGCGGATACCCCGGCGCAGCTGATTCCCAAAAATATTATGTATCGTCATTGTTTACAACCGGGAAAGGGGGAGGCCTATGAAGACGGTAACACTGCAAATGGAAGGGATGACTTGTGCTTCCTGTTCGGCCCGGATTGAGAAGGTTGTGGGGCGGCTGGAGGGCGTGACGCAAATCGCCGTCAATCTGGCCAGCGAAAAAGCCACTGTACAATTTGAAGAAAAGAAAATTACCCTGGCACAAATTCAGGAGGCCATCGAAAAAATCGGCTACCATGCATCTTCCGACATTCATTTTAGCCAAATAACGTTGTCTATTGGAGGGATGACCTGCGCCGCCTGTTCGTCCCGGATTGAAAAAGTGATCGGCCGTATGGAGGGTGTGGAAGCAATTCATGTGAATCTCGCGGCTGAGAAGGCAAATATCCGATTTAATCCGGGCGAAATCAGATTATCGGCAATTAAGGCACAGATTGAAAAATTGGGCTACACACCCCAAGAGGCGATTAAGCCCTCTGCAGTGGATGAAGATAAAATCCAAAAAGCGCGCGCCGTGCGGATGCTATGGCGCAAGTTTATGGTGGCCGCCGTTTTTTGCGTGCCTCTTTTATACATTACCATGGGCAGTATGCTGCATCTGCCCATTCCCGCATTTGTACATCATACCCACCACCCGCTGCGTTTTGCTTTTTTGCAGCTGGGACTGACGGTACCCATCATTGCGGTCGGGTATCAGTTTTATACGATTGGTTGGAAGGCATTGTTTCATCACAGCCCCAATATGGATTCCCTGATTGCCATGGGAACTACCGCGGCAGTTTTATACAGCCTGTATTCCGTCTATCAAATTGCGGCCGGAAACGATTCCGCGGTACACCATCTCTACTTTGAGACAGCCGGGGTGATTATTACCTTGATTTTGCTGGGGCGGTCGATGGAGGCGGTTTCCAAGGGAAAAACCTCCGAGGCCATTAAAAAGCTGATGGGGCTGGCGCCCAAGACGGCCACTTTGGTACAGGGTGAGAAAGAGATGGAAATCCCCATTGATGAAGTGGAAGTCGGGGATACGCTGCGGGTCAGACCCGGCGAAAAAATCCCGGTGGACGGCGTGGTGCTTGAGGGGATGACGAGTATTGACGAATCGATGCTCACCGGGGAAAGCATGCCGGTGGACAAGAACGCAGGTGCCCCCGTATATGCGGCCAGTATCAACCGCAATGGCACCGTTCTTTTTGAGGCGCGTAAGGTGGGCAGCGATACGGCTTTGGCGCAGATTATCAAACTGGTGGAGGACGCACAGGGCTCTAAAGCGCCCATTGCCCAGTTGGCCGATATTGTAGCGGGCTATTTTGTGCCGGCGGTCTTTTTAATCGCGCTGGCGGCGGCTATTCTTTGGGCTGTTGGCGGCCAGAGCCTGACGTTCTGCCTGACCATCTTCATTTCGGTGCTGGTGATTGCCTGCCCCTGCGCATTGGGGCTTGCTACCCCCACCGCCATTATGGTGGGTACGGGCAAGGGCGCGCAATATGGAATTCTCTACAAAAACGGCGTGGCGCTCGAAACGGCGCATAAAGTCAATGCGATTATTCTGGATAAGACGGGAACGGTGACGCTGGGCAAGCCTACAGTAACCGATGTGATTACTGTGCCAGATGTCGACCGAAGGACCCTGCTACAGTTGGCGGCTTCCGCAGAAAAGGGATCGGGGCATCCGCTGGGACAAGCCATTGTTATGGCGGCGGATGCGCAGGGGATTGCGCCATTGAAGGCCGAGGACTTTTATGAAAAGGCTGGACACGGGCTGGAAGTAACTGTGGAGGCACACAAGCTCTTGCTTGGGAATCTAAAACTGATGGTGGAGCGTCAGATTGATTTATCCCATCTCATCTCTCAGGCAAACGAGCTGGCGGAGGAAGGAAAAACTCCGGTTTTTATGGCTGTGGATGGCGCTGCCGCCGGTATTATTGCAATTGCAGATGTGGTAAAGCCCGGTAGCGCCGCAGCTATCGAGCGTTTGCAGGCGATGGGCATTCAGACCGTGATGATCACCGGTGATCATCAAAAAACCGCCAACGCCATTGCAAAGCAGGTGGGCGTTGACAGTGTATGGGCCGAGGTGTTGCCGGAGGACAAATCGCGGGAAGTAAAACGGCTGCAGGATGAAGGATATATTGTCGCGATGGTAGGGGACGGCATCAATGATGCGCCGGCGCTCGCACAGGCGGATATCGGTATCGCCATCGGCTCAGGCACGGATGTAGCCATGGAATCGGCGGATATTGTATTGATGAAAAGTGACCTGCGGGATGTGGTGACTGCCATTGCACTGAGCAAGAGTACGATGCGTAATATTAAGCAAAATCTGGCTTGGGCTTTCGGCTACAATATTGCGGGAATTCCTGTGGCAGCGGGACTTTTGCATCTGTTTGGCGGCCCTCTCCTCAATCCCATGATCGGTGCGGCTGCCATGTCTCTGAGTTCCGTATCGGTGCTAACCAATGCGCTGCGTCTGCGTGGCTTTAAGCCTACTATATAGGAATCGGAGGAAGCATAAGATGAGAACCATTGCACTAACGGTAGAAGGTATGTCCTGCTCGCACTGTGAAAATGCGGTTAGGATGGCCGTGATGGCCCTGGAGGGCGTAAAGGAAGTGGCGGTAGATTTGCTGGGCAAAAAGGTGATACTCCAGTGTGAGGCGGCGACACCAAGCAAAACCGCCATTCGGGATGCCATCGAAGCGCAGGGCTACGATGTCATTGAATAGCGGCCTTTAAGGGGGGCATCAGGGCATAACATTCTATACCGTACACAAGGGATATCCCGCAGTTTGCTTCACATGCGCTAATCTTCCAGCACTTCGCCATCTGTGGAGAGGGTGACAACCTGCCAGGGAATCATTTTGCCGCTATTTTGCAGCGCGGTTTTGACGGCGTATTCGATCCCGCCACAGCAGGGAACCTCCATGCGCACGACCGTCACGGATTTGATATTATTGTTCTGCAAAATGGCGGTCAACTTTTCGGAATAGTCGGTATCGTCCAGTTTGGGACAGCCGATGATGGTGATTTTGTTGCGCATGAATTCCTGATGAAAATTTGCATGGGCATAAGCGGCGCAGTCGGCGGCGATCAACAGATTGGCACCCTCGAAATAGGGGGCCTGTATGGGCACCAGCCGGATTTGTACGGGCCATTGCCGCAGTTCAGATTCCGCTGCCGCCGGGTGCTGCGCGGATGGCGCCGGTTTTGGCTGCCGACGGTCCAGCATTCTGGAACGGCTGCCCGGGCAGCCGCCCGGCATAGGCTGAGGTGGGGCGTTTTTTGCCATATTGGCTTGCACTGCATCCTCGTCGTAGGCGAGGGCCTCGCGCTCCTCAAAGGTGATGGCGCCCGTAGGGCAAACCGGCAAGCAGTTGCCCAGTCCGTCGCAGTAGTCATCCCGCAAGAGAGTGGCTTTTCCGTCCACAAGGCCGATGGCGCCTTCGTGGCAGGCATCGACACAAAGGCCGCAGCCATTGCATTTATCGGGGTCTATCTTGATGATATTTCGGATCATTATAAATTCCTCCTGAATTGATTTTATGTTTTAATTATACCCGAAAAAGAGAAACAATCGGTTGCAATTGCAACAAGTTAGGAAATATTATGGAAAAGTATTTAAAAGTATTGCAAAAAACAACATTGTTTGAGGGACTCAACCGAGATGAAATTCTTGCTGTTCTGCAGTGTTCCTCTGCGCGCATGGCCTCCTATCAAAAAGAAGAGTGTGTCTTTATGCAGGGCGATCCCCTGTCACAGGTGGGGATTGTAGTGAGTGGCAAGGCGCGCATCCAGCGTGAGGATTTTCACGGCAATACGATCATTCTGACCGGACTGGAGGCCGGTGATTTGTTTGGGGAGGCCTTTGTTTGCGCCGGGATTCCGAAAGTATCTGTGAGCCTCTGGGCAGTGACGCCCCTGGAGGTGGTATTTGTGGACTATCAAAAAGCCATTAGTCCTTGTTCCTCATCCTGTCCCTTCCATCAAAAACTGGTTGCCAATATGCTTAAGCTTATGGCGCAGCGGTTACTGATGCTCAATGAAAAAATAGATATCATCCAAAAAACCACCATCCGGGCGAAGCTCATGGCATTTTTTGAACTCCGGATGCGGCAGGAGGGAGGGCGTCACTTTACCGTCCCCTTTAACCGCAATGAGTTGGCGGAATATATCGGCGTCAACCGCAGCGCCATGTCCCGGGAACTTTGGAATATGAAAGCAGATGGACTAATTGATTTTGCCAAGAACCAGTTTACAGTGTTGGAATGATAAAGGTGGGCACAAAACCCCATAAAGGATAGGCGATTGCCCATCTTTTATGGGGTTTTGTGGTCAGGAAGCTAATGGCTTTTTCAGGGTTTTTGTGATGTGCCGACAGGATGCCGCAGAACCGTTTTGAGCTTCTCGGGTGCCGTTTTTCTAGGATCCGAAAGATAAATTTCATGGTGTTTGCGCTGTAATCCTGTCATGTCGGTTAGGTTATGTTCCCGCATGAAATTCTGCATTTGGGCCACCGTGTCAGGCTCTGTTTGGTAAGGGCCGATGTGCATCATCTGTACGCATAATCCCTCCGTATAGGTTTCAAAGCGGGCCTTGGAAACATCGATTTCCGGTTTCTTCCGGCGGCACTCCAGGACAGCCCACCGGAACACCTCCGGTGTCACAAATTCCGGTTGGCGAATCATGGAAGTCCAGCGCCAGTTGTCACGTTTTTCAAAGTTGAAAGGGGCGCCTTCGCACCACCAAAGCCCTTCCAGGGGCGGCACCACATACTCGAAATACCCATCGGGTGGGTGACTGCCCATCTTGCTCATCTTAATGGTGAACGCCAGCGCGTAGAGGATAGAAACCGCTTCGGGATATTCGGTCCCATTGGGATCGCCCTTGCCGTCTACCATGATAAATGGGAGGGCAGGCACATCGATGCACATGGGCTGTGTTTTGGGCATATAGAAATCTTTATATTCCTTTTTGTAGTCGAGTTTATCAGGCATTTGGTAGATCTCCTTTCGTGGGGATAGCTTATATCGCCATTATGGCAGGTGTAATGGCGGATGTCAACCGGCTGCGCCGGGGCATCCGTTACGGAAAACCCCGCCGGAAGTGTTCGGTACACATGCGGCTTTGCGATCCCTCCGCAGCGTTCCATGAAGTTTGGTACCTCCGTGATTGCTGTCGCGGGGAGCGGTTCATGCATCTTGTCAAAAAAAGACCATACCATATTTACAATTTCTTCAAATTTGAGTGATATTTGTGGCAAAGTAATTGCGTATTCTATAGATAGTCAAAAAAGAGAACATAATAAAGGGAATGGAGTGGTTCATAATGTTAGATAACAATAATTATTTTGGCGGAAAAGACCCCGAGATACAAAGCGTGAATACTTCGGATACCCAGGATAATCTTTATAAGCAAAACTTGGCCGATGAAAATGAGAGAGTGGAGCAGCATATGAATTCCGAGCCGCAACATGTGGCAGATCCCTATGAGGCTTATCTGGACGCGGCGACGATACAACCCGAGCAGACAACACCGCAAGCGTCTGCTGCAGCTTCCTATGAACCCATACCGCAGGAAACACAGGCATCCTATTCCTATACACCCTCTTCTTACAACTATGCGCAAGCTGGAACGCCGGCTACTTCTCCTTATGCCAACGCCTATTATGCATCCGGCAGCGATCCTTACAGCGCCTCTTCGCAGCAAAACTACCCGGCGTCTCATTCTTATGACAGCTATTATGGACAGCAAAGCGCGGGTTACCCCAATTACACAACACCCACACAGAAACCACCCAAAAAGAAAAAGGAAAAATCACGCTTCAATATCGCACAGGTGGCAGTCGTAGCGCTGATTTGTACCATTGTTGGCAGTTCGGCTTCGGCCATTGGGGTTTCGCAGCTCAATAAGCAAACGGGCAATGGGAATTCCACTTCTCAAACTGCGACGGCTACTTCAAACAGTAATAGCTCACAGAGCAATGAAACCGCACAGAAGGTTACAATTGAGAGCACCTCAGACTCCCTGATTGCCACCATTTCCGATAAAGTACTGCCCTCCGTGGTGGGTGTTGGGGTAACGGCTTCCTACGGCGGATTTTTCTATGAAGACCAGCAGTCCAGCAGCGAGGGCTCCGGCGTGATTTATACTGCGGACGGTTACATTGTGACCAACTATCATGTCATTGAGAGTGCGCTCGGACAGGACGGCAATATCATGCAGGGCGCTTCCATCAAGGTCTATTTGAACGAGGACAATACCAATGGCGTGGATGCCAAAGTGGTCGGGTTTGATTCTCAGATGGATCTTGCTGTATTAAAGATTGAAAAGACGGGATTACAGGCCGTTGAAATAGGCAGCTCCGCGGATTTAATGATTGGTGAAACTGCGGTGGCCATCGGTTGCCCCGGAGGGTTACAGTTTATCGGTTCTGTCAGCGCGGGCATTATCAGTGGACTTGACCGTTCCTTGCAGATGGAAAACAGCGATTCGGAGACGAAACTCATCCAGACCGATGCGGCCATCAATCCGGGAAACTCCGGCGGCGCACTCGTCGATAGCGAGGGCAAGTTAATCGGCATCCCCAGTGCCAAATTGGCAGAGACCGGATATGACAATATGGGGTTCGCCATTCCGGCGGATGATGTTGTGAATGTCTGCGACCGCATCATCAGCAACAAAGACACGCCCCAACCTTACATTGGCATAACGCAAAACGCCAACTACACCTCGGAAATGCTGCAGAGAATGGGCTATCCTGCCGGTATCGTCGTGGCTTCTGTAGCGCCCTCCAGTCCTGCGGAAGCAGCCGGAGTTCAGCGCAATGATATCATCACTCATTTTAATGGCGTAGCGGTTGCGAGCTATTCGGAGCTCAACAATGTGAAGAACAAGTGCAAGGTCGGCGACACGGTCAAACTGACCCTATACAGAGGCGGTCAAACTGCGGATGTGAGCCTGACGCTTGGAGAAAGCAATACCTAAAACCACATATTAAAAACCCAAGATGCCCCTGTGGATCAGGTATCCACAGAGGCATCTTTTCATATATTTCGCTATAATGCGCGGAAACGTTCATACCGGGACTGAGCCCATTCGTCTGGGGTTTGTTTTTGCAAGCAATCCAGAGACTTTTCAATAAAGAGCGCCATTTGCTGGGCAACCCATTCGGGATTTTCCTGCGCGCCGGTTGGCGGCTCAGGAATAATCTCGTCAATAATATGCAGCTCTAAAAGATCGGCAGCGGTAATTTTCATCACTTCCGCCGCTTGTTGGGCACGGGTGGCATCCTTCCACAAAATGGAGGCGAAGCCTTCCGGAGAGAGGATGGAATAGACCGCGTTCTCCAGCATGCCCACGGTATTCGCAACCCCTAAGGCCAAGGCACCGCCGCTACCGCCTTCGCCAATGACAATGCTGACGATGGGCACGCGCAAGCCCATCATTTCCCGCAGGTTCATGGCGATGGCTTCGCCCTGACCGCGTTCTTCCGCGCCGACACCGCAATTGGCGCCGCCGGTATCAATCAGGCAGATGATGGGGCGCCCAAATTTCTCGGCCTGCCGCATCAATCGCAGGGTTTTCCGGTATCCCTCCGGATTAGGGGAGCCAAAATTTCGACGTTGGCGTTCCGCTAGATCTTTGCCCTTTTCTTCCGCGATAACCGTTACCGGAGTACCATTGAACAGCGCAATGCCGCCAATGATGGCGGCGTCATCGGCAAAACTTCGGTCTCCATGCAGTTCCATAAAACTGGTGAAAAGCTGTTTAATATAATAGGCGGCAGTGGGACGCTCCATCAGTCGGGCAATTTTTACCCGGTCCCATGCGTTTTTTTCCATAGACACAGCTCCTTTTCTCCTAAAAGAAGGTTTGGTGGCAGGGTTTTCTGCCGGTTCATTTTGCCTCGTGGATGTGGAGAATTTGATACAGGCATTCCTGCAAGCGCTTGCGTTTGCATAAGGTATCCACAAAGCCATGTTCCAGCGCGAACTCGGCCGTCTGAAAATTCTTGGGCAATTTTTGCTTAATCGTCTGTTCAATCACACGCCGTCCCGCAAAGCCAAGCAGCGCACCCTGTTCGGCGATGATGATATCGCCGAGGCTCGCAAAGCTTGCCGTCACGCCGCCGGTGGTGGGATGGGTGATGACGGTGATGTATAAGAGTCCTGCGTCTCCGTGGCGTTTTAAAGCGCCGCTGACCTTGGCCATCTGCATCAGGGAGACAATCCCTTCCTGCATACGGGCACCGCCGGAAGTCGTGAAAATAATCAGGGGTAACTTTTCCGCCGTGGCATATTCCACCAGCCTTGTGATGCTTTCGCCCACAATATAGCCCATGCTGCCCATCATAAAGGCGTTGTCCATAATGCAGCAGGCGGTTGTAATACCATGCATCTTACCCGTCCCGCAAACGACGGCGTCGGTAAGACCCGATTTTTTTTGCACATATTCGGCTTTTTTTTGATAGTCCGGGAAATGCAGGGGATCGGAGAAGGGGATATCATACTCCATGGCGGAGAAGGTATCGGGGTCAAAGGTGCATTCGATGCGCTCCCTGGCTGTTAGCGGCAGATGGAAGTTGCACAGGGGACAGACCTTTAAGTTTTTCGTTAAAATTTTGTCATAAATGAGCCTGCCACAACCTGGGCATTTAACCCACATCTGATCGGGGATGGAGGTAGGCTGATGGGGAAGGCTGGCTTTGGCCGGCTCAGGCTTCTTGCCTAAAAACAGGTCCTTTAGCATATCTTAAACATCTCCTCTATGGATGATGTGGAGTACTGGCCCTCCTGAAAAGCAGGGAAGTTCAATAGCTGTTGCTGGAAAGGGGTGTTGGTGACGACACCGTCTATAATCATCTCGGACAGGGCGCGCTGCATCCGTGCAATGGCCTCCTCCCGTGTGGGGGCATGCACAATCAGCTTTCCGATCATAGAGTCATAATACATGGGCATTGTATATCCGGTATAGAGCTGGCTGTCAAAACGCACGCCAGGGCCTCCGGGAATATGCAGCTGCGAAAAGGTTCCACCTGTAGGCATAAAGTTTTTGTTGGCGTCTTCGGCATTGATGCGGCATTCAATGGCATGGCCCCGGAATTGGACATCCTCCTGCCGCAGGGTCAAGGGTTGGCCGCTGGCAATCCGGATTTGCTCCTTGATCAGATCCAAGCCGGTCACCATCTCAGTTACAGGATGCTCCACTTGAATACGGGTATTCATTTCCATAAAATAAAATTCACCTTCCGGTGTCAGCAGGAATTCCACCGTTCCGGTATTCTGGTATCCGACCGCCTTGGCGGCATTGACGGCGGCTTCCCCCATACGGGCGCGCAATGCTGCATCGACTGCAACGCTGGGGGTCTCTTCCAAGAGTTTTTGTCGCCGACGCTGCATAGAGCAGTCCCGCTCTCCCAAGTGAATGATGTTGCCGTAGTGATCCGCCAAAATCTGAAATTCAATATGTCGTGTGTTTTGTAGTAGCTTTTCAATGTAGACAGCGGGGTTTCCAAAATATTTTTTGGCCTCGGAAGCAGCTTCGCGGAAGGCAGTTTCCAGTTCCGACGCTTCATGAACCAGGCGAATACCGCGGCCGCCGCCGCCCGCAGAAGCTTTGATCAGGAGTGGGAAGCCGATTTGGTCGGCAACCCGCTTCGCTTCCTCAAAATCTAAAATTTCGCCGTCCGAACCCGGAATGGTCGGCACGTGGCACTCCTGCATGGTGCGCTTGGCAGCGGATTTGTCGCCTAATAATAAAATGCTTTTCTGGCTGGGGCCAATAAAGCGGATATTGGAGCGTTCACAGATTTCGGCAAACTCCGCGTTTTCGGATAAAAAGCCAAAGCCCGGGTGAATGGCATCGGCCTTCTTATTCACCGCTGCGCTCAGAATATTCTGGATATTGAGATAACTCTCCGAGGAGGGCGCGGGGCCGACACAGACAGCTTCGTCCGCCAAGTACGTATGCAAACAGTCACGGTCTGCCTCTGAAAAAACAGCGACCGTGGCAATTCCCATCTCTTTGCAGGCGCGTAGAATCCGAACAGCAATTTCACCGCGATTGGCAATTAATATCTTTTGAAACATAGAAGGCGGCACAGAACTCAGTTGCATTACCCAAACAGAGTTTTAGATGCCAACACCCCTCCTTTTACTTATCAATAAAGAATGAAATATCTGTGGAGCAAGCCAACTCCCCATCCACAGTGGCCTTGGCAGTGCCATAGCCAACTTGGTGGCGGATCTTGTTCACTTCCACTTCAATCGTTAAAAAGTCGCCCGGCAAAACCTTGCGTTTAAACTTGGCGTTTTTGATTCCGGCAAAATAGGCTGTTTTGCCCTTGTATTCCTCCATCGATAAAACCATCACCGCGCCAGCTTGGGCCATGGCCTCCACAATCAACACGCCCGGCATCACGGGGTTTCCGGGGAAGTGTCCCTGAAAATAGTATTCTGTGGCATCTACATACTTGCGGGCCAAAACATAAGGCGGTTTTATTTCCAACACCTCATCGATCAGGAGAAACGGCGGGCGATGAGGAATAATGCGCATGATATCTTCTTTGTTCAGCATGCTGTCGGTCCTTTCTGTAAGGATATGGTGTTGATAAAAATCGCGATTCAAAGCCATCGGCTGCGCTGGGGCAAGCACACCGCAATGCGCGAAGATAAGGGGAGAAGACCTGGGCTTTTCAAGATTCCCAGGCGCAGTATACGGTAGGGCTTGCTATGGGGACTTTATCCGAGGCGTCGTAATTATAGCGGCTTTTTGAGCTTCATTAATGGCTGGCCAAACTCCACCTGATCGCCTTCCTGTACCAGCAGCTCTACAAATTGCCCGGTGAGTTCCGCTTTGATTTCGCAGACCATTTTCATGGCTTCCACTGCGCATACAAGGGTTTCAGGCTCCACGGACTGTCCGGGTTCAAGTTCGGGTTTACCCAGTTTTGTCAACGGAACAAAGATGCCCACCATGGGTGAGGTCACATAGAGATAATCATCGCCCGTGGCTGGGCTCGCAGAAGGCGCAGCGGCTTCCGGCACAGGCGCGACCGGGGATAGGGGCAGGGGAGTTGCCGCAGATGGCGCGGATTGAGCGTGAAAGAGGGAAGGCTGCGTGTTTTCCAGCCGGATGCGGGTGCCCTGTTCTTCCACTTCCAAGGCGCTCAGGCCTTGGGATTTCATAATCAGACAAAGCTGTTCAATGGTAGAAAAGTCCATATAATCACCTGTTCCGCCGCTGGCTAGCGGCATAAATTCGTTACGCAAAGACTGTGAAAAGTTAACCGCAGGTTTTGCAGGACACATCCTCCGAACCCGTCGGTTCCGTATATTTTTTTAAGATCAGGCAGGCGTTATGCCCTCCGAATCCGAAAGAATTTGCCAGTGTATATTGCAGCGGCTGTTTGCGTCCCACATTGGGGATATAGTCCAAATCCAACTCCTCATCCGGTACTTCATAATGCAGAGTGGGCGGGAGATAGTCGTGGCGTAAGGCTTGCAGGCAGATCACGGCCGCCAAAGCGCCGGCACCGCCCAGTAAATGTCCGGTAGAAGACTTGGTGGAGGAGATGGGAATGCGATAGGCCGCTTCGCCAAAAGCAGTTTTTATGGCCCGTGTCTCCGTCAAATCATTCATGGGGGTACTGGTGCCGTGGGCGTTGATATAGGAAATATCGGCGGGCGCAATCCCTGCATCCTGAATGGCACGTTGCATGGCCATGACTGCGCCAGCTCCTGAAGGTTCGGGCGCGGTGATATGATAAGCGTCGCAAGTGGAGGCGTATCCGGCGATTTCGCCATAGATGGTTGCGCCCCGCGCCAAGGCGTGCTCCAACTCTTCCAAAATGAAAATACCGCTGCCTTCACCAATGACAAATCCATCACGCTCTTTATCAAAGGGAATGGAGCTGCGCTGCGGATCGTTGGTGGTGGATAAGGCCGTCATGCTGGCAAAACCGGCGACCCCCACAGGGGTAATCGGCGCCTCTGCCGCGCCGGCAATCACCGCCACCGCTTGATCCTGCTGAATTAAACGGAAGGCTTCCCCGATGGACTGTGCCCCGGTAGCGCAAGCCGTGACAATACTATGACATAGATGCTGTGCATTATAACGGATGGCAATGGTACCCGCCAAAATATTGGCAATCATCATGGGAACCAGAAAAGGGGAAACACGGGAAGGGCCTTTTTCGGCCAAGGTGATGCAGGCGTTTTCAAAGGTACGCATGCCCCCAATGCCCGAACCCACGATGACGGCAAGCTCTTCGGGCTTGATGTTGTTTGCATTTAAGCCGCTCATGATATAGGCTTCCTGCGCGGCTACCAAACCAAATTGCGTATACAAATCCGTACGGCGGATCTCTTTTTTTTCGATAGCGATGAGCGGATCAAAATTCTTGACCTCGGCCGCTATTTTCACCTTGAAGTCTGTAGTATCAAAATGGGTGATGGGACCAATGCCGTTACGGCCCTCCAGGATTCCTTCCCAGAGTTCCTGTGTGGTATTGCCAATGGGGGACACAGCGCCCATACCCGTTATGACAACTCTTTTTTTCATATGTATGTGCCACTCCTTTTTTCAGTGGTAGCTTTCCAAATTCCGTTTGACGCCCGCACGGTTAAATGGACATGCCGCCGTCAATGCGGATGACCTGTCCGGTGATATAATTGCTCGCATCTGAAGCGAGAAACAGGCTCAAGTTCGCAATATCCTCGGCGGTACCCAAGCGCTTTAAAGCAATCGTATCCAAGAGCTTTTCTTTTACCGCATCCGGCAAGCCCTGTGTCATGTCCGTTTCCACAAAGCCGGGGGCGATAGCGTTTACAAGGATGCCCTTGCCGCCAAGTTCTTTAGCGACGGATTTGGTCAGGGCGATCAGCCCCCCTTTGGAGGCGGCATAATTAACCTGCCCCGCGTTGCCGGCAATTCCCACAACGGAGGTCAAATTGATGATTTTCCCCGCCTTGGCACGCAGCATCAGGGGGGAAATATGGCGGATCATATTAAAAGCACCTTTTAAGTTGATGTCCATTACTTCGTCAAACTGCGTTTCCTGCATCCGAACCAGCAAGCCGTCCCTGGTAATGCCGGCATTATTGACCAGAATGTCAAGGCTTGGGAAAGTTTCTTTCATCTCTTTGACTGCCTCGGCCGTCTGGGAAAAATCAGCCACATTGCAAATGTAGGTTTTACATTGTACGCCAAAGGCTTCCACCTGCGCCTGTACCTGCGCGGCTTTTTCGGCATGGGTAGCCAGGATGGCAATATTGGCTCCGTTTTCGGCAAACTTTAAGGCGATGGCCTTGCCGATTCCTCGGCTTCCGCCGGTGATGACAGCGGTTTTCTGCGACAGTAGCATTTTGTTCCTCCCCTGGTTTTAGCGGGGCGCCCAGCAACATAACGAAATTGCCCGCCCATAAGTTATTAGACAGCGCCTTTAAGTATTATATCACATTGCGCAAACATTTCGCGAATAATTTCGGCGGCAGGCTGGATGGACTTAACCAGGCCCGCAACTTGGCCCGCCATCACGGAGCCGTTTTTAATGTCGCCGTCTTTAGCGGCCAGCCGCAGGGTGCCGGTCAAGAATTCCTCCACTTCTTCCAGGGAAGCGTTTTGATTTTCCAGCGCCGACGCCTGCTTTGCCATATGGTTCTTGAGCAAACGCACCGGATGTCCGGTACTGCGTCCGGTGACGGTGGTGTCGGTATCTTTGGCTTCCAAAATCTTTTGCTTATAATTCTCGTGAACCGTACATTCCGCAGCCGCCAAAAATCGGGTGCCGACCTGTACGCCTTTAGCCCCCAGCATCCGTACGGCGGCAATGCCCCGGCCGTCGGCGATGCCGCCCGCGGCAATCACAGGAATTTGGACGGTATCGCACACCTGCGGCACTAAGGCCATGGTGGTAAGTTCCCCAATATGGCCGCCCGCCTCGCAGCCTTCGGCAATCACCGCATCCGCACCGGCTTTTTGCATCCGCAGGGCCAGTGCGCGCGAAGGGATCACGGGGATGACCTTGATGCCCGCCTCGTGCCACATCGGAATATATTTGCCGGGATTGCCCGCGCCGGTGGTCACCACCGAGACTTTTTCTTCACAGACCATCTGCGCAATTTCTTCCGCAAAGGGACTCATCATCATAATATTGACACCAAAAGGCCGATCCGTCAAGACCCTTGCCTTTTGGATTTCGGCACGTACCCAATCGGCAGGCGCGCTGCCTGCGGCGATAAGACCCAGGCCGCCTCCGTTGGAAACCGCCGCTGCCAGAGGGGCGTCGGCAATCCAGGCCATACCGCCCTGGATGATGGGGTACTCAATATTTAAAAGATTTTCAATGATCTTTTCCATCTTGTTCTCCTTTTACCATTCCAATAGAATTGCGCCACTGGTGAAACCTGCGCCAAAACCCAGCAACAATACCTTTTCGCCTGATGTAAGTTTTCCGCTTTGATGCAATTCATGCAATGCAATGGGGATGCTGGCCGAGGATGTATTACCGAAATGGTCAATATTCATATAAAACTGTTTTAAATCTATTTCAAAGCGTTTGGCCGTAGATTCTATCATGCGGATGTTGGCTTGGTGTGGAATAATATGCTGAATCTCTTCGATTGCAACGCCCGATTCCGTTACAGCCTTCTGAATGAGGCGGGCCATCTCATTGACCGCATACTGAAAAACAGATTTGCCTTTCATTTTCAGGAGCCTCAATTTGCGGCCTTCTTTTGAAAACGGGGTTTCATGGTAGGCTCTGGAATAACGCAGGGCGCGTGCGGGGTCCTCCTCTCCCTGTAATTTCTGCCAAAGGACGCCGGGCGCCTCCGACTGGGATAGGATCGCCGCCCCGGCACCATCACCAAACAGAACGCAGGTGGACCGGTCCTCCCAGTCAAGCATCTGGCTCATGGCCTCACCCGCCACGATCAGTGCGTGCCGGATGCCCAGAGATTGCATGAGGCCTTGCGCAGTGGTTAAGCCGTAAATGAAGCCGGTGCAAGCGGCGTTGATATCAAAGGTGACGGCCTGTTGAATTCCAAGCTCCTGCCGCACTTTGGCGGCCAGGCAGGGGACAACCGTGCGGGCAGTCGCGCTGGACGCAATGATCAGACCGATATCCTCTGGCGCTAAACCGCTTTGCTGCAAGCAATTTTTGGCGGCCTCCACAGCCAGAGAATCGGCGGTTTCATCGGCTGCAATATAGCGGGAACGAATCCCGCTGCGGGTATAGATCCACTCATCCGTTGTGTCCACGATTTTTTCGAGCGAACGATTTTCAATGGACAATGCGGGGGTCGCCATACCGGTAGCTGTAATTTTGAAGGGCAATGGAATACCTCCAGTCCTATGGATAATATTATTTTGAATATCAAAGTAATTCTTAGATATTATATCCCCATGACCATTTTTTGTCAATATACTTTCTCGATTCATTGCAATAAATTTTTTAACGTATTTCACAAAAATACAGCTGGTTTTTCGTGCAGAGTTACCGAAGAAAAGCCGTATTTTATTTCGAAAGGCCAGTCTTTGTGTTTTTGTTCTGTATTGTCCAATGGGTGAATATGCTCTAAGTGAAGGTGATTAGAGCATGTCACAAGTAAAAGCAGGCACAAAATCGTTCACATACAGCATATTTGTACTCATGTCCTCCAACATTGTAATGCAGCTGATTGTATTCCTGTACCGCGTCTTTTTAAGCCGTGCCGTGGGAGCGGAAACCATCGGTTTATTTTCCTTGGTTACCACCATATACTCCATTGCCTGTACCATTATTGTGTCCGGATTGCCCACGGCTGTGATGCGGATTTCCTCAGAGCGCACCGCATTGGGGGATCCATCCGGGGTTCGGCAGACGGTGAATCTCGCCATCAAATTGGTGGCCTTGATTTCGCTGCTTGTGGCGGCGGCTGTATTCCTGTTTGCCAGGCCAATCGCCCTGTTTTTGGGAGATCTGAAGACGGAATTACCCCTGCGCGTGCTTAGCTTTTGCATTTTGATCACGGGTTTTGAAAATGTCCTGAAAAGCTATTTTTATTCCATAAACCGCGTTTTAGGCACCTCCTTTATCGAGCCCTTTGAGCAATTGGTCCGAATGCTGGCCGTCTTTCTGATGCTCCATATCTTCAACATCAAGGATCAATCGCTGATTGTAACAGTGTTGGTATTGGCTATGATTATCGGAGAAGCCGTGAGCGGCATTTTTCTTTTCAGCTGCTATTTTAAAACGACAGGTATCCGGCACAGGGAGAAACAAAAGCTGAATTTTTCGCCTTTTTTCTCATTAATGCAAATTGCGCTGCCTCTGACCTTAACACGGGTTATTGCCTCGGTGATCGGCTCCGTCAATTCCATTATCGTTCCTAAGCGCCTGATAGTTTGGGGACTCGACTATCACAAGGCGCTACAATCCTACGGCATCCTCTCCGGTATGATTATGCCTCTCATCATGCTGCCCTTTACCCTTATCAATGCGCTGTCTATTATGATTATTCCCAAGCTCTCGGGTGACATGGCAACCTCTAATATGAAGGATATCCAAAATAAGATTGCCAAATCTATTTTTTTTACGGCGGTGGCCATTTTTCCTTGTATGGCGGCCCTGATGCTGCTTGGGGAAAGGATCGGATTCTTCCTGTACCATCAGCCTATGGGGAAGGGCTTGTTCGGCATGTCCGTATGCATCCTTTTTCAGAGCTATCAGCTCGTATTTTCCAGTGTCCTCAACGGTATTGGGAAACAAAAAAGAGCATCCGCCTACACCATTGTAGGCGGACTGGTACAGTTTGGGCTGACATACGTATTGACAGCTAAATTGGGCATTGCGGGATTTATCATCAGCTTTCTGATTGCCAGCGTCCTGACCTGTGGGCTCCTGTTTGCGGAAGTCATCGGCAGCACCAAGATGCGTGTGCGCCCACTGCAGTGGTTCCTAAAGCCCTTATTGGCCACGGTCATCATGGCAAATATTGCCGCTGTAATTTTCCGCTATGCGGCATCCCAATTGTCAGAAGGGAGCGCCTTGGGCGTAACCCTACTGGCGGGCGTCTGTATTTATATGCTGGCCCTTTGGGCGCAGGGCGTCCGGCGGGGCGGCAATTACGGCTCGTAGCTGGTCGAATATAGAGGGTATCAGGTTTGTCTGTAATTTTGGCTTTGTATCCCGGCGCCTAATCGGCGGCGGGATAATCTTCGATGGAACACGGATGTACTCAGGTGACGCCCCGACAGCTTTCATGACCGCCTCTTTGAGCTTCTGCGCCAAAAACGCTTTTTGCGTTTGCGTACGTCCTTTATGCATTTTTACAATTGCATGTGGCATATTCAGTCCTCCCATCAATACGATAAACAGGATTGTCGATATTGGTATTATACGACCTTGGATGCCAAGGGCCAAGGTATGGGGGACGGATTTTTGCTGTACACGCCCCAGTTTGAACAAGCTGGGGTTGTTTGCAATCTTGTCATCGTATAATTGGCAGTCCTTTGTGCAATCGTATAGTCAATCGTTAATCTATAATCATGCAATCTTCAATAATATAATCTGAATTTTTTTTCTGCTTCAATTTTGATAAAAAACATGTTATAATAGTTCCGTTTTCCTCGAACCATCCGACACATTGTAATAAAATCAAACTTTGTGTGGTGAAATGCGCTGCCCCAATTCAGCCGTCGGGCAGCAGTTTGTATGGTCGCCGTAACGGTAACGGCAGATTGGAATCGGGTATGAAAAAACTCCATGCCTTGATGGATCGGATGACCCATAAGCCCCTCGGACGTTTTTTGGTCCGCTTTATAACAGCGGGTATCATTGCAACCCTTTTGTTTTTTTTATTGGAATGCTTTTCGCAGGGGAGTTTGGGGCCCGCGATTCGAAAATCCCTGGAGCACTTTGGATTTTCTGTCATTAACATCCTGATTATTATGGCGCTGCTTTCTTTCTTCTGGGTGCTGACCAATCATTTGGGGGCTGCCTCCATTGTGATGTCGGTGCTGATATTGGCTTTGGGGGTAGCGACCTTTTTAAAGAAAATCGTGCTGGCCGTTCCGCTTCTGTTTTCGGATATCGTCAACACTTCGCCCACAACGCTGCGTTTTATTACCAATACGAACTTACCCATTGGGCGGTTGTTTCGCTTCAAATCGGTTGTGCCCTTCCTTTTTTTATTAATAATTATGATTGTTTTGGCTTTTATCTTCCGCAAGCACTTTCGCTTTCAATCCATCAGATCCAGGCTTTGGATGCTTATCCCCAGCGTATTTACCTGTCTTTTGATTGTGATTATTCCCATTGACCTATCCGTTTCCTATAATCCCAAAATTTCCTACCGGCAATATGGCTTTATCTGCGGCCTGATTGCCAATGCGAAAGAAACTTACGATGTCACCAAGTTAGCAAAATTTGACGTGGGAGAGGTGGAAAGCCAACTTGCAAAGTATCCGGCGGATGCCATCCCGACAAGCCTCCCTGTTAAAAACGTAATTGTTGTTATGAGCGAAGCCTTTTTTGATCTCACAACGCTGCCAAACGTCACCTACTCAGAAGATCCTATCCCCAATCTTCATGCGCTACAAAAAACGGCTACCCATGGAACGATGATATCACCCACGTATGGCGGCACCACCAGTAACCCTGAATTTGAGTTTTTGACAGGCTTCAGTACGAAATTTTTTCCTTTCTGCACCAATGTTTACACCAACTACCTCAAAATGGAACTGCCCTCCATGGCTACCTACTTTCATGAATTGGGCTTTGCAACTGCCGGCATCCACACCAATGACCGAAACTTCTTTAATCGCGCTAGGATTTATCCGCTCTTAGGCTTTGATAAATTTATCGGCGCACAGGATATGCAGGACACCCATATTAAGGGAAAGCATATTTCGGATGATGATTTGACCCAACAGATTATCAAACAACGCGAGAGTACACAAGGGCCTTTGTTTACCTTCGCCATCTCCATGCAGAATCATTATCCCTACGATACGGAGAATTATTACAATTCTTATGACCTCTCGGTGCAAAGCGATAAACTTAATGAAAACGAGCTGATGCGCCTGCGCAATTATGCCCAAGGGGTACATGACGCGGATAAGGCATTGAAGGATTTGGTGGACTACTTCGATCAACGTAATGAGCCAACCGCCATTCTCTTTTTTGGAGATCACCTTCCCGCTCTCGATCCAAACCTGAACATTTACAAAAAGCTCGGATTCGTTACGGATACAGATTTTACCGATGCCTCACTCAACCAAAATTTAAGGGGCAGCACCGAAACAATTACGGCCAAACTGAACGACTACAACTCTTCTAAGCAGACCTTTATGATTCCCTTTGTGATGTGGAATAACATAGGTCTGCAAACGGAAACGGTAACGGCCATTGGCTCCAATCATTTGGGCCCCTATCTTCTGAATCGGCTGGGGCTGCCAAAATCAACCTTTCAGAAATTCTTGTTGGACATCGCTCAGGAAGTACCCGCCAGCACGCAGTATTTAACCATGGACAAAGATGGAAATGCCAGTAAAAATATTCAGGACAGCTATGCTGCTACAGAGGATCTATATAAGCTGATCCAGAAGGAAACCATGTTTGGGAAAAATCAATTAAACGCTATTTACACTCCGTAAATTTGATCCGATGCCAAAGGGGCTGTAGCACAATGAAAATTGTGGTACAGCCCCTTTCTCTTGCCGAAAAGTTGAAAACTTCACTTAAAACCGAACAATTGTGGAAAACTTAGGCATACTGAACCAAGGGTCAAGCCCTCTTAATTAATAACTTTT
>JAVBST010000013.1:0-33443 GCA_031556545.1 Oscillospiraceae bacterium
TCTCTTTGGTTAACCAAAGAGAGCTGACGCACAAGCTCTTTCTTATCAATTCCAGACCCCGAAAATGTTTGGGCTGGAAATCACCTATTCAAGTTTTTCTACACGAAGTGGCGCACTTGACTTGACAATTCATCAACTCAATAATTGCTTTATCATAAGATTCTTGTATAATAAGATTAGAAAATATTAAGATGCTTTACCTTAGCATTATACAAAAAACAGGAAACGGGGTAATCTAACATGATCAAAAAGCTATGTATGATAATGCTTGCCGTTAGTTTATTTCTTATTTCAGGATGCGGGAGTAATGATCCAGCTTCCGATTCTTCTAATGTCTCAACAAATTTAAACAACTCGCTTTCCGCTTTTGACTCAAATTTCGACTCAAATTCTGATATTATTATACCTAACCCCGCCGAAACCAACGGACAATCTATTGCTGTTAGAATTCCACATGGAAACTTTTATGCCGAGTTGGGTTTCTTAGGTTTTAAAAACAAAGTTCAAGTTGAAGCATACGCCACCGACCAAAAAGAAAATCAGATTGGAAAAGCAATTAAACTAAATGGAGAAAATGAAGTCGCAAACAAGGTCATACTGGCAATCATTGCTGCAAAGGACGAAAACGCGGATATTACTGACTTAAATCAATCAATAGAAGCCTTGCAAGGATATTTTGCTGTCTTAGATTATAAGACACATAAAAGCTACTTAACCAAAGTAAATGTCTTGCCGAACGATATGGCGCTCAAATATGTTGAAGGAATAGATGATTCGGGCAATTTCGTTATTGTTTATCGCGATTGGTACAAGTATGCTGATACAGAGGTTTACAAGTTTTTCCCGAACGAAGGTAAATATAAAAATATCTATGCTAATTTCACCGGAGAAGGCGACAACAAAGAATTTAACGATAATTATTTTTCAGGTTATCTATTAGATGATTATAAAGCTGTAGTTGAATGTAAATTGCTTGGATATTCTAAAACTATTTCTCTGCTTGATGCAGGACTTAAAAAAGATGATTTAGAAACAAAATATGCAATTAAAGAAAACGAGCCCGAACCGGAAGATTATTTCATAACAAGAGAATACCGAAGATATCAAAACGGAAAATGGACTGGGGAAAAATACACAAATATGGTTGTTTACCGATCGGAATTTGAAGATTATCAAAGTCCGACTTATTTTAAATTTAAATATCCTTTTAATGTAGGCACAGACTTTCTACTTGGTTATGCCAATATGTATTTTGAATATAATGCTGAAACACAAAAGCTTGAACCAATGAAGGCTTCTTTTGAAATACAATTATTTTAGATTCATTAAAATTTATTCTATAATTATACTGCTTATTGACGTGAAAAACTTATCAATCATCAACGACCATTTGTTTTGTTATGATTTTGAAAAGTTCTGTATCGCCACTCCGACCATTTGTTAAGACCTGCCGAAAAAGCAGAAATTTCTTTTTCGGCATATTTTTTCTATAATCAGGGCGTGACATTATTTATGGGATATGAGCATAAGAAACCGTATAGTAGGGAGCGCTAAATGAAGAATTGGTTAAAAAGTAATCCATACTTTGGCGTAATTATGTGGGTAATACTTGTGTGCGCAGACATTGTTATAGGGATACCCCGTTATATTTATATCCCCCTATCCGTTGTAGTCCTTATTATTTTTCTCCTACAAATTCGTGTATCTAAAAGTTCCAATGATAAAAAAGATGAATAATATAGGCATTTAGTAGAAAAAGTGAAAAACCAATTTCACACAGGTTCAAATCCCTACCCCCAAACGTAAAAATATCTTTTTATAGCCAACAGATAAAAACGGCCTCAATTTTCATGTTGGCATTTGCATACAAAGGTATCGAATGCTGTCCCGCTGCATGGACAGCATTCGATACCTTTGTATTTCCATATGGATTTACGCATATGGTTGCACTTTATCCGCACCGCATTTGCATCCCAAGCAAAAAAGCCATCCTGTATCAGGACGGCTTCCTTGCTTGGAGGAAAATATAAAAATTGGAAAACGAGGTTAACGATGCATGCAGAGGGGCTATGAGGGATATCATGCCCCTCTGTATGCATATTGGGAAAAATCAGTTGGGCGGTCTGTTGGTGCCATCCAACTTAGATAAGGCTTACATTAACTTTAAACGCATAAGCCTCACTGATGGTGCCGACCTTGTTGCCCGCGTAGGCTTCCAGGTCACGGTTGCCGGCGGAACCCACCTTAACCGCGAGAACCCATGTGCAGGTACCGTCGGTGTTCATCGTCTTGCTGACGACCGTTTTGCCTAAGTAGCTGCTAGCGCCTTTGGACTTAATATTGGCGCTGTAAGACCCCTCGCCATTGGTCGTAATGGTATAATTGGCAGCCACGTTCACTTTGGCGCTGCTTGGCGCTGCCACATTTAACACCTTCGGCGCTTCTGAAGTCTGTGTCACCGCGATATCGAAGGAGAGATCCAGATTGTCATAACTACCGTCTTCCTGTTGTCCGATGACAGCGAGGGTTCTATTGCCGGCCGTACCGATCTTTGTGGTGAAGGTCCACTCATTGCCAAATCCGCCAACCGCCACACGACTTATACTGCTGATCGTGATGGCGCCACCATTCTCGTTGATGAGTTTAATGGCTTTATAGTTGTCGTTCAACTGTACTTTGACGGTGAAAGATTGATCGACCACGGCCGTCTTGGGTGCGGTAATGGAATTGAAGGGATCCATATCTGATTTTTGAATGCTGTAATATTCGTGCAGGTCGGCTTTGACCATCTCAACCCATGTGCCAATATTTACGTCCGCATTGCGCTCGTAGAACTTCTTGGCGTTGATGGAATACATGATAGCCGTCAGGTTTCTGATGGCAGATTTCTGGAGGTCGCCGCGGCAAATATTGGCCTGAAGCGCGACATAATTGACCTTGTAAGCAAGGGTCTTGCCGCCGTCTTCTATGGTGGCGTAGTCCGAAGTCAGGTAATTGGTTACATTTCTGCCTACGCCTGCCTCCGCGCCGGCTCTGGGTCCTACGTAGGGGGTATAGGTAACCGTTCTTGCAATTCTTTGGCCGTTTACTTCAATATAGTAAATGTTGCCGCCCGGGGTTGTCGGGTCTGCACTGAGGGCTGCGGTGTAACCTGTGCCCAGCGGAGCTCTCACAATATTGGCGCCGGTTGTGCTAAGGGTTGACCCATTGGTGAGGAGCGTCTTTGTGATACTGGCAGAAGAGAAGGCAAGCGCCTCGGCGATTTCGCCGTTCTCTTTAAAGATCGGGTTTGGATCAACGTTTCTCAGAATAGCAACCACTTGGTTGTTGCCACCGGGAGAGATCATGTCGTTACCCGCGTGCATAGACTTCGCAGGCGTGGAAGATCCACCGCCCCAGTCTGTCATGATCTGGCCTTTAAAGCCCCACTCGCCACGGGTGATGTTCTCCAGCAGGTAGATATCGTCGGCTGCCGGAACATTATTAATTCGGTTGTAGGAGGTCATGATGGATGCGGGTTGCGCACTCTTTACGCCGATTTCAAAGCCCTTCAGGTATATTTCGCGAAGCGCTCTTATGGTCATCACGGAGTTACCGCCGCCACGGCGTGTCTCCTGCTGGTTGCCCGCAAAATGCTTCAGGCACGCCATGATGCCAGGATTGGACTGCAATCCTTTGGTGATGGCGGAGGCACTAAAGCCATTGACAACGGGATCCTCTGAATAGTATTCAAAGTTACGTCCGCAAAGAGGATCTCTGTGAATGTTAAGACTGGTGCCCAGCAGTACGGCAATCCCCATGCTGGCCATTTCCTGTCCATAAGCAACGCCAAATTCTTCCATCAGTGCTTGATTCCAGGTTTGCGAGCGATTGATGGAAGCCGGCCATGAGGTTGAGAAGTTGTATACGGGCGTCGCTTGATAATTGTTTGCGGCGTCATAAGCGGTAACCTTTTCTGTGACACGAAGGCCGCCAGGTCCGTCGTTTACCAGCATCAACGGAATCCCGTACTTCTCTTGCAGCAAATCGGTGGTGCCGGTTGCACAACCGCGAACGGAGTCAATCTTGGTAGGATCGTTGAAGGTCATATATCCTTCATAAGGCGCCTGGCCCGTCGCTGCATTCAACTGTGCGAGCTCCAGGTTCGACATCTGCGCGACGAGATCCTGAAGTGTCTTGGTGCCCTTGTAGACGTCCAAAAGGGTAACGTTTTCTTTGGGCTTGAGCACGACGTTCTCGTTGTATTCCACCATCGAACCCGTGAATCCGAGCGTTGTCGCGCTGGGGTTCATGGAGCTGTTCTGGTAGCCGCGGGTCTTGCCCACATAATTCGGATCTGTTGTATAGGTGGTGGCGGTGTCATCGTTGAGGGTCACATTATTGAGGGTCACAAAGTTTTCCGGACCGATGGCAATAACCGGCGCTGCCGCTTTTTCAGCCGCTTCGCTCGCATATGTATACGGTGTCCATCCCTTGCCGGATTTTGTCCAGACCGGCTCCCGCTCCTCGAGTATATTCATCGGAACCGTCATATAGTCCGCCAGCTGTTCGGTGACAACTCTGGTCGGCAGATTAAGAACCGCCGCTACCTTTGTGTTTCTCGAGGAATTGCCCACGCGAATAAAGTAGTTGCCCGGATCCAGCACATAGGCGTCGCTGGTCTCGTTGTAATAAGCCATATCTGCGGTATTATACGAGATTTCCAATTCCTGGCTGTCGCCCCGGGACAGAAGATCCGTTTTCGCATATACCATCAGCTTCTGATATTCTTTGTCCGCTGCAGCGCTGTCGGGCGCCGAGGCGTATATTTCGACCACTTCTTTCCCCGCGTATTTCCCGGTATTGGTCACCTTAACCGTGGCTGTCACTTTCTTGGCGTCCGCGACTACTTTCGTCACATCCATGTCAAAGTTGGTGTAGGAAAGGCCATAGCCAAAGGGGTATGCCGGCGTAACATTGGCGGTATCAAAGTAACGATATCCTACATAGATATCCTCCACATAGCGCTCGTCATTACCGGCGCCGTCGTTGTTGGCAAAGGTTGCGGATGCCGGATAATCCGTATAATTTTTCGCCCAGGTTTCAATCAGCTTTCCGGAGAAGTTATCCGTACCGTTGAGCAGCTTCATCAAAGCAGGGCCGCCTTCCGATCCGGTAAGGCCCGCAAATACGAGTGCGTCGAGTCCAGGAATCTCGTTGAAGAACTTGGTGTCAATCGGGCCCGGTGCATTGATGACAACCGTTACCTTATCAAAGTTGGCACCGAGGAGGCGGAGATTCTCTTCTTCCTTGGGAAGGAGATTGTAGTCGCCAACCTGGAAGGCGCCGGGAACTACGTCCGTCCTGACAGGCGGAGTCACGTTTCGGGGCGTCAGGGTCCGGTCAGAGCCTTCCGCGGAGTTCCTTTTGATAACATAGACCGCCGTGTTAGTTTGTTTGGCGATATCCTTGACGTAGGCCTCCGTAAGTTCCGGCTCCGGGAAGAAGTACTGTGCATTCCAGGCCATCGTCGCTGGAAGAGTCTTGTCCATCTCCGTGCCGATCCATTCCATCATATCCTTGGTCGGCACGTTATAACCCGCAGCCTTGAACGCGTCATAAATATTGACATGCCAAAGGCCATAGTGCTCTTCTATATGGGCATCGCCACCGGCGTTAACGCCGCCGGTCCAGGGATCGCCCGAGCCGCCGCCGATACGCGTTGTGCGTGCAGCGCCCACGCCGAACAAGGCAACTGCGCCTCTGCCTGCCTTGGGAAGCGGCAAGGCGTTGTTCTTGTTTTCAAGCAAAACCGCGCTTTCTGTGACAATCTTCTCCGCAACGCGCGCGTTATTCTTGAGCAGAGGGGTCAGTATCGGCTCCGTGGTCACGGCACCCGCGCTGAATACGGTGGAAAAACAAAGAATCAACGCCAAAATGCCAGAGAGTATTTTGCTTTTCGTTTTCATGACATGTTTCCTCCCGATTTTTAATATTCCAAAATTTGTTTTTTGCTCCAAGCATAAGGAAAATTTTGCGACTCCTCTCAACTCACATTTTTCCCCTCCTTCCCGCCATAAAAAACCATCTGAATGCGTCTAATGGAGGGATATCATCTTGGAACAAACAACGCTTTTTGCATAGTAATTGTACCTTATGAAAAGGATATTTGACAATATAAACAATTTTTAGCCTTTGAAAAAAACATCCAAAAAATTTGTTTTTTTTATAGCATTTATTTTTTTGAACAATTATCGGTGTTTTTTTAAGCTTTTCTTGAGTCTTAAAAAGGCAAAAACAATTTATTCTAACAGAGTGTTTTACAAATTGCATTATTAATTAAAACATGGTAAAATAATAATTGTCATAAAATCAATAATATTGCCTGTTTATTGTGCATACAGATCTAAGATATTTCGGGCAGAACGCCTCGCTTGTTGTCGATTTCCTGGACCTGCGGCACGGAGTTTTCCCCCGAAGGGAGCCGCTCGGAAATCTATGCGAAGTTCTTAATGCCTTCGCGCCTAGCGCTTATTGTACGTCTTGGGGGTTTGAAAACGATTGCAAGGAGTGATATCTTTGATTAGGACCATGATTGTCGACGACAACAAGATCATCCGGGAGCACCTTCAAAAAACAGTTGATTGGCAATCCAAGGGCTTTGAATTGGTCTCCGTCACCGGCAATGGAATCGCCGCCTGGCAGGACTTTGAACAATATCACCCGCATCTTGTTATCACCGACGTAAAAATGCCCGGGATGAACGGATTGGAGCTTGCCAAAAAAATCAAGGAGGCCGCCCCTGATGTTGTCGTAGTTTTCATCTCGAACTATGGAGATTTTGATTATTTAAAAACCGCCATCAATATAGGCGCCTTCGACTATATCCTGAAGCACGAAACGAGAGGAA
The DNA here is from genome assembly GCA_031556545.1 of Oscillospiraceae bacterium. Classification (GTDB taxonomy): domain Bacteria; phylum Bacillota; class Clostridia; order Oscillospirales; family Acutalibacteraceae; genus JAVBST01. The sequence continues at coordinate 6,890 of JAVBST010000013.1, forward strand.
AGGGATTCCAAAAAAAGCTCGACGCCATAAGAGATAAAATCACGGATATCCATAAAAACAAGCAGCATCATTTTGAGAGCGTCTTGTTTTCGTCCTTGATTTCCGCAGATAGCAAAAAGCTGGAGCAGGCCTTCCCGGAAACATACGGCATGCTTTTACTCGAACAGACAAGCCTTCTCCCGACATTTCAGCAACTTGCCAATACCGAGATGGAGGAGGTTGATATTGAAGAAGCCGCCCGTCTTGCTTACAGCTATTCCAACGAAATCATAACCATATCCCGGGCGCAAAAATACCGCTATGCCGTTTTATTTGACGCCTGCTGTGACATTCATCTTGCTGCCGAGGAGCTGTGCAGGCTCCTCTATGAAAAAACCAAAATCCGGTACTACGCACTCATTTTAGGCGCCGATCTCTCCGCCAGGGAATGCTGCAACGCATACTATGATTACAAAGAATACCTGAATATTAAGTTTTTTGACCACTATCAATGTGTGATTGATCCTGGGGCGTACCGGGAGGCGATGACCCGGGGATGCGCTTTGAATACGGCGGAATTTATCGATGCAATCATTGAAAAAAACACGGACAGGGTATGTGATTTACTGGACCATTATGCGCAGGAAATTAAAAGCTGCTTCGACTTTCGAGAACTGTGCGAATTATCCAAAACGCTTATCACTTTCTTCGTTGACAATGAGTACCTCCACACGCAGGATAATTTTATTATATTTGAAAAAGATGAGCTAAAGTTCTGGACAAACTCCAGCGAAATCTTGTTCTGGCTGAAAAACAAATCGATACAGATCATAAACGCCATGAAGGCAACCCCTTTTCTTACATATTCCAAGCCGGTCAAAAGCGCCATTCAATATATTCAAAAGCACTACGGTAAGGATGATTTGACCGTGGGGGAAATCGCCGAGGCTGTCGGCATCGAAATGTATCATCTGAATATGGCCATTAAGAAGGAAACCGGCATCACCACAGTAAAGTGGATCACAAACATACGCATGGAAAAAGCGAAACAGCTTTTAGAGAGCCAGTGTAAGATAGCCCATGTATGCAATGAAGTTGGATATTTGAATGTATCCTACTTTTCCAACGCTTTCAAAAAAATATATGGCGAAACGCCCATTAATTATCGCAGGAGAGCCAATTGTGAAAATACCAAAAATTAAAAGAGTTGCCACTAAAGGAATCCTGATTGTTGCCGTTTGCTTTATTGTATACGTTTCCATTGCCACGCCTATTATTAGAAACACAACCTTTAATACGCTGAAGCCATTCCTGGTTGACCATATTGACATGAAGCTGGGAAATAGCTCGGCGTTAATGAGTCAATTTTTCGGTTATTCCAACACCGCAGTTCGCAAGGAAACACTCAGCGAGGATTTTCAAAAGACCGTTTTTGATTATAATACCGGCGCAGACAGCGAGGATGCCTTCAAACAAACAATTGCCAAGCAAATCGAACCGCGTGAAACAACCGTAGTGGCCTCCGCCACCAAGAAAATTGTCAGCACGAGCTATCCGGCGATTTATATTGAAGGAAAGGGCCTGTTTTGCGATCAAAAGGTAGCAAAAGCCGCTGCAATATTTATTCAATCTCCATGGTTCCGGGATTATAAAGAAAACCGAAGCGAACGCATGGTATATTCCCCCCTGGTTACATCGGGTGAGGCCGATGACAGTAAACGGTATTTCAACTACGTTTTTTCAAGCAACAGCGCGATGAATCACGCCGATCATCCCAGCCCCTATTATGTATTTCTGTTCACGGATTTTGCTGAAATTGAAGCGCTGTGCGAAGATACTCTGGGGTTAAAAATAAAGGATTATTCGTTTATTGGATATTCGGGCGAGGGCGGCAAAGGGAATTGTGATGTACTCTATCAGAACGCGCCTGATTCGGCGCTGGATTTCCTATGGGTGCAAGAGCGCGTTTTTGTGGACCGGCAGCATTATGTGGCCTCCTTTGAGGAGAAAGATTCGATTTATTTTTCTGTCCTGATTTCCTGGCAATCCGAGGGGTTGCGTCTTGTTATGCGCGCCACGCAACAGGATTTGCAGAAATTGTATAACGATAATATGACCCCTCTGATCATTTTGTTTATCTCCTTCTTTTCTATATTTATCATTATTTTCATCAGCATCCTAAGCCATATCTTTAAAAGGCTGACCATCCTGTCCAAAAAAATGGTTGTGGTCCAAAATGGTGATTACAACGTAAAAATAGACGACAACAGCGAGGATGAGATCGGGCAACTGGTCGCCGCCTTTAACGGGATGGCCCACCGGATCAAGAACAATATCAACGAGTTGATTGAGCAGGAAAAAAGAGAGAAAAGGCTGCAATACAATTTGATGGTCTCCTCCATCAATCCGCATTTTATTTACAACACCTTAAATACGGCTACAAGATTGGCGGAATTGGGCAGAACGCAAGAGGTTGTCGAAATCAACGATGCTTTGATTAATTGTATGCAGGATAACCTGAAGATGAAGAGTCTGAAGGCCTATGATACCGTTGAAGTCGAAAAAAACACGCTGCAGCAATATATTAAAATACAGAATTATTTATGTGATAATTCAATCGAATTGGAATTTGAGGTGGCGCCGCAAAATTGCAAGCTGGAGATCCCCAAATTTCTCCTTCAGCCCATTATCGAAAACTCTATCGTGCACGGCATTCTCTTAAATGTAGATGCCAACGGAAATCTTATCGGCGGAAAAATCAAAGTCGCCATTGAGAAGCATGACGACCGGATTCAAATCACTATCCAAGATAACGGGATCGGCATGACCAAGGAATCTATCGATAAATATTTTCTCACAGATGTGGATGTTCTGTTTAATGAAAGTACCTTTTTCGAACATATTGGCGTTTTAAATATCCGGACAAGATTGTCCTATTTGTATAATGACGATTATACGTTTCATGTTGAAAGCGCACCGGGCAAAGGCACCAAGGTGCTGATTGAAATACCGGCGAAAAGCGCGGGCTCCGATGCCGAAGCAATTGAAATGTAGCACAAGGGATGATATAATATGATCCGGCACGCAAACAGCGGGGCCCGGCCAACCGGTTGAAAGGAGGGATACGGTGCAAGTACGATCATCGGCAGAGGATTATCTGGAAACCATACTGCTTTTATCCCAAAAAACCGGCACCGTCCGTTCGATTGATATTGTAGAGGAAATGGGATTCTCCAAGCCCAGTGTCAGCGTCGCGATGAAAAAGCTCCGCGAGGGGGAGCTGATTCATATGAACACGGACGGTTACATCACATTAACCGAAAAAGGCGAAGAAGTCGCCAAGCAGGTTTATGGGCGCCACTCCACGTTGTATGACTGGCTGGTCAGCATAGGCGTTGGCGAAAAAACTGCCGCGGGCGACGCCTGCCGGATGGAACATATTTTGAGCGAAGAAGCTTTTCAGGCCATAAAAAATCAATTTGAAAAATCCAAATAACATGCACTATGGAGCTGTTGCAAAACGAATTTCCGATCGCAAATGCACAAATGAAATGATATAAATTGTAGGGGGCGATGCCTTCATTGACCCGAAAAACGGCAAAATCCGCTGAATTTCGGGCTGATGTGGGCATCAGCCCCTACTTGTTTGGTGCATTTTTTAAATCGAACCGTTTTGCAACAGCCCCAATTTTCATGCGCGCTTTAGGACAATGGGGATGCCTCCCTGCCCCGCAGAGATCCGTTCCCTGAGCGTTTTTTGTGGTCTCTGGTTGACAAAACGACGGTTTATGCGTATACTTATATTAGGAATAGTACCTATTCCTAATATATAGATGAGTGATTGATTATGACAAAAATTCAAGAATCTATCTGCCGGATTGTGCTGGAATCCGATGATCATGTGACCGCCGAGCAGGTGTTGGCCGCGGTCAAAAAAGAGCACCCCACGGTATCGCTGAGCACGACCTACCGCAACCTGAACATCTTTGCGGATACGGGCAGAATCAGGCGCATACAAAGGGCCATCGGCGCGGACTATTACGAGAGAAATCTTGACCCGCACGATCACGCATACTGTGTTCGCTGCGGAAAAATTATGGACATCAAAATTCCGGAACTGAAAGGAATTCTGGAACGGAGCTTTCCATATCCCATTCTTTCCTTTGACCTGCTGGTGAACTATGTGTGCCCTGCATGCGAAGATAAATAGAGCCATTTTAACCGAATGAACGGTGAAAGGAGTGTTATCGCGTATGATGGACGACAAAAAGAAGCTAACCAACGAAGTGGGCGCGCCGGTACCGGACAATGAAAACTCGATCACGTCGGGGCCAAGAGGGCCCGTTGTTTTACAGGATGTCTGGCTGCAGGAAAAGATGGCGCACTTTAACCGCGAAGTCATCCCCGAACGCCGGATGCATGCCAAGGGATGGGGCGCATACGGCAAGCTGACCGTTACCCATGATATTTCCCGGTACACCAAGGCCAAGGTACTGCAGCCTGGCACAGAAACCGAGTGCTTTGTCCGGTTTTCCACCGTGGCGGGCGAACGCGGCGCAGCCGATGCCGAGCGGGATATTCGCGGCGTCGCCTGCAAGTTTTACACAGAGGAAGGCAACTGGGATTTAGTCGGCAACAACACCCCCACATTTTTCATCCGGGACGTACATAACTTTTCCGATCTAAACCGTGCCGTCAAGCGCGATCCGCGTACCGGTATGCGATCCCCACAGAACAATTGGGATTTTTGGACACTGCTGCCGGAATGCTTCCATCAGATCACGATTGTCATGAGCGATCGGGGAATCCCCGCCACCTTCCGCCATATGCACTTTTTCGGCGAGCATACCTTCTCCTTTTATAATGAAAAGAACACGCGCGTATGGTGCAAGTTTCATTTCAAAACACAGCAGGGCATCTGCAATCTCTCCAACGACGAGGCCCGCGAAATCTGCGGGATGGATCGGGAAAGTCACGGCAGGGATTTGTTTGAGTCCATTGAACAGGGTGACTATCCCCGCTGGACGATGTATGTGCAGATCATGACGGAGGCGCAGGCAAAAAATCACTATGAAAATCCATTTGATATCACGAAAATCTGGCGGCATAAGGAATTCCCCCTCATCGAAGTGGGGGTGCTGGAGCTCAACCGCAATCCGGAAAACTTTTTTGCCGAAGTGGAACAAGCAGCCTTTACGCCTGCCCATGTGGTTCCGGGCATCGGCTTCTCTCCCGACCGTTTTTTACAGGGTCGGCTGTTCGCCTATGGCGACGCGCAAAGGTACCGTTTGGGGGTCAATCACCATCTGATTCCGGTCAACCGCGCGAAGTGCGAGGTCAATGAATATCACCGGGATGGCGCGATGCGAACCGATGGAAATCATGGCCGGACGGTGGCATACACCCCGAACAGCGACGGCGTTTGGGCGGTGCAGCCTGATGTGATGGAGCCGCCGCTTGATTTGGAAGGGGCGATGTACCGCTACGACCCGAAGGAGGATCCCACCGACGACAACTTCCGCGCAGGCGGCAACCTGTACCGACTGATGACCGAGGACAAAAGGCTGCTGCTGATTGCCAATACGGCCGACGACATGGCGCCGGTGACCGAGAATATTAAGTACCGGCATGCCGTCCACTGCTATCTGGCCGATGAGGATTACGGCCGGCGTATGGCCGAAGCGCTGGCACTTGACTTTGACAGGGTACGGGCACTGGCAAAGCTCGACAACAACGGGCTGATACAGGCGACGCGCAAACCATGAGCCTAAAAAACATGTTGCTGACTGCCGCCGGATTTCTGCTGCTGGGTCTCGGAGCGGTAGGCGTCTTTCTTCCCCTATTGCCGACCACGCCCTTTGTTCTGGCCGCTGCTGCCTGCTTTTCGGGGAATCCGGGTATCCGCTCCCGCCTTTTGAAAAGCCACTTTTTTCGGGAGCACCTGATCAATTATCAGCGGCGTACCGGACTGAAAAAAGCCACCGTGGTGATTAGTCTTGTGTTTTTATGGAGCACGCTGGGCATTTCGCTGTTTCTCCTTCAACGATTATGGAGCACGCTGCTTTTAGGCAGTATCGGCGCTGCCGTTACGATCCACCTCCTGTGTATCGCAAGGCCCAAAAAGCCCCGATCCTAACGAACCGCTTTCGGTGGATTTTGCCGAGGGGATAGCCCGGCACAGCCGGTTGCCCCCTGCGATCCTGAATCCCCAAACGCCGGTGGAAATTTACTGATTTTTGCGCAAAAATCCTTGTGTTTTCATGTGCCTTATGTCTTATTTTTTGATATTATTCTATCAATCAATCGCCATAGAAAAGGAGAATTGCAATGAACGTTAAGAAGATTTTTCTATTGATGCTGGTATCTGCTTTATCGCTGTGTGTGCTGCTGTCCTGCGCCAAAAAAGCCGACTTAACGCACCAGGACATTGTCGGCATCTGGAATGCCAACGTCACAGCGGCTGAGTACATTGTTTTGGAGGATGGCGGAACCTATCAGATGTACAATGAAGATGGCGAAGCACGGGGTTCGGGCAACTATATTTTAGATGGCTCCTTCGTCGTGCTTGACGGAACCTCTAAAAATGACGACGAGGCGATTATGGTTCTTGCATACAAGGACGAGAACACGTTGCACTATAAAGGCGCGATCGTGGACGCCGACTATAAACGAGCTTCCGAAGTCCCAACCCCCCATTAACCGTCTGTACCACGTTGCGCTATACGGAGCTTTCGCAGCCCTGCCCTTTCTTTCCGGCTCAAAATCCCTAAAACCGCGGATTTTAGGGATTTTGCTTTGCATGTTATTGCTGACATCCTGAACGGACTTTGAAGATTCGGCTTTGCCGCCGCATCAAAAACACATGCGCCCTATCCGGCAGCGCCAAATTCACTTTCCACCCCCTATAAAATCGTTCCAAAATCAATTGACACACCCGTACGGCAATGCTAGAATAAAAGCGAACCTCCTCTTCCCGGGGAGGTAATTTTTTTGGAGGCTGATACTTTTGAATAACGAAACCCTGAGACAAAACCTGCGGGATTTAGTCCCTGCCGATCTTAGCTGGAAATTTGCACTTTACAGTACCCATAAAAGCCGGGACGGTTTTGCGCTTGATATAAATGCCTGCAAAATGCAGCTGATTGTGCCTTTCGTGGATACCCTGAGAACCACTTTGCTGGAGAAAACGCTGGAAGACCGCACCGCGGTGGCCTATTCTCCGTTTCTGCCAAAAGAAAATATAGGCGCCATGGAAACGAGCAGCGAATTGATCCGCGAACCGATTGCCGATATTCTGATCAACACACAAAATGCCCCCGCGGCTGCGCCGGAGGATTTTGTGTCCGGTGTATTGCCGAGTCCGAAGGGCTGCATTTTTTACGGATATCAAACGGACGAGGACGGCAAAATAGTCCATCAAGTCCTGTTTATGAAAAAGGGAAGCCCCTTTCTTTCCGCCAACAAGGTCCGCCTTTGCATCACCGGAGGAGACGCCATCCTGGACAGCACAAAGCCACTGCTGAAATTTACCCAGGCAACCGACTTCCTGATGATAGGCGAGGTCTGCTATTTTATCAATCCGGCAATTGAGAAGGATTTCGGACTGGAGAGCCGGCATGTGGCCATTTGCATGAAACGATTGTCCTTGCTTGCAGAGGCCGGGATTATCAATGATTACGACCAGTTTGAGCGGATTGCCGTCAAAAACAGCCGGAAGTTCCTGGACTTTGACCGCTCCATTTTAGACCACATCGCGCGTCTGGATAAACTACAGCGGGAGGAATGGCTACTTACATACGGGGTTACCATCGACCATGAGGGCCGGATGGACACTGCCGACACGGAACAATGCGCAATGTTGATTGATCTGCTGTGCGGGCGCAGCTGCATTGACCCCATGGGACGACTGGCAACCGGCAGCAATATCACACCGAGATAAGCAATCCCTGTATGAAATCGATAGAGGAAAGGAGGAACGCATCATGCCGCATATCGTCATCAAGACCATCCAAGGGCCTTCTCAGAAGGCACTGGAAGATGCCGCCAAACAAATCTGCTCCATTGTCAACCAAACCATGGGCAAACCGGAAAAGTATATCTCCGTATCGGTCGAAGAATATACTTTTGACGAATGGGAAGGCGTCTATAACGAGTGCATCAAGGACAATCAACATTTGCTTGTGAAGCCCGGTTATACCAATCCCAAAACCTTCGCATAATTTTTTCAGCGGAACAAGCACCTGCATCACAACCCCGCCGCAGGCAGCCAGGCGGGGTGTGATGCAGGGTACGCTCCATGGCCGGAGCGCGAAGCGCCAAAGCCCGAAAACTTCGCTGTGCAAATTGCGGGTTTTGCGGAACATAGGCCCCGGCGCAGCCGGTTACACTTGCACTTTAGGAAAATTCAGGATAAAATAGAAACAAGAATTTTCACCTAAGGGGGCAGCCTCATGAAAAAAATCATATTGTGCCTATTTTCCCTCTTGCTGCTGGTGCCCTTTGCGGCGCTGGCGAGTCGTCTGACGGATTTAAACACCGTCGACAATGCCATGTATGTTTATGAAGACTTTGCCTCCAGCAATAATAACTTTGGCGTCAAAGCGAAAATTTGCAGCGAGGGCGGGGCGAATCTTGTCTCCAACTTGGAGGAAGATGACACGGCCAACCGCTACCAGGGCAACAGCTGCCTCCGGGCCGAGATTGATTTTGTGGGAGAAAGCTGGGGCGGCTGGCTCTTTACCACGGGGTACTTGCCCGAGGGCGCACAGGAGCCTGTACTGAACTTCGGAGAGCATCCGGACAGCGGCCTCGATTTGAGAAAAGCGGAAAAGCTGACTTTTATGGCCAAAGGCGCCAAGGGCGGAGAGAAGGTCGAATGCTTCATGGGGGGCCTCGGCTGGAGTAGCGAAACCGGCAAGGCCACGGCACCCTATCCCGATTCCACCCAAAAAATCAGTCTGGGCGTCATCACCCTCACCGATCGCTATACCGCTTATACGCTGGATCTGAAGGACCGGGATCTTTCCTACCTGTCCTGCGGATTTGGCTTTGTTGCTTCGGGGCGTTATAACACGGAGAAAATTACCTTCTATCTGGATGATATTCAATATGTGTTCCCCGAAGAAAAGGCGCCGGCACGCGAATTTCCCTGGGCCATCGTCGTACCCATCGCGGTCGCGCTCATCGGCGCCGCCGCAACCATCACGGTTGCCTTGATCAAAAAGAAGCAGGGCTGATCCTGCTTTTCCAATGAGGAGGTCGTCATGTCCTAGAAAACGGCGCACGACCCATATATTGCCCCACCCTTCCGGCGGGCTTCGCACAGCGGATGGCACAGCCGGAAGGGTGGCAAATCAGGAGGTACCTATGGGCTACATCCATCTTTATTACGGCGACGGCAAGGGTAAAACCACGGCGGCGCTGGGTCTCGCCTTGCGCGCGGCAGGGGCCGGGATGCGGGTATGGATCGTGCAGTTCCTCAAGGGCATCCCCACTTCGGAAACGGCCTCTCTCCAGCAGATTCCCAACATCACCCTCCTGCGCTGCGACCAAAACTACGGCTATACCCCCGGCATGGATGCCGCTACCCGCGAAGCGGTAAGGGCCAACCATAACCGCAATCTTGCGGCGGCGCTGGCACAGGTACAGGAGGGTGCTTGCGAGCTTTTGGTTCTGGATGAAATCTGCGACGCTTACGCCTGCGGTTTAGTCGATGCCGCTTTGCTGGAGCCGCTTTTGCGGCAAAAGCCCGAATCCCTCGAACTGGTCCTCACCGGGCACACGCCCGATCCCATTTTCCTCGATTGCGCTGATTATATCTCGGAGATCAAAAAGATCCGGCACCCCTATGACCGGGGCATTCCCGCCCGAAAAGGCATTGAATGGTGAGCGGGATTGGCCAAACGGGCAAGCCTTGCACGCGGCCTGCGGCAACCTGCGCAGATCGCTATTGCTTCACGATGTTGAAGCGGTCCCCCAGCAACTCCCAGTTCTGCGGAAAATCAAAGCCGAGCCGCCAATAGCTGATCCCCCGCAGTCCGAGCTCCTTGAGGAGATTGAACTTTGCGCTGATGGAGCGCGCGTCCTCGAACCAGACTTCGTGCTCCTTGCCCTCGGCATCCCCGTAACGGAAGAAGGGCGCCTGTGCCTGATCGTCATAGGCAATGGCCACCTGATAATCCCGCGCGAGGGCGATGGCCGTTTGCGGACTGATGGCGCGGGCATAGGGACCGCCCGGCACATAGGGCAGGGTCCAGTCATAGCCATACAAATTTTGCCCCATCATGATTTTGGCGGCCGGGATTTCCGTTTTTGCGTATTCGAGCACACGCCGAACGGGGCCAATGGGCGATACCGGCATGGGAGGGCCGCCGCTGTAGCCCCATTCATAGGTCATGATCACCACAAAGTCCGCCACTTCTCCATGGATTCTATAATCATGCGCCGTGTACCACGCCCCCACCTGCTCGGCACTGGTCTTGGGCGCGAGGGCCGTGGACATGAGCAGTCCCTGGGCGTGCAAGCGCGCGGCTGCCTTGCGCAAAAAGACATTGTAGGCCTCCCGGTCCTCCGGTCTGAGAAATTCAAAGTCAAAGTGGACGTCCTTAAAGCCGTTCAGCTGCGCCGTTTGCAAAATATGATGCAGCAACGTATCCTGCACCGCCGCATCATTTAGGATCGCCTGCCCCCGTGTGTCGCTGAATTGCCCGTTTTCCAGGTTGCTCACCACCATCATCAGCACCGCACCGCTCCCGGCTGCCGCCGATTGCAGCGGGGTTACATCTAGGGGGACAAGGCTGCCGTCGGCATTGACCTCATAGCTGAAGGGGGCCAGATAGGTCAACTGGGGCGCATGTTCCCGCGTCCCTTCCACGGCTGCCGCTGGAAAAGAGCCACCGCTCGACTGGGCATAGGCATTCACTTGCGCATTGGTTTTAGGCGCGGGGGGTATGTAAAGCCGCTGTCCCACCTTGAGGGTCGCATTCAGCCCAATATGGTTGATTTCGGCCAATTGCGCCGGTGCAATCCCAAACCGGCGGCCAATCCGGTATAACGTGTCGCCCGGTTCTACATAATAATACATACCGGTGATGGGAATCACCAGTGCCTGCCCCACCACCAGGGTGTTTGCTGGATTGATCTGATTGGCGGACGCAATATCGGCCACCGGCACATCAAAAAGCTTGGCGATTTTAAACAGCGTATCGCCCGCACGCACAACATAAATCTGCATCCTATATTCCTCCTCATCCCCATCTTATGCACTCCGGGCCGATGTTGCCCGTTTTTTTGCACCCAAAGCGCAAAGCCCTCTTTTTCCCATGGAATTACAGCACTTTTTGTGATAAAATGAGGGTATCCCTAATTGGCGATTTATGGAAATCGAAATATAGGGCTGGAACCGAACCCAATGCAAGAACTTACCAAAACCATTATGACAGGAGATGTGCCACATGAAAGTCGTTGTTATCGGCGCCAACCACGCAGGAACCGCCGCCATCAATACCCTGCTCTCCATGGACCCCAAGCCGGAGGTGGTCGTGTTTGACCGCAACTCCAATATCAGCTTTTTGGGATGCGGGATGGCGCTTTGGATCGGCAATCAAATCAGTTCTTCCGCCGGACTGTTTTATTCCAGCAAGGAGCTCTTAGAGGAAAAAGGCGCCAAGGTTCACATGGAGGCCGAAGTGCAAAATGTGGATTTTCAGAACAAGCAGGTTCATGTTACCTTAAAAAGCGGCGAGCGCCTGACGGAATCCTACGACAAGCTCATTTTAGCCACCGGCTCTTTGCCCATCATTCCGGATCTGCCGGGCGGGGATCTCGACAATGTGCAAATTGTGAAGCTCTTCCAAAACGCCCAGGAGGTCATTGACAAGCTGCGCGACCAGACCATCCGGGATATCGCGGTGGTGGGCGCCGGCTATATTGGCGTTGAACTGGCCGAGGCCTTTGACCGTCACGGCAAAAACGTGCATCTGATCGACATTGCCGACACCTGTCTGGCCACCTATTATGACGAGCCCTTCACCCATAAAATGGATGAAAATCTGCGGCAGCACGGCATCCAGCTGCACTACGGCGAACATCTCACGGAAATCAAGGGCGAGCAAAAAGTGAGCCATGTGGTTACCGACAAAGGGGAATATCCCGCCGATATGGTGATTCTCAGCGTGGGATTCCGCCCCAATACCCTTTTGGGCAAGGAAACCCTTTCGCTTTATAAAAACGGGGCCTACCTGGTCAACCAGCGGCAGGAAACCTCGCTGCCGGACGTCTATGCCATCGGCGACTGCGCAACGGTCTATGACAACGCCATCGGCGGCGTCAACTATATCGCTTTGGCAACCAACGCCGTGCGCAGCGGGCTGGTGGCAGCCTACAACATTTGCGGCGCCGATGTGGAGAGTCTGGGCGTGCAGGGCTCCAACGGCATTTGCATCTACGATTATAAGATGGTTTCCACGGGCATCACCATGCGCAAGGCCCAAACCTTGGGACTGGACTGCGCCTTTGTGGATTATGAGGACTTTCAGAAGCCCGAGTTCATTGAGACGGAGAATCCCAAGGTGAACATCCGGATTGTCTATGACAAAAAGACGCGGGTGGTATTGGGCGCCCAGATGGCCTCCCAATATGATATTTCCATGGGCATCCATCTTTTCTCGCTGGCCATTCAGGAACAGGTTACCATCGACAAACTGAAGCTGCTGGATATTTTCTTCCTGCCCCATTTCAACAAGCCCTATAATTACATCACCATGGCGGCCCTCAGCGCCGAATAAAGCCCCCTCAAAACAGGTTCGAGGGGCCTGTTGAAAAACGAGTTTTCGAGCACAAAACGTACAAATAAAATGATATAATTGTAGGGGCTGATGCCTTCATCCACCCGAAAAACGGCAAAATCTGCTGCATTTCGGGCTGATGTGGACATCAGCCCCTACTGGTTTTGTGCATTTTTGGGGAATCGATCCGTTTTGCACCAGCCCACTCGCTTGCGTGCAAGCCCTTTCCGCGAAGACCCTCGAATTTTAGTTGACAGTGATTTCCTTTCGTATTATGATAATATCATTCTAATAATTCGGGAGGGAACCCTATGCTAATCGGAGTATCCAAAGAAATTATGTCGAATGAAAACCGTATTTCCATCACCCCCGCAGGCGCCAACGAACTCATCATGGCGGGCCATCAGCTGCTCGTGCAGAAAGGTGCGGGGCTCGGCAGCGGATTTGCGGATGAAGAATATAGCGCAGTAGGCGCCCAGCTTGCGGACACCGCGAAAACCATTTTTGACGAGGCCGACCTCATCGTCAAGGTCAAGGAGCCCGTGGGAGATGAACTCTCGATGCTGCGGGAGGGCCAAGCTGTTTTTACCTATTTTCACCTAGCGCCCAATCCTGCGCTCGCCAAGGTGCTGCTCGAAAAAAAGATTACGGCCATTGCCTATGAGACGGTGGAGCTGCCCAACGGTCAACTCCCCCTGCTGACCCCCATGAGTGAGGTGGCGGGCCGTATGTCCGTACAGGTGGGCGCTTACCTGCTGCAGAAGAACAATAACGGCAGCGGGGTGCTGCTGGGCGGCGTTCCCGGCGTCAAGCCGGCGGAGGTCTTAATTATCGGCGGCGGCGTGGTTGGCATCAATGCCGCCAAGATGGCCATCGGACTGGGGGCGCGCGTCACCATCATGGACATCAACAAGACCCGGCTTTCCAAGCTGGACGATATCTTCTCGGGCCGTGTTGCCACCGTCCTGTACAACGCCTATGACGTGGCAAGCTTTGTCCCCAACACCGATCTATTGATTGGGGCGGTACTCTTAACGGGCAACCGCGCGCCCAAAACGGTCACCGAAGCCATGGTAAAAACCATGCGGCCTGGTTCCGTCATTGTGGATGTCGCCATCGATCAGGGCGGCACCATCGAAACCATTGACCGCATCACCACCCACGCCGAGCCCTACTATATCAAGCACGGCGTGGTGCATTATTCCGTTGCCAACATGCCCGGCGCCGTCTCCCGCACCTCCACCTTCGCGCTTTCGGGCGCTACCCTGCCCTATGTGCGCAAGTTGGCTGACCAGGGAGTCTTTGTCGCCATCCAAGCGGATGCCGCCTTATATAAGGGAGTCAATACCCACGCCGGCCACCTAACTCACCAAGGCGTGGCAGAGGGCCTCAACATGCCCTATACCGACCTTGCCAGCCTGTTGAAATAGCAGGCATCCCACTGATGGCACAGGGGCGGTTGCAAAACGGCTCGATTCCAAAAAATGCACCAAACAAGTAGGGGCTGATGCTCACATCAGCCCGAAACGCAGCAGTTTTTGCCGTTTTTCGGGTGGATGAAGGCATCGGCCCCTACTCTTTCTATCCTGTCTGGATGCATTTTGCGATCGAGAATCCGTTTTGCAACCGCCGCTTTTTTATGGAACATCTTGCCACAATTGCGCAGACTTTATGGTGGCATTCCCGGCACAGCTGGTTAAATCATTTTCCGCAAGGCTTCCAAATCCAGAATCTCAAAGGTGTATTTATAATAATCGATCAGTTTTTCCTCGCGCATTTTACTGAGCTCCCGGCAAAGGGACGGGCGGGAAACCACCATCAAATCCGCGAGCTCCTCCCGGTTACAGGCCAAGGTTATTTTCGTGCTTTTCTGTTGATACACCTGCTCCAGCAAATAGATAATAACCTTCTCCCGCACAGATTTAGCTTGCAGGCATCTCAGGGTTGACAGGGTCTGCTGTCCCCGATTGCAGATGGGCTGCACTAAATTGTGCAGCAGTTGGGTATAGTCAATTTGAGGTGCGCGTTTTTTTCCGGTAATGAAATCGGAGGGGATGAGCAATACGGTGCAATCGGTCTTGGCTTCCACGGCCACCGGCCAAACCGGCGGGCGGCTGGACAGCACCAGCATATCCCCAAACATCCGGCCCTCCGGAATAAACTCTACCAGCAGCCGCTGCCCATTCTTGCGTACTGTCGCCAGCCGCGCAAAGCCTTCCAGAACCAGGCCGCATTCACGGGCGGGCGAACCTTCGGGAACGATCACCGTATGCTTTGGGTAATGCACAATCCGCGTCTCCATATATTGGAGCGCTTCCTCAAAATCTTTTTGGGAGAACCCATCCGAAATATGGCATTTTCGAAAGATACCCCAATAGGCTTCAAACAATCCTGCCAACTCCTATTCAACAATCAATTGGTGGTTTCGATTTTAACATAAAAAATGCAGCAAATGTTTCTGAAATGAAATATTTGTTCATGTTTTCTATGAAGTGTTGTTGATAAAGAATATGATTGCAAGAATTATTGCATGACCCCGGCGGACAGCCACACGCCAAACAGAACGCAAAGAATTTTGTCCGCAAAATCGGTGTTGCGTATGCCTCATCAAAAGCGGACCTTTCCTCCCGCATTGCATTGCCAGAAGCGTATCTTACCCCTTGCCCGCTGATTATGACCTCTTGCCCGCCCTTCCCGTACCACTTGGCACAAAGGCCTTCTTTCCTGCCCAAAACCTGCTATAATATTACTCGGCATTCAAATGCAGGAGCTTTGCGGAAATTGCTTGGGGGCCGGAATCATATTGGCCGGGGCATGAAGCTGCCGAAATTTTTCCTGTGCTTCCTTGCCAACGCAATCGCATAGAAGCCACTCCCCGCGGCAAGGCCCGCGGGGCATCCGGCCCCCAGAGTGGCGGGGTGCCGGAGCCAAAAGCTGCTGCGGCTCGCGCAGCGGATCTCCGGCGCGGTCGGTTGAGACGAGGTGAAGGGATGAAAATTCATATCGAGATGGTGGCGGGGTTGCCAGAGGATGAAATCCTTATTAAATGCAGCGCCCTGTCGGACACCATCCAGGATATCCACCGTGCTATTCTGGATGCCGCCTCTCAGGCCCCCAAACTAACCTTTTATAAAAAGAATGAGGCCTACTTTTTTCCCCTTGCAGCCGTATTGTTCTTTGAAACCGGGGGCGAGGCCGTGTATGCGCACACCGGCGACGATGTTTTCCGCATCAAGCTGCGCCTGTACGAACTTGAAAACATCCTGCCTTCTCACTTCATCCGCGTCTCTAAGTCCACCATCCTCAACAGCCGGCATATTCTCTCCATTACCCGGAACCTGACTTCCGCCAGCCTCGTGCAATTCCACAACAGCCACAAACAGGTCTTTGTCTCACGGCATTATTATAACAATCTGAGGCAGAGACTGAATGAAAGGAGTACTTGCAATGAAGATTAGAAAAATCGTATGGGGCCTTTTCTTTATCGCCGCGGCAGCCTTTGTCCTTATGCTCTATTTGGGCAGTTTTGAAAACATAAGCCTGCTGCCTGTTTTGATCAGCATTTTACTGGTTCCCGTCATTATCGAGAGCCTCGTGCATCTCAATTTTTTGGGGGTCTTTTTCCCGCTGGCCTTCCTCGGCATTCTCTACGCCGAACCCTTGGGGATTACTGCCATAACGCCCTGGCCCATCCTGTTTGCCGCCCTGTTTCTGACCATCGGCTTCGAAATCATTTTCTCCCGGCTGAAAAAACGCTGGTGGAATAAGGATTGGCTGGGAAAACACCACCACTATGTCCGGGACGAATATGAAACCGTGGAGACCATTGAGGGAGAGGGGGACGTCAATTGCGATGTCAACTTTGGCTCCGGCACTAAATACCTGCACACGCCCAATTTACGCAAAGCCTCCTTTAGTTGCAGCTTCGGTGCGCTCAAAGTGTATTTTGACGGTGCGCAGCTACATCCGGACGGAGCCCAAATCGAAATTAAGTGTTCCTTCGGCGGCATGGAGCTCTACATCCCCAAAACCTGGCAGGTAATCGATCAGGTGACGGCAACGCTGGGTGGCATGAGCGAAAAAAACTTGCACGGCCCCGTCTCCGGCCCTGCCCTGACCCTGACGGGCCATGTTAGCCTTGGAGGCGTGGAAATTATTTACGTGTAACGATTGCTTTGCAAAAACACCACGCAGGACGAAACCTGCGTGGTGTTTGTTATTTTTCCCAAAATCCATCTGTGCCTTATAAAGTCGCGCTGATCTCCAACAGGTATGCTTTAAAATCATCCCGCAGTTCGGGATGCCCCAGGGCAATCTCGACCGTAGCCTTGAGAATTCCTAATTTATTGCCCATATCATAGCGTTTGCCCTCAAAGTCAACCCCGACCATACCCGAGGTTCGCGCCAGCTCGCGCATGGCGTCCGTCAACTGAATCTCTCCGCCCGCGCCCGGTTGTGTCCTGGCCAGGATATTAAAGATATCGGGCGGCAAAATGCAGCGTCCCAAAATCGAATAGAGGGAAAATTCTTTTCCCGGTGCGGGTTTCTCAATCATATCGGTACAATGGTAAAGGTTATCACGAATGGGATCCACTTTCAGAGAGCTATATTTATGTATGGCACCCGCATCCACCTGCTTGATGCCCGCAATCCCCCGCCCAAACTCCTCATAGGCTTGCGCGAGCTGGGCAATGACGGGGGTCTGCGAAATGATCACATCATCTCCGTACATCACGGCAAAGGGCTCGTTCCCCACAAAGCTGCGGGCGCAATAAACCGCGTGCCCGAGCCCCCGGGTCTCCTTTTGCCGGATATAGTAGATATTGGCCAGATGCGCAATATGCACGAGTTCATCCGCCATTTCCTCTTTTCCGGCCACGCGGAGCTTGTCTTCCAATTCATAGGAATGGTCAAAGTGATCCTCAATAATTTCCTTGCCCCGGTTCGTAATGACTAAAATATCCTGTATGCCCGATTGCACCGCTTCCTCCACAATGTACTGGATGGCGGGCTTGTCCACAATGGGCATCATCTCCTTGGGCATGGCTTTGGATGCCGGCAATACACGGGTCCCCAATCCCGCCGCCGGAATAATCGCTTTCGTAATCTTCACTACAACAAATCCCTTCCTATGATCGATCTTCCCCGTCTGTATGATTTATCCCTTCACCATATCGGCCAAAACACCGAAGAAGTAGGGCAACATATATTCCAGCAGAATGGCGGACAGCCCCCCGGAAACCGAGATCCCGCCCTTTTGCAGCAATCTTGGCATATAGTCCTCGCCCTGCGCGGTTTCTTTGACATCTTTGATCCGGTGGATGACGGCGCGCTTATAAATGAGGTTGGCAAAAAGTCCGGCAACGAAACGCAACACCAGCAAAATGCCTAAATAAATCAGGATTTGCGACATATAGGGGCGCAGCAGCTCTGTCAACTCGGCGTTGGTGGCCTTTTGATTTTCGGCATAGATCCCGTAAACCGCCAATACAACGGGGTTGAAAAACACCGTCACGCCAAATTGCAGCAGCAGGGCAATGACCCCCGCCATATAATTTTTTCGAAAGAAAAACCAAATATCCGGCACAAAAAACGCGGGCCAATTCCAGCTGAGCTTTTTCTTCTGCTTGGCCATACGGTGAAAGACCGGCAAGTAAAAGGCAGAATTGCTTTGCACAAACGCGGCCACCTCTGAAACGGGCACCTCCTCGATGGTATCCTCCTTAGGCACCCCGCCCAGCGGGTCATACTGCCCAAAGGGGACGCCGAAAGGATTTGCCGTGAAGGGGCCGCCCGGCGGAGGGGTCTGGCCGTAGTTCTGCAGGGGGCGCCCGCAACGCGTGCAAAAGAGAGATTCCGCCGGATTGGATACGCCGCAAAACCGGCAGACTTGACTTTCGCCCGATGCCGCCGATCCATCGCCGGAGGGCGCGGCGTCCTGCTGAAAGGGCGGCGTCCCGCCACCCGCTGGCGCTTCCTTTGCCTTGGAACCGCTTGCCTGCTCGGCCTTAAAATCATATCCCTGCGCATGCAACGCATCGTGCGCGCAGTGGCCCGTTTGCTGATAACAGGCGCGGTGATGCGGCGTGCCGCACACAGGGCATACCACAATATCGTCCTTTTCCCCAAAGGGAACGTGACAAACCGGGCAGGGTATATTTTCATACAAGGGCATACATACCACCATTTCTCCCCGCCGCAAACCATAGCAAAGCGCCTGTCCGCCCGGCGGGGCAAACAAAACAGCGCGCCGCATCATCAAAAATACATGCAAAAGATTTTTACTATCTACATTATTATACATCACTGGGCAAGAAATTCAAGGTTTATGCCTGTACAACTTAAAAATTGTCTGAAAAACGCCGATAAATTTGCAAAAAAAACTTGACCTTTCGGCACAATGATGATATAGTTGTTTTACCTCTAAAAAGGGTTTATTTTTTTTGCATTTCTATCCTGCCTGATCGTGGGCGGATCTGTACCAAAGTACGCCCTTTGAGGGAGACTATGAATTCCGGCAATGAAACTGGAGGTGCCGTCATGAGAGTCAAAATCACCTTGTCCTGCACAGAGTGCAAACAGCGCAACTACAACAAGATGAAGAACAAGAAGAACACGCCCGATCGTTTGGAGATGAACAAGTATTGCAGATTCTGCAAGAAACACACACCTCATAAAGAAACGAAATAAGAGCAGGGAGGAAACAAACATGGCTGATGAAGCGGTAAAGGCAAAAAAACCTTTTATCCTCAAGCGTATGGGCAAGGGTCTCTCCCGCTTTTTCCGGGAATATAAGAGTGAGATCAAAAAGATCACCTGGCCGAAGTTCAACGCGGTGGTGCGCAACACCATCATTGTGCTTGTGATGCTCCTCTTTGTGGGCATTATCATCTGGCCCTTTGATTATGGTCTGACACAGCTGCGGATGCTCATTATTAAGCAATAGTTTCCGCGCTTTCTCTGATCCTTCCGGAGAGAAGGGTGCTTTTGGCGCGCTCACCCCGCTTTTGCGTCAGGACCTTTTCCGGTGCAATGGGAAGGGCACCCGGCGAAAAAATGGTTAAGCGCTCCGTCTCGCGGGGCCGTCCATCGCAATAAAACCCGCAAGGGCATCCGCGCCGGCAAGCGGCGGAAGGGAGTAGAACATGTCTGAAGACGCAAAATGGTATGTGGTGCATACCTATTCGGGCTATGAAAACAAAGTAGCCACGAATCTTGAAACCATTGTGGAAAACCGGAAGTTGCAGGATTTAATTCTGGAAGTGATGGTTCCCACGGAGATGGTCACCGAGATTAAAGATAACAAAAAGCGGGAAGTGGAACGCAAGATCTTCCCCGGCTATGTCCTCGTGAAAATGCTTATGACGGACGAAAGCTGGTATGTGGTGCGCAATATCCGCGGCGTCACAGGTTTTGTGGGTCCTTCCTCCAAACCCATCCCCCTGACGGAGGAAGAAGTACAAGCTCTGGGCGTAGAGAAGAAGATCATTGAGGTCAGTTACCGGGTGGGCGACGGCGTCTCCATTTTGGATGGCCCGCTGGAAGGCTTTACCGGTATTGTGAACGAAATTGACGATGAGAAAAACATCGTGCGCGTCACCATTTCCATGTTCGGGCGTGAAACCCCGGTGGAATTCGAATTGGATCAGATTGAACTGATTCAGTAATCCGCATAATCGGCGGGGCTCCCCCGTCTATTATACACCGTTTTCAGGAAAATGGGCATGAGGCTCTGTTCCGGGCGATGGAGATCGCCAGGGCTTGCGGGCAATTTCGCCGCAAGCTTGTGAAGCAGTAGGCTGCTTCTATTACCTTGGCAATTATCAGCAGAAAAAATTTCGGGAGTTTTCCCAATTGCCAAAGTAATCGTGCGCAGATGTCCGCCCCGCGGACACGCGCTTACGTTAAGGCCGCGCCAAGCGGCGCATGGCCAATATTACTTCGGCTTATAATGGCTTTCCTTAAAATTCCCATGTATAAGTGCCGGAGTAATAGTGGGAGGCGTTAACCTCTTCTCGCGGCAAAAACGCGAGGGTTCAGGCTGAATCGACGCCCCAGCGGCGCGGATGAAGCCTGAAACTGTGCCAAACGAACCGCGTGCTTTGCGCAGCGTTTGCCCGGCACAGCCGGTTTAATGCCGCCAATAACCACGAATGATGGAGGTGCAAACAATGGCTCAAAAAGTTACGGGTTATATCAAACTGCAAATTCCGGCCGGAAAAGCAACCCCGGCGCCCCCTGTGGGTCCTGCCTTAGGTCAGCATGGCGTCAACATTATGGCCTTTACAAAGGAATTTAACGAGCGCACGAAAAACGACGTGGGTCTCATTATCCCCGTAGTGATCACCGTGTATGCGGATCGTTCCTTCTCCTTTGTGACCAAGACCCCGCCTGCCGCTGTGCTGATTAAAAAAGCCTGCGGTATTGAGAAGGCTTCGGGTGTCCCCAACAAAGATAAGGTTTCCAAAATCACCAGCGAACAGGTCCGGAAAATTGCGGAACAGAAAATGCCCGATCTCAATGCGGCGAGTGTGGAATCAGCGATGCGTATGGTCGCCGGAACCGCGCGCAGCATGGGCGTTGAAGTTGTAGATTAACCCTGGGAAATGAACTTCGTTGCAAGTGCGTATCCACGCGCCTTGCTGTAGGATCAAACCTACCGGTTCCCGGGTGGGAGGAACATTCCGATTAACCACTCTATTGGGAGGTACGAAACATGAAACATGGAAAAAAATATAACGAGAGCCGGAAACTCGTTGACCGCGACAAACTTTATGACGCGGTAGAAGCTCTGGAAACGGCCATCAAAGCCGCCCCGGCAAAATTTGATGAAACCATCGAACTGCACGTGCGTTTGGGCGTTGACTCCCGTCATGCGGACCAGCAGGTCCGTGGCGCCGTCGTGTTGCCCAACGGCACGGGTAAGAAGATCCGCGTTGCGGTATTTGCCAAGGACGATAATGCCAAGGCCGCTGTCGCTGCGGGCGCTGAAATTGTCGGCGCTGAGGATCTGTTAGAAAAAATCCAGAAGGAAGGCTTTATGGACTTTGACGTCTGCATCGCCTCGCCGGACATGATGGGTCTCGTAGGCCGTCTGGGTAAGGTGCTGGGTCCCCGCGGACTTATGCCCAACCCCAAAGCCGGCACCGTCTCCAACGACGTGGGCCGCGCTGTTACCGAAGCCAAGGCCGGTAAGATTGAATACAGACTCGATAAGACCAACATCATTCACTGCCCCATCGGCAAGGTCTCCTTTGGCAGAGAAAAACTCCAGGAGAACTTTGATACCCTGATGAATGCCATTGTCAAGGCAAAGCCTTCGGCGGCAAAGGGCCAGTATATCAAATCCTGCGTGGTTGCCTCGACCATGGGCCCCGGCATCCGCATCAATCCGTCCCGCTTTGTATAAAGCTTGACAGATGCACAGGTTTGTGATACACTATTCTCTGCAAAAATGAATATCCATTGCTGTTACCCAAGACAGCAGGTGCGTCATGCGTAAGGGCTCTGCCCGCCTGCCGAGGAAGCGGTCGATTGAAAAGTCTTATTGCTTTGTGCAATTTTGCTTTGTGATCCCCTTTCTTGTGGTCAACAGGAAAGGGGTTTTTATTTGCGGGTCTTTGGGACCCGGACTCTCAAACCAGGAGGTGAAATCATTTGCCAAGCCAATCTGTTCTTGAAAACAAAAAGAAAATCGTTGCCGAATTAACCGAAAAGTTCAAGGGTTCTTGCGCCGGTGTCCTTGTGGACTATAAGGGCATTAACGTTGCAGACGATACCAAACTGCGTAAGGAACTGCGCGAGGCGGGCGTGGACTATTTTGTCACCAAAAACACCCTGCTGCATCTGGCCATTCAAGATGCCGGGCTGACGGACTTGGATCCCTTCTTAAAAGGCACTACCTCCGTTGCGCTGAGCCAGGATGACCATGTGGCCGCGGCCCGTATTCTCTGCAAGTACGCCGAGAAAAACAAGAAGTTCACGGTTAAGGCAGGTTTTGCGGACGGTAAGGTCATCAGCGAAAGCGATGTGATCAACCTTTCCAAGCTGCCCTCTCGCGAAGTGCTCGTGGCACAGGCTTTGGGCGGACTCAATGCCCCCATCACCAGCTTTGTCTATGTGCTTAACGCCAACATTACTGGCCTCGCCCGTGTGCTGGGCGCCATTGCTGAAAAGCAAAATGCATAGGGTTTCTAAATTTTTATTCTAAATAATATAATGGAGGATTCAAAAATCATGAGCGATAAAGTAACAAAATTAGTCGATGAAGTTAAAGGTTTAACCGTGTTGGAGCTTTCCGAACTGGTCAAGGCGCTGGAAGAAGAATTCGGCGTATCCGCTGCGGCTCCTGTTGCAGTAGCGGCAGCTCCGGCAGCCGGCGGTAACGGCGGCGCGGCAGCCGAAGAGAAGACCGAGTTTGACGTTATTCTCGTGAATCCCGGCGCACAGAAAGTTCCGGTTATCAAAGCGGTTCGCGAACTGACCGGCCTCGGCCTGGTGGAAGCGAAAGCATTGGTAGACGGCACGCCCAAGGCGGTCAAAGAAGGTATCTCCAAGGATGATGCCGAAGCCGCGAAGGCGAAGCTCACCGAAGCCGGCGCAACCGTTGAAATCAAATAAGGATCTGACCGATTCTATGCCCCCTGCCACATATCAGGCAGGGGGCATTTTTTTGGCTTTGTATAAAAACTAATCCTCTGTCAGGGCATTGGCAAGCGTCCCCAGCGCCTCCATGGATAGCGCCTCCAGCCGCGTATTGGCGGGAATCTGGGCCCTCTCCAAGGCAGATTGCGCCGCCGTATCCGAGAGGCCCATACCATGGCGCAGAATATTGTAGAGGGTCTTGCGGCGCTGGGCAAATCCGGCCTTAACCAGGCGGAAGAAGCGCTTTTCATCCCGTAAATCCAAGGGCGGCTTATCCCGCAGCCGCAGCTGGATCACCGCGGAATCCACCTTGGGCGCGGGCAAAAAGGAGCCGCTGCTCACGGGGAACAAAAGCTTGGGTTCGGTATAATAATGGACCGCCACCGTGACGGCGCCCGCCTCCCGGCTCCCCACCCGGGCACACAGGCGCTGCGCCGCCTCCTTTTGTACCATTACGGTGATCGACTCCATAGGCAGCCGGCTCTCCAGCAACCCCATGAGGATAGGCGAGGTAATATTATAGGGCAGATTGGCGCAAACCTTCACCGGATAGCCCGCAAAATACTCCGCCCACAAGTCCGCCAGCTTTATTTTCAGGACGTCTCCCTGTATAATGAAGATGTTGTTATAGTCTGCCAGTGTTTCGGCCAAAATAGGAAAGAGGCGGTGATCCAGCTCCACGGCCACCACCTTGCCTGCCCTTTCTGCCAGCAACGTGGTCAGGGTCCCAATGCCCGGACCGATTTCCAGCACGGCCGTCCGGTCATCGATCTGCGCCCCCTCTATAATGCGGGGACAAACCGTGGGATTGATGATAAAATTTTGTCCAAGCCCCTTGGAAAAGTGAAATCCATGCCGGGCCAAGAGCGTTTCAAGATCCTGCCTGCGGGTCAATTCCATGTCGGTTACTCCTCCCCCGGTCGTGCGGTATTGCTTGCATTTCATACACAAATACGATATGATTACTATGTTACTTGGACGATTACAAAGCGGTATGATCCGCCAGATTAGCACACCGTAGTCATCATTATAGCAGAAAATGGGATAAAAACAAAGGAGGAATAGAAGCTTATGCAGCGGACCGACAAAGAAAATTATTATTTGGACATCGCCCAGACCGTTTTGGAAAGAGGGACCTGTTTACGCCGAAATTTTGGCGCTATTATTGTGCATCACGATCGGATTATTTCTACCGGCTATACCGGCGCACCCCGTGGCCGTAAAAACTGCATCGATCTGAATACCTGTATCCGGGAGGATCTCAAGATCCCCCGTGGGGAACGCTATGAATTATGCCGCAGCGTCCATGCCGAGGCCAATTGCATCATCAACGCCGCCCGGACGGATATGATCGGGGCAACCCTATATTTATGCGGCAAGGATGCGAGAACGGGGGAACTGGTCCCCGATGCCAACTCCTGCTCCATGTGCAAACGCCTGATTATTAATGCGGGCATTGACCGGGTGGTCATCCGCAACACCGACACGGAATTTACGGAAATCGATGTGCGGGACTGGGTTTTCAATGATGATTCCCTGCTGGGAACATTGGGCTATTAACCATGGTGGAGGCCGCATGCCCCGTTGCCGCTGCGCAAATGCGAAAACATTTTTATGGGTACGCTATGAATCGCCTTTCGGTATCCGGCCGAAAAATTTTATGCTCTTCCCCAAAACTGAAACATATTGTCCCCCTCGTTTGTATATAAACTAACTGATCATGTTCGTTTTGAAGGGAGAATCCTGCCATGAAAAAAATACTTGCACTGCTATTATCTTTATTGCTTTTGGCTTCGTTCCTGACTGGATGCAGCAAGAGCAAAAGCGACAACGAAGGGACGGCGCCTGTTGCCAGCGCCTCCGTTACCGGGATGGATGACGCCTATTATCAATATGCTCCCGAGGAGGGCCGCGATGCCGGCAGCCAAAGCGAGGGCGCCCCTGCCGAGGATTTCACTAATAGCAACGGTACTTTGGCCCAAACCGGCCCGGATATCGAGCGCAAAATCATCAAAAATGCCAAGGCAGACCTGGAAACCGAGGATGTCCTGCGCTTATATGATACTTTGCTGGAAGAGGCCAAGCGAATGGGCGGCTATGAGTTCAGCCGCGAGATTCAGGAGGACAGTTCGGATTATAAGACGGTTTTCGCCACCCTGAAGCTCCCCCCCGATCAACTCGACGCCTTTTTGACTTATGCGGGAGAACAAGCCAAAATCATCAACCAAGCGGTATCCGCCGAGGATATCACCGAGGAATATTATGATACGCAGACCCGCCTGAAAACCTTGCGCACTTCCTTGGATAAATACTATGAATTTTTGGCCAAGGCCGAATCTATCGAGGACATCCTGCGGGTGCAAGGCAGCATTGACCAATTGACGCAGGAAATCGAACTGTTGGAAGGCCAGCTCAAGCGCTACAATGCCTTGACAGATTTGGCCGAGCTCAGCCTGCGGATTTATGAGGCCAGGGACCCGGGGAGAGCCCCTAAGGAAATCGAGTGGAATTCCTTGTCCCTGTCGGATATGTGGAACCTAATCAAGCGCGGTGTTGTCAGCGTTTTGGGCGGCCTGTTCAGCGCCCTGCAATGGATTGTCGTTGCGCTGGCAACCATTTCCCCCGTTTTGCTTATCTTGGCCATAGCTCTCCTGATTATCCTGCGGGCCACCCGTAAGGAACGCCGGGCCCGCAAGGAACGGCGCAAGGCACAGCAGGCGCTTTTACAGCCACCTCCCGAGGAGGATAGCCCGGAGCCGTAAGACAAGTGAAACGGATCGATTCCTAAAAATGCACCAAACAAGTAGGGGCCGATGCCCAAATCCGCCCGAAATTCAGCAAATTTTGCCGTTTTTCGGGTTGATGAAGGCATCGACCCCTACCATTTACGTCATTCCGTTTACGCATTTGGCAATCAAAAACTCCTGTTGCGCCAGCCCCTTTGCCTATCGGTTGCGCAGGGGAGCCCCTCCGGTCCGCCATTTTTATTTGGAACTCGGAGGAAGCGCCTCGGGCTTCTTCAAGATGGATTTGAGGGCCAGACTCAGCACCACCACCATGCCCAGAATGAGCACAATGGCCACCAGATTCTTGCGCATGAAATCCACCACATGTCCAAAGTTTCGGATTTTGCCCACCTTCACCCC
>JAVBST010000019.1:0-36912 GCA_031556545.1 Oscillospiraceae bacterium
CGAACCTCTCTTTGGTTAACCAAAGAGAGCTGACGCACAAGCTCTTTCTTATCAATTCCAGACCCCGAAAATGTTTGGGCTGGAAATCACCTATTCAAGTTTTTCTACACGAAGTGGCGCACTTGACTTGACAATTCATCATAGGTAAAAATACATTTTCGGCAAACTGTTTTATCAAAAAACAGTTTGCCGAATAACAAAATGTACAGTTTTAAAAAGAGTTTTGAGAGGCCGTGCCAGGACTGTCCTTGCACGACCATCCGGTTCGGTACCCCACGGATACCCTCAAGGGAGGCATGTTACGCGCAGTTAGGAAAGATTGTTTTGCGACAATGGAAAATTACTTGTTTTATTACTAATATACAATTTTGATATGGAAAGTAAAAATATGCTTAGAATAAATCCACAAGATTTGTATTGCAATTACAAGTGACATGGTTTATGATTATCATGATGCGTGCCACTGAGACCCGCTCCCTCTTACAGGTTGTTGCATGACGGCTCTGCTTGTGGAAGCCCTCGCCGTCTGGAACATTTTAATACACTCGGCGATGGTTGATGCCAAGTGATTTTTGCGGCTGCCATGATTTTGGGGTTTTTACTGCCTTAGGCGGTGGAAATAAAAAAAACAAAGGAGACGAGAAAATGTTCAAAAAGACATTTCCAAAGGCGATCGGCGTTTTGCTGATCATCGCACTGATGCTTACCAGCTTTGTGATGCCGGCATC
The DNA here is from genome assembly GCA_031556545.1 of Oscillospiraceae bacterium. Classification (GTDB taxonomy): domain Bacteria; phylum Bacillota; class Clostridia; order Oscillospirales; family Acutalibacteraceae; genus JAVBST01. The sequence goes on from JAVBST010000019.1 coordinate 729, forward strand.
CGCAGCTGGGGGGCTGGGCGCCATTCAGGTAGAAGGCGGCCAAATATCGGGCGTTCCCACTGACGTGGATTCCGTGCAGGTATTCAAAGGTGTTCCTTTTGCGGCGCCTCCCATTGGAGAAAACCGCTGGAAGGCTCCCCAACCGGTATTGCCTTGGGACGATGTACGCAAATGCGACACATGGGGCAATGCAGCCATGCAGTTCGATACCAATACGCCCGGTACATTTTGGTATGATGAATTCTATTACGACGACAACTACAAGCCAAACACCGATGAAGACTGCTTGTATGTCAATGTCTATACCCCCGCAAAATCCAGCACCGATAATCTTCCGGTTCTGGTGTGGTTCCACGGCGGTGGCTATGATCACGGCAATGCCTCCGAAATTGAATTTAATGCTTCGAAACTGGCGGCGCAGGGTATTGTTGTCGTTTGCGCGCAGTACCGAGTGAACATATTCGGTTTCCTCGCTTTGGATGAACTTTCTGCAGAAGATCCGAACGGTTCTTCCGGTAACTATGCAACCTTAGACCAAATTCAAAGCTTGAAATGGGTCAATAAAAATATTGCAGCTTTTGGCGGCAATCCCAAAATGGTGACCATTGACGGCCAGTCCGCCGGCGCAATGAGCGTGCGTTCGCTGCTTTCTTCGCCGCTCACCAAGGGCTTATATCAACGCGCTATCCATCAGAGTGGCTTCGGCCTTTTCTCCACTGCTCCTGGCGGCGGCTACACGCCCTTGGCCGATAAAGAGGTCAAAGGCAGAACGGCGGTAGACAACGCGTTCGGCGCGGGCATTACGCTGGCAGATCTTCGTCAAATCCCTGCTGAGGATTTCATGGAAGCCGATACGTACAAGAAATTTAGTGGATTGGGTTATGGCCCCACCCTCGATAATTATGTTCTTACCAATGATTCCGTGAATTTGATGGCGAAAGGCGCCCTGGATGGAATTGATCTTCTGATTGGCTCCAACGCGGATGAGTATACCTCTCTGGTTGGCAAACAAAACGGCGGGATGTATCCTGTTGATAATTTCAACAACGCCATGAAGAAAACATATGGCACGGATTGCGAAACCAGCTATGGTGTGAATCTGTATGAGAAGTATAATTTCCCGGCCCTTTATGATGCCGCGAACGATCCTGCAATGGCGGCTAAGCATAACTGGCGCGTCATTTCCGACAACATGCTCGAACTCAACCGCGTTACCAGTTCCTATATCATGGCACACAATAACAGCAACGTCTATACCTACTATTTTGACAATCCTCCTCCTGGACGTGACAGTGATTTCTATGGTTCTTACCACTCGGCGGAATTATGGTATATGTTCAATTCCATGCGGGATGGCAGTGCCAACAGAGACTGGACGGCGGCTGACTATGCTTTGGCGCAAACCATGTCCACTTATTGGGCAAACTTTGTGAAGACAGGCAATCCCAATGGAACCGGTTTGCCCCAGTGGGCTCCCACCAATATGGACAATCTGTCCATTATGCGTTTCCACAATGGTGTTGCCGAGCAGATGAAATCTCAGTATACAGGGGCACTCACGGCACGGAACGACTTGTTCTGGGATTACAACTTGCTGAAATTGGGCCTCAAGGCCGATGATTTGAAAATGCCGAAGAAACCGGATAATACAAGCTCTACCGGCTCTACCGCTTCTTCTGCTTCCTCGGGCACACGCAGCAACCCCAAAACCGGCGAAAGCGCCAACGTGCTGGGCCTCTATGGAATCTTCCTCGTGATGGCGGCAGGCGTTGCCGTGTTCCTGGTGATGAGAAAGACCAAGAGAGAATCATAAGATTCGCTAGATCAAAGCATGTCACGCACAGACGCTAAAAATCGACGTACGCGCTGATAACGCTTTTCCCTGATACCTGTTGAAGGGTGCAGGAGGAAAATAGACAAATAAGCAAAAAACCGACTCCCGAATGGAAAGGGAGTCGGTTTTTTTTGTAGCATTTACGTTCAAATATCCAATAAGACCAGCCGCTGAAATGTATTTTTCACCTCGCTCAGGCGATGTCGGCTGATAGGGACTGTCATTTGGTTTTCCAAAATCAAATCTTCTTTTTGGATGGTTACGATATACCGGTAATTGACCAAATAACTTCGATGGGTTTTGATAAATCCAAAATCATTTAACAGCGTTTCAAAGTCGGTTAGCGTCATATGTGCATGCATTTCGCGGTTGATAAACACCACTTTTGTGGTTTTGTTTTCGGCTTCAATATAAACAATTTCATAAGGATTTACCTTGGTAAAGGATTGGCGGAAGTGTATCAAAATGCTGTCCGAATCCTTGGGTTTTAAGGCTTCAGCAATGTCTTTTACGGTCTGTCCGATTTCGCTTTTAAAAGCACTTTTGCGTAAAAAGCGGAAAGGCTGGGCCGCAAAGGACTCATAGACATGCGACTCTCTTGCCGAGACAAAAATGATGAGGGCGTTGCAATTATATTCCTTCAAACGCTTTGCAACGGTAATGCCATCACTATCCGGCATGCCGATATCCAAAAAGATGGCATCAAAGATGGCGCCGCTAAAAATGTCTTTTTTCAGCGCAATTCCGCTTTGGTAGCATGTGACTTCCGCTACTTCTCCGAGCCCCTCAAATGCTTTGCTGATTGTTTGTGACAGCGCCTTTGTAATGCTTTCCTGATCATCACATATGGCAATTCTAATCATGTTCCGACCTTCTTTATCATTCCGGCTGTTGTAGTGACAATGCCACGGAAAAGTAACCTTTTTCAAACTGGAAATTGAGGATTCCATTGTATTTTTCCACCAGCGCACGGATGATTTTCAGCCCCAAACCATGCATCTTTTTGTTTTCCTTGGTTGTCTGCAGCGTAGGATTTTGTTCCAATATATTCTCTGAAGCAGAGTTTTTTACAATGATATGCAGATAATTTTTGACCATTCTCATCAGAACGTGGATTTGCGCGTTGGGCAATCCCTGACATCCCTCAATGGCGTTATCCATCAGGTTGGATAATATGGTGCAAAGATCCACATCTTCAAAAGTGGTTTTTTCCGGCACATATGTCGTGTCGAATTGTACCGTAATATGATTTTGCAGGGCAATGGTTTGCTTTTGGTTCAATACCGCGTTGATAATATTGTTGCCGGCTTCCCAGAACCCGAATATTTCCTTCTTTTTGTTATAGTAGTCCCTGAAATACTGGTGCAAGGTGCGGTAGTCCTTCTTATCCAGCAAGTAGTCCATATAAAAAAGCTGATTTTTGAATTCGTGCTGCAACTCTCGCAGCTTGTCGTAGGTGCTCTGATTGTCCATAAAGTGTTGCTTTTGCATTTGTAACTGCTGCGTTACAAGGGAGTGTTGGATCAGCTTTTGGTAGTTGTTACACAGCCGAATAAAAAAATAGAATATCACCGCCATGATTCCCAAAAGCCCAACCTGTAGAATGGTTGCCTGAAAACTGAAAAGTGTATTTTGGGTGAGCATATCATTGATCAAGATGCCACAGAAATATTCGACCAGCGTAATTCCGTACATAAACAGCCAATAGCCAACCGGGATTGCGTATTCCGAATCCAGTTTCTTCATATATCGGGCAAGAAGATGGCAAAAAGCAAATGCTAAAACGTTTGCAAACGCCCTGGCCAGGTAATGAACCATGATATTGTTATAGGTTCCCACAATTAGCGCAAGCAAATTCACACAGGTAAAACGCAATAACCAAATGATGACCACAGATTGCATGAGGATCATTAATTTCTTATAAGGATTCCCCTGAAACAGGAAAAAAACCAGCAGGAGATAAGTGGCGAACTCCAGCGATGCGTAGTAATGGAAGACGTACAATTGCAGCGACATCAGATGAGAAAAAATGAAAAAGATCAAGATGGAAGGAAAAAAGGCGGCGATGCCAAGGAATGCCCGTTGATTTTGGGGGCGATTGGTTCTCCGAGAGAATACACTTTGGAATAAAAGTATAATAGCGAGAAAAGACAAAAAATATTGTGAAAACCAGACAAACACCGAAAAAGATATATTCATAGGGCCGCACTCCATTGCCAAAGTAATCGTGCGCATGGGTCTGCGCTGTGGATATGCGCTATAAAATCAAGGCCGCGCCATAAGAAGCGGTGCATGACCAATGTTATGCGGGCACACAAGCGCCTCTCTCCAGATTCCAGCCTGTATAGGCAGACGTAATAGTATACATATAGTATATCAGATTGCGCATTGACAAGCAAATATAAAAGCAAGCAAATGCCCAAATCATGAGGGCGGCTCCGCCTGGCAGCTCGCACAGGCCGTGGCGAAGCGCCGGAGACAGAACGAAGTCCCCGGCTCCACAAGACTGCGCTTGTGCTTTTCCATTAAATAGATTCTGTGCATTTTTATGTGAAATATGTTTTGTTGACCTGACAGGAAAAGCATGGTATTATAATACTGTTCATTGTGCATTGTGCTATATATATTCTATTCATTCAAAAAACTTATAGCATAAAAGGAGGTGGTGCCCGGTTGCTAACACGTAATTTTAAATTAAGAAAGGAGAATGCCCCCTGCCAGAATGAGCCGACAATACAATACGTACATAATGCAAAGGAGATAAAAAATGAAACGTAAAAGAGTGCTGTCTTTCTTACTGATTATTGCTATGCTATTGACCATATCCGCCCCCATCGTCAACGCCGCAGAGGAAACCCTACCGAACGGCTATAAAATCGATATGGAAGATCTGCCGAAGGTGCATTTCAAGGACCACCCCGAGTGGGAGGAAATCTTTGACGCCACGTGGCAGATGCATAAAAGCAATATCAAGAAAATCCCGGCAGGTTGTAATCCGGATCGCCCCTATTTTGTAGACGAGGCTTTTGCGGAAAGAATTTTTGCGTGGGATACTTTGTTCATGATGATGTTCGATAAATATGGGCAGAATCAGTTTCCTACCTTATCCTCTTTAGATAATTTCTATCTGCATCAAACGGATAAACCCGGACAGGAAGATGACGGGTACATCCCCCGGGAAATCTATGAGGAAACGGGAGCCGATTTCCATGAAGGGTATACTGACGTTCGGTCCGTGAACCCGCCTCTTTGGGCCTGGGCAGAATGGGAACAATATCAGATTCATGGAGACGTTTCCCGCTTTAGTAAAGTGATTAAGGGCAAAACCCTGTTTGAGCGCCTGGTGTCTCATTTTAACTTTATTGAGCGGTACAAAAAATTAGCGAACGGCTTGTATGGCAAGACTTCTGGCTTAGGAAACGGGCTGGATAACACCTTTAATCAGGGCTGGAACCAAGGCCCGCGAGGGGACAATGAAACTTATAATGACCTGAGCATTCAGCAGGCTCAATTTGCCTACTATATAGCCCTGATTGCAGGCGCTATGGGGGATACTGCGAATCAGCAAAAGTTCGAGGCGGAGCATGCGAGAATTTCCGCGCTCATCAATGAGAAGCTCTGGAGCGAAGAGGCGCAGATGTACTCCAACATTGATGATGACGGCGTAACCAAAACCAATATTTCCACCCCCACCAATCTTTGGGCGCTGTTGGGACGTGTGGCCCCACCGGAACGCGCCGAGGCCATCATCAAAGCGCATGGGCTCAATTCCCAAAAGCTCTTCCGGCCCAGCGGACTCGCGACGGCCCCCTATGACCATCCCGACTATGTGCCCGAAGGCGGGTATTGGCAAGGCGCTGTCTGGGCTCCGACTTCCTATCAATACATACGTGGGCTTGCGGATAACGGCTATTATGATCTCTCCTTCCAAGAAGGGTTGCGGCATCTGCTCATGGCCTCCAATGTGTATGAGGCAGGGAAAAAGGGCGGTTATGTCAGCCATGCAACGCTCTGGGAGAATTATTCCGCAGAGTATGTACGCAACGGCTACCACGGTTCCAACCCCAACAGCCGACCCAATTTTGCGGGATGGGCAGGCTGCCTGTCGGTGGGCACCATCATTGATGACGTGTTGGGACTGGACATCAATGCACCCGAGAATAAAATTACGTGGCGCATGAACTTAACAGAAGAAAATGGCGTCAGCAATCTGTACATGAAACATAATGGCGTTGTCAACCGTGTTTCCCTGTTGGCACAGGAACGCGCCAGCGCCAGGGATGGCGTTTCCTTCACCGTGACAGCCACGCAGGATTTCACCCTGGAAGTTATCAATGGCACCCATACGCAAACCTATCTCGTGACCGCCGGTACCCATAGCTACAATATCGCGGGCGAAACGGGATTACCGGGTTACATTGGGGCGATCGCCCGTTCTTTTGAGGAGGTTAAGGGCGAGCTGACCAAGGAAAAATTGGACGCAAGCGCTTCCGATTATGTGTTCTTTGGCACTGCGCTGGACCCTGCCATTAAAGACGGCTTGCAGCAGCAGGTGCGCAAAGGTTCCGCACTGCTCTATAATGTCAATACGGTGGGCTATGCCGCCAAGAGCAGCGGAAATCCCATCATGACCCGTGAGAACGAAGAACTGCAATCCATTGGCTTTACGGGCGCTCAGGATGTTGTCAAGCGGCTCCACTCCAATGGGCCGGAGGGATTTATGGTGATGGCGCCGGCGAAGAACGCCATGCAAACCCTACGGGTCATTGTCGGTGTGCAAAACGGCAAGGGCAGCCTGACCGCCATCCTGTCGGATGCTTCGGACGCGGTGGCAAAAGTGCCTCTGTATGGAGGCGCGCAGGAAGAGGTATATGTTTTGGATATTCCTTTCCGCGCCGCTTCCGACAACCGCAATGTGTTGCTCAAGTGGACGATTGACGAGACGTTGGGCGCTGCCACCGGGAACGTTTCCCTGAAAGGCATTGCACTGCTGGAAGGCGGACAGCCGGTGCCGGGTGTCCCTGCCAATTTGACGTTGACAGCGGGGGACGGCACCATCCAAGTCCAAGCGCAGCCTCCCAAAGGTGAAGCCTATGATAGCTGGAAAATCTATTACGGTTTGCAGCCGAATCAGTTAACCCAGGTTGTAGCAACGTCCAATTTGCCGCATACCTTGGACAGTCTTGTCAATTTCCAAAAGTATTATGTCGCTGTTTCGGGGGTTAAGGACGGTCTCGAGAGCACGCGCACAGATGTGGCATGGGCAATCCCGGAACCGGAGGGCACCACAGACGCCCTGCGCGCTCAAAAAGATCTGGAGGCGGCTTTGCCTACAATTCTCAATGGGAATACCGAGGCCGCCACGCAATATGACCTGCTGATCAGTACCATCGGTCCCATTTACGGCAGCACCTTTACGCTAAGTTCCTCCACACATAACCAATCCAATGGCATTATGAATGACGGCTCTGTGGTGCGGCCCCTTGATTCGGCCGCCGATAAGCCGAGCGATGTGACCATCACCGCACATCAAAATGCGGCGACTGCGGAAAAATCCTTCCATATGACGGTGAAGTCTATCGACACCGCAGGGCCGTATGTCATTGATACCACCCAGTCTATGTTTACGGGCAATGTCTATCTGACACAGGAGGGCACCAAAGATTGGGCGCAAATCCGGGACGATATCAATGGAGAAAATCCGCAGGCACGGAAAGCGGGCGGATCAGGTATTGGAACCTTCCGCCGCTATCACAACGTCAATGTCGGCAATCAGACAGGGGTGATGACCGACGCTAACCTCTATTATCTGTATACCGATGGAAGCGATCCTTATCCTATTAATCGCTATGGCGGCCATATCCGCGGGGAATCCAACTATCTTGAGTTTGACCTTGCCTATAGCGAAAAAGCCCAGCGGGTTTATGTCTATGGCGGCGTCTGGCACGCGGAGGCGCGGGTTGATTTTCTTGTCAACGGCGTTGTGCAGGCCAGTGAGATGATCCGTTACAATGATCTTCGGCAATGCCGGATCGGATTCGACTTCAAGCTGGCTCAGCCGACCGATCAAGCGGTGGTGCGCATGACGCTCCTGGATATGAGCATCACATCCGGCAATACATCGGGCAGCTGCTATTTGAATGCGGTCACCCTGCAGGAAATTGATTCTCCCCATCACTTCATTCCGGCCAAAACCGAACCGCCTAAAAATCCCATGAAGATGGAGACCACTCCCTTTTCGGGTACCTTAAACCTGACACAGGAGGGCGCGAACGACTGGTTCCAGCTTCCCCAGGATTCCGAAACCGACTATGCGCGCAAGGCGGGCGGCAGTGGCTTGAGCGGCTTCCAACGCAACCATACCGCCGTGCCGGATGGAGAAAAGGGTTGTATCAGGGATGGCAGCATCTATTATACCTACACGGATGCGAATCCCAGCTACCCCAGCCCCAGAAACCAATACGGTATGCAGTGTCGAGGTGTTGGCAATGGCTTCGAGTTCAAAGTTGGATACAGCGCGAAGCCCCAAAAGCTGAATGTTTATACGGGCGTATGGCAGGCAAAAGCCAAAGTGGAGTATATCGTCAACGGCACGGTGCAGTATCAAACCGATATTGCCAACCAAACCCAAGTGGGTATTTTCCGCACGACCATTGATTTCCAACTTGTGAACCCCACGGATGTTGCGGTGATCCGCTTGACGCTGACCGACAACAACCTGAATGGCAACCACTTCGGCAGTGCTTTTATTTTCGGCGCCACATTAGGCGATTTCAAGGCCTATGGCGAAGATTTGGGCGCCCCTGTTTTATCCGAGCAGTTTGCGCGCAAATCCCCCGGACAGGATCCCAATATTGAAAATTGCGGCTTAGGCGGCAAAAATATTGGCGGATTAAGCCGAAATACCTGGCTTACCTATAATCTGGATATGGAGAAGTCCGGCGTGTATGACATCACCTTCCAATATGCCGCGGAGAGCCAGCGGAATCCCAACATGAGCATTTTGCTGGATGATCAGCCCATTGCCAGCGTAACCTCGATAGCACCTACCGGCGGATGGCAAAACTGGAGCTATCATACCGTGTATAACTTGCAGCTTCCGGCAGGGGCGCATGTGCTGAAGCTCAATATCGGCAATGGCGGGATTAATCTGCGGCAAATGCTCTTCAAAAACGCGACCGGCATTGCCTTTGATAAGACCCAGGCCGCAGTGAATGAGGAATTCCAAGTCATGGTGACCTGTCCCGTGGAAGTGGAGGGGATCTTCCTTTCCAATGCAGAGGGACTTCCCCTGAGCCTTAAAAACTTGACTTCCCGCACGGAGGGGCCGAAAAAGATCTTTACAGCGACCATGAAGCTGGGGACCGTCGGCAATGCGCGGGAAATTCAGGTCATACTGGATTATGGCAACGGGAAACCCTATGTTGACAGCGGTACCGTCGGCACCATCGACATTACCCAGACAAGCGATATCCCTCAGGTTCTCAAAGTGGAGGCGCCGGCGCAAATGAAGGTGAATGTGCCGACAACCATTCGGGTTACAACCAATCTGGAAGGCTCCTACAGTGCCAACATCTACAATGCGGCATCCAAGCTGGGCAAAACGGTTGTGAGCAAAACGATGAACTCAGACGGAACCTGCACCTGGGCGCTTGGCGTCAAGGTTGGCACCGCCGGTAAAGACAGGACCCTGACGGCCGTTGCGGGGAATAAAAACGGAACCCTGAGCCAGCCCTTCCCCTTCCAGGTCACCGTAACACTCATTTAGAGCCGTGCTGCATTCAAGTGATTGATACAACAATTTAGCAATCAGAGAAAAAATCACCCAATCACCCGTGGACGGGTGACATAGTCTGCGAAGAAAGGGTATTTTCACACCGTGAAAATACCCTTTTGCAGTGTAAACAGCGGGAATGGAAGCCTCCGCGGCACTCATCCCGTGCAGCAGGGAAAACGCTTTCTATATTCTATTTATAAAAATAAGGCAATTTTTTATTTGCATGTTTCCCATTCATAAATTTTTCTCCTCATGAAATAATACAAATAATAACAAAATTTGATAAGAGACAGTTTGTAGAAAGCAAGAGGGTGAAAAAGGTGAATGCACATAAAGGCAAAATTTCGGTGGCCACTGTTATGATCATGATTCATTCCTTATTTTGTATAGCTGGGAGTGCTTTTGCAGCGCCGCCAAGTGGAGCGAACAATGATGCGATGGATGCCATCATGAACTCCAGCGCCAAAACCAGCGGGAATACCGCCACTTACAACGAATATATGGCCAGCCATTCCACGCCGGGATATTGGATCGATTATCTAAATACAGAATGGCAAAAGTGCCGTGACCGTTTTACATGGTCGGACACTTCTGATGAAGGCTTACCCCTTTGGGATGGTACCGCTTCCGGCACCACAACCGCCCCTAACAGCACCGCGCCGGGATTGCCCGGCAACGAATCCATGCAGCCTTTTCTCAACGGCACCACCTATGAGGTTTGGACAGGCCAGCAACTGCGTTATGCCTTTCAAAAATTGAGCGCGTCAACACAATATACCATCAAACTCATGCGCAATATTGATCTGAATGGCTACAATCAGAACTGGGGCAGGGTTACCACGATCAAGGATGCCACCGTGGTTTTGGACGGAAACGGCAAAACGATTTACAATCTGGGATTGAATACCAGTTTGATGTTTGACAAATTGACCAACAGCGTTCTCGAAAACCTTACTTTTAAATCTGTGAAATGCGTATCCACCGGGACACATGCGGTGAGTATTTTCCTTACGTTTACCAATGTGACGGCCCATAATATATCAATTGAAAATTCGCTGTTTTTCAACAATACCCCGGCCTTGACCCAGAATACAGCGCCCTTGGCCAGTAATTTTGTCTCGACTGCTTCCACTTTGGACAACTGCGGTGTTAAAAATACGGATGTCTACGGCGTCAATCACGTAGGCGGATTTGTGGCTATTCCCGGCAATGCCGTGATCAAAAATTGCTTTGCCATCGACGGAACCGTTATTTCCGTTGGCGGCCATTCCGGCGGATTTATCTCCTGTAATGATTATGTGTGTACGGTAACGAACTGTTTTACCAACAATCGGGTGCTGGGCGCCAGTCAGACCGGTGGCTTTGAGGGATATAGCGCACAAACCAATTATAAGAACTGTTACGCCTCCGGTTCGGTGGAGGGATTTGAAACGCTGGGCGGATTTGTGGCACTGGTTTCCAGCCGTTTTGGCAGCCCATATGACACCTTTACCAACTGCTATAGTACCACGATTGTCGGCATGCAAAATGGCGGTAAAAAATTGGGCGGATTTGTCGGTGAGATACGCGGCGCGTCACCAGTATTTACAAACTGTTATGCCGCTGGTGAGGTGGGCGCTCTGGATACCGATGTCAGTGAGAACAGGACAAGCCACCTTGATGTGGGCGGTTTTTTCGGGCTTATTACTGACGCCGGGACCACAAAACTAGATCATTGTTACTATGATAAACAGACCACCGCGCTTCGGGAGTGGGCCTCCGGCTCCGACAAAACCGTTTCTGGTATCACCGGAGTGTATACCACAGAAACCCTTAAAAGCGGCATAAAATACCAGGGGCTCAGCAGTGAAGCGGGAGAAAACGGCTTTAACGGTTTCACTACGGTTCAGGCAAATGAATGGCTCGTCAGCAGTGACGGGATGTATCCACAACTAATGGCATTTTTGAATGCCGATACCTTTCTCACCCCCTACAGGGATTTAGTCAGAGCCTATTCAAAAGCGTCTGTATCCACCGTCCATTTGAATACCTGGGAGAAGGATTTTTACGGCAATGCCTTGCGGACAACAACGTATGATACCGTGCGTGACATTACGGTTCGGTTTCCGATGACCAGCGATGGTCAGACCGCCTGGACGCAGGACGGATTGAAAACGCAGCTATTGGGCAAAGACTATCCGGTGCTTACCCTCGAAAAAACAAACGGTGTCTGGTATGCGGATCATTTCGCACCCGGTATTGAGTGGCTTCAAGTCAATACAACCATTGATGGAGCTGTGGGATCACGCAGACTCCGGATTATACCGACGGTGAATCTGTCGGCAGGCGAAAATAAAAGCGTGGGGCCTGATACAAGCTATGATCATGCCGACGATGTCTGGCTGGTTTTTTCCACAGGCGCGCGTATGGCCGATTCCAGCAACCGGGATGTATCCGTCGGTATTTATCCGGATATTCCGATGAATGTGGATCAGCAGGCGGCGCAGGGGGCAGTTCCGCCCAATTTTGCGGAAGCCAACGACAAGTTTACCAAGGTGAATATGAACCATATGTCCAAGGGCGGGGATAACGCCTTGGGGAGTACGTTGGAGACGCTAATCAGTCCGGTTGAATCGGTTGATCCCGATACGGGGATGCTTATCAAAGGCCCTGAGCTGCCGCTACGCAGCGATCCCGACCCGGACACGCAGGAGAAATGGAACGGCTACAAGCGCTTTGAAGCGGCTGATGCAGGACATTATCTGGTCGAGTATTATTGGAATCTGGCCGACGGGCGGTATGTACGTGACAGCAAATTGATCCATGTCCTGGCAAATGCCGAACTGTCGGTCAGGGTGATCAATGATGACGAGGACCACACGCAAAATGATATGGCCCTGCAAATTGATGCATACGAACTGCCGGATGGGGTGGATCTTCATACCGCAGGTGCCGACCGGGCAAATATAGCTTATGCCACACCGGGCGCCGTTTCCTTCAAAGTAAATGATACGGATATGACAGAAATTGTAGGATTCACGGCACGCGTTTACGGCGGCGGTCAGCAGGCATATATATTGCCCGAGACCTTGACAGGCGATCTGGACGGTCAAAGTTTTACGCTTCCCTACACGTATCTGGACATGTCTTATAACGACAGCGGTCAAACTTATGGGAATGCGGCTACTGTGGAGAAAAAATATACGATTACAAAGGACGGAAATGGCGTTTATCAGGTGAAATTTGATCAATCCTCCGGTGATATAAACGGTGTTATTTATGAGGACATGGAGCGCAATATTGAGGTGACGTTAATCGTCCATGTCACCGCAGCCCCGGATACAGGGGAGCCGGAGCAGCCTGAAACAGATGAGCCTGACAATCCCGGCGAGCCGCCCAAGGCGATACCGGAAACGGGAGACGCAAGCGACGTACTGCTTTATATCTGGATCATATCCGCTTCTTTCATCACATGGTTTATGATCCCCCAAAAAAGCAAAAGCAAGCGATGATTGCAATGGATATGTGTTAATCTCAATTCCAATTGGCCAATACAAGCAGCCGCCTGTTTATTTTTGAAACAGGCGGCTTTGTTCTGACTGTGATTTCCTCACTTTCCAAAATGCAGGTGAGTCTTCCTATAAAAATACCTTCAAAAAGTATATTTTGGAGTCCGCTTTTTTACACAAACACACAATCCGACCAATCGCACCGTATTTTCATCCAATGGCACCGATAGTATTGCATGATTTTTGGTGTATTATTATAATAATTTTACTGCATTTATTATTATATCCGTCGAAACTTCGAAACCTTGGGCAAGGAGGGTAGCAATAGGCGTATTTGCAGCGTCAGCCAAACGGGCTGACAATCAGGCGGGGTGTTTCTTTATGATACACCGAATCGCAAAAAAATAGCAATAATTTAGCAGTAAAGGAAGAAAAGTATGAAACGAAATCCTATGGGTATCTCCAAAAAGATCATTGCAATGTTGCTCAGCTTGACGTTGCTTCTCGGGGCGCCTATGACCGCTTTTGCCAAGGGCATTTACGATGACCCCAGCAATGCGGCCGTGAAAGAAGCCTCCTTGAATATCGCTAAGCAAATTCAGGCGGAAGGCATTGTGCTGCTTGAGAACGAAAACAGCTTGCCCCTGACCAGCGACGCCAAAGTCAGTGTCTTTGGCTGCGGCGCGCTCGATCCCTTCTTGGGCGGCGGCGGTGCCGGCGCGGTCGATGTCGCCGATCCTGCCAACCTGTATGACGGTCTGACAGCGGCCGGCATTGAGTACGATCAGGATCTCCATGATTATTATCAAACATGGTATGCCGATAATAAAAATGACAATCAGTGGAAAGAGGGCAACGATGCGGGGTCTGTCGGTATGATGATCCAGACGACCGTAGTCTCTGAAATGCCCTATAGCGCAATGGACGAGACCGTTTTCAACAACGCGGCTGCGACTTCGGATGCTGCCATCATGGTCATCAGCCGTTCCGGTAGTGAGAGCAGCGACTTGCAGATGCAAACACTTCAGCTGCGTCCGTCAGAGCGCTCCATTCTTGAAAAGCTCAACGAAAAATTCAGTAACATTATTGTGCTGTTCAACATCTGCAACGTAATGGAAATGGATTTTCTGGATGAATTCGAGAACATCAAGTCTGCGGCCATTATCTGGGCGCCCGGCGAAATTGGCATGATATCGGTCGGCGAAATGCTGGCGGGTCAGGTCAATCCTTCCGGCAAGCTGGCGGATACGGTTGCAAACAAAATTGTTGATCATCCTTCCACTGAAAACTTTGGCGACTATGCCTACACAAAAGATGGCGCCGCGCCCAACTATGATTCTGAAACAAAGACCTGGACCAACACCACCGGTAACAAGTTTTTGAAATATGAGGAAGGCATCTATGTCGGATACCGCTATTTCGAAACTTTTGGAGTTCCGGTTCGCTATCCGTTCGGTTTTGGCCTTTCTTACACCCGCTTTGACTGGAATGTGGGTAACGTGGTAGATAAAGGAAATGCGATTTCAGTTGATGTTACGGTGACCAACAACGGAACCCGCGCCGGTAAAGATGTCGTTGAAGTATATTTCAGCGCGCCTTATACCCAGGGCGGCACCGAAAAATCCGCAGTGACCCTCGGCGGCTACGCGAAAACAAATGAATTGGCTCCGGGCGAATCCCAGACGGTAACTGTCGAGATCGACAAATACCATATGGCTTCTTACGACATGACAAAGGGTCAGTATATTTTAGATGGCGGTGATTACACCATCCGTGTTTCCACGGATGTACGATCCGCAGTGCGTGAGCAAACACTTACCCTGAACGCTATTACATACGATAAAGATCCGGTTACCGGCGCTCAATTGCAGAACCGCTTTGACGGTTCAACCGGCGAGGGCATGACCGTTCTTTCCAGAGAAGCCGGCCAAAAGGATGCAACCTATCCCACCAAACCTAGTGCCGAAAACCGTGACTATACCCAGCCCGCGATGATGCAGGATATGGATAAGGCGCCGGCGCTGGCTACCACGGGTACGGCTCCGCAGTTCGGCGTTACGCTTCCGGGCGGCATGTTGACCCTCAACGATGTTTATGACGACGCGATTGCAAAATATTACGAAAAGAATTCTGCTTACAAAACATTTGAAGAGGCACTTTATAATTCCAGCCTGTGGGGTGATTTCCTCAGCCAGTTAACGGTGGACGAAGCCGTGGAGATGATTTCCAACTCCGGCTACCGGACCGGCGGTGCACCTCGCCTCAATATCCCTGCTACGAATGATAACGACGGCCCTGCTTCCATTAAAGCTTTCCGTGAGCAAGTTCTCTCCGTCAGCGACGCAGGTACCGCCTATCCGATCGGCACAGCGCTCGCCTGCACTTGGAACGATGCCTTGGCACGCGCTTATGGCGAAGCTGTCGGCGAAGATGCCAGAGTCATTGGCACTAACGTCTGGTATGCGCCCGCCACCAATATGCACCGCAATCCCTTGGCCGGACGTAACTTCGAGTATTTTTCCGAAGATCCCATTCTGGCCGGTAAAATGACGGCTCATGTAACGGCCGGTGCCCAGTCCAAAGGCTTGGTGGTTACCGTAAAGCATTTTGCGCTTAACGATTGTGAGCAAAACCGTATGGGCGTTTGCACTTGGGCAGACGAGCAGACCATTCGTGAAATCTACCTGAGACCTTTTGAAATTGCGGTCAAAGAAGGCGATGCCAAGGGGATCATGTCCGCCTTCAACCGTATCGGCATGAAATGGGCAGGCGGTTATTCCAGCCTGCTGAATGATGTACTGCGCGGCGAGTGGGGCTTTAAGGGTTTTGTCGTCACCGACCAATTCCTGTGGACGGGACATCCCGCTTTCAATCCCGCACCTTACATGCTCCCTGCCAATACCGTTTACGGCGGCGGTGATGCTTTCTTAACGGGCCTCTACACAGCCATTCCCAGATTTGTGCCGGGTATAACGCTTGATATGAAAGGCAACGTGGAAGCCGCGGTAAAAGCAGCGCTGGCCAGTGATCCGATCGGTTATGGCAACGCAATGATGGCCGCTTGCAAAAACCTCGCCTTTATGAAAACTTTCACTTTGGCCTTTGATGCCTATGATACTTGGAAAAACGCTCCGCAAGCGGACAAATCCGACCTTGCGTCTGCGATTCAGCAGGCAACGCTCCTCATGCAAGGCGCCTATACCTCCGAGAGCTGGGATGCTCTGCAGCAAGTTCTCGCCGAAGCACAGTCTGTTTACGACGATGCCAATGCGAACCAGAGAGAGGTTGACGCCCAGCAGGCCGCCTTGGCTGCCGCTATGGAGGCACTTGAAAAATTCCCCGTAACGATGACCATCGACAAGGCAAAGGCCGCTGTGAACGAAGAATTCACTGTTACGGTACAATGTTCGGCCTATGTATCCAGAATCGCTTTTGCGAATGAGAAGGGCATGCCGCTTGGCATCAAGAGCGTGACCAGCAGCCTTTCGGGCGACACCAAAACCTATATTGCCACTTTGGCGTTGGGGACTGCCGGCAATGACCGGGCAATCAATCTGGCGCTGGATTATGGTGATGGCAGCTATGACAACACGGGCGTGAGCGTATCCATTGATATTACAAAAACCAATGAAGCACCTCAGGTTTTGAATGTTGTGGCACCTGCTAAAGCACTCGTGAATGTGGTTGCTAACTATACGATCACCAATAATGCGGAAGGTGCTTACAGTGCCAATATTCGTTCCAAGGGCGCTACCAGCAACCTTGGTAAGACCGTGATCAGCAAAACAGTGAACGCCGACGGTACCTGCACCTGGGTACTCGGCATCAAAATCGGTACCGCTGGCAAGAACCGTGCCTTTGAAGCCTACGCAGGCAATGTTAATGGCACACTGAGCGCAGCTTATCCTTTCACCATGACGGTATCACTCGTTTAACAACAAGAACAACATACTGTTTCCCCCATAACACGGAACCGCGCCCCGAGATTTCGGGGCGCGGTTCTCGTGTGGGAGAAATCACGGATCGGCAGGGCCAAGAAGGCTTTTGCGATGCTCTTTTTGGGCATGCTGCTTTAAAAAATCCGTTTATATATCCTCATCGCAAAAATATAGGCTGCAATTGTAATCCCAACGCACCAGATGAGTGCTGTCCATAGGTCGTTTCCGACCGGCTCGGAGTACAACAGTGCGCGTATCGCATTAACAATAGAGGTTACCGGCTGATGCTCCGCAAAGACGCGGACGGCGGCAGGCATGGTGGCGGTCGGAACAAACGCGGAACTTATGAACGGCAGGAATATAAGCGGGTACGAAAACGCACTCGCGCCGTCAACCGATTTTGCGGATAGTCCGGGGATGACCGCAATCCAGGTAAGCGCCAAGGTAAAGAGCGCAAGAATTCCGGTAACGGCGAGCCACCCTAAAACACCCGCTGATGGGCGGAACCCCATGATGAGTGCAACCAGAATGATGACCACAACCGAAATGGCGTTGGAAACTAACGATGTCAGTACATGTCCCCACAGCACCGATGAACGGGCAAAGGGCATAGAATGAAACCGCTGAAACAATCCTTTTTGCACGTCTGTGAACAGCCGCATGGCCGTATAGGATATGCCGCTTGCGATGGCGATCAGCAGAATGCCCGGCAACAGATAATTTACATAATTGCCCATCTCTGCCTGTATTGCGCCGCCCAATACATAGACAAACAGTAGCATAATCATAAGCGGCATAACGGCAACCGTGATAATGGTGTCAGGACTACGTAGTATGTGACGCATAGAGCGTCCGAACAGCACCCCCGTGTCGCGTAAGATTTTCATTTGCAAGGCTCCTTTTTGCCGATAATGGAAAGAAAAATCTCCTCCAATGACGGCTGTCTTTCAATGTATTCGACTTTTGCGGGCGGGAACAGCTTTTTGAGTGCCTCAAGTGTTCCGCTCGCGATGATTTGCCCGCCATGCAGTATGGCGATTTGATCGGCAAGCTGCTCCGCTTCTTCCAGATGCTGCGTTGTCAGCAAGATGGTGGTGCCGTTTGTGCTAAGTTCTTTGACGGTTTTCCACACTTCCAGCCGCGCCTCGGGATCCAGGCCCGTTGTCGGTTCATCAAGAAAGATAACGGCAGGCGTCCCCACCAGGCTCATGGCGATATCCAGTCTGCGCACCATGCCGCCGGAATAGGTGTCAGCCCTGCGATTCGCCGCGTCGCGCAGTCCGAAGCGCTCTAGGAGATTGTCGGCCGTTTGGTTTGCAGCGGCAATCCCGCGCAGCTTGGCAATCATTTTTAGGTTTTCCCTCCCGGTCAAAAGGCCGTCCACGGCGGCAAACTGTCCTGTGAGACTGATGCTTTCCCGCACTTTTTCCGGTTGCCGGCAGGTATCGAAACCGCATACGCGCGCGCTGCCGCTGTCTGGTTTCAGAAGTGTGGACAGGATTTTGATCATGGTAGTCTTACCTGCGCCGTTGGAACCGAGCAACGCGAAAATTTCACCGTGCCGCACCTGAAAATCAACGCCTTTTAAAACTTTTGTGGCTTTAAAGGATTTATAAACTCCTTCTGCGATGATCACAGCCTCTGTCATATGCATGCATCCCTCTTTCCAAATTTTTTCGCATACAAGTTGATGGCCTTGCGCCCGTTTCCGGCATAAACACGCCAAACTACTCTGCAAGACTTGTATGAAGTAATGCTTACTACTGGTATATAGTAACACGATGTAGAGTTGCTGTCAAGAAGAAATTGGATTTGCAGCATATTTGTAGTAACAAAAGTTTTATCACTCCGGAATTTAAATACTAATCCGCAATTAGAAACATTAAAGAATCTAGTTTCGACCGATAATGCTTTGAAGAACAAAATCTGATAAAGAAGCGAGAGACTCTCAAAGCCGACCCGCCCTCTTCTGATTCGGTCTTTCGCTTTTTCCGTGGGCTCTGGCTTTGGACTTCACACGTTGTTCCATGCCGTTCGGAAAAAATATTAGTTGAAATAAAGCAATAATCCGAACCAATCACGACAGGAATTAACTGTCGTGATTGGTTCGGATTATATTGGTTTGGTGCGGATGAAGGGACTCGAACCCCCACGTCTTGCGACACTAGATCCTAAGTCTAGCACGTCTGCCAATTCCGCCACATCCGCATATTTTTCGGGTTGATTTAAGCAACAGTTCCCATTATATCGTATAAGACCACTCTAGTCAATAACGAGCTTGACAAAACGCAGGCTGCCTATTTTGGGTGTTGCTTGCTTTGTTACAATTCTATCAAAAAGACCGGAGTATAGAATGAATATTAACGATTGCTTAATATAACACCCTGCGAAGTATTAAATCTATGTCTGAGCCCGGTTATCCTGTTGCATCCGAATTGCTAGGCGTGGCGTAAACGGTAAAAGGCAAACACACAAAATTTCTACATACGCGCTATGACCCATTCGTCATTGGATTTTCCTCACCTTCGTCCTGAAAATTTTCCGGTGTATCCTCCCTTTCTGATAAATTTATTTCATAAGTCGACAGAATTTTTTCTTCAATTAAGGTTCGGGATTCAACGTTGAGGGGGTGTACAATATCACGATATTTTCCATCTTCTGTTTTACGACTTGGCATAGCAACAAATATACGCTCGTTGCCCTGTATGATTTTAATGTCATGCACAACCAAACTATCATCAATAATAATCGAAACCAGTGCCAGCAGACGCCCTTCATTCAAAAAACTGCGTATTTTTACTCCTGTGATTTTCATTTCGACTATCCTTTCCAAAGACACATTCTGTTTCTATTTTTTCAAACGTCACTAGAATTATCCTCGGTTTCTAAAAGTATTTTCTTAGACCGTCTGGGAGACGATTTAAAAAACTTGCAATCTTCACTAGGTACTGTCGTCACGAGATTATGCCAGGATGCCTGCCCAGAGCATAAAACAGCGAATTTGAACTGACGACAGAAAAGAAGCTGTATTTTTTGAGTAGCGAGTGGCAATAGGGATTTGCCCGCATCTGAAATACTACCCGCGCTGCCGGGGAGAATAAGACATGTGCCTGTCAAGTATTATGATTTCGGACTTCCCTTTTTGGGTATTGTCGATTATAATTATATTATACAATTTGTAAATTTAAACGAAAATGGCGGGATGGAATTGACGGAAGGGCAGATTAAAAGGATTCAAAAGCGTGCGGAACGGGGTAAAGCTGTCGCGCAATATAATTTAGCCGAATTATATTACGATGGACGCAGTGTCGGGCAGGATTATGCTGAGGCCGCGATGTGGTTCCGCAAAGCTGCGGAGCAAGGCGATGCTGAGGCGCAAAATCGGTTAGGTGTCATGTATGAAGAAGGTTTCGGCGTTGAGAAGGATTATACCGAAGCGGAAAAGTGGTACCGGAAATCCGCTGAACAGGGAGAATCATGCGCTCAACTCAATTTGGGGAATTTGTATGAAGAAGGTCGCGGCGTTGAGCAAAATTACGCTGAGGCAGCCAACTGGTACCTGAAAGCTGCGGAGCAAGGCGAATCCGAAGCGGTAAGCAAATGGGACTCATTACTGGAAAGAGGCCTTATCCTTGAAGATGACTAACTAATATCCAGTAGAAGCAACAGCCCGCCGAAGCGGAGGGGTGGTTGTGGATCAAATGTCATTGTGAAATTTAAGTATAGCGCGGATATTTGGTTCGGTGAAAACCCGAACCAAATATCCGCGCTTTTTGCTTCGGGTAACGGTCTCCACTGCTTGTACCGCTGAAAGCAAACAGAAATCCAGTTTACAGAAAATTCAGATATGAAGGATTGAATGGGCTGGCTCCAATACGAAAAGCACTTCAGCATTTATCACTAATTCAAGATTTCGACTTTGGCGCTGCACCCAGGGATAGTTAAAGTTAACCAAAAGGCGGTGTGTATTTTCTAATAAAAAAGTAAAATCTGCACATAACCTTTCGAGAGGATAATAATACATATTTTTGAAACGAATGTCCATATACTTGCCGGAAAGGTTATGGTAAGATATAATTAATAAAAATTGCATGAATAAGACACAATATATATATATATTATCAACTTGTGGTAAGTGTGAGTATACATAAAACGCGTTGAATCTTCTGCAAGTTGTTTATATAAAAGTAATTTCACAGGAGGATAAAAATGAAAACAGGTAAAAGACTTCTCTCTTTATGCTTGGCCGCTGCGATTATGCTTCCCATTATGGCAATCGGCGATTTTAGCGTAAAAGCGGCAGACCCGGTATTCACTATGAAGGAATGGGCCGGAACCGGTACGACGGTGGCAGATAATTCCTCTCACATCGTACAAGTGAACCGCGAATTGCCCCGTGTGGATTCGCTGCCCTATCCGACCGCAGCAGATGCGATCACTGGTGCTCGGGATTTCAACAGGAGCTTATCCCCCTATTATAAACTCCTGTCCCAAAAAGAATGGAAATTCAATTTGGTGAATAACCCGGCTGCTGCCGATGCACTCGGAGCCGTTTATGCGTCAGATTATGATGTGAGCGGTTGGGACAATTTATTTGTTCCCTCCAACTGGCAAACAAAAGGATATGACCGCCCACAGTATAAGAATCAGGGTATGCCTTGGAAAGGCGACAGCGACGGCAACCCTTCCGTGGGTGAGGCGACGGAATGCCCGAAAGCGCCTACCGTTTACAATCCAGTAGGTTTCTATCGCACGGATTTCACCGTGGATAGCGCCTGGAATGGCCGGCGTATCTTCCTCGACTTCGAAGGGGTCGAATCCAGTATTTATATTTGGGTCAATGGCCGCGCAGTTGGATATGCGGAAGATAGCTTTACCACAAAAGAATTTGATATTACCGACTATTTGAATGCCAACGGCACCAATTCCCTGGTATGCCGTGTAACGCGCTGGAGCGACAGTTCTTGGTGCGAAGATCAGGATATGTATCGTTTAAGTGGTATTTTCAGAGATGTGTATGTCTATTCCACCCCGCAGGTACGTGTGCGTGATTATCAGGCCGTTACGGATTTTGACTCCACTTTTACGGATTCTACATTGAAATTTAATGCTTCCGTGAAGAACTATACCGGTAACTCCGTGGCGAACTATAAAGTCAAGGTTGATTTGTATGATGCCAACAAGCAGCCTGTTGATCTGGGTACAGGTACGGAGCTGGATGTCCCCACGTTAATGGGGGGCCAGGAAGTGAAAGTTGACGCGAATTTCCCCGTTACCGCCCCGCATAAGTGGTCCGCGGAAGATCCTTATCTTTACACCATGGTGGTCAGCCTATCGGATGGCAGCGACGTGGTGGCCTGTGACGCTTACCAGATTGGCTTCCGCAAGATTACATACAAGAAAAATATTTCCGGATGGTGGGAAGGCTCCAACGTAGATCATGATTTGATTCGCATTAATGGACAGCCCCTCCTCTTTAAAGGCACCAACCGCCAGGAATGGACGGCGGAAAAT
Source organism: Oscillospiraceae bacterium (assembly GCA_031556545.1). Classification (GTDB taxonomy): domain Bacteria; phylum Bacillota; class Clostridia; order Oscillospirales; family Acutalibacteraceae; genus JAVBST01. Next base: position 23,280 of record JAVBST010000019.1, read on the forward strand.
GGACGCGCAATTGATTATGCGACCATTGAAAATGACATCCGGGATATGAAGAATTTCAACTTCAACGCAATTCGCACTTCGCATTATCCCAACAGCCCGTATTTGTATTATCTGGCCGATAAATACGGTATCTACATCATGGACGAAGCGAACAACGAGTCCCATGGGTTGTACTGGACCGGCAATGCCGAACTGCTGACCAAATACTTTAGTGAAAGCATCAAGGACCGGCATGATAATATGATCCAGCGCGATAAGAATCATGCCAGTGTTGTCATGTGGTCCAACGGCAATGAGTCCGCTTCTCCCTTGATCATGCAGCAGATGACCACCTATGTGCATCAGGTGGATAATACCCGTCCGGTGCAATATGAACGCCATTATAACGCTTATGGCGTGGATGCCGCTTCCGTGCAGTATCCGGACGTGAGCAGCGTGGAAGGCTATGGTAAAAGTGGCGCCGCTATGCCGTATATTATGAGCGAATATGCACATTCCATGGGCAACTCGACAGGTAACATGAAGGACTACTGGGATATCGTTGAGAAATACCCCAATCTGCAAGGCGGATGGATTTGGGACTGGGTGGACCAGGGTCTTTGGAAAAATGTACCAGAATCCAAAAAGCAGACTGTTATAGCCGTGAACGATCCGAGTATCAAGCTGGCGCTGGACAATGGCGCTGTTATCCAGAAGGACGGTGTCGAATGCTTTGACGGCTTTGGAGATCTGCCGGCAAACCCGAAATTTGATATCACCGGAACACAAATGACAATTACTGCCCGCGCCAAATTTAACCGACCCGTTAGCAGCGCAAAACAGCACTATGATTTAGTGACCAAGGGGGATACCTCCTATGCCATTAAATATGCGACCCATTATAACAATGACCCGACGCCGGTCGTTGAATTCTACATCTATTCCGGAGGCTGGAAATCCGCTCACTGGGTCCTGCCGGCGGATGTGTTAGCGACCTGGTATGACAGCTGGCATACCCTAACGGGCACCTATGATGGTACCAACTTGCGCCTGTATGTGGATGGCGTGGAGAGGGCGACACTGCCTTTCACACAGCCGATTTCTGCCAATGCGCAACTGCTTTCCATCAAGAAAAATGCTGAGGTTCCCGGCCGCATTACGGACGGATATATTGAATACGCTAAAGTTTTCAATAAGTGCTTTACCCCCAGCGAATTGGAAAGTATGACGGCACAGGATCCCAGTACGCTACTGTGGATGGAATTCAACAAAGCCAACACCACCGAAAAAGTGACGCCGAGCTACAGATTCTTGGCATATGGCGGCGACTGGGGCGATTACCCCAATGACGGCAACTTCTGTGCCAACGGCATTTTCAATGCTCTGCATCAACCAGAGCCGGAAGTGTTTGAAGTGGCAAAAGTCTACCAAAACGTCAAATTTGGTGTTGCCGATTTGGATAAAGGGCAAATTAAGGTCAAAAACTTTAACCTCTTTACCAACTTCAATGCCTACACGGCAACCTGGCAGGTGCTCGAAGACGGCGATGCCAATAAGGTTGTCGGCAGTGGCACCATCACCGGCGATGACATGAATGTAGCGCCTACCAGCGAGAAAGTGATCTCGATCCCCTACAAGGTGGCCAACCCCAAAGCAGGAGCCGAATACTTCCTCAATATTCAGTATTCGAAACCGGGCCCGGTCGTTCAGGGCGTTGCGACTACCGAAAAGGGATCCGAACAGTTCAAGTTAAACATTACAACCGCCAAAGTAGAGGCCAAGGCTGCCTCCGCGATTCCTGTTGTGACAATCAATGACAGCGCGGACAGCGCGGTGGTTACGGGCACCAATTTCAGCTTGACTGTGAGCAAGACCACAGGCCTGATTTCTTCTTATATTTATAAGGGTCAGGAAATGTTTGTGGAAGGCCCCACCCCCAACTTCTGGAAGGCCAGAATTGATAACGGCAACGGCAGCTCCGCTTGGCAGAATGCCGGCCAGACCGAGAAAGTGGTCGCCGATAGCTTTAAAGTTACACCGATTCAGGTCGGCGAAGATACCAAGGGCGCCGTTTTGGATCTTACCTTCAACTATCCTAACAATGGCAATGCCAAAATGAACGTCCGTTATTATGTCCAGGGTACCGGCGAAGTGAAGCTCAGTTACAACCTGGCTGCTTCCGCTGACTTTGCCAAGATCGGTACACAGATGGTTCTGCCCGCAGGCTATGATCAGATTGAATATCTGGCCCGTGGCCCGCAGGAAAACTATGTGGATCGTAACACCGGCGCGGATGTAATGCGCGGTAAATCTACGGTTGATCAGGACTTCTGGGATTATATTAAACCTCAGGATACGGCCAACCGCACCGGCGTACGCTGGATTTCTATGACCAAAACCGGTAATGACAAGGGGCTCCTTTTTGCAAGCTCCTCTAATTTGCTGGAAGCTTCCGCCCTACATTATAAAGCCAGCGACCTGAATAATATGCGTCATCTCTATCAGGTGACCAAACGCGATGAAGTGGTGCTGAATATTGACTACAAAGTCAGAGGCATCGGCGGCGCGAGCTGCGGACCTGATACCTTGCCCAAATACCGCATCAATGGCAGCCAGCACATCTGGGATTATGTGATCAAACCCTTCGACGTGCCGTCTACCGATGTCAATGCTTTGGCAAAAGAGCCTCTGGCGGATATTTTCCCGGCCAACAAAGTCTATTTGCAGGCTGCAATCGCAAATGCGAATGCGAAGAACCTGGAGAATAAGACAGCCGTTTCATTGCGCGAATTTAATGCGGCTTTGGCGAAGGCAAACACGATCAATGAGAATCCCAATGCCAAACAGGCAGAGGTGGATCAGGCGACAGTAGCGTTGAACGCGGCCATCGACGGGCTTAAAAACACCATTAAAGAGCTGCGTCCGCTCAACGAAGACACAAGTAACATCTTTGGCCTGGATCCCTCTTGGGATGGCAGCGAAGCTTGCCGCTATTTGTCAGTGTATGACAAGAACATCAACAGCTTCTACGACTATCGGAGTGGCAGCGGCGGCTATGCAGGCATTGACCTCGGTGAGGAAAATGCCAAGGCGGTTAAGATCATCCGTTTCTATCCCAGACCGGGTAACTCAGCCAGAATGTCTGGCGCGAAGTTCCAGGGTTCCAATACCTCCCGTACATCTGGGTATGTCGATTTGTATACACTTCCCTCTGGCTTTAGCGCATCCGGATGGCAGGAAATTGCCTTGACGGGGTCGGCTGCCACCACCTCCTACCGCTACCTGCGGTTCGTATCCGGAACCAACGGCTATGGCAATGTTTGTGAAGTGGAGTTCTATGGAGAAGGCACTGATAAGAGCCTACTCGAAGAGGAAATTGCAAAAGTTTCCGAGCTGCCGGTTTACAACTATTCAGCCGAAAAGTGGAACACCATTCAAGCGGCTCTGGCTGCAGCGCAGGACGTCTACGACAATGAGGCGGCGAAACAGACCGAAGTGGACGAGCAGTATCAAATTCTTCTGAATTTGGATGTAACGCCGGATGGCATTACGACCATTTCTTTCGACAAAACAAAGGCAGCAATCAATGAGGTCATTACGGCGACCATCGAATGTTCAGCTTCGGTGAAGAATGTCGCTCTTGTCAATGAAAACGGAATGCCCATTACCCTGAAAAATGTGGTGGGATCCCCCGTTATTTCTGGAGACAGAAAGACCTATACGCTTACCTTCAGCGTGGCGACCGCCGGTAACGGGAGGACCTTTAGGGTAGCGCTTGATTACGGAACTGGTGTTTATATGGATGCCAATGCCAGTGCCACGATCGATATTACGAAGACCGGCGAAGCTCCCAAGGTACTGAGTGTTGTGGCTCCCAGCAAAGCGGTTGTAAATAAGGTGGACAACTATACGATTACAACCAATTTGGAAGGCTCCAACAGCGCCAACCTGCGTTCTGCTGGTGCGTCCAGCAATCTGGGCAAGACGGTTATCAGCAAAACCAAGAATGCCGACGGTACCTTCACTTGGGTAATCGGCGTCAAAATTGGTACGGCTGGCACGAAACGCTCTTTCGAAGCGCTTGCAGGCAGTGTCAATGGCGTGATCAGCGATCCCTATTCCTTTAAGATGGATGTTGTGCTCTTTTAAAGTACTGGGATGATGCCTCCTTTGCTTTTCACATGATGAACCGCGCCCCGAGATTTCGGGGCGCGGTTTTTGTATGCTGGTATGCACTTGCATGCAAGGCACACCGTTTTCAACGGTGCATGGTCAACATGACGCCGCATAGGAGAGACGTTTTAGAATGCCTGGATTGAGATGCCGGAATAACACAGAGAAAAATGCGAAAAAAGCCCTATGCTCTGAACATAATGCGGTAGCTATACAGGATTCGAAATTTTATCCGATTATTCTTGACATTAGGGTGTCCGCAAATATAAAATAAGTAAGCAGGGTTCGGAGGTTGAAGCTCTTTTTTACTACGATTGTTAATGAATAAATGCGGCGCACATACGGATGCTCCAACTTTCTGGAGTAGAGCGAAAACGACTATATAAACCGACGTGGAATATTGAAAAGGAAGAACGGCTTTTTTTCATCCGAATTCCACCTGTTAACGGGTTTAATCCAAGCGGCGGGAGTGAGTTTTATGATTGGAATTGTTGATTATGGCGCAGGCAATACCGGCAGTGTCTGCAATGCCCTGAAAATATTAGACATCCCCTATATTTTTTCGGATGATCCGGCACAGCTAACGCGTTCCGATAAAATTATCTTGCCTGGGGTGGGCAGTTTTGGCGATGCGATGGAGCATTTGCAGGGGAAAGGACTCATTGAATTTCTTAAAACCAGTATACAATCGGGCAAACCCTTTCTTGGGATTTGTTTGGGATTACAACTGCTATTTCAAAACAGTGCAGAAAGTCCAGGCTGCAGCGGACTCGGTGTTTTACCGGGTACCATTCAAAAGATTCCGGGGAATCTCACCCATAAGGTGCCACATATAGGTTGGAACACCCTGCGAATCGTCAAACCCACCGGCATTTTTCGGGGGATCCCGCATAACGCTTTTGTCTACTTTGTACACTCCTATTATATTGTGCCGAGGGATGTGGACTGCATTGCAGCCTATACGGAATATGGGGGCGAATTGCCCATCGCAGTCGAACAAGACAATCTTTGTGCCTTACAGTTTCATCCTGAAAAGAGCGGCGAATGGGGACTGCGCATTTTACAAAATTTTGTTCAAGAGCATTCATAAGCCTCATGTTTGGCATAGAACGAAAGGGTGGGGGATATGTTAACCAAAAGAATTATTCCTTGTTTGGATGTGAATCAAGGTCGGGTGGTCAAAGGGATTAACTTCGTCAATTTGGTAGATGCGGGCGATCCGGTAGAAACGGCCAAAGCCTATGATCAGGCAGGCGCCGATGAATTGGTGTTCTTGGATATTACGGCTTCCTATGAGAAGCGCGATATTACGTTGGATATGGTCAAAAGTGTGGCCAAGCAGGTCTTTATTCCCTTCACGGTGGGAGGCGGGATTCGCACGCTGGAGGACATGCATACCTTGCTGCATAACGGTGCGGATAAAGTGTCATTGAATTCAGCTGCCGTGAATCATCCGGAGCTTGTGGAGCAAGGCGCTAAAAAATTTGGCAACCAGTGTATGGTGGTGGCCATAGACGTCAAAAAGGAAGCCCACGGATGGGATGTATATATTAACGGGGGCCGAATCAATACAGGACTGGATGCTGTCGAGTGGGCCAAACGAGCCGAATCCCTGGGTGCGGGAGAGATCCTGCTGACCAGCATGGACAAGGACGGCACCAAGGACGGGTACGATATCGAGATTACGGCCAAAATTGCGCAGGCTGTTTCTGTCCCGGTCATTGCTTCGGGTGGCGCAGGCAAACTGGATCATTTTAAAGAAGCGTTAACGGTGGGGTGTGCGGACGCGGCTTTGGCTGCCTCGCTGTTTCACTATAATGAATTGAGTATCCGCCAGGTGAAGGAATATTTGCAGCAAAATGAAATTCCTGTCCGACTGTAAATATTACGCCTCTCTGTCTATAAAACACGGTGAGCTCTGAAATTGTATGCTTGACATGGATACGCGGTATATGATAAAATATATAACGTTGCCATGATTGTGCGGGTGTAGTTCAATGGTAGAATCCCAGCCTTCCAAGCTGGTCGTGTGGGTTCGATTCCCATCACCCGCTCCAATAAAAAATTGTTTGCGCTTGTAGCTCAGGTGGATAGAGCAACTGCCTTCTAAGCAGTGGGTCAGGGGTTCGAGTCCCTTCAAGCGCGCCAATATGGTGGATATAGCTCAGTTGGTTAGAGTGCCAGGTTGTGGCCCTGGAGGTCGTCGGTTCGAACCCGATTATCCACCCCAACTTTATTGGGATGTAGCCAAGGGGTAAGGCAACGGACTTTGACTCCGTCATTCGTAGGTTCAAATCCTGCCATCCCAGCCAAGTGAAAACCCTCGCAACCATGCGGTTTGCGGGGGTTTTTGTTTTGCTTAAAATCCGCGCAAAAACGGTTTCGTGTCCATTTGTGTCCATCCGGAGGATAAAAAAATTAGTATTTAAGTTTATTTACGTTTCGTTTAAGGTCATCTATGTCTACATGAGTATATTGGGTGGTGGTGTTGATTTGAGCATGACCCAGCATACTCTGTACCGAAATAATATCAGCTCCATTCCGGAGCATATACGTCGCAAACGTGTGGCGGCACTTGTGCGGAGAAAGCACAGGAACTTTCTTTTCTTTGTCAGCGTTTAGATCTGTAAAAAACTGATGATATACGGTGTCGAAAGACGAGTGAGTGTGATGATGGCTATCTTTGTACGAAACTACAAATTCGGATGTCTGCGGAATGCGATCAAGAAATCCTTTCAATGTGTCATCAAAAGGGATGACACGAACCTTTTTTCCTTTAGTGTCCTTCCCAACCTCGGTTCCGTGCGCGGTATGCTTAAGACTGCGGCGCACAGTGATTATTTTGTTCTCGATATCAATATCGGGCCACGTTAGCGCCAATAGTTCGCCGACGCGCAAGCCGCTGTAAATAAGAAGCGCGATATACGGGCCATATTTGTGTTTGGGGAGAAAGTCAACGATTGCTTTCATTTCTGCTGGAGTGAAGATTAAAATTTCTTTTTGCTCTTTTTTAGGAAGGCTAGTTTTGCGCACTGGGTTTGTATCGCATATACCGTTATCAATGGCGGTCTCGAAGATACCATTTAAGGTGATTCGTATTTTTTGTAGTGCCGAAGAAGATAGCTTGCTTTCTTTTTTTAATAGTTTTTCTATGTGCGCCGGCTTCACGTCAGAAAGTTTTAGATGACCGAGCTCTGGAACAATATGGTCATCAACATACATTTTATAATCGTTATACGTAATCCATGCGACTTTGTCTTTTTTATAGATGTCAAGCCAATACGTAGACCATTCTTTCAGTGTCTTTGAATGCTGAAGGGGGGTGTTTGGCGTGTATGTCTTTAGCCATTCTCGATAGGCCTTTTTTGCAGCGGTAGGGGAGGAGGCGGTAAAAGATTTGCGAATCATTTTGTGATTTAAATCACGTCCAACCACAATCCTATAACGGTATTTCCCGCTGGGGAGCTTTGTCATGCTTCCATCGCCGTTGGCATTTTTAGACATATTATCACCTTTTTCAATTCGTGTTCGTGTTTTGCTCGCCCGTATCAAATATCAGTCTTATCGTTCTTGTTTTTTTCTTTCTTTTCTCGGTCAGGTATTCAGCCTTTACAAACTGGGCGGATTTAATGCACTGTTTCTCCGTGGGCTCTGTAACGGAAACGCTTTCCCCGCCGAGCCGCATCTGAATGAACCAGTTTCCGCTCGAAAGTTTGCGCTGCTTTGGAATTTTACGACTTATCGCCTCGAGTACATGCACACGGGAGCTTAACCCCCAAAACGATCGGTGTCGCTTGGCCTCTTAATTTGAAGCTGATCTATAAGGGCATTCTGCAAGGTCTGCGAAAAATTGACTTCTGATTCCTCGGCTGCCGCATTGAGCCAAGCTGGGATTGTCAAGGTCTTTTTGACAACCTGTCTTTGTACTCTCGCGCGGATGGCAGGCATAAAGACTTCAATCATAGCGGGGATATCATCTTTTCCCAAGTGCAACTTATTGACGGCTGTAGGCGCAGGAATGGCCTCTCCGTCTGTTTCCATGCCCCACAAATGCAGTCCAAGCGCTTCACGCGCATTTTTGAAAGCTTCCTCCGTGTCTTTGGCGCATGGTAAACACCCCGGAAGATCCGGGAATTCAATGCTGATACCATCGCCAGCATAATTAAAGATAGCGGGAAAACTATAACGATCTTGCGGCATATTGATTACCTCCTGATTTGGAAAGGGGAAGTGCGGGGATTATTGAAATTTAATTCCCGCTTGTTTCTCAATGCTTTTTAAGATTTTGGTTGGTATGTCCTTTTGAGGGTGGGTCACGGTGACGCGCCCGGGCTTTGTTGGATGTTTGAATTGGTGATGGTCACCTACCGCAGCGACAAAATACCACCCGTCAGCATTGAAAATTTGAATTACTTCCCTCGATGAATAACTTCTCATCTATTCCCCTCCCAACATCTATATTACAGCACGTACAATTACACGTGTAAATAGAGGGCGAGATTATATTGAGAAAATGCTACCCAAAAAGAGTGATACCCCGCCCCGTTTCGAGGCGGGGCGCTACTGTTTTTAGAACATTTTTATTTTCTTAACAACGCACTAAACGAATTGGCTCCAAGGGACCGCGGTAGACTTATAAACAGCCATATTTTGTTCGGTAATATATTTTTTGTTTTGATTGAACAATAATAAAGCGTCAGTGAATACTGAAATAATAGGCCCGGTCAATGTCTCGATTTGCGCAGGAGCCAAGATAGGTGTACGAGAAAAAAACTCATTTTCAGGCTTTTTTAAACTCCGTTGAATCCAGCTTACAGAGCTCCTGTGAAATTGAATCCATTTGCTTGCCTTGCCAATTTTCAGATCTAATATTGGGTAATAATAATCAACTCTAATAAATTCGGGGGTCTTAAAAAACCCCAGCAGATCAATCGCAGACTTATTGTTAATTAATATATTAACAATTTCCTTGCAATACAATTTTTCTTCCGGTGTAAATAAATCAAAATTATATTTGGCTCTATTTGCCTCGTTCATACACCTATTGATTGCGTCTTCAAGCAGATCAGAAAGGGGTGCAATCTTATTAACGTCTAATATTTTAAATCTCCAGTAATTTTGCCCTATATTATTAAAGTCAGAACACCTTGTGTCGTTTTGCAAATTTTTCTTTTTGGAGTTCGAGAGCCAAAGAGCAATATAACTCGATTTTGCGCCTATATGTACCCGACAAAAATCAAATATCCCATCGATCATAATTGTTATATAGGCCTTTGCCTTTCTTTGCAAACTAATCCTGTCTGTGCTTACGCCAGACTTCTGCAACGCATCTTCAATTTGCGATACGACTTTCATTTCTTCGCTTATAGCATCCATTATGTTTCACACACTTTCTATCTTTCATCTTTGCTGTGGCTACGAATCGGTGCGCAGAAAGCCGTAATGATTATTCGCTTATCTCAAAATAAGGCAATACAATTGAGATTTTGTCTTTTTCACTAAAAGAAATCCATTTGTCAAGCTCCAACTCAATGTCAGATTCGTCTTTCAAAATATATGCGATATCGAGCGAAAGAGTAGTTCCAGATTTAATTTCTCTTGATTCATCATCAAAGTTTATGCCATCGATCATAAGCGGTTGTGTCAATTCTATTCCGCTTTGAAAAGGCTTGGCGGATATTTTATACATAAATGCTGCGTTTTCATCGCTATTGTTCGTAAATTCATAAGTTACTACAACGCATTTTTCCCCGCCAACATCTTGAGTAAATCTAGTGCCTGTCACAATGACTTTATAGTCCCCTATTGCTCCGCCTTTTTCCTGAATTTCCTCACTTTCCGTTTCAGCGCTATTGGAATCGCCCACAGCTGCAACGCTTGTTTGATCTTTACTGTTAGACGTTCCTACGCTGCTGTTCTTCCGAAATGCAGAATATACAACCGATACTGCAATTACGGAAAAAACGACCGCCAAAGCTATGACAATTTGAGTTATGTTATTCCGTTTTCTATTTATAGATTTTTTCGGTGGCACTCCATAATAGGGTGCTTGTGGGGCTTGGTTTATCGGAGCCTGGTAGTATGGTTGTTCAGGACAAGGTGGGTTTGTTGGCCTGTTTTCTGCAAGCCCCGCCCCGCATTTGCCACAAAATGACATACCATCGTTGTTGTTGAACCCACATTTTGAACAGAACATAATTTACTCTCCTGTACGATAAATTTTTATATTATCATACAACAATTCCCTGCAAAAGTAAAGAAAGTTCACTCAATTTCGCAAAGGAAACAAACGTTCTAATTTTTGCCAAAAACTAATTGCTCTTTCTGTGTATAGGTTCGTACCGCGCAAAGGTAAGTTTCAACATCTACCCCCAGCGCTTCTGCCGCATCATAATCACAAGTAATGAAGGGATCATTTATTACCGCAATAAGATCCTCCACAGAGATTAATAGCTCACATTTGCAACGCCCCGCTCGTGCCTCGGCTTGCATAACGTTCTCCTTTTGTACAGGGTTTTGCAAATCCTGTATGTAATATAGAGAATTTGACTTCAAATGCCCCAGTTCTTCTGCAAGGATCAACATTTCCTCGCGCTCGGAAGTTACAACCTTGTCGATGACGATGGCCTCATAGTCCCCCACCTTGGAGCACATTCCTTTTCTGACTCTACTAAAATGTTTAAAGATTACATGTATGTTATCTTTAGCAATATGATTGTACAAGTTTTTCAGACGGTTGTCCACTTTATTACTCACCTTGTTTATTGTTATGCTTTTTCGCCTCTGATTTTATGATTTTTGCAATTTCCACTAATTTGTCAATTTCATCCTGCGTTAAAGCCTCGACACCACCTTTATAAAAAGCTAGAGGCAAATCCTTCAATTCGTCCGGTATGTAGAGTTCACCTTCTTGGGTGGGCTCTTTTTGTGGGACTCCAGCGGTTTTGTTTAAACTTAATGTGAGTAGATAGCTTTCGGAGACGTCTAGGACTCTAGACAATTTTTCTAAAGTTTCATTAGTTACCCGAACAGGTTTGCCGGTTCTAAAGTCAACGCCCTTTTCAATGCTATCTATGTGGGTGTGACTAATCCCACATAACTTTCCAAACTCCCTTAATGAAAGGCCTTCTTTTTCGCGATGCTCTTTGACAAAGCTCCCCAACATGTTGTTCATACAAAACACCTCTCGCCTACATTGTAAATCATAGCTTACAATATGTAAAGAGAAAAAACAACCCAATTTGTTGTTTATGCTTGACAAATTGCGCAGCTTGGTGTATTATGTAAACAACAGTAAATCATACACAACAAATTGGTGGTGAGAATATGAAAAACAAACTTAAAGTAATTAGGGCTGAATTGAAATTGACACAGGAGAAGCTTGCGAATATCGCTGGGATATCTAGAGTGACGGTAAGTAAGATAGAAAATGATCAAGTGCTCCCTGATGGGGATACGATTTCCAAGCTCGTAAGGGCAACTGGTCGTCCGGCAAATGAAATTTTTTTTGATCTTGACGTTGTGTAAAAACAACGACGCCTCCCGCCGATTAAAGCGAGAGGCTGGAAAGGAGGTGATTCCATGACAGCAGATATAATCCAGGCGGCTTTCAGCCTGCCAGTCGATATGCGTGATTATGTACAAAACCTTGTTTCTGTTGCTTTGTGTGGTTTGGCTATGAGGTTAGCTATATCAGTCCTTATACACAATCTGACAAAATAATCATTTTGGCCAAGCAACGACAAGCCCTGCGATGGCAACCACCAAGGCAATTATGGCGATCCAGTTACTTATTCTATCTTGCTTTCTGGCGTACGCCTTGTTCTCTTCGTCGGCAGCTTTTCGCTCATCTCGCTCTACAGAAAGATCGTCGTTCAATTCACTGAATTTACCATCTATTTTTGACAGCGTTTCGGCGGCTTCAATATTGGCTTTATTGGAATTGCGCTGCAGCTCTTTTCCCCCGTTATGAGCTCGGATAAATCATCTAGAAAGTTACCCATCCGTCATATCCTCCTCATCAACAAAATTTAAGCTCTCCAGCGGTTTCCGCATTGTTGGCAAATCGCCTCGGTATGAGTTTTGGATTTAGTCTTGCTATTGGTCAGAGCCGGAATAATAAGTATCAACCCAAAAGTGCAACAGGCGAGTAAAATCCAGAAAAACCAGCCTATGCATCCTCTGTGTTTAGTTTTTACATTGGTAACTGCTTGGACGGTAACGTTTTGACTTCCGCATTTTGGACAAACCACAATTCATTTCTCCCTTATTTCAAGATTCGACAATATTTTACCATAAAGAAGTCGTGAATTGCAACCACAAAAAATTGCAAAGGAGGGGGTCATGTGAAACGTGAACAAACGACGCTGCGCCTTCCACTGGAGTTGTTAGAACAACTAAAGCAGGAAGCGAACAAAAGAAATATGGGATTTAACCAGTTGGCATCTACAGTTCTTCGACAGGCACTTCAATTGGGCCGTGTTCGGCTTCATATTGAGCAATGTGCTGTTTAATCAGGACCGCAATCTCTTTGTTAGCTGAACGTTCATTTTCTGCAGCGATATGCCTAAGCTTATAAAGTGTCATTTTGCTTACTCGCACAGTGAATTGCGGCAAATCCGACGGCATGGTGACGCCTCCTTATTGTCAAAGTGCTACCATTATAGCTCAACAAAAAAATATTTAAAAGCATGTTGACATCAAGGTGACAACACTTTATAATATTGCGGGGGTGACATCGAAGTGACAACAATCAGAGTAGGCTTGCGGCTGCCAGAGGATATTAACAAGGATCTTGAAAAGGCGGCAAAGGAACAGTACGTAAGCAAAAACACGCTAGCTATCCATATTTTTAAAAATTGGCTAAAGGAACAAAAAAAGCCTCCCGCGGATTAAAACGGAAGGCTAGGAAGGAGAGATATCTGATGCAAGATAATTTAATCATTACAGTAGCAGAAGCGGCAAAAATTCTTAGAAAGACCCCGGAATCCCTTCGGTGCGCTATTAAGCAAGGCGTATTGCCTTTTGCAATCGGCTGGGAAGGGGAGAGTGGGCAGTGGAATTTCATCATTTCCCGTGTTGCCTTGATGCGCTGGATTGAGCGCGGCGGCAAGTTAACGGACGAGGGTATTATCTACATGATGGAAGGCACGGCTTGAGTAAAGGAGGACAAGCATGTTTGCATTATTAATCATTGGTATCATCTGCGCTGTATCGGCGTGGCTGTGCATCATCGGTGGGGAGGAGATCAAGGAAGATGAATAGACAGCATATTGAGGATTATCTGCTGTGTGACGGCATACAGCCGAACCTTGTAGGATTTGCCTACCTTGTGGAGGCGATCGGGCAGTACGCGGTGGGGACGAAAATTGTGCGCGAATTGTATCCCAGCGTTGCGAGTGTCTTTAATACCGCGCCTAACCGCGTTGAACGTGGTATACGCCACGCTATCAGCAAAAGCAAGACCCATGCAGAGCGGAAA
>JAVBST010000012.1:0-69307 GCA_031556545.1 Oscillospiraceae bacterium
TTTTCGTATTTGTGCGATAATGTACTTGGTTTATTTTGTTTTTCATCAATTACAATTATACCAAAAAACAGAGCCTTTTGCACTGCTTTTCGCAGTGGGTAGGCTCTGTTTTTTTAGGCTGTTTTGCTACAGCCCCTTTGTGGTTTCACATGCCGTGACGCAGGCGAGGGAAAAAGGCGACGTACATATCGCCGGTGCGGGGGATGCCCATACCCTAAGCTCGCAATGGGGCTTTAGGGAATATTCAAACGTGCGGTGGTGCTGGCTATACGAACCAGCTATTATAATCACTGAGCAGTGTGCCGGTCAAGCTTTCGATGTTTTCGGGGGTGCCGTCCTCTGTAGCGTCCGAAAAAGTTTCTCCGTTTTGCAGATGATTGATCAATTCCGCTGCCGAAGATTTAAGCTCCGAAAGTGTGCTGTTAAAGCTATTTAATGTCATGATGCCTTCCTCTTCACCGGCGTTGGCGTCACCCTTCACCAGGCCGTTATAATCGCTATAGGCCTTAACAAATTCATCATAGATGGGACGGAATTCGTCTAAGTCTATATTCAGCACATTGCTGTTGTCAATTTGATGATCGGACAGGTACACATCCATCGTTCGCGCTTTGATCAGACAGAGCAATCCATGATAGTGGATCATTTCGCCTGCTTCTTTATACCTTGCCAGCTCTTTTTCTTCCTGTCCTTTCAACATTTTGTCCACTGCTTCCAGGAAAGCCTCCAGTTTCTCCTGCAGCGCATCATATTTTCCAACAATCACGTCATGGTATTCCTGCGCCTTGGCATAGTTGTCATCAACATAATTTTTGTCTTCATAATATTTTTTAGCGCCTGTCAACGCCTGGCAGTATTCTGAAAGCAGGGGATCCAAGGCCTTTAAAGCAGCGTCGGCTTGTGCGTCCTTCGGATCTTTGTCTGCAAAGGCCATAGCCTGTTCCAGTAAATCACAAGCAGTGGTCGAATACAGGTTGAAACCATCGAAATCATCCTCGATGACTACCTGTTCATCCCAGCCAAATTCGCCTTGATAATCATCCAGTGTTCTCATAAAGCGGTCAAGCAGTTCATTATAAAGATTGATATAAGCATTATGTTTGTTCACTTCATTCGTTTGTGATTCGCTAGAGTCAGCGTTGGTGACCTTGTTAATCACAGATGATATTTGCTTACAGCCTGTAAAAGTTAGCAGAAGCGCCAAAACCAGTGCCCCAATCCATATGTTCCGTACTTTCATCTTATATTCTCCTCGTATGTTATTTCATTTGATTATACAAAAGAAATATTCTTCTTGTCAAGGACAATATTTTTTTGTTAAAAGTAAATATGAATATCAAGCGATCAGCAGCAGATACTGCAAGATACAAAAAAATCCCGCTACTCTGAGCGAGATTTTTTGCTTGCTAAAGCGACACTACATTTTCGAATTGAATATTCAGATCTAGGGCTGGCAGATCAAGCGTTGTAATTAATCCGCTTTGGGCGTCCACCTGTACAATGAAATCGCCCGAAGCACAGGTTCCGGCATATTGCCAAACTGAATTTTTACAGGTGGCATGCAACGCATCCCGGCGCACCATGGTGTCCAACACGTTCAGGAGAGTTCGGGCTACGGAGGCCTGTGGAATGCTGTCGGGATCAATTGCAAAGGAGAGCCCCGCGTAGGCAACCTTCAGGGTATCTCCGCTCAAAATAAATTCCATCCCTTTTAAACTGCCGGGTTCCGTGAATTTTAAGCTGCAAGTTCCGGCAGACCCCCGGGTCAAATGGCCCTTAAAGGTGGCATCCTCCCAGTTAACCGTAATATCAGCTTCAAATGTATTCGGGTTTTGTGGCTGCGTTTTTGCGGCCTGGTTATTGGACCTGCAACCGCTTAATAAGACGATAGAAAGAAAGAGGACAAAACAGCAATGTATTATTTTTTTGACCAACAGCAAGCCTCCTGTTTTGAATAAAGCCAAAGGGCTTGTTTGACCACTGTGCAGCATTCAGCCTGCGAGGCTCTATTCATATTTTGAAAGCAGTTGGGCCATCGGCTGCATCATATCCGAAGGCAACATTCCATGCCGGGAAGCCCTGCGAACCGCTTCTTCTCCTGCCAGGCCATGGAAATGCGGGGCAATGATGGCTGCATGATGGGGTGCAATGCCCTGCGCGGCAAAGGAGACCATCATCCCAGCCAAAACGTCTCCGCTGCCACCCTTGGCCAGACCCGAATTTCCGGTTAAATTGATATAAACCTGGCCGTCAGGAAGCGCTGTCAAGGTATTGGCGCCCTTGAGTACCACGCAAACACCATACTCTGTCGCAACACTAGATGCATAATGCATGCGCTGCTCCTGTATGGACGCAGCGGTGCTTTCGACCAGCCGGGCCATTTCTCCGGGATGCGGGGTAAGCACCACCGGGGCTTTCACTGCTTTTAATATATGCATATGTCCGGCAATGGCATTTATGCCATCCGCATCCAAAATGACAGGGCATTGCGCCTCTTTGAGGAGCTCATGCACAATCTGCACCGTATCTGCATTACAACCCAATCCGCAGCCTATTAGGCAAGCATCCGCTTTTCGCAATGCCAACCGCAAAGCGGGAAGGGCGGACGGTGTGAGGGTGCCCTCCTCGTTCTCCGGGAGGGGCAAGAGCAGCGGTTCAATCAGATGGGCGCTGATTGCGGGATAGGCGCTGGAGGGGAAAGCGGCTGTTACCAGACCAGTACCGCATCTTGCCGCTGCCGTAGCCGCAAGAATGGCGGCGCCCGGCATGTTTCTGCTGCCGCAAATATTGAGGACATGCCCGAAATCCCCTTTATGGCTATTCTCCCTTCGGGGTTGAATGATGGAACGGAGCAACCCTTCATCCAGCACATTGAAGCAACCGTCTACATCATCCATACATTCCTCCGGGATGCCAATGAAAACCCGCTCAATGGTTCCGCAAAACGAAACTGCCGGATAGGTGACATGGACAGGCTTGAGGACCGAAATCGCATAGGTGTAGTCCGCTATTACACAGTTTTCGGTAACACTGCCTTCATCACAATGCGCACCGCTGGGCAAGTCAATCGATACAATTTCGCCGGGTGCCTTATGCATATGCTGACTCAATTTCTGTATGGAATGGGGCAATCTTCCATGGAAACCAACGCCGTAAATGGCGTCTACAATGATGTCGGCCTCTTGCAGAGCATGAATGGCCATATTTGCGTTGGTTTCATAAGAAATGCAGGTCAGTGATAAGTCCCGGGTTCTTTGCAGCATTTCAATTGCCGCTTTACTGGTGGGCTCTCCCTGTGCTAAAATAATGCTGATCTGACATCCAGTTTCCTGCAGCTTGCGGGCGGCTACAAATCCATCGCCACCGTTGTTGCCCCGGCCGCAAACAAAAACAATATTTTGCGCCATTCCCGACTGTAGCTTAAACTGGTCGCGCAGCATCTTTGCCACTGCCGACCCGGCATTCTCCATCAGGCGCATCTCATTCATCCCAAGTAAGGCGGCCTTTTCTTCTGCCAGCCTCATTTGGGCACGGGTAAAAATCTGCATGGAATCGCCTCTTTTCTCCGATTAAATGCAACGCAAAAGGAACTCGGCATAATTGTGAAACGGCATGGTTTACAATAAGTAGCTTGCTCCGATATGGCTTCGCATTCGTTAGTCAGATTGTATCATAAAAATACAATTTTTACAATTCATACTATTCTGTCGGCAAATAAACCACTCCCCATGCCATGCTCCGGTGAGTTCCGCGCAGGGGAAGCCCGGTACAGCCGGTTCAAATGTCATACCGCTGAGAGTGTAGCGATTTTTTAGGAGGCATACAAGATGCAAACAATTGTTAAGTCAATCAACGGGGTTGATATTGTAGTGATTCAAAGTGACGAACTGCTCTTTTGGGATACGGCGTCGGCGCTGGATTTTATGATGAGTGTGCAGTATAGTACGGGCTGCAGCCGCGTGGTTTTGCCGATGAGCTGTATTGCAGAGGATTTTTTCCGCTTGCGAACCCGCCTGGCAGGCGAAATTTTACAAAAATTCATCATCTACCAAGTGAAGCTGGCCATTGTTGGCGACTTTTCCGGTTTTGAGAGTAAAAGCCTGCGGGATTTTATCTATGAAAGCAACCGGGGAAAAGATATCTTTTTTTTGGCGAATGAAGCCCAGGCCCTCGAGAAGCTGGCCGGGGTTTAACCGGCTGCGCCAAAACATGCGCTCCGCAAAGCGCGGGGCCAGTTTGGCGCAGCTTTTGGGATTTATTCTCCATCCCTTAGGGCAAGCTTGTTCCTTAGCAAGCGATGCCCAGTAGCCTGCTAAGGGCGCTTCGTCATGAGGTATCTGCCTTGTATTGGGCCTTTGGTGTGAAATGAGCCCCAGCGAATTATTTCACTATCCCATCCAGTCCGTTTTGCTGCTTGAGAAACCAAGCGGGAAAGCGGACTGGATTTTGCCGGTTTATATGGAGAATTGATGCAAAATGAAGGCGCATGGCATATTTATCTTGATCAATGAAAAAACAAACTAATGTCCATTATGTAATAATGGTAATTAGCGCAGGAGAATCATATGAGATTAAAAATATCCGTTTTTTCGATTTACCAAGATAAAAACCCAATATTTTTTGCGTATTATCTACCCTACGTAATTTGTTTAACAGAAATTATACTTTTTTTCATTTTTAATAAAAACACTATTGACAATTTGTAGAATAACTGTTATTATATGCACAGATTCAGTAAATACGACAAAAATCTACATATTGTATATTGATTCCCGCGAATTTACTTTTCTGGGATATTGGATTTACTGGTTGGGACAGACTCCTGATGCCACAGAGAAGCAGCCCTGTCCCGTTGTTTATTGTTCTTGACAACAATGCGCTTGGCGATGTAGTGACCCGTGCGGTTGTACACTTGCGGCGGGCATCACACTGGATTGGTACAATAAGATATTGCGACAAAAGAGCTTCAGGGGCGCAATACGGCGCGAAGCGTGGCATTTCCGGATCAAAGCTGCCAAGGTAAAAGGTATGGCCTATTGATTGATTATAACAACATACTACATACTCCCCCCTTTTATACACAACAGACCTTGTGCCTGTTGTGTATGCCAAGACGCCAAAAGGAAGTCCTCTTTTGGCGTCTTGGCATACAAGGGCCGCAAAGAGACAAACTGGAGTAAGGCGTTATACGACAAACGGGTCTATGCAGATTAGAATGGGAAGGAGAGAGGGGAAAGCGCCCCTTGTGCTGATTCTATGATGATTTTGTATGGAATTTGTATTGGAGGAACCATCTGCTTAATTGCACTCTTGCTGGTTATCCTGAAACGGCAAAAAGAGAATGAAGCCACGGCAAAACAGCGAATAAAAGAGGAACCGCATAAATGGCGGTAATATTGAACCGGCGTGCCGGGACATCCACTCCGCGAAACCCATCGGAAGTGTTGCGGCGCAGCATTTTGGGTCTGGTCCCGCCCTTCCGGGGCATTCCACAAAGCTGGACCCCCTGCGCTTTCTGTTGCTGGGAGTAGTTCGTTCCGAAAGAACGCTATAAGCCATCCTGTTTATAGCGGTGTATATTGCTATGGGGGAGAGATGCCCCTAATTGAGGCTGTTTTCGACCTTCGAAAACAGCTTTTTGATTTCTGCGTGAATCCCCCTATGTTCCGGACTTGCAAGGCTTGCATCTTCTTTTAATAAGTCCTTGGCCGCCGCTTGCGCCTCTCTCAGCGTGGCCATATCTTCGAACATATCCGCAATTTTCAATTGCGGGAGGCCGTGCTGCCGGTGTCCAAAGAAATCACCGGGGCCACGCAATTTGAGGTCGGCTTCGGCAATTTCAAAGCCGTCGCGGGATTGGCACATCATCTGCAAACGCTTGAGGGTATCGTCGTTTTCGGCATCCGATACCAACACACAGGTGGAAGGGTGCTCGCCGCGCCCTACACGCCCGCGCAGCTGGTGCAGCTGGGACAGCCCAAAGCGTTCCGCGTTTTCAATAATGATTATGACGGCATTGGGAACATCCACGCCCACTTCAACCACAGTGGTGCACACTAAGAGCTGTAGACGGTTTTCGGCGAATTCCCGCATCACCTGTTCCTTTTCTTTAGCGGGGAGCTTTCCGTGCAAGAGTCCCAAATGGTAGCCCTTGAAATGTCCGTTTTGCAGCGTTTGGAAAAGCTGCTGCGCGGCGCTGACATCGCTTTCGTTTTCTTCAATCAAGGGGCAGATAATATAGCCCTGCCGGCCTTCCTCTAGAAACTTTTTCGTATAGTTATATAGCCGATCATGTTTTTTGGAGTCGACACGATAGGTGTCAATCGGCTTGCGGCCCTGGGGCAGCTCATCCAGAATGGAGATATCAAGATCACCGTAAATCAATAGCGACAAGGTTCGGGGAATAGGGGTTGCGGACATAACCAGCAGATGAGGATTTTCACTCTTTCCGGCCAAACGGGCGCGTTGTGCCACACCAAAACGATGTTGCTCATCCGTGACTACGATTCCCAAATTGTAGAAATTCACATCCGCTTGCAGCAAAGCGTGTGTACCCACCACGAATTGCATGGTTCCACTTTGTAGTTCCGCCTTGATTTTTTTCTTCTCTGCAGACGGTGTGGAAGCCGTCAAAAGGCCCAGTGTGATAGAATCTCCCAGCAATTTTTGCAGAGAATGGTAGTGCTGCGCCGCCAAAATTTCGGTGGGCGCCATTAAGGCGGCCTGCCAGCCGTTGCGTACGGCCGCATGGCAGGCCGCGGCAGCCACGGCCGTTTTGCCGGAGCCGACATCCCCCTGCAGGAGGCGGTTCATGGGAGTGCCGGAAGCCATGTCGGATGTGATTTCCCCAATGGCGCGCTGTTGCGCCGAAGTCAGCGGAAAGGGGAGGAGGGTTAAAAAATCACCGAGATAGTCCTTGTCGATTTGTCGCGCACCTCCCTGCTGACGTTCCGCTTTCATTTGCAGAAGTCCGAGCTGTAAGAAAAAAAGTTCCTCAAAGACGAGGCGCCGTTTGGCAAGGGTGCAGGCTTCCTGAGAGGCAGGTGCATGAATATTTTGCAGCGCATAGCCAAGGTGACACAGTTTGTATGGTTGACGCAAATCCGGGGGCAGTGGATCTTCCAGAGAGGGGATACAGCGCCGCAGGGCTTCTGTCACGTTGGCCTCAACCATACGGCTGGAGAGTCCTTCCGTCAGGCGATAGATGGGGCGGATTCGCTCGCCCGTTTCGGCCGGCTCAATATCGGGGGCCACCATTTCCCACCCTGTCAGTTTACGCGTCACCTTGCCGTAGAGCAAAAGTTCTCGGCCGGCCTCCACCTTGGCGGCGGCATAAGGGTTGTTGAAGAGGGTAATCTGCATATTGCTTGTACCGTCACTAACCCGGAACTGAAAGAGGGTCATGTTTTTGCGGATAATGCTCTTGCTGGGGGCGGAGAGGGCAGTGGCCTTAATGCAACAGGGGGCATCCAAAGGCGCTGCGACAATAGTGACCGTATCACTCCAGTCCATATAATATCGCGGATAATGCCGCAATAAGTCAGACAAAGTAAGAATGCCAAGCTTTTCATAAAGCTTGGCACGTTTTTCTCCTACGCCCTTGAGGAAGCGTATACTCTCTGCACAGGGATCTGTTTGTGCCCTTTGCTCCATAGCACCCTCCGTCAGGTAATGGTTATTCGACCGCAATAATAAAGTAATAAACGGACTGTCCGCCGTCCACCACGGTGATGTCAATTTCGCTGCCGTATTTGGCAACGAGCATGTCATGGAGGATATTGGCCTGTTCCGGTGTGGCGCCGTTCCCATAAAGAATTGTAATAAAGGAGCTCTGTCCCTTTTTAAAGAGATGGCGGGTTACCCGGAAAGCAGCCTTCACCATGTCAGTTTCCACGAGGGATATCTTGCCGTTCTCGAGTCCCAATATTTGACCCTCGCGAATCTGCATCCCGTCATAATTGCTATCACGCGCCGCAAAGGTAATTTGCCCGGTTTGCACCCGCTCCGCCGCTTTCATCATGTTGATATGATTCTCTTCGGCGGACTGCTCGGGATCAAAGGCCAGCATAGCTGAAAGTCCCTGGGGAATGGATTTAGTGGGCAGGACGTTGACTGTGCGGTCGGCCAGAGGAATAGCCTGCTCCGCTGCCAGAATAATATTTTTATTGTTGGGCAGGACAAACACATGCCGGGCAGGAGTTGCCATAATGGCCGCCAGGATATCTTCGGTGCTGGGATTCATGGTCTGTCCACCCTTGACGATGTTTTGGACACCCAAATCCTGAAAGAGGGTTTGCAGTCCGCTTCCGTCCGCAACCGCAACAAAGCCGTATTCGTCGATAGGCTCGGCCACCACAGGCTCAATGACATCGGCGGTGACGGTTCCCCACTCGGCGTTGCTGTGCTGTTTGCGCATATTGTCAATTTTAATGTTCACGAGTTGACCATATTCCAGGGCGGCCTGTAAGGCGTGGCCCGGATCGTTCGTATGAATATGCACCTTGACAATATCCTTGTCCTCCACCACCACCACGCAGTCGCCGATAGATTCCAGATAAGCGCGTAGGCGAAGCACATCATTGACATTCTCCTGCTGCTCAATGAGAAATTCCGTGCAGTATGTAAATGTAATCTCTTCGCTCACACTTGCTACAATGCTCTTCGGGGCAGAAGCAATATGACCCCGCGCATCGCCGCCCTCAATAATCACGCCGGTCTCAAAAACAGACCGCATGCCTTCAAATATAATGACAAGACCTTTTCCGCCCGCGTCTACCACGCCCGCCTTTTTTAGAACAGGCAGGAGATTGGGCGTATTCTTTAAAGTAAGGGCAGCCTGCTCGCAGATGATTTGCCAGATTACAATGGGGTCCTTGGTTTCTTCGAGTTTTTTTGCAGCCACTTCGGCGGCTTCTCTTGCCACCGTAAATATGGTGCCTTCTGTAGGCCGCATCACTGCGGCATACGCGGCTTCTACCCCCAAGGTCAAGGCTTCTACAAAATGAGAGCCGTCAATTTCGGTTGTATTCTTAAAAGCTTTGGAAAAACCGCGAAATAGCAGGGATAAAATGACGCCGGAGTTGCCGCGCGCGCCCTTCAGGAGGGCGGATGCAGCCGTATCCACCACCGTTTCCGTGGTGCAGTTGTCTTTTAAGAGGGCCAGTTCACGAGCCGCTGCCGTAATGGTCATTGACATATTGGTGCCGGTATCGCCATCGGGAACAGGAAAAACATTTAACTCATCCACCTCTTGGCGGTGGTTATATATATTGTTGGATGCAGATAGAATGGCGTCACGCAGGATACAGCCATTGATCAATTCATTCTCACTCCTATAAACTCAATCGAAATGATGGTAAAGCGTGTCCTATGCCTTCATTCCGTCTACAAACACATTGACTTTTTTGACTTGCAGCCCGGTGGCTTCCTCCACCACATAACGCACCTTACTCACAATGCTCTTGACGGTTTCTGTGATGTTCAGCCCGTAGGCGACAACAATATGCAAGTCCACAATCAGCTGCCCGCCGGCAGTGCGGACTTTGACGCCTTTATTGAGCGAATCGCGTTTGCGCTGTATCAAAAAGCGAAATCCCTGCGCTACGTCACTGGCCACCATTTCCGAAACGCCAAAGCAGGAGGAAGCGGCATTGCCGATCAGGTTGGAAAAATACTCTTGAGAAATTTCAATGTGACCGAAACGATTTTCCAGTTGTACAATATTCATAGCCATCGACCATTTCTCCGTTACCGCTACGGCTAAAAGTATGCAAAAATATGTTTTGCCGCGTTGCCCTGCGGTGAATTTAGGACAATACGGGCCCGTTTCCCGTGAGCGTAAATCGCGCCCTATTCCAACGGCCTTTCCGTATCGCTGCCCATAAAATACAGCGCTATATGGACGCCGCCGTAATATTATACCAAGAAAAGGCACAAAATATAACTATCGATATCATTATAAACGAAATCCCTTCTTCCTGCAAGATTATTTTGAGAATCAAAGAAATTTCACAAAAATGCGATATCGCTCTCGGTTGCGCTTGGAGGCGATTTGTTGCCGCTGAGTTTTGTATGGGTAGATGGCAGAAAAAGACACTCAAAAATCAGTACATAAAAGAAACCACTCTCTTATCTACGATTCATAAGTGACTGGATAAAATTAAGATATGTATTTTTATTCTATTTTATTCTATTTGGGTTGCACAATCAGGCGAATAGCAGTTCGTTCCTCACCATCAATCATAACGCTGGCAAAGGCCGGGGTGCATACCAGGTCGATACCGGAAGGCGCCAAATATCCCCTGGCGATAATAATAGATTTGAGGGCCTGATTGGAGGCGCCGGCGCCTACTGACTGAACCTCTACTGCGCCTTGCTCGCGGATAACACCTGCAATGGCCCCGGCTACGGAGTTGGGTACAGACTTTGTGGAGACTTTTAGCACATTCATTTTTTGACACATCCTCCTTATATGGTATCCTATAGCTATATGATATAGGATAATTTTATTTTTTGCAATGGATAATTCTAATTTATACATTTTTTTTCTAAAATTTATTTGAGTAACAATATAATTTTGCAATAATTCCTGCTTGGTCATTACAAAAGAACTGTCGGAAAGGGGTGTAACCGATTTTGTGATCACCAGTATAATGTACTAGTACAAGTTTTAGCGAAAACAATTGTATGTATTTCCATTCGATTGCGATTGCGTTTTTGCGAAAAAAATGATTATTCGGCGTTGCTTTCCGGTTGGATTAAAAAAATTGCTCCCCAATTTTTGAATTTGCATGTTTATTTTGACTATTTCCTGTCAAAAATAATGATGACAATAAAAATGATTCGGAGATGATACTTGTGACCATAAAGAGGGGAGACATTTTCTACGCGGATTTAAGTCCGGTGGTAGGTTCCGAACAGGGTGGCGTCCGTCCGGTTTTAATCGTGCAGAACGATGTGGGAAACCGGTATAGTCCTACCGTAATCGCAGCGGCTATTACTAGCCAACGAGATAAAACAAAATTACCTACCCATATTCAAGTGGATGCCAATGACTGCGGCTTGGCAAAGGACTCCATCGTGTTATTGGAACAGGTCAGAACCCTGGACAAACGCAGACTTAAAGAAAAGATGGGCAAGCTGGATGAAATGGATATGGACAGAATTAACCAGGCATTATCAGTGAGTTTTGGCTTGGGAATGCAAGACATCGCGGTGCAGGCTACATAGGCTGATCCGAAAGCCTACTCATTGTACATTTAAATTTTGGGCGTGTTTGTGAGAGGGGCGCATTAGGAGTATGCGCCGAGTTGCAAGCGCGCTTTTTGTTTGTTCCGGATGCGCCCGAACCCAAAACGATTTGGCGCTTTAGAAATATTCTGCGTATTTTGAGTATAAGAACTGGATACAGGGATACAATAAAAATACCATATATTATGAAGGAGTGTTGCAAATGCCTAGTTTGACATCTAAAGAGCTGGCAGCCATTGAGGATCAGCTCAATTCGGAAAAGATGCTTGTGAAGAAGTATAAGGCCTATGCAAGCATGTCACAGGACCCGCAAATATGCTCAAAATGCGAACAGATCGCATCCCAGCACCAGAATCATTATAATCGCCTGTTGGGCTATTTAAGTTAGAGAAAGGAGTACGAGTATGAACAATAATCCACAACTGGGCGATCAGGATATCCTGATGGACATTTTATCTTCACAAAAATTTGTTACGGAGAATTATAACACCTATACCAACGAATGCGCAAACCCCAATGTGCGGGATGAATTCCTGAATATTTTGAGGGAAGAGCATATGATTCAGGCGGATGTCTTTACGGAGATGCAAAAGCGCGGATGGTATCCGCTGCAGGCTGCCGATCAGCAGCAGGTGAACCAAACCCGGCAAAAATTTCAGAATATGTCCGCGCAGATGTAAGGCTATTAAAGCGGACGGGCTAACTTGGGTCTATTTTAGAAGGACAGATGCGGGAAGTGTTTCCGGTATCTGTCCTTTTTGGGGAAAGGGAAGCGCAGTTTACAGCATGGCATTATTGTGACAATTTGTACGAACCTATTCTGACAAAAACTTTCTCCGCATAAGTATATAATGATTCTCACATGGACTAGGCACGATCGGGTCTCATGGGAGGGAAACCAGACGGGAGAGGATGGCGGCTTGAAGCAGGTTGTATACATAGATGTTCTATTTGTGCTGAACTTATTTATTAATTATTTTTTGCTGTTGGGAACGGGCGCGCTGCTGCGACTGAAAATGCCACGTTGGCGCTTATTATGCGGAGCTTCTCTGGGAGGACTGTATTCGCTATTCATCTTTATTCCGTCGATGGGGCCGGTTTATTCTTTGCTCCTCAAGCTGCTGCTTTCCGTTTCCATTGTGTTTGTTACCTTTAAGAAGAACGGCTTTCGTTTCTCTTTGCGGGTATTGGGCTGTTTTTATGGCGTCAACTTTATTTTTGCGGGGTTCATGATGGCTATATGGATCATTTTCAAACCCGGTCGCATGGTCATCAATAATGGTGTTGTCTATTTCGATATTTCCTTTCTCACCCTGGTGATCAGTACGGTTGTATCCTATTCTATTCTCATATTGATTGCAAAATACCTGAAACGGGATGCACCGAATAATAAGGTTTACGACATCGCGGTGAGCATGTTTGGAGAAACCATCGAAACCAGGGCCTTGCTGGACACGGGTAATGCACTCACAGAGCCTTTCAGTGATATACCGGTAGCGGTGGTGGAATATCGTTACATAGAGCCCTTGCTGCCTGTGGATATGAAGGCGTTTTTTAAGGATAATGCGGGAGGCGTGACCCCCGATGTGAATGAGGCCTGGAAAGGACGTGTGAGGATGATCCCCTATCACTCTTTGGAGAATATGGGGATGCTGCCGGCGTTTCGGCCGGATCAGCTCAAAATCAAGGGCTTTGCAAATCCGGGGGAACGCAATGTCTTTGTGGCGGTTTGTGATGAAAAGCTCCCTATACACGAATATGGGGCTATCCTCAATCCCAGGCTGGTGCAGGATCGTAAATAGGTCTGCTTACTTCACTACAATGAATAAGGAGCTTTGTGTATGATGATGAACTGGAGAGTGTGGATACAGAAAATTAAACTATTTTTACTGCGGCGCAAGCTCCGGAAAGATGCTGCAAAAATTTTTTATATCAATGGTCCCGAATCCTTACCGCCTCCACTAGCGAAATCCGAAGAGGAAAAGTTGATGGTACTCATTCGGATGGGGGATCAAAGGGCACGGGAGCCTCTGATTATCCATAATTTACGCCTGGTGGTTTATATTGCGCGCAAGTTTGAAAACTCCAGCGTGGGAGTGGAGGACCTGATTTCGATCGGAACCATCGGCCTGATCAAAGCGGTCAATACCTTTTGTCCGGATCGCAATATTAAGCTTGCCACCTACGCCTCCCGCTGTATTGAGAATGAGATTCTCATGTATCTGCGCAAGACCAATTCCCAGAAAAATGAAATATCCATTGACGAGCCCCTCAATATTGATTGGGATGGCAATGAGCTGCTTTTATCAGATGTGCTGGGCAGCGAGTCGGATCTGGTTAACAAAGGAATTGAAATGGAGGATGAGCGCAATTTATTGCTCAATACCGTGGAAAAACTGAATAGCCGCGAAAAGCATATTATGCAGATGCGGTTTGGCTTGGGTGGGTTTAAAGAGCATACCCAAAAGCAGGTGGCGGATAAACTGGGTATTTCGCAATCTTATATCTCAAGACTGGAAAAACGGATTATTGAGCGGCTTAAGCGTGAGATGGAAAAGGTGGGTTGAAAAAGCGCAAACGCTTACATGAGGAGTCTCAGAAAACTTGAAAATTTCTATTTAAAAACAATAGAACGATTATATCCAATGTGATTAGAATGAAACGCCCTCCGTCTGGTAATACTCCTAGTATGTGGAATTGATAGGATACCAGAAGCTGAGGGGGAAGTTGCCATGCAATACAACAAAGTGGAAATTTGCGGTGTGAACACGGCAAAACTCAAGGTGCTCAAAGAGTCGCAAAAGATGGAGTTGCTCAAGAAGTGCAAGACTGGAGACGAAGGAGCACGAGAGGAGCTGATCAGTGGCAACTTGCGTTTGGTTTTAAGTGTGATTCAACGCTTTACCAGCCGTGGAGAAAATCTGGACGATTTATTTCAGGTGGGCTGTATTGGTCTGATCAAAGCCATCGATAATTTTGAAATCGCGCAGAATGTGCGCTTCTCGACCTATGCGGTTCCCATGATCATTGGGGAGATCAGGCGATATTTGCGCGATAATAATTCCATTCGCGTCAGCCGCTCCATGCGCGATACTGCCTACAAAGCCATGCAGGTTAAGGAACGACTCACCAACGAATGGGCCAAGGAGCCGACCATTCAGGAGATTGCCCAGGAACTCAATATGGAAAAGGAAGCGATTGTGCTGGCTCTCGAATCAATTGTGGAGCCAGTTTCCTTGTATGAACCTGTCTACTCGGACGGTGGGGATACCATCTATGTGATGGATCAGGTAGGCGATCAAAATGACGATAACAATTGGGTGGATGAAATTGTCTTTAAAGAAGCCATCGAAAAATTAAGCGAGCGCGAAAAGCGGATTCTCTCGCTGCGCTTCTTCGACGGTAAGACACAAATGGAAGTGGCAGAAGAAATTGGAATCTCGCAGGCGCAGGTTTCCCGTCTGGAAAAAGGCGCCCTCAAACGTATCAAAAATCCTTGAGGATCCCTTGTGGCCATTTAGGGGTACAGGGCTGATTTCCTCAAAATTCCTGCCTATAAGTGCGGAGAATAGTCGTATCAGGCAAACGGGGCAACCTGTTTGCCTGTGTTTTCATTTTGTGGTACAATCATAGCAAAAGAGATGAAGCTGTAACTGCCGGAAGGGGATAGGAATATGTTTGATGTGGTGATTATCGGGAAGGGCCCCGCAGGAATTTCTGCTGCCATTTACGCCCAGCGATCTGGATTTAAGGTGCTGGTGGTCAGCCATGGGGTGGAAGCGCTGAAGGAGACGGAGTGGATCGAGAATTATTATGGATTCCCAGAGCCTCTGACGGGCAAGGAGCTGCAAGAGCGGGGGGAAGCCCAGGCAACCAGGCTGGGGATTGAGCTGATTCAAGACGAAGTGATGGAGATAAAAGCGGGAGAGGGGTTTGAAGTGGTTACGGGGGCGCGCGCAATTCCCTGCCGCTCCGTGGTTTTGGCTACCGGCAAGAGCCGAAAGAAGGTCGCGATTGAGGGATTCGATGCGCTCAACGGAAAGGGCATCAGCTATTGCGCGGTTTGTGACGGTTTCTTTTACCGGGGTAAAAATGTGGGCGTTTTGGGCGACGGCGATTATGCGCTGCACGAAGCTGGGCATTTACGGACTTTTGCCAAGACCGTGACCCTTTTTACCAATGGGGAAACCCCGACTTGGAAGCAGCCACCGGATTTGCCGGTGGAAACCCGGCCCATTGACAGCGTACAGGGCCAGGAGAAGCTGGAAGGCCTGGTGTTAAAAGACCGGACAGCGCTGCCGCTGGATGGGTTGTTTGTGGCGACGGGTTTTGCTTCGGCGCAGGACTTGGCGCAAAAGGTGGGGGTCATTACGGAAAAGGGCAGTATTGTAATCGATAAAAACGGTATGACTAACTATCCGGGCATTTTTGCGGCCGGAGACTGTACCGGCGGATTTTTGCAGATTGCCAAGGCCGTCGGCGAGGGGGCAGTGGCGGGCCAGAATGCGGCTGCCTTTGTCAGACGGCAGTTGCGCAATACGTGATTTATACGCAACACCGCATGGGGGATGATTTTATAGCACAGACAACCTTCTGCCAAGCAGAGGGTTGTCTGTGCAAAGAAATGCAGGTATGCTGAGGCATACCTGCATTTTTGCGAAGGATTAAAACAACATTTTCCTATTGCTTAGTAATCAGTTTCCCTTTTTTAGATAAGGGTTACCGTTTGCTGAACCGCATAAGGGGCGCTCAGATTGCCAACTTTGTCGCCCGCATAGACTTCCAGATCACGTTTGCCGGCTGAGCCGATCTTGATGGCAATTACCCAGGTATAGGTGCCATCCGCGTTCTTCGTCTTGCTGATAACGCTCTTGCCCAGATAACTTGCGGCGCCCTTCGCCTTAATGTTGACGCTGTAGGAGCCCTCGTCATTGGTCTGGATCGCAAAGTTTGCCGCCACATTCACCTTCATGCTGGCAGGTGGTGTTACCTTTTGCACGGCAGGGGCCGTTGTGCTCTTCGTGACATTGATGGTGAACTTCAGAGAAGTCGCATAGGTGCCCAGGGCATTCTGCGTAACCACACGGATGGTTCTCTTGCCGTCCGTACCCACCTGGGTCGTCAGGGTCCAGAGATCCGCGTCGCCGCTGTTATCGAGCACAGCGCTCTTGAGGCTGATCAGGCCACCGTTTTCGTTTACCAACTTGGGGCTGCCGCTGCCCTTGGGCAGAGAGATCTTCACTTCAAAGTTGGTGTTGATGACTGCGGTTTCGGGGGCGCTGATCATTTCGAGGCCCACATAGTCCGCTGTACGGTCGTCAACGATGCGACCGCTGTAGTTAAGGCCATAACCGAAAGCATAGGTGTTGCCGTCCGCGTCCACGTAGGGAGGCGTATCCGGAATATCTTCGCAGGAATTCTCAATTGCTGCCATGCTGGCAGGCATGGTGACCGCCAGGAGACCCGTGGGCTCATAGTCGCCGTTAATCGCGGAGAGATACGCCTGCGGGGTGCAAGAGGAGCTC
This sequence comes from Oscillospiraceae bacterium, assembly GCA_031556545.1. Classification (GTDB taxonomy): domain Bacteria; phylum Bacillota; class Clostridia; order Oscillospirales; family Acutalibacteraceae; genus JAVBST01. The sequence continues at coordinate 16,776 of JAVBST010000012.1, forward strand.
GCTACGATGGCGTCTACATAAGGCTCAAATTCGGCCGGAACGGTGGGCTGGTTGTAGTTGAGGATGGCGATGATGGGCTTGCCCTTCATTAATTCCACCGTTTCCTGCAGCATTTCGAGCTTATTGGGAGAACCTGGGTTGGTCCAGCCCCGAATGCTTCTGTTTCTCTTATAGTCGCCCGCGGAGGGATTCGGGGTCTCATTGAACTGCACGATAGTGCCGTCCGCATGGTACCAATCCGCACCGATGGAGACTTCTCTGTCATTGGATACATAAGGACCGAACTGGCAGGTTTGGGCCAGATTATTGGTGCCGTTACCGTTCTTCGGACCCTCCAACCACACAATGGCGAAGTCGGCCGCATCAGCCGCCGCCTGTTTCTCGGCTGCAGTCATAGCGGTAGTGTTGCCGGTAATGCCTGTGATTTCAGCCGGAACATCATAGAAATCTTCCAGGACACTGGTGGTTAGCGGGAAAGAATAGGTGGTGTTAGAGCCGCTGACCGTCTTAAGCTGCGGGGTATATGCCGTTGCCGTAGCATCCTTAATCGGAAGCACGTTGTTGGAGTTCTTAAGCAGTGCGACGGATTCCAGATGGCCTTCATAGGCGATTGAGGAAAGCTCATGAGAGCCGACAAAGCTGTTCGCGTAGTCGGGATCTGCATAAGGATTCTCAAACAAGCCCAGGTTGAAGATCACCCGCAGGATACGTACGCAGGAGTCATCCACCACTTTGTTCATGTAAGTTTCGCCATAAGCGGGGACGCCAAAGGTAGCGTTGCCGTTGATGCCCATGTCATAAGCTGCGCGGATATTGGCCAGGTTGCCGTAACCGCCCTGCTGGTCAACGCCGGCAAGATAAGAAATCAGGAGGCGATATACATCGGTATAACCCTTGGCATTTTCAACGCCCCAAGCCATATTGGCCTGGATGCCCCAGTCGGTACAGACCATGCCGTCATATTGGGAAGCATTTCTCAGCATGTCTGTGAGCAACCATTTGCTAAACGCGCCGCCCATGTTGGTGCCGTCTGGATACTGATCGTAGTTGATCGAATACATCGGCATAACGGAAGATGCCTGACGGGTGGTGTTTTTATATTCCGGTTTAAAGCCTGCGGCTTCACTGAAGGAATCCATCATTTTTTGGAAACCACCACCGGGATATACATTGAATTTACCCAGATCCGTATGGCCTTCAAAGCCAAATTCGCCGGCGCCGCTGGAGGGATAATGCTTGGCCATGGCAGCCAGAGAATTAAAGCCCCAGCCCTTGTCGATACCATAATCCTTGATGGAAGTTTCGGTGGTCTGCATGCTCTCGATCATAGCGCCAATAAGGTCCTCTTGCAACTTGTAATCTTCGGTAACGCAGCCATTGTTACGGCCCCAGCGGGGATCGGTAATCTGGTCAAACTGCGGGCCCAGCTGCATCTGGATGCCGATTGCGCGATATTCGGCGGCCACGATTTTTCCGTATTCCGCGAACATTTCGGGATCCATGCTGTTGGATAGCGCCATGGTGCTCGGCCATCTTGAAATGGTCAGGTCATTGCCGTCGAAGAAGCCGGCATCGATGGTGCCCGTGTGACGGGGGTCAGAGCTGCGAACTGCTGGGATACCCCACTCGCTGCCTTCACACTGCATCTGTACATTGTTGTTGTCTTCGGCCATGGTTGATTTGCCGGAACCTCTCTGCACCGCAAAGCGAAGACCCGTGGTGGCGTTGATGCCGCCGTGGGATTTGAGGGCCAGCTTCTTGTCCAGCGTCATCAGGCTAACAAGATTCTTGGCACGGTCTGTGGAGGAAAGACGCCAGTCTTCATAAGGATCCAACTGACCATTTTTGTTGAGATCCTTAAAAGAATAACCTGAAGCCTGATCCTTAATGATGGTCACGCCAGAGTCCTTGTGGTATCCGAGTTTTAAGCCGTTGCTGTTCTCCACGAACTTGACGCCGGAATAATATGTATAGTCTTCCGGGGCTGCGGAGACCATCCCAAAGGATGTCACCAAGATTGAAAGCGTGCAAAGTACAGCCAGTACAACTTTCATTTTCCTCATTTTCACTTTGTTTTTTCCTCCTTAATAATGTTACGTCCATGCATACACCGCGTATGAATACTTTATCCCTCCCCAATTATTTTAGATGTACACATTACATAATAAATTTTATATTTTTATGTTAATTTTATCAATTCCAATTTAAGACGAAATAGCCTATAAAGTATTTCTAAAATATTCAAATTCTGATCTTTTTGAGCAAATGTTGACCTAAGGACAAGCTTTTTCCATACGCTTGCATTCTATCTCAAAACCGAATATAATAAGGGCATACCAGACGGAGGAAGTGAACGCATGCAGATTTACAGTCATTTTTGTCAAGTGCTCTCCAGCGTATCTCCTTCAGACATCAACGCCGTCATCGTTAGAACGGCCGTCAAAAACGCCGAACATATCTTGGAAATGTCCTTGTCCGAGTTTTGTGACCTTTGCAGTACTTCTGAATCTTCTGTAAAAAGATTTGTGAAAAGTGCCGGATTATCGGGATTCAATGAATTTGCTTTCTTAGTGCATCGGGAAAGTTCCATGTTTCTAAATGGTTTCTTTAGTCGCTTGGCATTGGATGCCAACGCAGCCAACCGAACGGAAGATCGAAAAAAGTACTTTCTTTCACTGCTGCAAAATGACGCCCAAACCAAGCTGGATTTGTTACAGAAAAACTTTGATATATTGGATCGGGCAGCCAAAAAGATTGCCGCTGCCGGCCATGTTATGATTTTCAACAACACCCCCACTCCTGCGAACTTTTTGCTTTTTGCCCTGCTTTTATCCAGAATTCCTTGCCATGCCTATAATTTATCACACATGAAATCCGATGACATCATTCTGGATAATACCAATTTTGTTTTGGTCTATTTCCTTTCTGATGGGAGTTCCAAGCTGCTCAAGCAAATTTATGAAAAAGTGCGAGAAGGCGGCAGTCGAATACTACTTGTTACCAATAAGAAAAGCCTGATTCAAAAATTCCCCAGTGATTTTTCCATTGAGATGCGTGCGCCTTCTTCCCCTTTGGATTTTTTGAATTTTCACCACATCGATTTATACCTTTCGGAGTTGGTCCGTGAACATATCTATTTTGCCCAGAACAGCTAAATCGCATTTTGTTACAGGCGCACAGGCCAGTGTAGGGAATACGCTGGCCTGTGTTTTATGTTGAGTAGGATAGATTCTGCGGATAACGATACGGAACGGTTTATGGGCTGGAAAAAACACGGCGGCAAACTTGATTGCGCACACGCGTGTAATCAGATGCGGACGGAGGACATTTGTCCAAGGTCTTGCATTCCGTAACAAAAACAGCTAAAATATTCCATAGATATCCCTGTATCTGCAAATTATTGATGGCAGGAGGATAAAAATATGAAGGTAATAAAAAAGTCCCTGGCGCTGCTGCTTGCGGTGCTGCTATTAACGGGCGTCGTGTTGCCGCTCCAAGGTATCGTAGGGTTTGCGGAGGAACCGGAAATTACAAGGCTTGCAATCCGCGCAAATTCCATGTATCCGCAGGAAGATGAGTACCATTGGACGAGGGGCGATATAAGGACGGTGCGCGCAGTTGCGTTTGCGGGTCAGAGCGAGCTGTCTGATCCGCCCACGGTACAATGGACGCTGTCGGGCGATATCGCTGCCGGCACCTGTATTGAGACGGGCGAGATACCCGGGGAAGCAGTTGTACATATTGACACGCAGGAGGCTTTGTGTGCGATCGGGCTCACGGCGACATTCACATCCAATCCAGAGGTTAGCGCTACGGTATATCTTAATATAGCGAACGATTCTCCTTTTTCTGCAAATATCGGCAATGTTGTGGTGAGTGTAACAAATAATTGGCTGCTTTCCTATACCACGCCTGCTGGATACAATGACAATGACTATCAAAAATTAGTGGCCTTTGCTTTGCAGGGTGACAATCAGGCCAAGCTTACCTGGAACTTGACCGCCCCCGTCGCCTGGAAGGGGATCACCTGGGAATACAAGGGCGGCGAATACCGCGTTACCAAGGTTAATGTGACAACCACCTTCTCTGCCACCGATGATTTGACAGGGGCGTTGGATGTTTCCAATTTCCTCTATTTGGACGATTTACAGTGCGCGAACAACGCCATCACAGACCTGAACACTTCCGGCTGTCCGGCATTAACCTACCTTGACTGTGACCGCAACAAGATTGCGGCGCTGAATCTGGTAAGCTCGGTGGAGCTCACGAATCTCCACTGCAGTTGGAACGCGCTGACGGCGCTGGATCTTACCACAAACACGAAGCTCTCTGGGATTCGCAGCATAGGCAATAAGCTTGGAACCCTGAATATTGCCGAGTGTGTGAATCTGCTCACGCTGGATTGCAGCCTAAATCAGATTACCGCGCTGGACTTTTCCAAAACTACAAAGTTGACGGCTGTGAACTGCGAGGATAACAATCTTACGGTACTGGATGTCTCCGCGGCTCCGGATTTGCAGACCCTGAACTGCGGCTATAATCAACTCACCCACCTCAATGTCTCCAATAACGCAAAACTGCTGCGCTTACACTGCGAGGACAATGCGCTCACCACGCTGAATCTTGCGGGTTGTGTCAAGCTGGATCAACTCTATAGTGGGAATAACCGGTTTTCCGGCTTGGACGTCAGCAAAAATCTGGATTTGACCTGGCTCTCCTGTCAGGGTAACCGGCTGACAACACTGGATGTCTCCAGGAATAGTAAACTCGAAACATTGTATTGCTACGAAAACCAGTTATCGGTATTGGATGTTTCGGCCAATATGAAACTGAACCGTATCCTGTGCAACGATAATAAACTCACTGCGCTGAATGTTGCGGCCAACACGGAACTGCTCACTTTGGATTGTGGGGCAAATCTTATTGCCAGCCTGGATACTAGGGCATGCGCCAAAATCAAATGGCTGTATTGCAACGACAATAACATTCTGAACCTGCAATTTGCCTCCGGGGCCCTACAGACGTTGGAGTGCCATCAAAACTATTTGGATAAACGCACTGCCTCCGCCTTTATGCAAACGGTGACGCAGCTTGTGGATACCGGCAAAAGTGTGACTTACACTCCTCAAAAGAACGACATTCTTTTGACTGCGCTGGAAGCCGCCGCGGCGGTTGACCGGGATCTCTATCTTCTTTCTACCGTAGCCGTACTGGACCATGCTGCCGCCGCAGGCGAAATCGTCTATACCGGCAGCCATGATGACGCGGTGATCGCCGCGGCTGCACAGGCGATCTATGATGCCATCGCGGGGCTAAAGTTGAAACTGTCTATTAAAGTGAACGATGTCACTTCTGTTAAGGTGGATGATCCCTTTACCATTACCGTCACCACCAACACGGATATCAAAAATGTTATCGTCAAAAATGCGGGTGGTCGCACGATTACACAAATCAGCACTGTGGTCACGCCGGATCCTTCGGAAGGGATCCTGATCTGGAAAATTGAACTGTCGCTGGGCACTGTCGGAGTGGATAGAGAATTACAGATTTTTACGCAAAAAGGTTCAGAGACGGCCGTTGACACGGGATTACGTGGCTATATTGATGTAACGGCCAAGGAGCCTTCTGTGATTTCCGCCGGATTCTCGGCAACTTCTGTCGCTGTGAATGTGCCGATTACCCTGACTGTGCGCACCAATAAGTACGCCACCGGCATTTCCATCAAAAATGGAAATTCCAACATGGGTAAAACCTTGGTGAGCAAAGTGGTGGAATCCAATGGCGAAATCACCTGGACCTACACCATGCAAATTGGGACCGCGGGTAGCAACCGAACCTTCCAGGTTTATGCCGCTAATGCGGAGGGTGTTGTCAAGCCGGACGGGGGATTTCCTGTTTCCATCAAAGTGACGCTGCTTTAACCATCGGTATTTCATGGATCCTGATTGGGGGGCCGGGCGCGATGCGTCCGGCCCCTGCTTTTGGGTAGGGGATGCCAGAAAATAACCAGACCCAATATGGGTTTGATGCTTCACACGTCCCACCTCTGAAGTCGGCTTGTAACCAAACAAACCTTGCTTAAAGGTACCTCGTTGTTGCTTGCTATATTTTTTTAATAGATATTTAAACCGTCAATTTAAACTAATTTTTTCATGGTTGCTATTGATTTTCAGAAAGACTGCGTTATAATAAGACTGACTAGCATTTCCCATCCTGGAGAGGGGTTCCTTGCCTGCATTCCTGTTTTCCTGCGGGACCGTCTGCGCCGGGCATCCGTTGCGCGAACCCCGCCGGAAATGTGGCGCGGCATTTTGGGTTTGATTGCCCGTCCTTCCGGGGCGTTCCATGAAGCCTAATACTCCGCAGTCGCTGCTGTGGGGCATGGTTCATTTACAAATTAGTATAGAACCTTTTTTTACACATACAATGAAATAAAATCATTTATTAACAAAGGGGGCGGTTAGCCGTGGCACAGAAACCACAAACTATAAACCCTGTCAAACGCTATACCCTTCTTTTGTTGTTGCCGATCCATTTACTTAGCGTCTCTCTGCAGCCCTTGTCGGACACAGACTTCCCGGACTTTTTCCGGAACTGTGCCATGCTTGCGCCGGCATCGGAAGATGAGATGGATACCAAGCTCTCTCCCCTTGACTTGCTGCGCTTATCTACGCGAAAAGCGTTGCCTTTATCACGCTTTATGCCCTTTAGGTCTTTCTGCAGCGATGTTTTTTGCAGTGTTTTTGCGGTCGGCTTTATGTGGATAATCACACTGCTGTTTTTTCTTTTGAGCATCAATCGTAATCCCAGCCTATATCGAATTGTTTTTTTTGAGCATCAATCAGATGGCTATAAATAAGCGGGAGCAGGTTCCCCTGTAGGCCCCACTACCAAGCGAGTTATCGTTGCATACGCAGCGTGGTTTGCTACAACCATAGTGTTTTTATATTCCAGATTTCCTCAAATAATATTTCTTGTACAAAGGAGTTGTTTTGATGAGTACCCTTGTCTTTCAATTAGTATCCATGGGCATTTCGGTGCTGGCGTTCGGGTTTGCCGTGTACCTTTATTCATGGGTCCGCAAACAAAGCGCCCCCAACGCCCGCATCGCTCAGGTGGGCGAATGGATCAAGAATGGTTCCAATACTTTTTTAAAGCAAGAATATGTTGTATTGGCAAAATTTTCACTCGTCGTCGCTCTTTTGATTCTTGTGTTTTTACCCAAACCCATATGGAATAACGATGCCTTAGAAAATATCGGTATGTCAGCGGCCTATCTGGCCGGTGCAATCTTCTCTGCGATTGCCGGTAAAATCGGTATCAAAATTGCCACTATCGCGAATATGAAATGTGCAACTGCGGCCCAGAAGGGCATTAAACCTTCTTTTATGGTAGGATTCCGTGGCGGCGCCGTGATGGGCATGGCAGTGGTAGGCAGCAGTCTTTTGGGCGTGGCTGCCGTATTGCTGATAACGGGCGATACCACCACCTTGCTGGGCTTTAGCTTTGGCGCAAGCTCTCTGGCCCTCTTTGCCAAAGCAGGGGGCGGCATCTTTACCAAAACAGCGGATATCAGCGCGGATCTTGTGGGGAAAGTGGAACTCGGCATTCCCGAGGATGATCCCCGCAATCCGGCAGTTATTGCCGATAATGTCGGTGACAATGTGGGCGACGTGGCCGGTATGGGGGCCGATCTTTTTGATTCCAATGTTGCTTCCATCGCCGCGGCGCTGGTTATGGCCAGCGCTTTGGATAGTGGCACCAAGGGTGCCAACACCTCCGTTGTATTCTGTTATGCGGCATTGGGGTTACTGGCCTCCATCATTGGCGTAGCCACGGCCCGCATCGGAAAGCACGGCAATCCTACCCGGGCGCTCAACAGCAGCACCTATGTAACTACCGCTATTTTTGCGCTGCTCACCGCGGGCGCGACTTGGTTGTTTGACTTCTCCTTTCGCATTTGGGGCGCCAGTGCGGTCGGATTGTTGGTGGGCGTCATCATCGGCATTGCCACCGACTATTTCACCGACGATTCCAAAAGACCCGTACATCATGTGGCGGGCGTCTCCAAAACAGGCCCCGCCTTTACCATCCTCTCCGGTATTTCCTACGGTCTACTGAGTACCCTGCCTGCCATGGTCGGCATCGGTGCTTCTGCATTAATTGCCTATAAACTTTGCGAGCCGCTTGGGGAAGGCTATGCCATGTTCGGTATTTCCATGGCGGCAGTCGGCATGCTGTCCATTGTGGGCATGATCATTTCCAACGATGCCTATGGCCCCATTGTAGACAATGCAAGAGGACTTGCCGAGATGGGAGACTTGGGCGATGAGGTGCTCGATATCACAGACCAGCTCGACAGTGCGGGCAATACGGTGAAGGCTATCACCAAAGGCTTCGCCATCAGTGCTGCGGGGCTAACGGTTATTGCGTTGCTGGGCGCTTTTCTGAGTGAAGTGAACCTGGCGGCCATTGAGCACAACCTTGCCACGATCAGCGCCTTTGATATCATGAATCCCACGGTCTTCTTCGGGATGCTGGTGGGGGCTGCCATTCCGGCGGTATTTTCTGCCATGCTCATTTTGGGTGTTGACCGGAACGCACAGAGAATGGTGGCGGAAATCCATCGGCAGTTCCGTGAGATTGTAGGCCTGAAAGAGGGCAAGGAAGGCGTGGTGCCCGAATACGATAAGTGCATCACCATTGCTGCGGGCGGCGCTATCCGGGAGCTCATTCCGGCAGGTGTGGTTGCCATCCTGACGACGCTTGCCGTCGGCTTTATTGGCGGCGTGGAAGCGATTGGCGGCTACCTGACCGGCAATATCATTTCAGGACTTTTGCTGGCACTGTTTATGTCCAATGCGGGCGGACTTTGGGACAACGCCAAAAAATATGTGGAATCCGGGCATGAGGGCGGTAAGGGCAGCGATGCCCACAAAGCCGCCGTTGTAGGCGATACCGTAGGAGATCCTTTTAAGGATACGGCGGGACCCTCTATTAATACGCAGATCACGGTCGTCTCCCTGGTTGCCTCTTTAATGTCTACGCTGTTCCTTACGGTCTCTATCTTCGGATAAGGCTTCCCTCGAACACCGGTGTTTCAATGGAGAAGCAATTGCATAAGACCGCAGTTCCCTTGAAAGGGAGGCATCATATCCCCAAAATGGAACCCGTAATAAAGCGGGTTCCATTTTTTGTAGATCTGTTCTATTCATGATCGGTAAAGCTTTTTTCGATCACACCAGCGCTTGCTCTTCAACCTCTGCATCATAGGCGCTGCTCTTGATGGATGCAATCGGCTGCACCGGGGCATCTGTTCCGGGAAATCCGGCGGAAGTATGACGCCGTATTTGGTCTGATTCCCCGTCATTCCGGGGCGAAATTATAGAGGTTTTCGCCTGAAACAAAGTGTGATATAATGGATTTACATACAATATTCGCTACAAAATCCAATTATGTTCAACCCCGGTTTGTGGATATGCAAAAATGTGAAGATGAATGAAATGTGGAAGTAAGGATGCTTTATGAGTATATTAGAGTTGCCGGAATATATTATGGATTGCCTGAATACGCTGGAGCGGGCCGGGTTTGAAGCTTGGCTGGTGGGTGGATGCATACGGGATTTACGAGCCGGGAAGGCGCCGCAGGACTACGATATTGCGACATCGGCCCACCCGAATGCGGTTTTGCACCTTTTTCCCCGGGTGGCGGAAACAGGGCTGCAATATGGAACAGTGACGGTACTCTACGATGCCGGGCAGGCGGAGGTAACCACCTTTCGGCGGGACGGCGCCTACCGGGACAGCCGGCATCCGGAGAATGTTGCCTTTACAGCCTCTATTCAAGATGATTTATCCCGCAGGGACTTTACCATAAATGCTATGGCCTATTCGCCTACACGCGGTTTCTATGACCCATTTCTGGGGTTGGAAGATTATCGCCGTCAATGTATTCGCGCGGTAGGGGAACCTGCTGTGCGCTTTCAGGAGGACGCCCTGCGGATACTACGTTGTATCCGCTTTGCGGCGCAGCTGGGCTTTGTGATTGAACCCCGTACGTACGACGCCTTATTGTCGTTGTTGCCGACTTTGCAAAATATCAGCGTGGAACGGATCGCCGCTGAGTTTCTCAAAATTATCACCGCTGCCCATCCCGAAGCGCTGGAACCGCTCTTGGCCAAGGAGGGGCTCCACTGTGTGGGGATTACTGCCGCGGCGCGGCTGGAAAAACTGAAACAGCTGCCTTCGCATACAGCACTGCGGCTGGCCGCGTTTGCCTTACTCGCGGATTTGACGCCGCAAACACTATCCCGCAAACTCAAACTCAGCCACAAGCTGAGGGATCAATCCGGCTCGTTGTATGCCATGCTGATAGTGCCTTTACCGCAGACACCAGTTGATCTCAAGCGGCGTTTTGCGGTGCTGCCGCCCGCAGAGTGGGAGGATCTCTTGCAGGCCAGGTCGGTGCTGTTGGAGGAAGAGACGGGAGCTGTGCGCAATATGCTCCAAGTCATTGTAGCGCGCGATGAACCCTGGCGGCTTTCCCAGTTAGCGATTCGCGGAGAGGATGTGCTGCGTGCAGGGATTACCGAGCCGAAAAAGGTCGGAGAAGCGCTGCGGCAATGCCTGGAACTCGTGATGGAGAGTCCTGCCTTGAATCAGCGTGATACGTTGATGAAAAGACTGATTTCGGGGTCAGAAAGGACGCACTAAAATAAATCTCCTTCATAGGATGTAATAAGGCTTTTTGAGAGAGAAAGATCCTTTTTTCAACTGGCTGCGCCGGTTCGTCCGCTGCGCGAAATCCGCCGACAGTGTGGCGTAGCATATTGCGTCTAATTCCCCGCCCCTCCGGGATGTTCCATAAAGCCTGAACCCCGGCGGTCTCTGCCGCAGAGGGGGGTTCAAATTTTCTTTCGTCTTGGAGGGCGTTATATTAATCGGGAATGCAAGCTGATTGCAGGATTTGAAAGGATATTTACATGGTTGGATTGCAGGATCATATGATCCTGCAGTAAACTTTGCAACCATTCCATGAGGGTCGCAAAGCGTGCGGTGATTTGCCGTGCCATCACCGCTGAAAGCGGGATGTTTACACCGTTCATAGCAACTAATGCGGGCTATGCAGGCTTGCTCTGTGCCTTGAAAACAACGAAACCGTTTTAACGTTAGTTTGCTATATATGTTTTAGAATCGATGCAATTCCGGTCAAAGCGCTTTGGCGCTCCGGTGTAGGGCCCCTTTGCATCCTGCAACGGGGCATTTTGGGATGGAGGAGCGATTTTATGCGAGATATGATCAGTAAGGCTGTGCTGATTGGCGGCGACATGAGGCAGGTATTCTTGGCTTTGGAGCTTGCAAAGGATGGTATCGATGTTGTGGTTGTCGGCTTCAATGATACAATAGATATGGGACGCGCGCGCGTTTCACAGGAGATGAGCGAGGAAATCAAAACAGCGGATTGTGTGATTCTGCCTTTGCCCTTAACCCGTGATGATAAAACCCTGTATGCGCCCTATTCGGAGACGGAAATCCTTATTACCAGTGTGTTGGATGCTGTTACGGAGCAATCCGTGTTTGCCGGAACCATTCCGGCAGCCATTGCGGAGCAGATGGATGATAAAGGTATTTTATACTACGACTATTTCAACCGGGAAGAACTGATGATTTTGAATGCGATTCCAACGGCGGAGGGCGCTATTCAAATCGCCATGCAGGAAACATCCATTACCCTGAGCGGCTCCAAATGCCTGGTTACAGGCTACGGCAGGATCGGTAAAATATTGGCTAAGATGCTGCAGGGGATAGGGGCCAAGACCTCGGTGGCCGTGCGCAAATGCTCTGACAGGGCCTGGATTAAGAGCGCAGGACTCAAGCCCGTGTACATATCGGAATTATCCGAAATTGCCAATGAGTACGATATCGTTTTCAATACGGTGCCGGCACTCATATTAGATGAAACTTTTTTGAATAATACAAAACGTAATTGCCTGATTATTGATTTGGCCTCCAAGCCGGGAGGCGTGGATTTTGCGGCTGCGGAAAAATTGGGCATCAAAGTGATCTGGGCCCTCTCTTTGCCCGGACAGGTCGCGCCTTTGAGTTCCGGCCGCATTATCAAAGAAACCATTAAGAATATATTAAGGGAGGAAGGAGAATGTTGCAGCTAAAAGCCGGATTTGCTTTATGCGGCTCCTTCTGCACCTTTTCAAAAGTGATCCCCAAAATTGAAGAGCTGGTGGAACAAGGGGTTGAGGTGGTCCCCATTATGTCGTTCGCCGCTCACAATATGGATACCCGTTTTGGAAAGGCAAAGGATTTTTGCGAGCAATTAGAAACAATTACTGGAAACGCCGTTCTCAGTACCATCGAAGATACAGAACCTGTGGGTCCAAAGAAAATGTTTGATATTTTGATTGTGGCGCCCTGTACAGGCAATACCCTTGGCAAGCTGGCCAGCGGCATCATTGATACCCCTGTTACGATGGCCGTGAAGTCGCATTTACGCAATTTGCGCCCTGTACTGCTGGGGGTTTCCACTAACGATTCTCTAAGCGCCAGTGCCAAGAATATAGGGCAGCTGCTCAATTATAAGCACATCTATTTTATTCCGATCCGGCAGGATGATCCGGAGATGAAGCCCAACAGCATGATTGCGGATCTGACCCTCTTGTCTGATGCTATGGAGTTAGCGCTCAAAGGGGTACAGATGCAGCCCTTGATGCTGGGAACCCAATGAGTCTTACATGATCATAAAACGTCTTTGCGGTTTGGTCGGCAGGGACGTTTTTGCTATTACTTTATGGGCGGTGCGACATGCAAGGAAGGCCCTCATCTGTCTCCTTAGCAAAAGTTTACATTCTATTAATTGAATTCCAGTAGGCCTTGGGATAGAATAAACCTGAGAAGAGGTAGGTTGCTTGTTTGGATATATCAAGGCCTTTAAGCCGGAATTGCGTATCAAAGAATATGAAGTTTATCGCGGTGTGTATTGTTCCCTTTGCCGGGAATTGGGCCGGAATTTTGGCCCCTTTGCACGCTTTACTTTAAATTATGACTTTACCTTTTTTGCCCTGCTGCAACTGGGATTGCAGGAGGCAACCCCCGAATTCAAGCCCGTGCGTTGCCCCTTTAATCCCTTAAAGCGCTGCCATCACTGCCACCAAAACGGCGCCTCCCTGTATTATGCCGCGCACGCCGCAATGATACTGGTCTATTACCAGTGCCGGGATCATTGGCAGGATGCTGTGCTGGCACGTAAACTGCCCCTGGCGTTTGCCTATCCATTTTTGGCGTTGGCGCACCGTAAGGCGGCAAAGCGGTATCCGCGCTTGGAGGAGCAAATAGCCGCCTTTATCCATAGGCAAAACGAAGTGGAGCAAAAAGGTTCCAACTGTATTGACGAAGCGGCGGAACCGACGGCAAAGGCGCTTTCCGAGCTGCTGGAGGGCATTGAAACCAGCCCCGACAACCGGCGGGTATTGCAGCGGCTGGGTTACTGTCTGGGGCGCTGGATCTACTTGGCCGATGCCATGGAGGATATGGAGAAAGATCTTAAATCCGGCAATTACAATCCTTTTGTTTGCCGCTATAGTCTTCGGGAAAATGTGGAACAACTGCAAGCGGCCAAAGAATACGCCAATGCCGTTTTAAATGTAACGGCAGGGGAGGCCGTTAAGGCGTTTTCCCTATTGGATTTAAAACGCTATGAACCCATTCTACACAATATTTTATATGACGGCATAGCCAACACACAATTGCAAATTTTACAGGGGAAGGGGGCCGCGACATGACAGATCCTTACAGAGTATTGGGCGTTTCACCGAACGCCAGCATGGACGAAATCAAAAACGCCTATCGTGAATTGGCGCGGAAGTACCATCCCGATCACTACGGCGACAATCCACTGTCCGATTTGGCCGAAACCAAAATGAAAGAAATCAATGAGGCCTATGATGCGATTCTACAGCAGCACGCCAAAGGAAACGCGGGCGCGAACGGCTATGCCTACAGCGGCAATGGACAGGCAAATTCCCGGCTGGGGGATATCCGCGCCAAAATTGCCTCTGGCCGTATTGATGATGCCGAGATGCTATTGGACGGCATCCCGATGTCTGCCCGGGATGCGGAATGGTATTTTCTCAAAGGCTCCATTCAGTATAAGCGGGGATGGCTGGAAGAAGCCTATAAGAATTTTGAAACCGCCAACCGCATGAATCCTAATAATCCGGAATACAGCGCCGCCTTTCAACAGATGAACCACAACCGAACAGGAGGGTACCGCACTTCGAGCGCCGGGGGATGCTCGGGCTGTGATATCTGCACCTCGCTGGTCTGTGCGGACTGCTGTTGTGAGTGTATGGGCGGTGACCTGATTCCCTGCTGTTAATGGAGGATATCAACCGTTCGGGGAGGGGAAAGGCTTTGAAATCCAAAAGCACAAAGGTGGCTCTGTGCGGCATTATAGCCGGTGTGTGTGTGCTGCTGATGTTTATGACGCGCCTGCTGCCCTTTTTTACCTATGCGCTTCCGGCAATCTGCGGCGTATTGCTGACTATCATCGTTATCGAAATCAACCGGAAATGGGCCTTCTTTACGTATATAGCCGTGAGCGTCCTAGCTTTTTTACTGGCAGCCGATTGGGAGGCGGCCCTTTTGTTTTGCCTGTTTTTTGGCTATTATCCGATCGTAAAAGGGATGCTGGAACAGATGAAAGCCCGTGTGCTGCCATGGATTTTGAAGGCCGTGTTGTTCAATGCAGCCATAGCGGCCGCTTATGGGGCGATGGTGTACATCTTCATGATGCCGATAGAGGAGATAGGTGAATGGGGACGATACGGATTATACCTGATGCTCTTCCTGGCCGAGGGGATGTTTTTGCTGTATGACGTGGCGCTGACCCGCCTAATTACCGCTTATTTAGTGGTTTGGCGCAAGCGTTTTAGAAGAAATTTTCATGGTTAGGGAATATATGTTGTTTTTATATGACTCCGCTGTGGAGAGGTGCGTTTTGCATTTTTTTTCAAACGATACTGCATTTTTACTTGATTTTTCGGGTGCAAAAGACTACACTATTGTTTGACGGGAGGTGCCAAAATGAGCCACTCTGTTTTTTTGCTTATGGAAGAAAAGCGTTCTTCTTTTTCCAAGGGTCAAAACCGAATTGCCAAGTATATTACCGAGCAATACGATAAAGCCGCCTTTATGACTGCCTGCAAATTGGGAAAGGCGGTTGGGGTGAGTGAATCCACGGTGGTTCGTTTTGCGATGCAACTGGGGTTCAAGGGATACCCGCAGCTCCAGCGCGCCTTACAGGAGATGATTCGCAATCGGTTGACGGCGGTGCAGCGCATTGAGGTGGCATCCCAGCGCCTGGGAGAGACGGATATTTTGGAAAAGGTGCTCACCGGAGATATGGAGAATATCCGGTTGTCCATGGAGGCGCTTTCCAAACCTGTGTTTTATAAGGCGGTTGAGGCCATCAATAAGGCTTCAAAAATCTATATTTTGGGCATTCGATCTTCCGCTTCTTTGGCCAGCTTTTTAAGCTTTTATTATTCGCTGGCCTTTGATAATGTCCATCTGCTGGACCCGGCCTATTCAGTAGAGGTTTTTGAGCAGATGCTGCACATGACGAAGGAAGATGTTTTGATTGCCATCAGCTTTCCGCGTTATTCCAGGGAGACGGTAAAGGCCTTGCAATTTGCGAAGCATGTGGGTGCGGGCATCATCGCTATTACCGATAACGCATCTTCACCCATTGCGGCCTATGCAACGCATATTTTGACCGCGCAAAGCGATATGGTTTCTTTTGTGGATTCTTTGGTGGCGCCTTTGAGCCTGATCAACGCCTTGATTGTGGCGACTACCTTGAGCCGGCGGGATGAGCTTTCCGCTAAGTTTTGTGAACTGGAATCCATTTGGGAAGCCTATGATGTATATGAAAAGAGCGAAAGTGAAATATAAAAAATGCAGGATATAAATAACGCCCGTGTGGTGATTGTAGGCGCGGGGGCGGCGGGACTTATGGCGGCCCATTCTGCGGCGCAAAAAGGCTTGTCGGTATTGCTTCTCGAAAAAAACGGCCGTCCAGCCCGAAAATTGATGATTACGGGCAAAGGACGCTGCAATGTCACCAATGACTGCAGTTTGGATCGCCTGATGGACGCAGTTCCCCGAAACGGACGGTTTTTATATGCTGCATTTGCACGCTATACGCCGCAGGATGCCATGGCATTTCTGGAAACGGGGGGGGTTCCTTTGAAAATCGAACGAGGCAACCGCGTGTTTCCCGTTTCTGACCGTGCGTCCGATGTGGTGGATGCTCTGGTGTCCGCTACGCGCAAAGTCGGCGTACAATTTCGGCAGGCTGCCGTGCAGGAATTGATTCTGGAGGATGGAGTGGTTACGGGCGTCCGGACACAGGATGGAAATGAGATCCAGTCGAAAGCGGTCATCGTGTGTACCGGCGGCAAGTCCTATCCGCTGACAGGTTCCACAGGAGACGGATACCGGTGGGCCCGGCAGGCGGGGCATCAGGTGACGCCCTTGCTGCCTTCGCTGGTTCCCCTGGAAACGCTGGATGCTAAGCCACAGGAATTGCAGGGGCTTTCATTAAAGAATATCGCCATCACCGTAACGAATCTAGACAACCATAAGGTCATCTACCAGGATTTTGGAGAGATGCTCTTTACCCATTTTGGCTTATCCGGGCCTGTCATTCTCAGTGCCAGCGCCCATATGCGGCCCATGCAGAAGGGGCAATATCAAATTCATATCGACTTAAAACCGGCTTTGACTTCTGAGCAGCTGGATTTGCGGCTCCAGCGGGATTTTCAGAAATACGCGAACCGGGAATTTGCCAACACATTATCCGATCTGCTGCCCCGCAAAATGATTCCTTATATCGTTGCCCTTTCGGGGATTGCGCCGGAGAGTAAGGCGCATCAAATTACCCGGGAAATGCGGATACACTTGGGAAAACTGCTCAAAGCACTGCCTTTTACCGTTCAGGGATTCCGCCCGATTGAAGAGGCAATCATAACAGCGGGCGGCGTAGCAACACGGGAAATCAATCCCTCGACGATGGAATCAAAGCTGGTTCGGGGGCTCTATTTTGCGGGGGAAATATTGGATGTAGACGCCTATACCGGTGGATTTAATTTGCAGATTGCCTTTTCTACAGGTTTTCTGGCCGGAAGCAGCGTGAATATTTGAGGAAAGAGGGAAGCCGATGATCAATATTGCCATAGATGGCCCGGGTGGGGCAGGGAAGAGTACCATTTCCCGGGAGGCCGCGAAAGCGTTGGGCTTTATTTATGTGGACACGGGAGCGCTGTACCGCGCCATTGCCCTGTACATGCTCCAAAACGGAGTCGGTCCGGAGAATCGGGAGCAGGTGAAGAGCGCCTTGCTGCATGTGGAGATTGAACTGCGTTTTGTAAATGCGGAGCCTCACGTTTTCTTGAATGGTGAGGATGTTGCGCATCGGATTCGCACGCCGGAAGTTTCACGAGCGGCCTCGTTCGTTTCCGCACTCTCCGAAGTGCGGGACTTTCTCTTTCAGCTTCAGCGGGATATTGCCGCCAAAAACAATATTATTATGGATGGTCGGGATATCGGAACCGTGGTTTTGCCCGAAGCCAGCCTGAAAATATTTCTGACTGCCTCGGCGGAGGACCGGGCCCGCAGACGTTATCAAGAGCTGCGGGAAAAAGGGGACGACGTTTCCTATGAAACAGTGCTCAAGGATCTGGAACAGCGTGACTATAATGACTCGCACCGTGCCATCGCCCCTCTTAAACCCGCTCCTGACGCAGTGCTACTGGATACCACTGGCAACACGCGGGAAGAATCCATTGCCCTGATTATTACCACCATAAAGGAACGATTGCAGCATGACCTTTTATGATTTTGCCCGGGTAGTCTTGACGCCTTTATGGCGGGTATTGTTTCGTATTCAGTTGATTGGACAGGAGAACATTCCGGAAAAAGGAGCCCTTATTTTGGCCTCTAACCATACTTCCTTATCCGATCCTTTATTTATCGGTTTAGCGGTGGAAAAACGACCGCTTTGTTTTATGGCAAAATCTGAATTGTTCCGCATTCCGGTTCTCGGTTGGATTATTAGGAAACTAAATGCCTTCCCGGTGGAGCGGGGCAGCCATGATACGAGTGCGTTGCGGTACGGTGAGGATTTACTCCGAAAAGGTCATATTATGGCGATCTTTCCGGAAGGGCATCGCTCTGAGGATGGAACGCCACAAAGGGGAAAATCTGGTGTTGCGGTGATTGCCAAAGAAGTGGGGGCCGATATTTTACCGGTTTGCGTATATTGCAAGGGAAAAATCCGTGTTTTTAAAAGGGTCACCGTGCGCATCGGCAAGGTGATTAAAAACAGTGAGCTGGGCATTACGGAGGGAAAACTCAGTGCTTACCGGAACGCCAGCACACTCGTGATGCAGCGCATCCGGGCATTATGGGAGGAACAACATTGCAAATTACAGTAGCCCAAACAGCAGGTTTCTGTTTTGGCGTGGACCGGGCCATTCGGCTGATTTTTGAGCTGTTGGAAAAAGGAGAAAACGTCTGTACGCTGGGACCGATTATCCATAACCCTCAAATGGTGGAGGAACTGAAACAGCGGGGTGTAACCATTGTGGAATCGCCAGAGGATGCCCCGGTGGATACAAAATTGGTGATCCGCACCCATGGGGTAGGACCCGACACGATGGAGACTCTGCACCGGCAGGCAACCCTCTTTGCGGATGCGACCTGCCCCTATGTCAAAAAAATTCATACAATTGTAAAAAAAGCCTGTGAAAATGGGGATACTATACTGATTGCGGGAGACCGGAATCATCCGGAAGTCTTGGGTATTATGGGGTATTGTGGGAATCAGGCTCATGTTTTTCAGGATGATGCAGAACTCGAATCGCTTTTGCTCCGGCTGTCATTGCCGGGTGACGCTGCGGTTACTGTGGTGGCGCAAACGACGTATAGCCTCATGAAGTGGAATAAATCGGTAAAAAAAATTAAATTAATGTATACAAATGCGAGAGTATTTGATACAATATGTAAAGCGACGCAGGAAAGGCAGGAAGAAGCCCTGCTCCTTGCCCGAAAAAATGATATTATGCTGATTATAGGGGGACGCCACAGCTCCAATACGGCAAAGCTCAAAACGCTATGTGAAGCGTTTTGTACGACGTATTTGATTGAAACAGCAGAAGAACTCCCCAAGGCAGAATTGATTGGCTGCAAATCGATTGGCGTTACTGCCGGAGCATCTACCCCAGCCAGCATAATCAAGGAGGTACTGGAAACCATGACTGAAATGCAAAACGAGCAAACTGGAACCATGAACATACCCGATGAAATCAAAGCAGAAGAGGAAAAGGCAGCAAAATCTTTTGATGAAATGTCCTTTTCTGAAGCACTGGAAGAATCCTTTAAGAACCTGAATTCTGATCAAAAAGTGCGCGGCCTTGTGGTGAGGATTACTCCTAATGAGGTACAGGTAGATATTGGCAGGAAACATGCCGGTTATGTACCGCTGGATGAACTCACCAGTGATCCCAACGCCAAACCGGAAGATATTGTTAAGGTTGGCGATGAGATTGATCTGATTATTATGCGTACCAATGATCAGGAAGGGACAGTTATGCTTTCCAAGCGCCGTTTTGATGCGATACAGGGCTGGGAAGATGTGATTAAGGCACAGGAAGACCAAAGCATTTTGAGCGGTGTGGTCACAGAAGTGATCAAGGGCGGTGTGCTCGCGGTGACCAATGGCGTTAGGGTGTTTATCCCCGCCTCACAAGCCACAGCCTCCCGTGGGGATGCCTTGGAGGATCTTCTGCGGCAGCCCGTTAAATTCCGCATTATCGAAGTGAACCGCCAGCGCCGAAGAGCGGTAGGTTCTATTCGCTCGGTTGCCAGAGAATTGCGCAAGGAAGCCGAAGATGCATTTTGGTCTAAGGTGGAAGCGGGTCAAACTTATACGGGAAAAGTCAAGTCTCTGACGTCCTACGGCGCCTTTGTGGATCTGGGCGGTGTGGATGGCATGGTGCATATTTCCGAATTGAGTTGGAGCCGCATCAAGCATCCGTCGGAAGTCGTTAACGTGGGCGATGTAGTGGAAGTCTATGTAAAAGGGATTAATGCCGAAAAGAAAGAAATTTCTTTGGGATATAAAAAGACAGAAGACAATCCTTGGGAAATCCTTAAGCGGGATTATCCGGTGGGCACTGTTACGCAAGTGAAGGTTGTCGGTATGACCACCTTTGGCGCTTTTGCGCAAATCATTCCGGGTATTGACGGACTGATTCACAATTCGCAGATTGCTACGCATCATGTGGCCAAGCCGCAGGATGAGTTGAAGCTGGATCAATTGGTGACGGTTAAGGTTACCGAAATCAATTTGGAGAAGAAGCGTGTGAGCCTCTCTATCCGGGCGCTCTTAGAGCCTGAGCAGGCTGAAACAGGGGAGAGCACCCCGGCTGTCGCAACGGAACTGCCACAGGCGGTTTCTGGTGACGTTGCCACTGTGGAGCAGGAAGCGCCTGCCGCAGAATAAAAGAAACTACCAAATGGCACTGATTGTGTTGCAAATGATTACGGCCTTGTCCATCCATTGGACAAGGCCTTTTGTGTTGCTTAGACAACCACCGGCTCGGCCGGTGGATAAAAAGGCTTAAGCTCTACCCCCAAATAAAACTCCTGTGATAAGATGGAAGCGACTGACAATCGCGAGACCAAAAAATCACAGGAGGTCATTACAATGAGTAACGACATAGGAAGTTTATCACACACGAAATGGCGGTGTCAATATCACATAGTCTTTGCGCCGAAGTATAGGAGACAGGCGATATATGGAAAGTACAAAGCAGAGATAGGGAAGATATTGCGGGAAATATGCACACGAAATGGAATAGAAGTTATAGAAGCGAACGCCTGCCTCGACCATATCCACATGCTAATAACAATACCGCCGAAAATAAGTGTAAGCAGGTTTATGGGGATACTGAAAGGCAAGAGTAGTTTGATGATTTTCGACAGATTTGCAAACTTGAAATACAAGTATGGAAATCGACACTTCTGGTGTAGAGGTTACTACGTGGATACCGTAGGCAGGAACAAAACTGCGATCACAAAATATATTCAAAACCAAGTCAATGAAGATCAGATTTCAGATCAGGTGAGTCTCAAAGAGTATATCGACCCGTTTACGGGTAGCAAGCAACAATAAGCAATAAAACAGCCGCCCGACGAGGGCGGCCGCTGTAAAAGTCTTGCGATTGACAGTTCTATTCAGCGTGCGAGTAGCACGTGCCAGTACCATGCCCTTATAGGGCTTAATCAAGCCACCGGCTCAGCCGGTGGTACTTGACTATCGTCTTTGTATCCCCCCCCCCGATAGAACCGAGGGAGAGTAGAGAGTTCGTGCGTGCTTTGTTGCGCTACCCTTTCGGTTTAGAAAAAACTTAGTAACTGAGGAAAAATGGAATTTTTAAACAAGAACATATAAAAAAGGAAATAAATTAGCGCTTTAAAAGCTGTTTGAACATGTTCTGCTTTTTTTCCTTTGCCTCGTAAGTTCTATCTGGTACCAGATATTTTATCAGAAAACCTTTTATGATGAAACAGAAGAGTATATGGGATGATCTTCAAAGTATTGGTTGACAATATCCCGTTCGTTAAAGGGGATATTTACGCCATTCACTTCTTCATAGGGGACATTGCCTTTGCCAACCAGCAGAATGAGATCGCCTTCCTCGGCATGGTCAAGGGCATAAATGATCGCTTCTTTACGATCCCGAATGGTGATATATTGACCGCCTGAGCGTTCCACCCCGGTGACAATATCGGCGATGATGGCATCCGGGTCATCCGTACGGGGACTGGCGGAGGTGATAATATTCAAATCGGCATATTTTCCGATAAGTTCGCCTGAATCAAAACGGCGGATTTTGGCGCGGTTTCCCTCCAGCCCGAAAACGCAGACAATGCGTTTGGGGCTGTATTTTTTTGCGGTTTCCATCAGATGGGTTACACTCAGCTTATTGTGCGCAAAGTCAATCATCACCATGTAGGGAGCAGGAACTTCCACGAGTTCCATGCGCCCCTTGACAACGGCCTCGCGCAGACCCTGCTGCATATGAGAGGGGGCAATGTGGAAATAATCGGCCACACAGATGGCGGCCAATGCATTGGAGGCCGAGAATTCGCCGGGGATATTGACCCGCATTTTCTCCTGCCAGTGGGGAGTGATACATGCAAAGGTTACGGCCATTTTGTGGTCAACAATATGGCACTGTACATGGCTTGCGTGGTAAGCATTCTCCTCACCGAATCCGTAGAAAACGGTTTTACAGGGGACATTTTCCATGATTTCGTCAAAATATTCTGTATCTCGATTGACAAAACACAATGGGGTTTGGGTGAAAATCATCTTCTTGCTCTGCAAATAATGTTCAAAGCTGGGATGCTCAATAGTGGAAATATGGTCGGGTGACAAGTTGGTGAAAAGTGCCACATCAAATGTGACGCCTGCCGTGCGGTGCATGAAAAAGCCTTGTGAGGTGGCTTCCAGCACCACGTATTCACAACCGGCATTCGCCATATCGCGAAACATTTTATGCAGTTCATAGGATTCTGGCGTAGTATTGGGCAGTTTGATTTTTACATCGTCATACAAGCACCCTGTTGAACCAATAAGACCGACTTTTTTACCGGCTGCCTCAAAAATGGCTTTGAGCATGAAGGAGATGCTGGTTTTCCCTTTGGTACCGGTAATCCCGATAAGTTTAATGCGGCTGGCGGGGAAATCGAAAAAGTTCGCAGACATTATAGCCAAGGCATAACGGGTGTCCGGTACCAGAATGATCGTGCAGTCCTCATAGCTCCGCAAACTTGGCACTTCATTCTCACAAACAAAGACGCGAACTCCCTTTAAATAGGCGTTGACGGCATAACGGTGGCCATCAGTCAGCGCCCCTTTCAGACAAACAAACGCCATGCCGGCGGTCGCATTGCGAGAGTCATAGGCGATATCCTGAATGCTGCTTAATTCATTGCCCTTTACAATTTCATAAGAAAGCCCGGCCAAAACATCCCTGAGCTTCATATACTTCACCTTTCTTGTCTTCAGAGTGGAAACTTTTATTATTATACCATTTTTTGTGCCTTTCACAACCCAAAAATAAACAATGAGACGGATATTTGACACCGGAGGATACAGATGTGCCTGATGCGGGGTTGAGATTTTATGGATTACAGGAATACGCTCTATTTAAAAAGCTCACACTTTAAATCCGTTTGGATTTTTTGTGTGGGCTTTTTCTTGCTGTTTTCACAAAAAAAGAGGCTGGCTATCAAAGTTCTATCACAAAAGGCCACTATACTATAGGCAAATCAAAGCAGTGGAGATGAGGCGTATGGGGATTGAAGTTTTTAATCGGTATGAAAACAAGTATTTGATCACGGAAGATACTTTTGCGTCATTGCAAAAGCGGATCACGGACCATATGGAGCCGGATGCGTATAATCAACATCAGGAGAACTATGCTATCACCAACATCTATTATGACACCGAGGACGACCAACTCATTCGAACGTCCCTGCAAAAACCACGATACAAGGAAAAGCTCCGTATCCGTGCCTATGGAGTTCCGCGCGGTGACGACATGATTTATGTGGAAATCAAGAAAAAAGTCAGCGGTCTTGTCAATAAAAGGCGCAGTGTATTGAACCTGCAGGATGCTTACAGCTTTTTGGCAACAGGCCAATTGCCGGACATCCGGCCTTATATGAATCGGCAGGTGCTGCATGAGGTCCAGTATATTCTCCAACGCCATCAGCTTCTGCCTAAGCTTTATCTGGCCTATGAGCGCAAAGCCTTCTTCAGCCGGGACGATCACGATTTTCGCCTTTCCTTTGACGCTAACATCATCACCCGCCGCAATGATCTCAAATTGGAATCGGGGATTTATGGCCAGAGGCTTCTTAAGGACTATGAGCGGCTTATGGAAGTGAAAACGTCCAAGAGTATTCCTTTTTGGTTCACCAGACTTCTCTCGGAATATCGGATATATCCCACCAGCTTTTCCAAATATGGAGCGGAGTACGCGCACTATGTACAAAGCGGTGCCATGCAACAAGATTTGGTGTACGCACCCATTCCTGTTTCCACCAAAGGGGTTTTAATCCCGGCATAAACCTTTTTCTATTATTTTGCAGGGAAAAAGAGAGGAGTTATATCCATGTTTGAATCGATTTTAAGTGCCAGCGGTACGGAGACCAGCACCCTAAGCATCAGCAATTTGCTCTCCGTATTGGCGACCGCCTTGGTTTTGGGGGTTATCATCAGCCTTGTTTACACGAAGTTCCATAAAAACAAAATGCCTTCCCAGAGCTTCGCCTTGACTTTGGTGATTTTGCCGGCTGTGATTACCATCATCATTCTCCTCGTCGGCAACAGTGTTGCCAGAGCCTTTAGCCTGGCCGGCGCCTTTTCCATCACCCGGTTCCGCAGCGTGCCGGGCGATCCCAAAGATATCACGTATGTATTATTCAGTATGGCGGTCGGCCTCGCTTGCGGTATGGGCTTCCTGCTTTATGCCTTGATCGCGGCGCTCGTTCTGTGCGCCGTTATGATGATACTGGAGGTACTCAAATTCGGCAAACCGAAGGGCAATGCCAAGCTCCTGAAAATCACCATTCCGGAAAATTTGGATTTCCAAAATGCTTTTGACGATGTTCTCAAACAGTATACGGCATCCTATCAGTTGCTCAAGGTCAAAACAGCTGATTTGGGAAGCCTGTATGAGCTTGACTACCGGATAACCAGCCGGGGCGATACCAATGAAAAGCATTTTATTGACGACCTGCGGTGCCGAAACGGGAACCTAAACATCTCCCTGATTTTGGATGTACCGCAGAATGAATTTTAGGAGGCGAACCACATGAAGAAAATTTGGATGATATGCATCATAGTGGCGATGATTAGCAGCATGACCGCTTGTACGAAAAAAAATGAGAGCAGCAGTGTTTCGCCGGCAGCGAGTACGCTCAGTGCCGAATCCACAACTCCGATGGAGGCTGTCAGCCTTTCCAACAACAGCACCGTCATTACTTTAGGGGACAGCATTCAGGTGAAAGGTTCGGGGGCAACCGTGGACGGCAGCACCGTAACGATCACCGAAGGGGGCGATTATTCGGTCACGGGGACTCTCCAAAACGGGCAATTGCTGGTGGATGCAAAGGGTGAGAACATCAATCTGGAGCTTGCGGGCGCGCATATCACCAACGAAACGGGGCCTGCCATTTATGTCAAGAACGGAAAGATGACCAATATTATACCCAAAGAGGGCACGGAAAACAGTTTAGCGGACGGCAAGAACTATGCAAACGCCGATTGCAAAGCCTCATTGTTTAGCGAGGACTCCCTGACCCTCAAAGGCACGGGCAAGCTGAGTGTCACGGGCAACTACAAGCACGGCATCGCCAGTGACGACGACCTAAATATCGAGGGTGGCATTATCGTGGTGGAATCGGCTGTCAAAGATGGATTGCATGCCAATGACAGCATTGTCATTGATGGCGGAGAACTTCATATTACCGCTTCTTCGGACGGGATTGAAAGTGAAAATACAGTGGCGGTCAATGCGGGCAGCCTCACGATTGCCGCGAAGGATGACGGCATTCATGCGGAAACCGAGTTGGCCATTAATGGCGGGACCATCGAGGTCACGAACAGCTATGAAGGTATCGAGGGCAAGACTTCCGTCCTGATCAACAAAGGAACCATGCGCCTGCAGAGCGAGGATGATGCGGTAAATGCAGGCAGTAATATCGAGATCAATGGGGGATACCTCAGCGCCGTATGTGATGGCGATGGTTTGGATTCCAATGGCAGCATGACCATTAACGGCGGCAGCATCATTGTTTTCTCGGGCAATAATGCCAACGGCCCCCTGGATATTGAGGATCAAAGCGGCAGTTTTGTCATCAACGGCGGCACGGTTTTTGCCAGCGGGGGAAATATGGGGATCAGTGTCAGCGGCGATTCGAAGCAATATTCACTATGGATCGGCTCTCAGTTGGCGGCCAATACCTTGGTGAATATTGCCGCCCAAAGCGGGGAGGAAATGATTACGGTGGCACTGGCCAAAAGTAGCAGCCTCATTTTCTATAGCTCCGCTCAGCTGACCGCAAATGCCACTTACAGCATCAATACCGGCGGAAGCCACAGCGGTACCCAGACGGATGGCGTATATAGTAACGGTGCTTATTCCGGCGGATCCAAGCTCGGTACTGTTTCCATGAGTTCCAAAAATGTCAGTTATGGTCAGACCATGGGTGGCATGGGTGGCATGGGCGGTATGGGTGGCAGGGGAAGATAACGGGCATGTCCATTGCGTAGTATAAAGTCAAAAAGATTTGAAAATAATATGTTTTCAGTATTTTGTGAGACTAGGGAAGAGCCTCGTGAAAGTCATTTTCCAAACGTGTGCCGGAAAGGGGTGAGTCCCATGGGCTAGTTACAGAAAATATTATGAGAGAAGGTTAGTCTATGAAGAAAACGAAAAAAATCCTGGTTATATTTTGCGCAATCCTGATGATTGCGGGCAGTGTAGGGATTATGGCGCTGGCGGCCGCCAATAGTGAGTCGTCTTCCGCGGCTGACAGCAGTTCATCTGACGTCTCCGCTGCGCCTAAGGACAAAGGGCCAAGGGGGAGCAGGGGACAAAAAGATGGCACCCATGTAGATGTGCTCTCTGTAGCGGCATCGGTGCTGGGCAAGACCGTTGACGAAGTCAAAGAAGCTGTCAAGGATGGCAAGGTTGGGGATTTATTGATTGCCGCAAATAAGGTGGAAGCGTTTAAAGAAGCCTATCTTGCGCAGGCGAAATCCAAGCTTGATGCGGCAGTTGCAGCCGGGACCTTGACCCAGGAAGAAGCAGATGTCAAGTATGCGAAAGCAGAAGAAAAAATGACGGCTTATGACGGTACACAGCATTTGTGCGGCGGCAAAGATCACAGTAAAATGTTCGAAAAACGGAATAGGCAGGAATCGCCTTCTGAAACAAACAGTGCCGATGCTGCCCTATAACGAAACGTACACGTATAACAAGAACCCGGGCACGTGCCCGGGTTCTTGTAGTCAGTTATAAAGCGGCAAAAGCTTGCTCGAGATCCTCCAGAATATCCTCAATATGCTCAATCCCAATGGAAAGGCGGATAGAATTGGGCCGAATCCCCGAGGCTTCCAGTTCCGCTTGGCTCATCTGGGAATGGGTGGTGGAAGCCGGATGAATCACGAGGGACTTGGCATCGGCCACATTGGCCAGCAGCGAAAAGATTTGAAGATGATCAATGAAGGTCTTGGCTTCCTGTGCGCCGCCCTTGATTTCGAAGGTGAAAATGGAGCCGGCCCCATGTGGGAAATAGCGCCGATAAAGGGCGTGATTGGGATGTGTCTCCTGTGCGGGATGGTTCACTTTTTCCACCTGGGGATGCTTTGCCAGGTAGTTCAAAACCTTGATGGTATTTTCCACATGGCGCTCTACCCGCAAAGACAGAGTTTCCAGACCCTGCAAAAAGAGAAAGGAGTGGTAAGGGCTCAAAGTCGCCCCGGTATCCCGCATAAGGGTGGTGCGAATTTTGATAATATAGGCCAGATTACCCGCTGCCTCAGTAAATACCGCGCCGTGATAATTGGAATTGGGTTTGGAAAGTCCAGGAAACTTATCATTTTGCGCCCAGTCAAAGCGGCCGCCATCAATGATGACGCCGCCGATCACCGTACCGTGCCCGCCGATAAATTTGGTGGCGGAATGGATGACAATGTCGGCGCCGTGTTCGATGGGACGAAATAGATAGGGCGTTGCAAAGGTATTGTCCACCAAAAGAGGGATGCCATGCTGATGGGCAATTTGGGCAAGCGCCTCCACATCAAAAATATTGGAGTTGGGGTTGCCCAGGGTTTCGATGAAAATGGCTTTGGTATTGGATTGGATGGCTTCGGCAAAGGCAGTAACGCTGTCGCCCTCTACAAATGTGGCGGTAATGCCCATATCCGGCAGGGTGTTGGCAAAGAGGTTGTAGGTTCCGCCATACAGGGTGTTTGCGGCAACAATGTGATCTCCGGCCTTTGCGATATTCTGAATGGCGTAGGTGATAGCCGCTGCCCCTGAAGCGGTGGCCAGCGCTGCCATGCCGCCCTCTAGAGCGGCAATACGCTTTTCAAATATGTCGGTGGTGGGGTTCATCAGGCGGGTATAGATATTGCCTGGTTCGGCCAGCGCAAACCTTGCGGCTGCCTGTTCGCAGTCTTTAAAGATATAGGATGAAGTCGCATAAATGGGAACGGCGCGGGCATCGGTGGCGGAATCCGGTTGCTCCTGCCCGACATGAAGCTGCATGGTTTCAAAGCGGTATTTTTTGGGTTGCATGGCAAAGACAAATCCTTTCTATGATTATTGGATAATATTTTGATGGTTGCCATGACACATTCGACCGCTTAAATAGAGGTTTCGGACGGCTTTTCGAAGTGAAAACAGCATGAAAAGACCTCCCTTCTTAATTCCTATAATTTCACTATGATTATATAAGGGCTGGGGGTAAAAGTCAAGCGCAAATATTACTCCGGCATCTATATGCTTCCCTAAAAATCCCTGTATTTGAATGCGGGAATAATATTTGCAAATGAGGTTGACATTAACGTTGCGTAATGGTTTATACTAGGCATGGGGGTGAGGAGAGATGGAATACACGGTGGATAAGCTCGCAAAGCTTGCCGGAGTGAGTGCGCGCACGCTGCGCTATTATGATCAGATTGGATTGTTAAGGCCCTGCCGCATTACCGCCTCGGGGTATCGAATTTACGGTCAGCAGGAAGTGGATCGCCTGCAGCAAATTCTCCTGTACCGGGAGCTGGGG
Source organism: Oscillospiraceae bacterium (assembly GCA_031556545.1). GTDB lineage: Bacteria > Bacillota > Clostridia > Oscillospirales > Acutalibacteraceae > JAVBST01. The sequence goes on from JAVBST010000012.1 coordinate 45,719, forward strand.
ATGGAGCTTTCACAGATTGATGCGATACTTTCAAGCCCTGATTTTGGGGCGGAAGCGGCATTGGAAGCGCATCTCACAAGGCTGATGGCCAAGCGGGAGCAGATCAACAAACTGATTGCCAATGTGGAAAAGAGTCTGTTGGCACAGAAAGGAGTGGTTATTATGACGGACAAAGAGAAGTTTGAAGGATTCAAACAGAAATTGCTGGACGAAAACGAGGAAAAATACGGCGCGGAAATTCGAGAAAAATACGGTGAGGAAGTGGTCGAAGCTTCTTACCGCCAGGTGAAGGGGATGACCCCCGAACGGTATGCAGAGAGCGAGCGACTTTCGACTGAGTTTAACGAAATCCTCAAGGCAGCTTTTGTGACGGGGGATCCTGGCGGGGAATTGGCCCAAAAAGCCTGTGCGTTACATCAAAAATGGCTAACCTATTTCTACCCGAATTACAGCAAGGAATACCATAGAGGCCTCGGGGAAATGTATGTGTCTGATGCGCGTTTTACGGCGTACTATGACAAGATTGCCGAGGGATGCGCCCCCTTTCTTCGGGACGCAATTAATCTTTATACGCAGTCAACTTAAGGCATAATTTTATCACATTTCGGGTGCTTTGACAAGGCTTTGCCAGGAGCGTTCTTTTGGGAGTGTCTAAGGGCAAAGCCGATTGGATACATTTCCTGCCGCTCAGCGCGTGGATTTTTATGGTAGGCGGTCAGCACATTGGTATAGGTGGTGCCATGTGGAGAATACTATTGTTATCCCGTGAAAAGGAGGGCTATGGATGCCAAAAGACAGTCAACCCGATAATAAAAAAGCCCGTAATGAGAAAGCCAAAGGCCAAACGCCCATTACCCGTGAAAACAAAAATCAAAGCCGCAATGCCAAGAAGCAATCTATTCCCAACAATGATGTATAGTTTGTAGCTTCTTATGAAAAGAAAACAGGGCCGGATCTGTGCGGAGCAGATCCGGCCCTGCCTTTTGCGATCAGAATTTATTACGATGCCTTTGGCGTATATGGGTACTCCAAACGTCGTATTCTACATGCAGGCGGAATATATCCCCTGCCATCGTCACACATAAAGTTTTTTTGTCATAATATAAAGTAAATATGGCAGGATAGGAGAATCTTTATGGCCAAAATATTGGTTTTTAATAATGACGCCAATCGAATGGAGACCTATTATAAAGGTGAGAATGAGTATATGCCTTATAATAACGGGACATTAAAGGTGGGGGAATTCCGGGGCGGCAGCACGAGCCCCACCTTATGGACAACGAAAAGGGCAATGGAATCCTGGAATCGGCAGAGAGACATATGGGGGCGGCCTATCAATGTCGGTTCTGCCTTCAAACGCCCCTGGGAGGGCGCGCACGGAAAACAGTCACAGCATTATGCAGGGACTGCGTTCGATGTGGCACAGGGCTGGACCAACGCCCAGCGGGCAGCATTGCGCAGCAGTGCAAGTACTTCCGGCCTTTGGAGCTATATAGAACCGGTTAGTATTTCCCCCACCTGGGTAATCGCTTGAAAGAGAGAAAAATTTCAAAATCCGTATTCTGATATTGAGGATTTTGTATCAAAATACATAGGCATGAAGATAACTGTTTTTTTATGGGGTGCAATATAATGCGAAGCGGATTGGTTGGAAGAATGTATATTCATCTCTGTATCACACACAATAAGTCAGGGTTGATGCAAAACAAAAATTTTGTGTTAGCCCTATTAAGATTTTTAGCGCCTCCACCGTAATCAAGATAGTAACGGTTTTCAATACGATTTGACCTTCATGCTAGATAGGATCGGCAGAGAGGATGGGCTGAATTTTTACCATTCGAATAGTGCCGTTTTCGGGAGCAGGAACACAATATTTCTTTCATATTCGCAGCTCGGTGTTGACAATTATTACTATCTACTGTAATATAACTAAGAATCAACGCATAAACACACGAATATGAAGGGGTGATCTATAGTTATGACTGATTTTTCCAGTTCCAGTAAGGATGGTGTAATCAGTAATCAAGCTAGCCATATTGAATGGGTTGATATTTATAAGGGCATTGCAATTATAATGATGGTCATAGGTCATTCCAATTCTCCAATTACGTTATATATTTATTTGTTTCATATGTCCGCTTTTATATTCATTTCCGGCTTTACCGGCAACTTTGCGCGCTATAGCTTGCTGTCATATATAAAAAGAAAAGTCCTTACAATTCTCGTTCCATATATAGTGATTAATCTCACATATATATTTGTATATTCAGGAATGCAATCTTTAGGCCTGTACAAGTATCTCCATAATGATGCAGGGATTTCTCTGCAAAACCGCCTGATAAATTTTGTGAAACACCAATCGACCGCCGATTTGGGCGGAGCAACATGGTTTTTACTGGCATTATTTTTTATTGAAATCTTTTATATGATAATTTTTAAACTATCGGAAAAATTTAAAAGGGGAAATATTGCACCGTTTGTAGGTTTGGGCCTGGGTGTCGTAGGGTTCTATCTCTGTATGTCAAAACCCAATATGATTTTGTCCCTTGATCTTAGTCTTTATGGCTTGCTCTTTTACTCACTTGGCGTAATCTTTAAGAAATACAACGTTTTTATAGATAAAATTGATAATAAATTTATGTTTATAGTAAGTCTTACCGTTATGTTTACATTTGAAAAATTTGGCTTTATTAACTGGCCAACGAGGGATTTTAATCTCATTTTTAATCTAATTACATCAACAGCTGGCATATATCTTCTGTATTGTTTATCATCATTTTTACAATATTTTATAACCATCAAAAAAGTTCTGATTTTTCTGGGAAGAATAACGTTTTGTATATTGGTAACCCATTTTGCAGTATTTAAAGTTGTTTCACTATTATTGATTCTTGCAAATATTTACTCGCCGGAAATATTAAAATCTCTTACGCCGCCCATAAGTCCATATTTAACATGGTTTGTATATTCATTGCTTACGTTGGCGATTTGTTCGCTGCTTTCAATCATTGGGTCAAAAAATAGAGTTCTGAACTATTATATTAATGGTAAAATGGTGACAAAATGAGTTTGTGTAATTATAAGAAATATGAAAAAGGGTTCCTGTTTGGCTTGTTATTTTTATTTGTGTTTGCCTCAACCTTTTGGACATTGAACCCAAATAATCATCTTATTATGGACGACTATACCATATTGTTTTCTGCTATGAAAACCCCATATAAAGATCTAATGTATTTCCTTCCAAAATTCAGATATAATGATAGGTCTTTTGTGGTATTGTTTGATAAAGTGCTTTATGATGCTTTTGGCTTGAACAATATGGCGTTTCATTTTGTCCTCTTTGCCATTCATTTTTTAAACGTCTTTTTGGTTTATAAATGTGTTCGTATGGCTTTTAAATCTGAAAACTCGTTTTATGTTGCGATAGCCGCAGCCGGAATTTTTGGAATATATCCGAAATCCATTATGGCGGTTTCTTGGGTTTCAGCAGTTCCTGACCTGCTGTGTGGGACTTTTGTATTTTTATCTATTTACTGCTTTTTGTCCTATTTAGAAAAGCCCCAAAAGGTTTTTTACGGCATTCACTGCTTGCTTTACTATATTATTTCGCTCCGTTTTAAAGAAATGTCACTGGCGCTTCCTTTGTTTTTCATAATTTATGATTTTATCAACACAAAATCCCAAAAAGCAAAATGGCGTTTTAATGTTATCACTTTCTTGCCTACGGTATGGATGCTTGTTTATACAGCAAGGCTCTTTTCTTTTCCTGCCATGCAGGGGAATGAATATGAACAAAGTTTTAATCCGATTATACTTTTTAAAAATTTTATGAAATATCTCGGAATATATACTGATTTAAAGAGTAGCGATTTTTCGTACGCAGGATTAAATCCGATTATGGTTGCTGGAATATTACTTTTTATTATTATGTCTATTCTTATTTTGATAAAAATGATAAGAGATAAAAAGTATGAAGTTGTTCCTTGGGCGTTGGGTGTTGGGATATTGTTAGCACCGGTTTTAACAATGCCACGTATGCAACATAAGCTATATCTATATATTCCTAGCTTGTTTATAGCGGTATGCATTGTATATACTGTTTTTTATGTTCTCAAGCGGTTTACGAAAAAGCGTTGTTTTGAATGTACCTTACTTATGTTAATATGTTTGGTTCTATGTAATTATACACCCGGCATTAAAGCACATAAAGATTTTTGGATAGACATGGGCATTCGTGATCAGTCTGCAATCCAGCAGGTTGAATCTTTGACTAAATTGCTTCCCGATTCAACCGTATATGTGAAGGGTGCCTCAAACGGTTATAATATTATTAATCCGTACGGACCGGGCAATATATTAAAACTGATATATAAAGACCCTACAATAGATACAGTCTTGGTGACAGAATTTCCGAGTGATCCGAAATTACCCTACGTGTTTTGGCAATATGAAAATGGTTCTTTTTATGAAATGAAGAGTGAGATGGTCCAATAATCATTGTGCTGAAAAGTTTTTTGTGCGCTTAAGAAAGGGTAATAATATGTCGCAGAACAATTATGCAATTAATACAAACGAATATTGGGAAGAACGATTTGCTTCATCAGATTGGAATCAATACGGCGGCAACTTTCAATCTGCTTTTTTCTCCGAACTTGCCGTAACCTTATTCCCTACATGGCTGAAGAATGAATTGCAGCAAAACAAGTGGACTGTGGGGGATTTTGGATGTGCGGAGGGCGGTGGAACCGCGTTGCTGGCTGACCATTTCCCAAGTTGCTCATTTACTGGGCTGGATTTTTCAGAAAGCGCCATTAGGACTGCCAAAGAGCGCTATTTTCATTGTAATTTTTTTAAGTGTGATTTTATGAATGAAAGTATTAAATCTTTTGACGTGGTATTTTCATCCAATACGCTTGAACACCTTGCTAGCCCTTTTGAGGCCCAGCTGAAATTATGTCAAGCTGCTAAAAAATATGCAATATTCTTATTGCCTTATGAAGATAATACAGGAATTCTTGAGCATATTTCTCGATTTGACGAAAATTCATTTCCGATGGTGGTAGATAATTTTTTTCTCAATTATTTTAGAATTTTTGATTGCGAAGCATGCAACTCCCCATATTGGAAAGAAAAACAAATTTTGCTCGTCTATGCAAATTTGGAATACAAGTCGATCAATGATGTAACCGTTGGTCAATATTATCATTCTTATCAAACAGAAAGCATGGCGGAAAAGGCTCTGAAGGATAGGGAGCATTTATTAGAGCAAACCAAAAGAGATTTAGAAATATGCGTGCGCGAAAACCAAAAATACGCGCTGGAAAATTCCAAATTAACACATGATATGAACCAGATATTAGATGCTAACCGCCAAGTCTTTCCTCAACTGAGATATGACAATATGCTAAAAACCAAACAGCTTGATATAATGACAACTGCAGTAATGTCAGTGAAAGAAAAAAGTATGTCATTAATGGATTCCAAATTGTACAAGGTTTACCACTTCATGTTTCGGGTTAAAAACCAACTCATTGCTGGAAATATGCTGGATAAGAAGAAGTTCTTCAAATGGTTAAAGAATGCAAAAGGCAATTCTGATACGCATTATAATTTAGCTCGTTCAATTTACAATGAACTTAATTCGTGTGGGCTAAACGAGGCTGATCCACTTGAGAATTCCAATGCTGGAACGCTTTTCGAACGTTATAGGAAATGTGATGTTATAGTCTTATCAATCATTTCATATGATTTCCGCTATCAAAGGCCCCAGCAGATGGCTGACCGATATGCGGAAAATGGTCACCGAGTTTTTTACGTCAATTCAATATTTAACGAATACGGTGTTAATGAAGTTAAAAAGAACATCTTTTCTACAAATTTTTCAAATGAGAATTATAAATATATTTATGAGTGTGACTGGCTAAATGAATCTGAAATGTTTTATAACAATATCCAACGTCTGATTAGAAAGCAAATGATTTTTGATGCCATCGTAATTGTTGATTTTCCTAATTGGTATCCTGTGGCTATGCATTTAAGGGAAACGTATGGATTTAAATTTGTCACTGATTATATGGACGATTTTACCGGTTTTTCTAATACCGGCAGTGATCTCATAAGAGAAAATTGTATTGCTCTGCTTAAAGAAAGCTCTGCAGTTATTGCTAGTTCTGCTTTTTTGTATGATCAAGCCTCAAAATATAATAAAAATACGCACTTGATAAGAAACGGAACGGATTATAATTTTTTCAGCCATGCCGATGTTCAACTTGATAATGAACGTAAAATTGTTGGATATTATGGAGCGGTTGCTGAATGGTTTGACGCCGCAAAAGTTTGTTTTTTAGCCAAACATCTGCCTGATACAGATATTGTTATAATTGGCGAGGTCACGCTTGAAAACGAGATTAGCAAGCAGATGAAAGCGTTTACTAATATAAAATTCTTAGGTGAAAAACCATATGCTGAGTTACCGGAATATTTAAAAGATTTTGATGTATGCATAATTCCATTTGACACTTCATCCGAGTTGATTAAGGCGACAAATCCAGTGAAATTCTATGAATATTTGAGTGCCGGCAAAAAAATTGTCGCCACTGAAATTCCCGAGCTGCAAGCGTACAAAAATGAATACGTTTACCTTGCCAATGATGACCGGAAGTTTCTTGATTATGTAAAGATGTGTCTGGAGGGCACTGACAATTTGAAATCGATTGAAGAACGTCGTGAAATAGGCAAAAACAACGATTGGAATAACCGCTTTATAGATTTTAAAAAAGTTTGTGATTCTGTTCCGCCCAAAGTCAGTATTATTGTTTTAACATATAATGGTCTTGAGTTGAACAAAATTTGCATCAGCAGTATTCTGTCCAACACCGCGTATTCAAATTTTGAACTAATTCTTGTGGACAATGCATCTTCTGACGGTACCGTTGAATATCTCAGTGATTTGAGGAATAGGAATTATCCAAATGTTAAGATTGTTCTTAATGAAGAAAATTTCGGGTTCGCAAAAGGCAACAATATTGGCATATCAGTCGCTACTGGTGATTATATTGTTTTGCTAAATAACGATACGTTTGTTGCCCGGGGCTGGTTGACATCTCTTATTAAACATCTTGAAAATGATCCTAGAATGGGAATGAGCGGCGCTGTTACCAATGTGATAGGAAATGAAGCGAAGATTCAGGTTCAGTATAATTCCATAGAGCAGTTGTTTGTGTTTGCAGAAAAGTATTGCAGGGAGCACACTAATGAATCATATTCTGATATTAGTGTTTTGGCAATGTTCTGTACTGCGATAAAAAAAGAAGTTATTGAAAAATGTGGCGTTTTAGATGAAAAGTATACAATCGGTATGTTTGAGGATGATGACTATTCCGAAAGGGTAAAGCAAGCAGGATACAAAATTTGTGTAGCCGAAGATGCGTTTGTTCATCATTTCGGAAGCGCATCTTTTAGTAAAATTGACCAAAATGAATTTAATGTTCTGTTTAACAATAATAAAAAATTGTACATGGAAAAGTTTGGGCATGACTGGATCCCGCATAAATACCGTGATGGTGTTGAAGGTCCCACTAATTTTGGAATGACAATTGATATATCAAAAGCTCTTTTGGATATGAAGTTATTAGGCTGGGAGGTATAAACAATGAAAGGTATTGTTCTTGCAGGCGGCTCCGGAACAAGATTATACCCCTTAACTTGCATAACATCAAAGCAACTTTTGCCGATTTATGACAAGCCGATGATATATTATCCGCTTTCCACCTTGATGCTAGCAGGCATAAATGACATATTGATCATCTCTACACCGGAAGATCTTCCTAGATTCAAACAGCTTCTTGGCGATGGGAGCAGTATGGGTATCTGCTTGTCATATAAGGAGCAGCCCAACCCCGATGGGCTGGCACAAGCTTTTATTATTGGCGAGGAATTTATTGGAAATGAATGCTGCACCATGATACTCGGGGATAATATTTTTTATGGCAATGGAATCAGCAGCTATTTGAAAAAAGCAATAACCGCAGCTGAGCAGGGGCTTGCAACTGTTTGGGGATATTACGTTGCCGATCCTGAACGTTTTGGGATCGTAGAATTTGACAGTAGCGGAAAAGTCATCGGACTTGAGGAGAAGCCAGAAAATCCCAAGAGTAATTATTGTGTTACAGGTATTTATTTTTATGACAATTCCGTCGTGAAAAAAGCAAGGTTAATTAAACCGTCAAACCGCGGAGAATTGGAAATTACCGATTTAAACCGTCTTTATTTAGATGAAGGCCGATTAAACGTTCAACTTCTTGGAAGAGGGTTTGCTTGGCTTGATACCGGAACGCCGGAAAGCTTGATGGATGCTGCAAATTTTGTGCAAACGATTCAAACTCGCCAAAGTATCGTCATCTCTTCACCCGAAGAAATCGCATATAATAACGGTTGGATTTCAGCCGACATCCTGACAGAAACCGCAAAGCAATATGGTAAATCACAATACGGCCACCATTTAAAGATGGTTATCGAAAGAAAGGTCGTGTATTAATGCAAAAAAACATTCTTGTTACAGGCGGTGCAGGCTTCATCGGCGCAAACTTTATTTATTATTTCATGGAGAAACATCCTAACTATCGAATTGTTTGCATTGACGCGCTAACATATGCTGGAAATATTGAAACGCTAGAGCCTATACTAGAGAATTCAAACTTTCGCTTTGTAAAAGGGTCAATTACAAACAAAGAATTGGTTTTCAACTTGTTTGACGCGGAAAAGTTTGATATTGTGGTAAATTTTGCCGCTGAATCACATGTTGATAGAAGCATTGATAATCCACAAATATTTTTTGAAACAAATGTAATGGGTACGCAAATTTTGCTTGATGCATGCAAGAAATTTGGAGTATCCAGATTCCATCAGATCAGCACGGATGAGGTTTATGGCGATTTGCCGCTTGACAGGCCGGAACTCCTTTTCACTGAAAGCACACCACTTTCTCCGTCTAGTCCTTACAGCGCATCAAAAGCCAGTGCTGATCTTTTAGCAATGGCATATTACCGCACCTTTAAGTTGCCGGTCACAATCAGCCGCTGCAGTAACAATTATGGCCCCTATCAGTTTCCCGAAAAGTTAATTCCGCTGATGATATCAAATGCTTTGCAAGATAAAAATTTGCCAGTTTACGGCGAGGGACTTAATGTTCGTGATTGGCTCTATGTTGAGGATCACTGCAAGGCGATTGACTTGATTCTTCATAACGGTCAGGTCGGTGAGGTGTATAATATTGGTGGTCATAACGAAAAGAAAAATATCGACATTGTAAATCTTATTGTCAAAAATCTTCGCAAAAGCCCTTCACTCATTTCACATGTAAAAGACAGAGCCGGTCATGATTTAAGATATGCAATTGACCCAACAAAAATGGCTAATGAGCTTGGTTGGCAGCCGGAAACTTTATTTGACAAAGGAATTCAACAGACAATAATGTGGTATATAAATAATGAAAATTGGTGGCGACGAATTATTTCCGGGGAATACAAGAAATCGGCTATTATCAGCTAAGCGAATAGGCGAAAATTTTTATGCGGCTATAGAACAATTATTTTTTAATTATGGTGGAGATTTTATGAAAATTCTTATAACAGGATCAAATGGACAACTAGGCAATGACGTGGTAAAAAGGCTTAAATCCCAAGGCCACACTGTTTGCGCAACGGACATTGATAATATGGATATAACTTCCAGAGATGATGTTTACAAGGCTTTTCTAGAATTTATGCCAGATTCAGTTATTCATTGCGCTGCATATACCGCTGTCGATGCAGCAGAAGAACATGTGAAAGAATGTATGAATATTAACAGCAAAGGAACGCGAAATATTGCGGAAATTTGTAGAGATTTGAATGTTGTTATGATGTATATCAGTACAGATTATGTATTTGATGGAACAAAAGCATTGCCCTATAATCCAGATGATTTCTGCAATCCAATAAATACATACGGTTTATCAAAAAGAGAAGGTGAGCTTGCTGTTTTAAGTACGCTTGAACGTTTTTTTATTATCCGAATTTCGTGGGTTTTCGGGATAGCTGGTAACAACTTTGTGAAAACAATGCTTCGTCTTGCCAAACAAAATCAAAAACTCTCTATTATTAGCGATCAAATTGGCTCTCCAACCTATACGTATGATTTGGCTATTTTGTTGTCAGATATGATAACTTCCGAAAAATTCGGCATATATCATGCCTCCAATGAGGGATATTGCTCTTGGTTTGAATTTGCTTCTGAAATTTTCAGGCTATCTATGGACAATATTCTGGTGCAACCCATTTCGAGTAAAGATTACCCCACTAAGGCAAAGCGGCCATTATCCAGTATGCTTAATAAAGATAAGTTGGAACTCAGTGGATTCGAGAAGTTGCCAAATTGGAAAAATGCTTTAAGCCGGTTTTGGGTTGAATTAGGTAATGAATAAATTGAAATAGAGCAACTTAATCGGATTAGATTATGAGAGCCCCGCACATACCAACAAGGGCGGACTTGTAAACAGGCAAATACCATGGGGCTTGCTGCAATATGCTTTATGAGACGCTTTTCAGCCCGCCTCAGGAAAGGGATGTTTAATGTTATGGGAAAACTTATTGTCGAGAATTGTTTTACAAAAAAAGGTGTCGAGATCTCCGGACTAAAAATCATCACGCCCTCTGTTTATAAAGACGACAGAGGATATTTTATGGAAACCTACCATCAGAAAGATTATGCTGCGGCCGGGATTGCTCAAGTATTTGTTCAGGATAATCAGTCATTGTCATCTAAAAATGTTTTGCGGGGACTGCACTATCAGATTAATTTTCCTCAAGATAAATTAGTTCGCGTAATTTATGGTGAAGTATTTGATGTCGTGGTTGATTTAAGGCGAAATTCACCGACATTCGGCGAATGGTTCGGTGTCCGATTGTCCGCAGAAAATGCCAAACAGTTTTTTATACCGAAAAATTTTGCGCATGGGTTTCTTGTCTTATCCGGTCATGCCGAATTTGCTTACAAATGTTCCGATTTTTATCAGGCAAATGACGAAAGTGGTTTGCTTTGGTGTGACTCTGATCTGAATATTGATTGGCCGCTTGCTGAAAGTCCAATAGTGAGTGCCAAAGATGCCCAGTGGAAGCCGTTTAAATTTTTTTAGATGATTATTGCATACGGACGGCAAGGCACGCCGGAAAATTTTGTGTAAAAGCAACTTGCTAACAGCTCAACTCAAATGAAACTCGAGTGGAATTGCCCTGCAAATCAGAGCGGTAGCATCGACCATGTTGGATCAAATTCCTGGGGCTGACGGCGGTATGCACGACCGCATTTGTGAATGTTGGCGCAGTGCCACATTTCATCAAATTCCATCTGCGTAATATCTCCCGACACCTCTCGGCCGGGCAGTTTACACCCCGCTTCGACAATCCAACGATAAGTCAGAGAGGGAGACGTACTCAATATTTTTGCAAGCATGCGAAATAAGGCTTTTTCCAGCGAATACAGAATAACACACAGGGCCTTCTTGGCAGCTATTTTGTTATTTGTACGAGCATCGCCTTCAATAAAATGATAGCCACACTCCTTTCGCTTGTATCGCTGTTTCCCTCTGATGATACCTGCTTTATGAATTTTCAGATTTGGAAATTTTTTCGATTTTGCATCTAGACGCCCCCCCTTTTACTCTTGGTGCTTTTACTATGGTATATTAATATCTATCTGTGAACACTTTCTATATTTTTAATCCAAACTTGCGTACGATAAATTATACGTTTTACTCATTTGGCATGTTCTCCTTTTGATGTTTATTTGCAGTCGCTAGACCGTAAGTAAACATCAAAAGGAGTTTTTTTATGCTTCACTGCGAAAGTTATCTGGGCGAGTGGCACTATTCCATCTGAGGGTATCATCAGAAATAGAGGTGGCCGACATAATCAAATGGGACGCCAATTATATAAAGCAATTGCTGTACATATATTTTTGCAAGGTGATAATATGAAAACAGTTCCGAAATTAAAAGCCAATATTATTTATGATGAAACTGGAGAAGCAATGGAAAAAATCATTAAAGATGTGTATATAAATATTTTGTTGCCGAGATATTCGAAAGAAATCGACAGGCCCGAAGGATCAACGATACAGTTAAAAGACGGAAAAATGGGTGGTTATTGAATAAGTGGGAATGGAGGATAATGATGATTACTCAATATAAACACTATTTAAATACAGGGAATTTAGCAACATATACGATATTTAATGTTGGTATATATGCTAGAATTTCCAGAGAAGATGAAAACAACATTAATAATATTTCAGAAAGCATTACAAACCAAGTTGAATTTCTTGAACGCATTGTTTTAGAAAACGGTTGGAATTTAGTTGAAGTTTATAAAGATGACGGTATCAGCGGTACAACTTTTGATAGAGAGGATTTTAACCGCATGATAGACGATATCGAAGGAGGCAGGATTAATCTTATCATCACCAAGGATTTATCCCGTCTGGGCAGAGATTACATAAAGACAGGATATTATCTTGAAAACTATTTTCCAACAAAGCAAGTTAGGTATATCGCAGTCAATGACGGATTGGACACCTTTAACGAGGATAATAACAGCGATTTTATTCCATTTAAGTCGGTGTTCAATGATATGTACGCAAAGGACATATCTAAAAAGGTCCGAACAGCCTTGAGGACTAAACAGGAAAACGGCAGTTTTTTAGGTACGGTTGCGCCATTCGGTTATAATAAATCTCCTTATGAAAAGGGAAAGCTGATTGTTGACGCTATTTCCTCGGTTTATGTCAAAAGGATATTTAAAGACTTTATGGCGGGATTGAGTTTTCAGTGCATTGCCGACCAGCTGACACAGGAAGGAATACCCACGCCGTCAGGCTATCGCAACATTAAAAACACGCAGAAACGCTTCACAGGGGTTTGGAATGACGCGTCAGTTCGGCAAATTTTAAAAAGCGAGTACTATATTGGGCATACCATACAAAATAAAAAGAAAAAGGTTAATTACAAACTAAACAAGCAGATTGAGATCCCAAAATCCCAATGGATTAAAGTGGAAAACACCCATGAACCACTGATTAACCTTGACGATTTCCAATTGGTACAAAAAATACTTGCTAAAAGGTCATACCAACCCAAGAAAGGACAAAAGCACTTATTTACTGGATTTGGGTTTTGTGGTCATTGCGGTTCACCCATGGCACACGCGAACCAGCATATAAAGGGTAAATATTATGTTGTATGTTCAACAGCAAAACTGCATAAAAACCTTAATTTGTGCGAAGCTCATTATTTGCGTGAAGAATTGCTGAAAAACTGCGTTTTAACAACACTAAGAGACATTGCAAAGGAATATCTGGACACAGGGCAGTTAATAGACGAACTTGACACAGAGGTGCCCGATAATGACTTGCAAGGAAAGAAACAGGCAATCAAGGAAATTCAAAACAAAATCGAAGACATGAAAGCCATATCAATGAACCTTTATAAGGACAAAATCAGTGGTATCATTACAACGGAAATGTTTCAGGAATTAATGGCACATTCCAATAATGAAAGGGAAAAGCATATTAATCAACTGGAAACACTGGAAAAAAGCATTCAGCAGACAGGGCAGGAAAATAACAGCGAAGAACAAATCAAAGAAATGCTTGAACAGTTTTTGCAGTTCAGAGACATTGACCGAACAGTATTAAGTTTGCTTGTCAAAAAGATTGTTATATACCATGATAGCACGGTTGATATTCATTTTACATTCAGACAGCCAGTCCATAAGGACATATAAAAAAGCATCTCTAATTGAACCGACCACCTGGGTGCATTTTGACCGGCGTCAGCCTCCGCCGGCCTGTGCTGCCGGAGGTTACCCGATAGTACGTCAGGGGGATAAAGGGGTTTATGTATTGATCGTACAGGACGAACTCAATACCCTGGGGTATGGCACCGGAGGGCTGGACGGTGTATTCGGCCCGGCTACCCGTAACGCAGTTATGAATTTTCAGCGGAATAACGGCATTTCTCCTGACGGAGTTGTGGGCTGTGGCACATGGACAGCACTGCAGGATTCAGCTATTGGCATTGGCAGGAGTGCCACCACTGTGGATTAAAGCGACTTGACTGATGATTTTTTTCAAAACGGGGGAGGGGAAATGCGTGGACTATTTCTATACCATGGAAAAGATTTTGCAGGAGTGTCCCTACAAGGGGCAGGAGATCCTCAGTATCCATTTGGAATATCCCGTCTTTGTGGGAAACAGGGAGGGAATCCGGGCAATTAATCGGCGGTTTTTGGAGGAGGCAAAGCGGCAGGAAATGATTTTATCGGTCACTTGGCTGCAACAGGCAAAACAGATGTATGAGGATGCTTTGTCGATGCATTTCCCTTTCCGTCCGTTTGAGATTTTTGGTACCGTTACGCCCACTTTACATAATCATAATTACATTTCGGCCTATAGTGATCTGTATCAGTATACAGGGGGGGCGCATGGCAATACCGTGCGCAGCAGCGTCACCTATCATGTGCCCGACGGCAGCCGCGTGCAATTAGCGGATTTATTTCTGCCGGGCTATCCTTATAAAAAAATGATATTGGCTGAGATTTACAAGCAAATACAGGGGGAGTTGCAAAAAGAACCCGGCAAATATTTCGAGGATGCCCCACAGAGTATTGTAGAAGCATTTCGGGAACAAAACTTCTTTTTGACACCCGAGGGGCTTGCCGTTTACTATCCTCTCTATGAATTGGCGCCCTATGTGGTTGGCATTCCAGTGTTCGTGATTCCCTACCGTGATTTGGCAGATGGGCTGCGCTATCCCTTGCCGTAAATTTACTGTTTATGGCATACAAAGTTACGCCCAAAGGATTATTTGGGACGAAAGGCCTCTTTGCCTATAAATCGGACATGCCCACAATGCAAGCAGGGCGGGAACACTATAGATTTTACATGATTTGTGAACATGACATTTTTTGGATGATAATTTGCATAAATCGGACAGGATATGAATATAGATGGCATAGAAACTAAAAAAGGAGAGGTCGCCCTTATGGATTTTAACATCAGACAGGAGGCAATAGCCATAAATGAAGCGATCTATGAGGGTAGTATGGAGCACCCTCTGGATTGTGACATTACTTTACCCGATTATTGTCCGGATATTTTGAGAATTCTCAAGTGTCAGGTGATACCGCAGGTATCGGGCTATCAAACCGCAGGAGACCGGCTAACCGTGGACGGAACGGTGCTTATTCGCCTGTTGTATATTGATGAAGAATGCGGCAAGGTTTGCGTACATGAATCAAATTCCAACTTTTCAAAATCGATGGAACTCAAAAACATGCCCGATTCTCCCTATATTAAGGTGAAGGCCTGCGTCGATTATGTCAACTGCCGAGCCGTCAGTTCCCGCCGGTTAGATGTACATGGCTCTTTTTCTCTGCACATCAAAATTTGCCTGCGCAAACAGGAAGAATTTATCACCGGAGCCGAAGGCGCAGGGATTCAACTGGAGAAAAAAGAGATTTCACTGAGTAGCATGAAAGGACAAATCCAGCGCCAGTTTATGCTGGATGAGGTCATGGAAATTGGGCAAAGCAAAGCCCCCATTTTGCAGGTAATCCGTACGGATTGCCGTATTGTGCTGAATGATCAAAAAGTAATTACCAATAAGCTGCTGATTAAAGGTGATTTGCTGATCAAATGCCTTTATGCGTATGAGGCCAAGGGTAATGCGCTGGAAGTCATAGAGAATTCCATTCCCTTCAGCCAGATCATTGATATGGAAGGCGTTTCAGATGAATGCCACTGTGATATTAACCTGCAGCTGCTTTCGCTGGAGCTCCAGCCTAAAGCCGATACCAATGGAGAGATGCGCTTGCTGAATATGGTAGCCAAAATTAATGCCTCTGTGTCAGCTTCGCAAAATATTGAGGCCGCCATTGTGACAGATGCCTATTCCACGCTTTATAAGTTACATACGGAAGCGCGACCCGTTGAATTCGAAAAACTGATTGAGACCTTTAAAGACACCTGTGTCTGTAAAAAGACTTTTGAAGTCGGAAGCGGTGGGGTTTCAAGCGTATTGGATGTCTGGTGCTCCAATCTGGCTTCGACCGCAAAGATGGAAGATCAGTGCCTATGCATTAATGGCACCTTTATGGTGTGTTTGCTGTTGCTGGATGGCGCCGGCGCGCCTTGTTATCTGGAAAGGGATGCGCAGTTCAACTATAAACGCGAATTAAAAACCACCGCTGAAAAGATCTTATGTGAGCCGGAAATTGTCGTCAACGCCTGCGATTTCAATCTGAGCAATGCAGAAAATGTTGATGTGCGCATCACATTGGGGCTGGAAGGCAGTGTGTTTGAGATTGAGACGGAGAATATGATCGTCACCCTGAAGCCCGATGAGGAAAGCAAAAAGGAGTGCACAACGGCGGCACTGACCATTTATTTTGCAGATGCCGGTGAAACTGTGTGGAACATTGCACGGCATTACAATACAACGGTCGAGGCAATTATGGCGGAAAACGAGTTGCAGTCCAATATCATCGGGGAGAAAAGGATGTTGCTCATTCCCTGTATCTGAAGCTGTTTTGCTGCGCGTGGGCGAAGGCAAGTTTAAGCAACACCATAAGGAGGAGGACTCAATGGCAGAAAGCAATCTCTATATGGATATAGCCAAGCGTACCAATGGCGATATATATATTGGTGTGGTGGGCCCGGTGCGTACGGGAAAATCCACCTTTATCAAAAAGTTTATGGATACGCTGGTCATACCCAACATTACCGAAGGCTATAAAAAAGAACGGGCGATTGATGAATTGCCACAATCCGCGGGCGGTCGCACCATCATGACCACGGAACCAAAATTTGTGCCTGAGGAAGCGGTGGAGGTCGTCATCGAAGATCACGCCCGCTTCAAAGTGCGCATGATCGATTGTGTGGGGTACATTGTACCCAGTTCCCTGGGATATATTGAAGGGGACCAGCCGCGCATGGTGGTGACGCCCTGGTACGATCATGAGATTCCCTTTAATATGGCGGCGGAGATCGGTACGCACAAGGTAATTACAGAGCATTCCACCATCGGCCTTGTGATCACAACCGATGGCAGTATCAGCGACATTCCACGTGACGAATACGAGGAAGCGGAAGCGCGGGTTATTGAGGAACTCAAAGGAATCAATAAACCTTTTATCATCCTGCTGAATTGTATGTATCCCAATACCAATAATGCCAAGCAGATGTGCGAGGAACTAAGCCGGAAGTACAGTGTGCCCGTGATTCCTGTTAACTGTCTCGAACTCACGGAGGATGAAATTAAGACCATTCTAGCCCAAATCCTGTTCGAGTTCCCGGTGAAGGAAATCAGTATTGATCTGCCCAAATGGCTCTCCGGGCTGGATAAAGATCACTGGCTGCGTATGTCCACCTATTCCGCCATCCAGCAGGCCGCGAATGGTATCCAGCACATCCGTCAGGTGAACCAGTTGGCGGATGATATGAAAAAGTGTGAACATATCGATGCGGTGCAGGTTAAAAGGATTGACCTGGGCAGCGGTGGCGCACTCATTGGCGCCCAGCTGAATCAGGATCTCTTCTATCAGATTCTCTCCGAAAACACGGGACTTGAAATCCAAGGCGAGCAAGGGCTGATGTCCTGCATGACGGAGCTTGCGGGCATCAAGCGCCAATACGACAAAATCCGCAGTGCCATCGATGAGGTGGAAGCGACAGGGTATGGGATCGTGATGCCATCGCTGGAGGAACTTTCACTGGAGGACCCCGAAATTGTGCGACAGGGCGGCCGCTACGGCGTACGTCTAAAAGCAAGCGCACCTTCTATACATATTGCGTGTATCAAACAGATGTATAAAAATTGTGAGAAACCGCGATTCTGTGCGGCCTGAATTCACACAGATATTCAATTGTGAAGTGTATGTGAAAACCGCTTAAAATATGTGCCTCAACCGTAGAGATTATGCGGTTGGGGCAGTTGTTTATAAAGGCAGAAAATAATTTTCCAAAGTTGAATATTTATCTGCTTGCTTTGTATTTTGTGTATTCTTACTTGATGAATTGTCAAGTCAAGTGCGCCACTTCGTGTAGAAAAACTTGAATAGGTGATTTCCGACCCAAACATTTTCGGGGTCTGGAATTGATAAGAAAGAGCTTGTGCGTCAGCTCTCTTTGGTTAAGTTGAACAGATCCTTGAAATATCAGTCATAATACACAAAATTTCAAACCAGCATAAGGCCATCTGTGTCCTCCAACTGAACCTCTAACCTGCACAAAATACCAGAGGAGGGCAAGCCGCGCTTGCCCTCCTCCGGTTAACATTGATAGAATCCTTTGCAATGATCTGTTATGAAATCGTTACATCAAACGCATAGGCGGCGCTCTTTAGACCACTGACATTGCCCGCAAAGGCATAGAGGTGACGCGGCTTGCCTGCCGTACCAACCTTGATAGAAAGTACCCAAGTGCAGGTTCCATCACCGCTAATGGTCTTGCTGATGACACTCTTGCCTAAGTAAGCAGCAGTCGAATCGCTCGAAGAGCTTACGTTTGCGCTGTAAGAACCTTCTGCGTTGGTGGTGATGCTATAGTTAGCCGCCGTGTTCACCTTGGCATTCGTGGGCATGATCACGGACATTACCTTCGGAGCCGCCGCCCCTTTGAGGATATCTACTGTAAAGCTTCCTACTTCTGCGTAAACATTGTCCGCACCCGACATTTGCATGGTAAAGGTTCTGTCTTTGCCTTCAGAACCAACAGCGATATTAGCTGTCCAGATCCGTACATTGCCTTCCACCGTAGAAGTAAGATTCTTTAACGACACAGTCAGCCCGTTTTCATTGAACAGCTTTAGCTTTGTCACGGTGGTCGGTGTAACAACCTTCAGCGCAAAGTCCTGATTGATGATATACGGAGCTGCACTTGTCACTTCAACGCCATAAGCAACATCAGGATCTCTCGGAAGCTCAGGCAAAGAGTCGATGTTGATATTCCAGCCATTGATAACAGCGGAAATAATCGCCATATTACCAGTGTTGGAATAGGGGGTCGCGTTCTGCAGATCCACACGCACACGGTTGGTGGTAACAGGCGCAAAGGTAATGGAAGTCGGCTGGTTGGATTCGGTCGCCTTCGTTACTGCTTGATTTGCTGCGTCCACCCACTTGGCGCCATCCCAGTATTGTACTTTCAAGGTATTCGGAATGGCCAGTGAAGCATTGATGGTAAAGGAGAGACTGATGTCTTTGACAACCCTGGTTCCATCCCAGAAAAATTCAACGAACTCAGCGGATCTGGAAGCACTAAAGGCTGGCAGCAAGACACTGGCGCCACGGCTATAGGTGTTGCCCCAAGCATTCCCTTCTGAGCCATTGAGCATGTTGTTGGGATAGAGTGAGGAACTACCGCAGAAAGAAGCTGTTGCCAATGCGCCCGCACGCAACGGACTTTCGGATGCCAAACCATTGAAGCTGTAGGTCTGATTATTGTTGCCCAAAGCTGTGTTTAAAGCGATATCCTTGTCTTGACCAATCATTTCTTCATTGGCAACATATACCGTCGCCTTCACTTTTTCCGAAATGCCTTCCACGGTGCCTTCCACCTCAAACTCGCGAATTGCGGCAACGTCACTGGCCGTAACGGCATTCCAGGTAACGCTCTTCTGCAAGCTATAAGCGCCCGCTACAGAATCCGTAAAGTTTACGGTTACAACGGAGGGAAGGGTCGGGATAACGCCTACGGGAACCGCTACTTCTACAGGCTCCAGAGAAGCGAAGGCCGTGGTCGAGGTAACCGGTGCGGGAACGGTGCCGGTGCCATCCGCTGTGGCAGCGATGTTCAGCAGAGCAGGTTTCATATTGTCCGCGGACGCCGTCAAGGCAATGTTGCCTACTGCGCCCTTATTGGACTGGAGAATCACAAGCACTTTACCCATGTATGCGGTACGCTCGGAATGGGTATTGCGTTCCAGGTTGCCCCATTTGTAGAGCTCCGCATTTTCCTGCTGGCCATTGTCTACACCGACAATCGCGCCGCCGGTAACATCGAACTTCATCAGGTTATTTGCATTGGGAACTACATTCCCCTTCTCGTCCACCACCGTGCATTCCACATAGGAAAGGCTGGTGCCGTCCGCTTTTATGACACTCTTGGACGGGCTCATCTTTACAGAATAAGGAGTGCCTGCGGTAACCACTTTATCCGTAGCCACCAGCGTGGATTTCGTTGCATCCGTATAAGCTTTCACTTCCAAGGTACCCGGCGCATAAGGCACCTGCCAGGTCAAATGCAGTTTGCCATAAGTGGAGCCTTCAGCAATGGCACTGTCTCCGCTCGCGCTCACAATTGTGGCACCGGGGCTTGCATAACCGCCCGTATTGCCTGCATTCTGCGCGGCAGGCCATGCTTTGTCGTCGGGATTGAGTTCGGAAGTTTCATAGTATTCTTTGCCGTAAACTGTCTTTTTCACATCGAAGCTCTTGGTTCCCAAAGAGACACCGTTCAGGAAGAGTTCGGCAGTTCTCACATTGGAGTTGACCCATACTTCGACATTCTCGCCATTACGCCAGTCATTCCAGTTACCCGGAAGCAAATGCACCATGGGATTTGCGGTCTTATCGGTCCACTGGCTTCTGTAGAGGAAGTAGGAATCCTTCGGGAAACCGGCGGTATCAATACATCCAAAGGAGGAAACGCCTACGGGATAAATGTTATAAGGCGTTGGCTCACCCAGATAATCGAAGCCCGACCAAATAAATTGACCGGTAAAGCCTTTGCGATCGCGATCCTTCTTCAGGCCATATTCGTTGGACATGGTCCAGGAGGCAAAGTCATTGTCATAGTTGGAACCGCCACGCTTGCCGGGCACCATATTGCTGCCTGTATTCTTAATGGTGGGATCCAAATAGACGCCGCGGGAAGAAGTCTGAGAAGAGGATTCTGATTCAAAGAAGAAGGTATTGGTAAATCTGCCCATCAATACGTCCACAGAAGTGGCGGTATTATAGTTCAGGCCAAATCCGTCTAAGTACTGGTTTACTAAACCCCATGTCGCTGTCAGGGAAGGCGGTGTTCTCTGTTGGTCGCCGCCGATGGCGACCAATCTGTTGGGATCAATAGCCTTAACATCACGCCCTAAACGCACGGATTCTGTATACTCATTAATCGTGGAAGCGCTAACTGTCGAAGCCCCCAATGGATTGTATTGAGTACCATCATACCAAGACGGTCTGGTGCCGCAACCGCGGATTTCGTTGCCCACAGACCACATCATCACAGCAGGTTCATTGATGTCGCGTCTGACCATCTGCTGAATGACCCAGTCGCTCCAGGTATAGAGAGCACCCGAATAGTTTGTCACAGGGGTCGGCACCGCCGATAGGCCGTTGGGCGCTAAACCCGCCCAATCCTGAGGCACGGGTCTCATAAAGAAGTTGCCGAAATCATAAGTGGATTTTGCAGCACCCCAACCGTCATATGCTTCTTCCATTACGATGAAGCCCAAACGGCTGCAAACTTCAATAACTTGCTTGGAAGGCGGGCAGTGAGAAGTACGGTAAGCGTTGACGCCCATGCTCTTGAGGATACCAAACTGGTGTTCATAGGCATCCGTATAGCTAACCGCACCCAGAGAGCCCGAGTCATGGTGCAGGTCAACACCCTGAATCTTGGTATATTTGTCATTGACGTAGAGTCCACCTTGGGTAGAATCTTCCGCACTGGTAGGATCAATGTGGAACCACCGGAAGCCGAAGGGTGTATCTACTGTATCCACCAATTTGGAACCGTCACCGCCGTTCGCCTCATAGTACAATTGGGTTCTTACCGTGTACATATAAGCATCGCCGATGTTCCAGGGATACCAGAGCTTCACATTGGGAACCGTAACGGTATCGTTCAAAGTGCCCAACGTGGTGGGGTTAATTTCAATCGTATCGGGAATTTCGTGCGTAGCAACGGTATTGCCCTGCGCATCAATCACGGATGTCTTTAATTTCAGAACGCCGTTGGTGGCGTTGGAGAATACACTGGCGCTGACATTGAGCTCCGCAGAGCCGTTTGTCTTGAAGGTGGTCTTCAGGTTGGGGGTTGTCAGCGTAATGCCTTCTCTGACGAAACGGACGGGGTTGGTCACGATCAGGTGAACCGGACGGACAATACCACTACCGGTGTACCAGCGGCCCGAAGGAGACATATTCTGAACCTTGACCACCAAAACATTAGGATCCGCGGTGCCATAATTCAGTCTGTCAGTCAGGTCGTAGGAAAAGCCCGTATAACCGCTGGGATAATTACCAATCGCAATTCCATTCAAGTAAACAATAGAATTCTGGTATACACCCTCGAAGTCAATCATAATTCTCTTGCCGGTATCACGCATAGATTCCGGCACCGTGAAGGTCTTGCGGTACCAGCCGAGGCCGCCTTGCAGATAAGCTTGCGCAGTACTGGAGCCCGCGGCCACCTTTTCGCCTTCGATGCTGAAGTCATGCGGCACGGTAAGGGTGCGCCAAGCGCTGTCATCATAGCCCATGTCAATAATTTGTGCTGTGGTGGGCGAACCGTCTGGATCCGCCAACCCGTATTGGGCAAATCCGGAGGCACCGGTTCCACCGGCAATGCTGGGGCTGCGAGTGGCCAAGAAGAACTGCCAGCCTTCATTGAAGTTGACATCCCGTGTGCCGTCATCCAAAACGGCGGTAATTTTGGCTGTTGTCGGTACCGCTGCGGAAACCGTAATTCCTGCCGCAGTGAAAACGGATAACAGCATGGCCATAACTAGAAATACGGATAAAATTCGCTTCATTTTGCTTCCTCCTAAATAATGTGCGTCATTTTCTCATTTCCTTGGGTTCCAAACCAGCGTTTTCCTTTTATTACACCCCCACTACAGCAAATTACAGCACAAAACTATGGTATCATAGTACCCACATTATAGCAGACAAGTAATATGCACACTATATACAATTCAATCATTTATATGGATAAATGTTGTAGCGTATGCCCATATCCATTTGCTGGATCTCCTTTTTTATGGCGCAAAATGATGCAGTACAAAAATGATTGTGTATGAGTTTGTGGCTGATCCTCACAATTGGCGGTTTTTAGCCAAACAGTGGCATTAATATTTCCATTGAACCAGAATTTCACAAAAATCAACGATCAGCAATTTCTTGTGGTTTCGGCTTCTCTCAGTTTTCTATGACGTATCGCCCGACCAACTTTAACACAGGGTAACCATTAGTGTCGTGACTATTATTGCGCTTTGCCTAGTCACCGCACAAAAAACAAGAAACAGGTCAATTAATTTGACATGATATAAAATATTATTTTTATCCTCCTGTGAAAAGGTATTTCTTTTATGGGGATGGTTTGTGAGTTAATTGGTTTATTCGATTGACAAAAGGAACCCTCAACTCCGTCACGGATCCCAAGGGGGTCAAGACCGGCTATACCTATGACTGGAAGGGCACACTGCTCACCACTTCCGTCTCCGCCACCATCAACGGCGTGACGCAAAAACTCAGCAACACCTATGCCTAT
>JAVBST010000021.1:0-37968 GCA_031556545.1 Oscillospiraceae bacterium
CCTCTCTTTGGTTAACCAAAGAGAGCTGACGCACAAGCTCTTTCTTATCAATTCCAGACCCCGAAAATGTTTGGGCTGGAAATCACCTATTCAAGTTTTTCTACACGAAGTGGCGCACTTGACTTGACAATTCATCATATACTATCCGCACATACAATCAATGAGGGGTTAATACTGTGACACAGCTGCTCATAAAGTGGTTTCTCAAAAAGAATACCGATCATAGAATCTCCCGAAAAAACTATGGGCTTTTATCGGCCTGTACGGGGCTTGTCTGCAATATCTTGCTCTCTGCCTGCAAGTTTTTTTTGGGGCTTTTACTGCATTCTATCGCCATTACGGCTGATGGTGTCAATAACCTTTCCGATGCCGGCAGTTGTGTCGTCACACTGTTGGGTTTTAAAATGGCTGCTAAACCCGCCGACAAGGAGCATCCCTTCGGGCATGGACGAGTGGAGTATATCAGCGCTTTCGTTGTTGCGCTATTGGTATTGCTCGTGGGCGTGGAGCTCATCCGTTCCTCCATTCTGCGTATTATCAATCCGGAACCTGTGCTTTTTACGCTGCCTGCCTTTTTAATTTTACTGGGCTCCATCCTGATAAAATTCTGGATGTTCCTTTTCAACCGCCAGTTGAGCAAAACAATCCAGTCCCCCGCCCTGGAGGCAACGGCCTATGATAGCATTACAGATTGCGTGGTAACCGCCGTCTCCATGTTGGCTCTTTTGTTCTCCCTTTTTACCACATTGCCGGCTGACGGCTTTTTAGGAGTCCTGGTGTCCCTGTTTATTTTTGTATCAGGCATCCGTATCCTCCGCAATACCCTCAATCCACTGCTGGGGGAACCCCCGGACGATGCTTTTGTAAAATCGCTGGAAGCCAGAATACTGGCCTATGAAGGGGTCGTAGGCATCCATGATCTAATGGTACATAACTATGGCCCAGATCATGTTCTGGCCTCCTTGCATGTGGAAGTCCCCGGGAACGTCAGCATCATGGACAACCATGATCTAATTGACCAGATTGAGCGTGATATCAGCGAAGAATTGCAAATTGAAATCGTCATTCATATGGATCCAGTGATTACGGACGATGAGCGGATCAATGCCCTGAAAAAAGAAGTGATCGCTCTGGCGCAGGCCATGGACGGTACACTGACCATCCACGATTTCCGCGTAGTCGAAGGAAAGAGGCATACCAATCTCATTTTTGACGTGGTTGTCCCCTATCAATACCCGCTCACGGATGCTCAAGTCATCGAGCGGTTCCGAGGCCCCATCCGCGGCTGGAAAGGGAACTATTACGCGGTGATCACCGTGGATAAAAGCTACGTTCCAGGCGCCATACAAAAGCCCCAGAAAAAGAAAAAGCGCCAAGAAAACCAGCCGTAGGTATATTGGACAGGGCAAACGCTCCGCATTGCTTCCATGAGGCTTTGGCCCACTTTAGGGTGCTGATACTTTCATATTGCCGCACCCTTTTGGCGCTTTAATCAGGCAATAAGCGATACCCCGCAGCAAGCCGCGGGGTATCGCTTATCACTTTTGGTTGCCCGTACTGGTGACTTCTGGATTGTTTTTCCCGAATACTGCCCGGGCACTTTCAGCATTGGGGTCATGCTTAATGTGTTTGGAAGGAAAAGTGTCTTTCTTCTTAACGGGATTTTTCCGGTTGTGGGGCTGTTGTATACCGCCGCTCATAGGGAGACCACTCCTTTTTTGGTTATAGCCATAGTGTTCCCCAAAACAAGCCCTGTATCAGCAGCGGCTACCCGTTGTTATTGCTTATACCCGAACCCAACACAAATCCACTTACGTATTTTTATCTGTCTCGTGGAAGGTTTTTAAATTCCCGGTTTTCTGTGCGCGTTGCGCCAACACCTCTTCCACTTGCGCAAGGGGGATGCCTTCATTCGCCATCATCACCAGTAAGTGGTAGAGGAAATCCCCAATCTCGTTGACGGTGTCCCCGACGTCTCCGTTTTTGGCCGCAATGATAATTTCTGTGCACTCTTCCCCGCATTTCTTCAGGATTTTATCCAGGCCCTTCTCGAATAAATAGGCGGTATAAGAACCCGGCGCCGGGTTCTTTTTTCTATCCAAAATGGTGTTGTAAAGTGACTGCATGGTATCTATCAATGGATATTCACCCTTTCTATTATACAAGTTGTTATAAATTACCAATCGTATAATTCCAAATTATATTTTCTACAATTTGGAGTTATACGATTTCACGATAAAAGCAACTATGTTTCCCTGTGTGACAGGCAGGCCCTGTCTGCAACACCTTGATTAATAAAGTGTCCTGGTCACAGTCGGCCGCGATGCTTACCACCTTCTGTACATGCCCTGAAGTCGCGCCCTTATGCCATAGTTCCTGCCGCGAGCGGCTGTAAAACCACGTATAGCCGGTTTCCAGCGTCCGTCCCAGAGACTCTTCATTCATATAGGCGAGCATTAGCACCTCCCCGCTTCCCGCCTCCTGTATGATGGCCGGAATCAGATCTGCTTTTTGAAAATAGGGCTTTAAGTCCATAACCGCAGGGATCTCCATGCCCATTCGCCTCCCTTATCCTTATAATCATTTCCATGTGTTCATTATTCGGCTTATGCTAGTCTTCGTTTTGGCACAATGCAATGGCCTCCGCTATATCCAGACTGCCGCTATAAATAGATTTGCCACAGATCGCGCCATATAAGTCCAAATCCATCAAATGCTGAATATCCGTGATATTCGAAATGCCTCCGCTCGCGATGATGTGGCAGGAAACCGCTTCTTTCAGGGCCGCCAGTGCCTTTAAATTGGGGCCGGACAAGGTACCGTCCTTGCTGATATCCGTGTAAATCAGGGTTTGCACCCCCATGGCTTCCATGCGTTTGGCAAGATCAAGGTCCCGAACAGCAGAGGTTTTCAGCCAGCCATCGGCTGCCACTTTGCCGTCCCGCGCATCAATCCCAACCGCAATTTTATCCCCATAGCGTGACACAGCCTCCCGTACTAGCTCAGGGCTCTGCAGGGCAGCCGATCCCAAAATGACACGGCTTATTCCGGCCTCAACACAATACACAATATCCTCCATCCGGCGGATTCCACCGCCCAGCTCAACCTTCAGGGTCGTTTGCTGCACAACCGCTAGAAAAATATCGCTGTTGACACGCTCTCCTTGAACGGCGCCATCCAAATCCACCATATGAATCCATTCCGCACCGGCCTCTTGAAAAGAGAGGGCGGTCTCCAGCGGATTCTCCGCCACTTTGTGCGACGTACTGAAATCGCCCTGTATCAGGCGTACAGGCGTCCGATTTTTGATGTCGATTGCGGGTAAAATGACCATTCTATATAGCATAACACATGCCAAATAAAGGCAGCCTCATGCCTCTGCCCACCTTTCAGAAATTGTACGATTTGTATATTATAAAACACCTTTTGTGGAAAGCACCTCATCGCCTGTCAGCCTCACCGCCTGCTTGAGCGCGTGGGCTGCCGCCTTGAACAAACTCTCTGTCTTGTGGTGCGCATTGCCCCCATATAACACCCTCATATGCAAAGTAAATCCGGCATGGAAGGCAAGGGCCCGCATAAATTCTTCCGTCATACAAGTATCATATTCTCCGATTTTCTCTTCTGAAAACGTGGCGTCAAACACCAGAAAAGGACGCCCACTAATATCGACAGCGGCAAATCCCAAGGTCTCATCCATGGGAATATAAGCGTTTCCATAACGTGCGATCCCTGCTCTATCGCCAATTGCCTTGCAGAAGGCCTGCCCCAGTACAATGCCTGTATCCTCCACGGTGTGGTGGCAATCCACCTGCAAATCCCCTTGCACGCTTACCTCTAGGCCAAAGCCGCCATGGGTTGCCAACGCGCACAGCATATGGTCAAAAAAGCCGATCCCCGTGTGCACGGAAACAGGCCCTCCCTCCAAACTGAGCGCCAGTTGAATTTGTGTCTCCTTCGTATTCCGCTCGATGTTCGCCGTTCTCACCGGGCCAGCGCCTCCCTTGTCGTCCATATTTTTTTCAAAGCATCCATCAACTGCTGGTTTTCTTGGGCGCTCCCAACCGTTATACGCAGTGTATTATTAATCTGCCGTACTAAAATCCCCTCATCCTTCAAGCACTCGAACAAAACGGGCGCAGCCGGTGTTTGCAGCACCACAAAATTGGTACGGGGCCGCAGCACGGTAAAGCATCCGGGGAAACGATCCTGCAAATCCAACAACGAAGCATATAGCATTTCACGGGCCTGAATCAGCCGCAAGGTGTTCTCCCGCAGAAACACCTTATCTGCAAACAATGCCTTGCCCACTGCCTGTGTCAAGGCATTGACATTGTAGGGAGATTTGGCGGCACGCAGAATCTTTGTAATTTTCGTGTTGGCTACGGCAAAACCTAAGCGAATGGCTGCCATACCCAGCGCCTTGGAACAGGTACGCAGGATGATCAGGTTCTCATAATCCGCAAATTCTGTTAACAGAGACTGATCCCAAAAATCCATATAGGCTTCATCCAGCACCACTAGGGCATCTACTTTCCGCAAAATGCGGCGAACCGCTTCGCGCTCCAGTCCCAATGAGGTGGGATTGCAGGGGTTGGAGAATATCAGCAGCTTCGCTTCAAGCTGCTTGGCAGTCGCAATCAGCGCATCCACATCCACCTGGAATTGCGCATCCTTACGCAGGTTGATTTCACGACCCTCCACCAGTTTCCCGTAGAGGGAATACATGGAAAAATCAGGCGAGAGGGTAATAAAGCGATCCCACTTTTCCAAAAAGGCGGACATAATGACGAAAATGAGCTCATCCGACCCGTTGCCTGCCGTCACATTTTCAGCCGGTACCCCGTAATAGTCAGCGAAGGCTTTGCAAACCTCGGACGCCTTCGCATCGGGATATCGGTTAAAGGGAACCGTTTTTACGATATCCTCCAGTTTTTGCAAAATCCGCGCATTCGGCTCCAAAAAGCTCTCGTTGGCGTCCAACCGTACCGGATAATCGCCTTCAACGGTTTTATAAGGCA
Organism: Oscillospiraceae bacterium; assembly: GCA_031556545.1. Classification (GTDB taxonomy): domain Bacteria; phylum Bacillota; class Clostridia; order Oscillospirales; family Acutalibacteraceae; genus JAVBST01. The sequence continues at coordinate 5,022 of JAVBST010000021.1, forward strand.
AAAAATTTTCTGTTTTGTGATTATACTGCACACGATCACATCCATTCCATAATGAATCAATTCCCCCGACGAAAGCAGCGTGGTATTCGCCGACCATGGTTGAAAAGAAAACTCATTGCGCATCCAGACGCACTGCGACGGAATTGGCATGGGCATACAGCCCCTCCTGCCGGGCCAAAGTCACAATATCATCTCCCGCCGCTTGCAGTGCCCCTTGGGTATAATAAATAAAGCTGGATTTTTTCAGAAAGGTGTCCACCGATAAAGGAGAAAAGAAGCGGGCGGTTCCGCTGGTGGGCAAAACATGGTTGGGACCCGCGTAATAGTCGCCCAGGGGTTCAGGCGCATAATCTCCCAAAAAAACGGAGCCGGCATTTCGGATTTGGCCAAGCATTGCCATGGGATTCTCCACCAGTATCTCCAAATGTTCGGGCGCCAGCAAATTGGCGTAATCAACCGCCTGATTCAGATTTTCACAAAGCATGATCATCCCGTAATCCCGCAAGGATTTGATGATAATCTCTGCACGAGGCTGCGTTTGAATTTGTGCCTTCAACTCTTGACATACGCTATCGGCCAAAGTTTCGCTGGTCGTTAGGAGGATGGAGGACGCAAGAACATCGTGCTCGGCCTGCGACATGAGATCAGCCGCAATAAAGCGGGCATTGGCGCGTTCATCCGCAAGAATCAGGATTTCCGAAGGCCCGGCAACCATATCAATGTCCACCATCCCAAAGACCTGCTGCTTGGCGGCCGCAACATAAATATTGCCGGGCCCCACAATTTTATCTACTTTCGGAATGCTCCCGGTGCCGTAACTTAACGCGCCGATGGCCTGCGCTCCGCCGACCATAAAGACCCGGTCTACCCCGGCAAGTGCCGCTGCGGCCAAAATATAGGGACTGACCCGGGCGTCTTTTCCGGGTGGAGTTACCATGATGATTTTTTCTACCCCGGCAATTTTGGCCGGAATCGCGTTCATCAGCACCGAGGAAGGATAAGCTGCCGTGCCGCCCGGCACATAGATGCCCACACGCTGCAGCCCACGCACACGCTGCCCCATAAAGACACCGTTTTCCGCTGTATGAATCCAGCTTTGCTGCGTCTGGCGCAGGTGAAAAGCCCGAATGTTATCGGCAGCGTTCTGGAGCGCCTTCCAAAACGCAGGATCGCAGTCTCGCCACGCATCCGCAACCTCCTGAGCAGGCACCTCCAGCGCTGAGAGTTCGGCTCCATCAAACTGCCTGGTATATGCCCGCAGGGCGTCATCACCACGCTTCCGTACTGCCTCCAGGATATCTTTAACGGTTTTTTGCACCTCTTCATTGACAGATTCACTGCGTTTTTTCAGTTCATCCAACACCGCTTTTTCTGCCACACCATCCGCTTTTACTACCCGGATCATACTTTCATCTCCTTTGCCCTTTGCAACTGCGCAAGAAACTCTTGGATCTCTTTTTTACGCAGCTTCATGCTCGCCATATTGACAATGACTCTGGCGGAAACCGGTACAATCTCCTCCAGCACTTCAAGTCCATTTTCTTTGAGGGTCGTCCCCGTCTCTACGATATCTACAATGGCGTCTGCCAACCCCAAAAGGGGCGCAAGCTCCACGGATCCTTCAATCTTAATGATTTTGACATCCATGTTTTTTTCTTCAAAATAGCCCCTTGCCACCTGCGGATATTTGGTCGCGATCTGACGCACCGCATAGCCGCTGAAAAAATCGGTACCCTTGGGCGCAGCCAAGGCAAAGCGGCACTTGCCGATTTCCAAATCCATTACCTCATAAAAGGCATGCCCATTTTCAAGAATGGTATCCTTCCCCACAATCCCGATATCACAAACACCATGCTCAATATAGGTGATCACATCAGCCGCCTTGGCAAATATCGTCTCATAGGGCGGCATTGGAACAATCAGGCGACGTCCCTTGTCGAGCACCTCTTCACAGGGAAGCCCCATTTTTTCGAACAATCTGACCGACTCCTTTTCGAGCCGGCCCTTGGTCAGTGCAATACGAATGGCTCTCATATCCTATCCGGCAAAGAAGCTTTTCGGAGAGTTCGCTCCACTCAAAAGCCTCTATTCTTGCCAGCCTCCCCCTTTCCAGATCCCAAATAGCGTCAATCCAAAAATGATATATTTTATCATACATATGGTATATTTTCCAATTTGTATTATTCCAAATCGTATAATATACAATTTGGAATAATACGTCTATTGGCTCTGTATATCGCCCGCCGCATTGATGCGATCTATCCGGGCAATCCCCTTCTGCCGCGCGTAAGTCTGGGTTTGCTCATAAGAAGAAAAAATACTGGTTTCCACGGTCAGGCCTTGTGTAGATAACGCTTGGGCATATTGCAAAGCCTTTACTTCAGCGCCCTGTTCCCCAAAAACGAGTACATCCGGCACCTGTAGTGTCGGCACCGCGCCGCGCTGTAAGGCGGCAGCCGTGAGGACGCTGATATCTACTCCAAAGCCAATAGCCGGCTGCGGCACGGTACCAAATTCCGCAATTAGATTATCGTAGCGGCCGCCCGTCAACACCGTCAGACCGGAGCCTTCCACATAACCGCGAAATACCACGCCGGTATAATAATTGTTGCGGTGTACCAGCCCTAAGTCAATGCTGATTTTTTCACCTAGTCCCAGAACCGCCAACGCATCGTAAACCGCCGCCAGATACTGGAGCGCATCCTGCGCGCCCTGAATGGAGCAAATGGCAGATGCCTCCTCCAGCACTTCCTTACCGCCAAATAAATGCGGCAAGCGCCGCAATGTTTCAATTTCCGGGGTATTTTCCAAGATGTCCAATAAATCGTTGAGACCCGCATAGTTTTTGGACTCAATCAATTCGGTCAGTTCCTCCCGGACCGTTTCTTCCACTGTTAAGGCGTCTGCCAGAGACTTAAAGAAGCCTGCATGCCCTAGTTCCAACCGAAAATCAGGCGCGCCGCAGCGGTCCAAAGCATCCAGGGCGATGCAGATCACTTCCAAATCGGCCCGGATGCCAGTTGCACCGATAAGTTCAATCCCAGCCTGTGCGGCCTCGTGATTGCGGCCACTTAATCCCGGACTCATACAATATACGTTTTGGTTATAATATAAGCGGATGGGCTTAGGTACATCCCGCAGGCGGGTGGCGCACAACCGCGCTATGGGCAGGGTATTATCCGGCCGCAGCACCAACAGCCTGCCCGCATTATCGGTCAGCTTATACATGCTTTGGACCAAAACGCCGGCTGACGGACGCTGGAACACATCATAAAACTCAATATCGGGCGTCATCACCTGATTATACTGCCGCTGCTGGAACAAGCCGGACAGCGCATGCTCTACCAACCTGCGCGCTTTGCATTCTTCGAACAACAAATCCCGCGTACCTTCCGGCGTTGCCTTCTGCAAGTTTTTCAAGAGCTCACCTCATCATTACTTTATCTAGCTAATGTGATAATATGATATCATGTAAAATCATCAATGTCAATCTTTTTTCTTATTACTTTTGCAATTACTGCGGGGGAAAGTTCGGCTGTCCCATCCATGGCCAACGCATAATGCGCACACTGCGGACACGCGCTTGCATCAAGGCCGTACCGCAAGGGCAGCGCATGCCAATATGCCCCTCCTGCACATAAGCGCTTTCCTCCAAATCCCTGCATGTAAACGCGGCCTAATCTATAAATGTATTGTATCATATGCGCATAAGGGACGCAAATATGGCTTCGACGAAAATAAATACTTTTTTCACGATACATAATCTGGTATAATGGCCTATAGATTCCATAAAGAAAAGGACGGAAATGCATATGCGATACTTATATGGAAAAACTGTCGTTATAACGGGAGCGAGTTCGGGCATCGGTCGCGCCTGTGCCCTGTTTTTCGCGGAAAGGGGCTATACCGTTTGGGCACTGGCCCGGCGTCACGAAGAAAAATCCGAAACGGTCGGCCAGGGCATGATCCATAACCTGCAAGCCGATGTCCGCAATCACCATTCCATTGAATTTGCTGTGCAAAAAATAGAAAAAGCCGGTCCGATTGGTATTCTCATCCACTGTGCCGGATTCGGGATCTGCGGTGCCGCTGAGGATACCCTGGAATCGGCAATCATGCAGCAGATGGACACGAACTACATGGGGGTATTGCGCGTCAATAAATGGGTGATGCCCGGCATGCGCCAACGCAAAAAAGGGCTCATTTTGGTAGTCGGCTCCATGGCGGGAGTGGTGCCCATCCCCTTTCAGTCACATTACAGTTCCACGAAAGCGGCGCTGGAAGTCTATGTGCGAGCCTTGCGCCTGGAATGCCGTCCCTACCGTATCAAGGCCTGCATCATTGAACCGGGCGATACCCGCACAGACTTTGCCAACGCCCGGGTGCGCGCTTTGCCTGAGGATTCCGTCTACCGTGAGGCCTGTGAGAATGCCGTGCGTCATATGGAAAAAAATGAGCAATTTGGAAAAGCGCCCGAGTCGGTCGCAAAGGTCGCCTGGCGTCTCTCCAAGCGCGCCCATCCGCCTGTGCATAGAGCCGTTTGCCTGAGTTACAAGACGCTTGCTTTGCTCCAGAAAATCTTGCCTGCCAGAATTTGCGAAATCGTTGTCGGCTGGCTTTATCTGCGTCCTTAACCCCATGGTCTATGGCTTTGGCCACTAAGGGCGCCCCGCAAAAATCCTGTATTTCAATGCCGGCGCAATCGTATACATGATCCTTTCTTGGATATTTTTTTTTGAATATTTACGTTGTTTTGCAGCATAATAGGATTGAAACCGTAAATAAGGAGTTGAGAAAAAATGCTAGATAGAATTTCCTTGATCCTGGTGATTATTGGAGCTTTAAACTGGGGCAGTGTCGGACTTTTTCAGTTTAATGTTATCGGTTGGCTATTTGGCGGAGACGGCGCTACGATCAGTAGAATTCTTTATACGTTAGTGGCTCTGGCCGGCATTTGGTGTTTCTCGCTATTATTCCGTGAAAACGAAATAGTCGAAACTGAAAAGTAAATCCGTTTAAACTACCTGTTCATGCAGATACTATTTACCGTTTCATAACCAAAAGATAAATCCGGTTCAGATCCATCTGGGCCGGATTTGTTGTTTCACACATAAACGAATCTGGTAAAAATATTGGCCTCCCCCTCTTGCAATCCGCTTATAAATGTGGCATAATAAAAGAAAAAGAACGTTTGTTCTATTTGGGTGATATGGTATGGCTCGCGTGATTTTGCATAGTGATATGAACAATTTTTATGCCTCGGTGGAGTGCTTGCGCCATCCTGAGTTCGCAAACCGGCCCGTAGCGGTCTGTGGAGACCCTGAGGCGCGCCGTGGCATTGTGCTGGCCAAAAATATGCCTGCGAAAGTTTGCGGCGTAAAAACCGGAATGCCCATTTGGGAGGCGCGGCGCGCCTGTCCGGATTTGGAGCTGCTTCCGCCTCATTTTCCCCTGTATATACAATACGCACAGATGGCCCGAGAAATATATTATGAATACACCGATTTGATCGAACCCTTTGGACTGGATGAAGCCTGGCTGGATGTGGGCGGCAGTACGGCGCTGTTTGGAAACGGGGCTAGCATCGCCAATCAGTTGAGGAATCGTATTCGGAAAGAATTGGGCTTGACGGTATCCATTGGGGTCAGCTTTAACAAGGTGTTTGCAAAACTTGGTTCGGATATGAAAAAGCCGGACGCCACCACCGTCATTTCACCGGAAAATTATCAAAAGCTGGTTTGGCGCTTGCCGGTAGAGGATCTGCTCTTTGTCGGTCCTGCCACTAAGGCAAAATTGGATCGCTACTGTATCCGCACCATTGGCGATCTGGCGCAAACCGATTCGCAGGCGCTTCTCTCCTGGTTTGGGAAATCGGGCCTGCTCCTGTGGCAATATGCCAATGGACAGGATACGGCGGGTGTCACAATGTGGGGAGAAAGAGAGCCTGTTAAATCCATTGGTAATTCCACTACAACGCCGCATGATCTCACCTGTGAAACAGAGGTGAAAATTGTATTGATGGCGCTTGCCGAAAACGTTGCCGCAAGACTGCGTGAAAACGGGTTTCGATGTCAGACATTGCAGCTTAGCATCCGAGACAACACCCTCAATTGGATGGAGCGACAAATCACCTTATCCGCTCCTACCCAGATTGCCGAAGATCTCCTAAAAGCCGCCTTGTCCCTCTTTCATACGCATTATCCCTTCCCCAAACCTGTGCGTGCGCTTGGAATCCGTACCTCCCATCTGCTAGAAGCCCATGAATGCAGGCAATTATCCTTTTTCCCCGGCGAGATGAAACGCCAAAAGCAGGAGCATCTGGCTCACACCCTGGATGCACTGCGCGACCGTTTCGGATTCAGCTGTATTCAGAAAGGGCGGTTGCTGACAGATTCCGCATTATCCACTTCGCAGCCTAAGGAAGATCCCTTCCTGCATCCCATGGAGTCTCGACTTGCGTGAATTTATTCTTTGCTTCATATAAGTATAAAAAGCGGTCTGTTCTCACAGGCCGCTTTTTAAAGCTTGTTTTGTATATTTATGGCGTTGTCGGGGAAGGGCGGGAAGGGATGGTCGGCACCGGAGTTCCTCCGGCGTCTTCACTATTCGCGCCTTCGCCACTTGCAGTGGATTCGGTTGCTGCCTTCCCGCAAACATCACAGGAATCCAACTTGGTCTGGGATTTAAAATATCCCGTTGCAATGGTTTTGCAGGCTGGTGTCGGAGCCTTTCCGCTTACGGTGCAGTAAGAGCGTTGCACAACATTGTCGCTGGTGGGGAAAGGCTTGTTCTCCAAATTTTCATGGATCCGGTTCATCACCGTCAGCCAAACCTTACCCGCGGGATTACTCCCATTATAAACCTTAATTTGTTTTTGAATATCAAACCCAAACCACGTGACCCCTACATAGTAAGAGGAGCCGCCCGCAAACCAGCGGTCCTTTGCATCCGATGTGGTACCCGTCTTGGCAAAGGTGGTGATATGGTCAATATTGTAGCCCCGGGCGGTTGCATTGCTGCCTGTAATAACACGCTGCAGAAGGCGGTTGAGAATCACGGAAGTATCCGCACTAAGAGCCGCTTCCGGTTCCGGATTGTTTTCCAACAAAACTTTGGTGCCGTCGGCATTAGTGACCTTATAATAAGTGTAGGGCTTATAGTAGGAACCGCCATTGCCAATGGCCTGATATGCGGCTGTCATCTCCAGCACCTTCACACCGCCATCAAAGCTCCCCGTAGCAATCGGCGCGTAGTTGACATCCCGCTCTTCGTCGAGCGTAGAAAAATGATAATGGTCTGTTAAAAACTCAAAGCACCGACTGGGAGAAAGCATTTTTACAATATAAGCCGGAACCGTGTTGAGAGATTTTTGCACAGCAACATCTACCGTTGTATCAGGCCCGTAGGTATCCACATAATTCCGAGGCCAGGTCCCGGGGCGCATACCCCCTACCCAGATATCCATCGGCTGATCCGGAAAGGTTGTGGACCAGGTGGCAGCGTTATACTCCAATGCGGGCGAGTACACGGAAAGGGGCTTGATACTTGATCCTGGCGAACGCACACTCATGGTTGCGCGGTTTTGCAGCATATTACCTTCCTTGGGGTCAGCGCCGCCCACAATGCCGACCACCCGGCCGGTATAATCCATCACCGCCATGGCTGACTGGGGCAAAACCGTTAACTCTCCGGTTTGCTCGTCTACCTGCATATTGGTCGCAGGAAAATTGGTGCGGTTGGCGTAAACATCCTCCATAATATTTTGGATGTTCATATCCAACGCCGCGTAAATTTGCAGTCCGTCTTCGTAGAGCATTTTCTCCGCGTAATCGGAGGGATAATTGTATTTTGCGCAAAGATCACGCTTGACATCCATGATGACCTGATCCAAATACCAGTTGCGCGTCGTTTCGAGGCTTTCGTCTTCCTCCTCATCTTTTACGGCAAACACCAGTTCTTCCGCTACGGCACTGTCGTACTGCGTCTGCGTGATATATCCGAGTTCCATCATTTTACGCAGGCAGTATTCCTGACGTTCCTTATTCGCTTCCGGATGGTAGATGGGGTCGTATTTATTGGGAAATTTGGTGATGGCCGCAATGCAAGCCGCCTCGGCCAAGTCTAAATCCTTGACCTCTTTACCGAAATATGTTTCTGCCGCTACCTTGACGCCGTAACAACCATGGCCTAAATACAAGGTGTTGAGGTAGCCTTCCATAATATCATCTTTGGTGTATTTCTTCTCAAGCTCCAGCGCGCGCATGATCTCCTGCACCTTACGCACAATGGTGACGTCGTCATTTTTAGTTACATTCTTAATGAGCTGTTGGGTCAACGTAGAACCGCCCGACTGCTCACCATAAATGCTGACAAACATATTGGCAAAGGAACTGATCGTACGCTGCCAGTCCACACCGTCATGCTTATAAAAACGCTCGTCCTCGATCGATACATAGGCCTGCTGTAAAATTTGCGGAATCTCCTCCAGATCCACCCAGATACGGTTCTCTACCCCGTGGAGTTTGACAAGCTCCTGCTGATTACCGTCCGGATCCGTACCGTAAATAATGGATGTCTGTACCTGCTTCTCTTTTAAATCCGCCAGTTCAAAGTCCAGGCTCTGGTCTTCATGGGTAGCAAAATAGACCGCCATGGACCCCGCCACAATGCAACCCGTTATGACGAAGATTAAAAAGACAGTTAAAACAATTCTGGTTATATATTTGGTCGTAGTTTTTGCGATCTTTTTTCCCGTCCCACTACGAACCCCTTTGTCGGAAGTTACGGCAAGCGGTTCCTTAACGGGCTTTTTTTGATTCATACAAAGTCTCGCCTCCTCGATTTGTTATTATATCACATCTTGTTCGAAAAGTGATGAATGAAACTAAAAAATTTACAATTTCAACAAAAAGCAGAATAGCAAGCGGGTTTTCTGTCAACTATAGTGTATAGATCCAATTCATTCCAGTATTATGTACCCGTACCTAACAGGAGGAATCGCAATGAACAAAAAAATGGTCATTTTAATGTGCACGGTCATACTCTCTATGTGCTTTGTTTTGGGATTTTATATTTTCGCCCGGATCATCGAGCCCAGCAAACCTGTGGAGGCCATATCCTCGGCACAGCCTGTATCCGCCAGCAGCGCCGCTCCCTCTCCGTCGGATGCGTCATATCATTATATCATAGGAGAATACAACGGCAAAGTCGCGGTCTATAAATATGGAGAAATGAACCCGGAGGAAGTTTTTGAGGTGTATATTGATAGCTTACCCAAAAATGACCAGGAATTACTTCGCCGGGGCATTGAAATCCATAACCAGGCAGAGCTGCTGAAATTGATTGAGGACTATACGAGTTAGGCGGTTCAAGCATATCCCCGGACAATGAAAAGCAGGAAAAATTTTAGAGATTTCATCCATTGCCCAAGTAATCGTGCGGATACGCGCTGAATTTGAAGGCCGCGCTGCAAAGGCGGCGCATGGGCCATATGTCGGCGTTATAGTACAAGTATAAGCTGTCCAAAATCGCTTTATGACTGCAAACCATAAAAATCAGGTGCAGAATCGATTTGCCTGCAATAGAAAAAACACATTCCTAGTCCTTTTGGAGGCTATGAGTGTGTTTTTTGACGTTGGGGATCCGCATGGCGATATGTTGTTTATACCAATCTGCAAATTTGGAACGGGCATGCCCTATGTGGCATTGGAAATGCCCCGGGCCATAGCCCTACACTTCGTTCACCACAACACAATTGATGAAAACAATGGGGATAACCACCACGGAGCCAAAACGGAAACGTCTGCGTCGGTTACGCTCCCGGCAGCAACGGATAGGGTCTCGGCTGTCACAGCAGTCACTTCGGAAATCATCAAACGCATCGTCATCCAAGGGATTTTCCGGCACTGTGGGCAGACTGGTAATTAACCGCACAGTATCCTCGTTCACACTGGCGACAACTCCCCGGAAACCGTTACCGGCACGCCCGCCGCAATTGGTAAAAATAATTACGCCCTTGCCAACATTATCTTCCAAGGTATCCCGTATGGAATCCTCATTATTTCGATTGCAACTCATATCTTTATCTCCCTTTCAATATACTTTTCAGCAGAAAATCAGCTTTATTATCATTATATTGTCTCAAAATTTCTTTGACACAAAAAGCTGCTTTGCATATATTGTAAAGAGAAGCCGTATCACGTATTCCGTATCCCTATGCTCAACACCGAATGAAAAGGCGAATTCATTCCTGCGAAGATTTTCTGTGCCGCAATGCACACGATGGCAGCGAGGCAACCAGCCGCAAAAACTTTTGTCAATCTGAACGAGTGCTTCCAATCATAATTCTCTGAGATGTGTTGTGTAATGATCTATGTGAACGACTACCGCAGTCTGCAGCGTATCAGCGCTGGCATGGCAAACAACGCTTTCGACTATACTGCCCTGCTGGGCAAGATGGTGCGGGTCTTTACCACCCACGGTAAGGGCTCTTTTAACGGTCTGCTCATACAGGCGCTACCGGACGCCATTGTTTTGGCGCATTTTCCTGTCCGGCCCGGAAACCTGCCATCCAAAACCACTATCGTCAAGTCGCACATTGTAGCGGTGACACAGCATTTTCTGTAAAACGATTGAAGAATTGCATCCTCTCTTCTCAAAACTTGTTCCCTGCATTGCAGAGCGTCTAACTCCAAACAGCCGGTTAAAAAAAAGCGAACCCCAGATAATGCCCCTGCATCTCAGCTAGTAAGTCTTCTTTTGTAAATCCGTTCTCCAGATTCAGCTCAGTATCTAGGGCATAAACGTATCCACAGCAATTTAAAGAGTCTTTCCTTAGGTTCTCTCCGGAATAGCCAATTTTCCCAAAGCTATTGATTCCCTGAATAATTTCATCTTTTAAGGTTACACTTGCATTTTCCGGGATATCGGTCATTTTTATGTTTGCGACCAGCCAATTGCATTCAATCGGAGAATCTAAACTCAACATGATAAGGGCATAGCTTACAGTCCCGCTTGGTGAATCAAAGATGGCCATAGGCACGGAACGGTTTAAATTCACACCGTCAAGGAGACATTCAGAGGTCAATTTTAGATCTATACTCCACGCACTACCCAGCGTCATGTTAGTATTGTAATAAAAGGGTAGCGGCAACGAGGAAGCGTCCGCCGTACGGGAGATTTTTTCCTCACTCAAAGGCGGTTCTAATGTGCGCAAGAGTTTCCAAAACTCCTCTTCATTTGCCATAGACTGCGCCTCTTCGGAACTCAACGGAATGCTGGAGGTGAACTGCAACGCCTCTGAACTTGGGCTATTCTCCTGCGTATCGGAAACCACTACGTCGGAATCAGGCGATGCCAGAAAGCCGGAACGGCAAGCCACTGTTATAAAAACAAACAGTAGTACCAATAAGCATAACAAGCATTTCTTCATAACAATTCCCTCCAATCTATTTGAGATTTTTATAGTACCACCGCCAATTTTATTTGTCAATCCGAAAATATTGATTATATTGTTAGGTTTATAAATACAGGCGAAATCCGTGAGGCACCCCTTCCATATTTCCCATGGCTGTGGCGGGGGCAAACATCTTTTATAGCCTTCTGGTAAATGAACCACTCCCCACGGCAGAGACTGCGGGGAGTGGTTCAGGGAGCGCCCCGGAGGGATCGCGCCGCAGATGCCCAGGCGCAGACGGTTGATTGTTCGCACTGTATTTGATATAATGTATCAAAATCTAGCATGGGTTTTGATACATTATATCAAAGCACATCCGAGGTGATTATGGAAAAACACTGGGTTCGCAGAACCACCCTCTTTCTTACCGGCCAAACCATTTCTATGTTCGGCTCTTCAATTGTACAGTTCGCCATTAGCTGGCACATTACCCTGACGACCAAGAGTGGGCTGATGCTGACTATTGCTACGCTCTGCGGTTTTTTGCCGCAGGTGCTTATTTCGCTGTTTGCAGGCGTGTGGGCCGACCGGTACAATCGAAAGCGCCTCATTATCCTGGCGGACGGCGGCATTGCATTGTCTACGGTCGTATTGGCCATCCTGTTCTCAACCGGCCACTCCGCCATTTGGCTGCTATTTGTCATTTCCGGCATCCGTTCATTGGGCGCGGGTATACAATCCCCGGCAGTCAGCGCCTTTTTACCCGAACTGGTGCCACAGGAAAAACTGATGCGCGTCAATGGCATTAATGCCAGTCTCATGAGCGTGATGATGCTCCTCTCCCCTGCCGCGGCCGGAGGCCTATATAGCCTGATGGGGCTGGCTCCGGTCTTCTGGGTGGATGTGTTGACGGCGATCATGGGCATCTCCTTGCTGCTGATGCTCAAAACGGCGCCCCGCGAAAAAACCCTTCATGAACCCGAACACTTTTTCCGCGACATGCTCAGCGGTATCCGCTACGTTGTCAAAACACCATGGCTCCGTCAATTTTTGAGCTTTTATCTCTTTTATGCCATTATGTTCGGCCCCGTGGTATTTTTGACCCCTCTGATGGTCGCGCGCAGCTTTGGGGACGAATCCTGGCGGCTGGTCGTGCATGAAATGGTCTTTTCGGTGGGTAGCATTCTGGGCGGCTTGACGGTAGGTTTCCTTGGAGAACGCATGCGCAACAAGGTCTATATGCTCATTGCGGCCTGCGTTGCTTTTGGCTTCACCACCCTGGTGATGGGCTTTTCCCCAAACTTCTGGTTCTACTTGGGCGTTATGTTGCCCATGGGCGTCACCATGCCGTTTATCAATACAGGCTCCATGACTGTATTGCAGTTGAAAGTACAGCCGGAGCTGATGGGCCGCGTATTTGGCCTTGTCTCCATCATCGGTTCAGGAGCCATGCCACTGTCCATGGTATTGTTCGGCCCACTGGCCGATGTCATGAGCGTGGAACTCCAGTTAATCATCACCGGTCTGCTCATGATCGCCATTTCGCTCTTTGTGCTTCGCTTCCCGGAAATGCGGGAAGCCGGTGAGCCTCTCCCTACTTCTGAGGAATTATCCGCATAAAGGTGATTCAGATAAGAATAAAGGACAGGGAACAAAATCTCGTTCCCTGTCCTTTGCCTATTTGTACTTCGTCCCGGATTATCCAAGGCGATTTTTGAAATCGTCATAACCGAAACTGCGGATCAACTGATACTCTCCCTGCGCAGTTTTCAGCGCAATCGAAGGCAGCGGCATTCCGTTGAAGGTATTGTTTTTCACCATCGAATAATGCGCCATATCGCAGAAAACCAATCGGTCGCCCCGCTGCAAGGGCTGATCAAAGGCATAATCCCCAATGATATCCCCCGCCAGACAAGTTGGCCCTCCCAAGCGATAAGTATAGGGCTTTTCATTAGGACGAGCCGCACCGATAATTTCCGGACGGTAAGGCATTTCTAATACATCCGGCATATGGCAGGCGGCGGATGTGTCCAAAATCGCATTCTGTATGCCATTATCGACAATTTCCAGCACCGAAGCCGTCAAAAAGCCGGTATTCAAAACCACGGCCTCGCCCGGCTCCAGATACACGGTAAGATCATATTGATTTTGCAGGCGGTTAATACAACGCACCAGTAAATCCACATCATAGCCCTCACGGGTAATATGGTGCCCGCCGCCAATATTCAGCCATTGCATCGTATGCAGGTATTGTCCGAATTTTTCCTCTACCGCCACCAAAGTGGTTTCCAGCGCATCGGCACCCTGCTCACAGAGGGTGTGAAAATGCAGCCCGCTGATTCCTTCCAGCAGCTCCGGCCGGAAATTTTTAACCGTCACCCCCAACCGGGAACCCGGCGAGCAGGGATCGTAAATCGCATGGGAACCTGTTGAGCATTCGGGGTTGATCCGGATACCGCATGCCCGTCCCGCCGACAGCGTCTTGGCCCGATAGCGAATCCATTGGTCGAAGGAATTGAAAATGATATGGTCGCAGATGGGCAGGATGGCCTCCAGTTCCCCTTCCGAATAGGCCGGCGAAAACACATGGCTCTCCTTGCCCATATGTTCAAAGCCCAACCTGGCTTCGAACAAGCCGCTGGCACAGGTGCCGTCAAGATAGCGTCCTATGAGAGGATATAATGCAAACAGGGAAAAGGCCTTTTGGGCCAACAATATTTTGCATCCGGTTTGTTTCTTTACATTTTGTAATATTTCAAGATTGCGAATCAGAAGCGCTTCATCCACCCAATAACAGGGAGTTTGCATTCTTTCATTATCCATTACTCGACCAGCTCCGGCTCAAAGCTTTCCTGCCAAGGCAGTCCCCACCGGTTTAGCGCTTCCATAAATGGATCCGGGTCAAATTCCTCGATGTTATACACGCCCTTCTTCTGCCATGTACCATTGAGAATCAGCATGGCGCCAATCATGGCCGGAACACCGGTTGTATAGGATATCGCCTGGGAGCCCACTTCTTGATAGCAGGCCTCATGATCACAAATATTATACAAATAGTATTTTTCGGGCAAGCCGTCCTTGATGCCCTGAAAGATGCAGCCGATATTGGTTTTGCCTTTCGTACGGGGTCCCAAGCTAGCCGGGTCCGGCAGAACCGCCTTTAAAAACTGGAGCGGCACAATCTGCTGCCCCTCAAAATCAATGGGTTCAATGGCGGTCATCCCCACATTCTGGAGACATTGCAGATGTGTCAGATAACTCTGACCAAAGGTCATGAAAAAGCGAATCCGGCGAATCCCTTTGAGATTAAGCGCCAGAGATTCGATCTCTTCATGGTGGAGCAGGTACATGTCTTTCATGCCCACGCCTTCAAAGTTGTATTCCCGCTTGACTTCCATAGGCGCGGTTTCCACCCAGCGGCCGTTTTCCCAGTAACTCCCCTTGGCCGTGACTTCTCGGATATTGATCTCAGGATTAAAATTGGTGGCGAAGGGATAGCCATGATCCCCGCCATTGCAGTCGAGAATGTCAAGATAGTGGATTTCATCAAAATGGTGCTTTTGCGCATACGCCGCAAAAACTCCTGTCACACCCGGATCAAAGCCACTCCCCAGAAGTGCCGTAATGCCCGCTTGCGCAAAACGCTCCCGATAGGCCCACTGCCATTTGTATTCAAACTTGGCCGTATCAGGCGGTTCGTAGTTGGCGGTATCCACATAGTGCGTCTTGGTGGCAAGACAGGCGTCCATAATGCTCAGATCCTGATAGGGCAACGCCAGATTGATCACCACATCGGGCTGAAACTGCTCAATCAGGGCGATCACCTCGTCTGCATGATCGGCATTTACCTGCGCGGTGCAAATTTTGGTTTTGCCGCCGTCCAGCTTGGCTTTAAGAGCATCGCATTTGCTCTTCGTCCGGCTTGCAATACAGATTTCCTCAAATACTTCGCTGTTTTGGCAGCATTTATGAATGGTGACGCTGGCGACTCCGCCGCATCCAATAATCAAAGCTTTTCCCATATTCTATTCACTCCTTGCATATTGATACATCACGGTACACCCGGTCAAAAAAATGTGAGCAGGATCTCCCGCAGCAATTTGCAGGCGGTCGCCGTCGAGATACCGCTTGGATCATAGGGAGGCGAGAGTTCCACCATGTCGAGTCCCACAATCCTGAGCGGGGCAAGCATTCGAATCGCCTCCAGCAACTCCGTAAAGCTGACTCCACCCGCTTCAGGCGTCCCTGTGCCGGGAAAAACCGAAGGGTCCAGCACATCCAGATCCAAGGTGAAATAGACGGGCTTGTCCCGGAGCTTTTCCACCGTTTCGGCCAATCCTGCAAAAGAGAACTTATGCATCGTCACATGTCCCGGTGCCCATAAAAATTCGGCCCGGTCGCCTGAGCGGATGCCGTATTGGTAAATACGCCCATCGCCGACGAGATCCCACGCCCGGCGTATGACCGTCGCATGGGAGAGCGGGGCGCCCAAATACTCTTCCCGCAAGTCGGCATGGGCGTCAAAATGCAGGATATGCAAATCGCGGTGCTGTTTCACAAGGGCACGGATGACCCCCAACGAAACAAGATGTTCGCCTCCGAGCATCACAGGCATTTTGCCATCCTGTAGTATGCCCGCGGTACATGCCTCGATCTGTTCGAGCGCTGTCTGCACGTCTCCGATGCACAGCTCCAAGTCTCCGCCATCAAACAAAGAAATTGCCTGACAATCCCGATCCTGATAGGGGCTGTAGGTTTCCAGCCCATAGGATTCTGCCCGAATGGCCCGGCTGCCAAAGCGTGCTCCCGGGCGGTACGAGGTGGTAGAATCGAAGGGCGCGCCAAATAATACGACTTTGGCGTCCTCATAACTTTGTGTACAACCCAAAAAGGTTTCCGTATTGCTATTCCACATCTCGCAAAAGCTCCTCCACATAGGTAGGCAGCGCAAACGCGCCCATATGCAGCCCCGTATTATAATAGCGGGTTTTCATTCCCAGCGCGTTCCATTTGGTAGCCTTTATATCCCGCACCGGATGCAGCTGCTTGGAAGAAAAGCCAAATAGCCAATGCCCGGAGGGATACGTAGGGATATGCGCCTGATAGACTTTGCCGATGGGGAAAGATTCCACAATCCGCCGGTGTGCGCGCTGCATCGCCAAAGCGTCCTCCTGATAAAAGGGACTCTCATGCTGGTTGACCATAATCCCATTTGCCGTCAGCGCCTTATAACAGTTTCCGTAAAACTCTTTGGTAAAAAGCCCTTCGCCCGGACCAAAGGGATCGGTAGAATCCACTATGATTAAATCATATTCATTCTCGCACCGGCGAATATATTTAAGTCCGTCTTCATAATGAATCGTGACACGCTCATCGTCCAGCCGGCAGGCCGTGGTGGGTAAATACTGCTTGCAGACTTCCACGACCAGCTCGTCAATTTCCACCAGATCAATATGTTTGATCATCTGGTAGCGCACCAGTTCCCGCACCACGCCTCCGTCTCCGGCGCCAATGACGAGCACCCTCTCAATTTCGGGGTATACCGCCATGGGTACATGAACCATCATTTCATGATAAATGAACTCGTCCTTTTCGGTGAGCATCATGTAGCCGTCCAGGGTCAAAAACCGTCCAAACTCCTTGGAATCAAACACATCGATGCGTTGGAATTCACTCTGCCCGCTGTAAAGCTGGCGGTCCACCTTGATGGAAAATTCCACAAAGGGGGAATGCCTCTCCGTATACCAAAGCTGCATGTGGCTATTCTCCTTTCCACACATTGATTTTCTCGATCTGCATATCCTCAGGACCCGTTAAGAAACAGCCTTTTTCTTTTGCATATTGGATATATTCGAGTATTTCCCGGGTAATCCGCTCCCCCGGCGCCAAAATGGGAATGCCGGGTGGATAGCACATCACAAATTCCGTGCATACATACCCCTCACTTTCCGCGAGAGGCAGCACCTGCTTCTCGGCGTAAAAGGCCTTTTTAGGCGTGATCACTACCTGTGGAGGAATGTATTCCTGCGTCAGCATCCCAGCTTTCGTCCGCTTAAAGCGCCGGCGAATCTCCGAAAGAGCGCTGACCAACCGTTCCAGATTCTGCTTGCGGTCCCCGACCGAGATATAGGCCAACAGATTGCCGATATCGCCGAACTCCACCTGTATATCATATTCATCCCGCAGGATATCATAGACTTCGATGCCGGCCAGTCCCACCTCCAGCGTATGCACAGAAAGCTTGGTGGTGTCAAAATCAAACACCGCGTCCCCATCCATCAACTCGCGGGAAAAGGCATAATAATCGCCAATTTTATTGATCTCATTGCGCGCATATTCGGCCATCTCCCGCACATGCGCCAAAATTTCCACGCCCTCCAGCGCCATATACTTGCGGGATAAATCAAGGCTGGAAAGCAGCAGATAGGAACCGCTGGTGGTCTGGGTGAGGTTGACAATCTGACGGACATAACCGGCGTTCATCCGCTCCCCCAGCAGCAAAAAGGAACTCTGGGTGAGAGAACCGCCCGACTTGTGCATACTGACCGCCGACATATCCACGCCAGCCGCCATGCCCGAAAGGGGCAAATTCTTGCCAAAGTAAAAGTGTGTCCCATGAGCCTCGTCCGCCAACACCAGCATATGGTGACGGTGGGCAAGTTCTGTGATCTGCCGCAAATTCGAGCAGATACCGTAATAGGTTGGATTGTTGACCAAGATCGCTTTCGCGTCAGGATTGGCTTGAATCGCGGCTTCCACCGCCCGCATGGACATTCCCAGCGAAATCCCAAGGCCCTGATGCACCTCGGGATTAATGTATACCGGAACAGCGCCGCAGAGAATCAGGGCATTGATGACGCTGCGATGCACATTCCTCGGCAAAATAATTTTATCGTTTTTCTTGCAGGAGGCCAGCACCATACTCTGTACGGCGGAAGTGGTGCCGTTGACCATAAAAAAGGCATGGCGCGCGCCAAAGGCTTCCGCTGCCAGCGCCTCCGCCTCCTTGATGACGGACACCGGATGGCATAAATTGTCCAGCGGTTTCATGGAATTGACATCTACCGACATACAGCGCTGCCCCAAGAAATCCGTCAGCTCCGGATTGCCCTTGCCCCTCTTATGCCCAGGCACGTCAAAAGGGACAATGCGCATCTTTTTAAATTGATGCAGCGCCTCATAAATCGGCGCCCGCTCCTGATCCAGCATCCTTTTTACCTTCCCAACACTTTAATCATAGACATTGATACCGCTGAATACTTCGATCATCTCACGCCGCAGCCCGTCCGTAATCTGCAGCCGGGTCTTGGGCGGCAGTTCATAGACATCCCGATTGAAAAGATAGTTCTGCAAGTCCACCTCTTTAATCAGCAGCTTGGTATGAAAAAGGTTGGCCTGATAGACATTGATATCAATGGCGTCATATTTTTTGAGGGTTTCCACGTCAATATAATCCTGAATGGAAGTAATATCGTGATCCATAAAGAGCTTTTTCCCATCCATGGTTCTCGTAAAGCCCCGCACCCGATAATCCATGGTGATAATATCCGAGTCAAAGCTTCCAATCAGATAATTCAAGGTGCTCAAAGGGGTAATTTCGCCACAGGTCGCCACATCGATGTCCACGCGGAACGTGGCGATGGAATTATCCGGATGGCACTCGGGATAGGTATGAACCGTCACGTGGCTCTTATCCAAATGTCCCACGATTGTTTCCCCATTGCTTACGCGCAGCATAGATTTTTCCGCAATCAGGAAAGTTACGCTTGCTCCCTGCGGGTCATAATCCTGCTTGGAGACACTTAGCACCGTGGCGTCAATCATCTCGGTCAGGCGGTACAAAATCTTGGTCAGGCGCTCGGAATTATATTGTTCGTCAATATAGGCAATATAGTCCAACTGCTCCCGCTCACTCTTGGCGTAACACACGTCATAGATATTGAAGCTCAGGGACTTCGTTAGATTATTAAAGCCGTAAATCTTAATTTTTTTGTCCATTTTTTGGACCGCCCTTTCACATGGATTCTGCACCTATTTTTCCACAAGCAACTTATAATACTATAACGAGGATCAAAACATTTCGATTTTCTCAGAACCGCAACAAAAAAACCAAGCAAAGTACACAGCCATACGCTGTATATACGCTTGATTAAATCTCTACAAACTTATTTTATTTATTGCGGATGAACAGATCAAGAGGGCGTCCGCAGTTATTTATTAAAGTGTAGGTCAGAGTCTATATAGCAAAAATTTACTTTTACTACTCTTATTGATTGTTTCACAAGCGTGATGTGCTTGACGCACACGGTTTATACTAATCTACAAATAAAACCTTGGGTTTTATTCTGCCGCGTTATACGCGACAAGGGCATAGCCCTCGCAGATATCGTGCCATACTATCTGCCCGCGGCAATCTTTTTTGCCAAATCAAAAACACTTTACGTTTCTAGTGGCAGGATAGTATTAGTAAGAAACCAACTTACAAAATTTGAGCGAACCGCTCAATCAATAAGGCAACGAAAGTTGCCGATCGGCATTTGACCCGGCTGTCCGTATGGCCTTGATTCCACAATGGGAATGGTCAAAAAATTTTGCTACAGGAATGCAGCCTGCATCCCTAAAATAGTACCAATTAGTACCGTGCTATTATATAATACAATGCCCCAAAAAGCAATAGGAAAACCCTCATCTAAACAACAAATTTTTAAAAACCACCCTCCCAAAATTGAATCCCTCTCTATTTCTTAATATAAAAACCTGCCCTAGCAAGAATTCACATGGTTCGGCACGGGAAAACCCCCACTCTTTTTCCAAAATTGCATAAAATAGTACCGACCAGGCATAACTGGTCAATCATTCACATTGGATTGTACTATGCGCCCTACACAGCGCATAGGCAATTGTTTGGGGGAGGTTTTAAGTTGAATCAACTGTGCCGCCTGGAGGGCACACAAACGGCTATAAATTTGGCCAAGGCTTCACGGGAGAGTCACAGGCCAGAAACCGATATTTGTTCTATTCGCAAATTTCCAGAGCGGAAGGCTATCCCACTCTTGAGGAAGTATTTCTGATAACGTCCGATAATGAGCGGGGGCATGGAGAGGTCTTCTTTGATTTTTTGACTGAGGGTCTGTCAAACACCATTTTAGAACCACAGGTTCTGGTCCCCGTGTCCAAGGGAAACATCCCGGAAAATCTCCTGGCAGCTGCTCAAGGAGAGTACGAAGAATGGTCAAATCTATACCCGTCTTTTGCTCGGACCGCCAAAGATGAGGGTTTTGACCAAATTGCAAACGCCTTTTTCTCCATCGCGGAAGTAGAGAAAAGACATGATATGCGTTTCCGCGACCTTTTAGAGCGCTATGAAACCGAAACGCTTTTCCACACGCAAAAGGATGTGGTGTGGGAGTGCCTCAATTGCGGCTATCAGCACACCGGTCCAGACGCTCCCGAAATTTGTCCAGCGTGCCTGCATAAACAACAGTTTTATAAGATTGTTTCTGCATCCATTCTGTAAATATTGGGAGCCAAGATCACAACCAGGGGTATGGGCAGATCATACCCCTGGTTATACATTTTTTCTGTCCCATTTTTTCGTTCCCACAAGTCTATACTATAAAAAACAAAGAATAAAGCTTTCTCCTTCGATATTTGATTTACCTATTCGCATATTTTTGCCTCCGTGTTGTAATTGCAACATTTTTTTTACAAAAAATGAGGTATAATAATTTAGTAGGTAGTTCTATGATAAGCTGAAAAACGCTGCTGTCACTAACCTGCCTCAAATACTGTATTACAAACTGTACTACAAATGTCTGGAGGACTATTGAATGTCAAACATGTTTTGTTTCCAATGTCAACAAACCGCAAAAAATACGGGCTGTACCGTAAATGGCGTTTGCGGCAAAAAAAATGATACTGCCAATTTGCAGGACAAGCTGCTCGGCAAAGTTGTGGCGCTGGCAACCGCAACCAAAGAAGCGAACGATGCCAAAATGCAGGCACTCATTATCAACTGTCTCTTTGTGACAGTCACCAATGTTAACTTTGACAACGGTGCGATTCAGCAGTGGTGTGATTCGGTTGATGCCGCCCGCCGCTTCTACAAAGCCACGCCCGAAATGGATATGAATACTTTGTGGACTGAGAACGAAGATATCCGCAGCCTGAAATCATTGATCCTCTTCGGAATTAAGGGTATGGCTGCTTACGCACATCACGCGGCCGCACTGGGCTATGTGGATGAGGCGGTCAACCTCTTTTTTGTAAAGGCTCTGTGCGCTATTGCGGAACCGCTCTCCGCGGATGCCCTGCTGGAACTCACCATGGAAGCCGGCAATGTCAATTTAAAATGCATGGAACTCTTGGACAAAGCCAACACCGAAACCTACGGAACACCTGTTCCGACCGAAGTGACGACCCATATTGAAAAAGGCCCTTTTATTGTTGTTTCCGGACATGACCTGCATGATTTATATTTATTGCTAGAGCAAACGCAGGGCAAGGGCGTGAATGTTTATACCCACGGCGAGATGCTTCCCTGTCATGCCTATCCAAAATTAAAAGCTTTTAAACACCTGAAAGGGAATTTTGGCACTGCCTGGCAGAACCAACAAAAGGAATTCGCCAACATCCCGGCGCCCGTTTTGTTCACGACCAACTGCATTATGCCTGTCAAAGAAAGCTACCAGGATAGAATCTTTACAACCTCTGTAGTCGGATATCCGGAAATGGTACACATTGCCAAAGATAAAGACTTCGCCCCCGTAATCGAAAAGGCGCTGGCGCTTGGCGGATATTCCGCAGAGCAAGCGCAAACCGGTATCAATGGCGGCAATACGCTAACCACCGGCTTTGGCCACGGAGCCGTCCTTTCCGCCGCTGACACAGTCATCAACGCCGTCAAGACCGGCGCCATCCGGCATTTCTTCCTGGTGGGCGGCTGCGACGGCGCGGCGCCCGGACGTAATTATTATACGGAATTTGTCAAGCAAAGTCCCAATGATACGGTGATCTTAACCTTGGCCTGCGGTAAATTCCGCTTTAATGACCTCGATATCGGCTCCATCGGCGGACTGCCCCGCATTATGGATATGGGACAATGCAATGACGCTTATAGCGCTATCAAAGTGGCGATTGCACTCGCCGAGGCCTTCGAATGCGGCGTGAACGAGCTTCCGTTAACATTGGTGCTATCCTGGTACGAACAAAAAGCCGTGTGCATTCTGTTGACATTGCTCGCCCTCGGCATCAAAAATATCTATATTGGGCCTACCCTGCCCGCCTTTCTTTCCCCTAACATTCTAAATGTATTGGTGGAAAAATGGAATGTAACGCCCATTTCTACGCCCGAAGCGGATTTGCAGAAAATTTTGGGTTAGGCTAAAAGTAAATGATAGAATATAAAGGTTTGCTTTTCCATTTTCTTTTGCAGTAACGTTTTTTCGTGCATCGCGGAGCATTTCCCCGGCGCAACCGGATAAAATTTGGGCTTACAGCGTTAGCTGTAAGCCCTTTTTCATACCCGGTGTCCGACTAATACTTTTTGATGAACATTTGCGTCCAATACAAATTGCCCTTACTATCCTTTGCGACGCCAACACCAATTTGATTGTACGTTGCACTTAAAATATTGGCTTTATGGCCCGCAGAATTCATCCAAGAATTCATGACTTCGGAAGGGGTCCGCTGGAACTTTGCAATATTTTCACCAGCGGCGGAATATCTCAGGCCAAAACTTTTCATCATATCAAAAGGCGTTCCATACGTGGGCGAATTATGGTTAAAATAATTCTTGTTAATAAAGTCCTGCGACTTATACCGGGCGCAGCGGGACAATTCCCAATTCATAGTTAAAGTTTGCAAGCCGCGCTTGGAACGTTCAAGATTGACCAACCGTGCCACTTCCTCTTCCAGCTTCTTGACATCATCAAGACTGGGAACATTGATTTTTTGGCCCGGAACAATCATTGCGGGGTTTTTGATTTGAGGATTGGCTTGCAGCAATTCTGTGATCCCGATTTGATACTGCACCGCGATTTTCCACATCGAGTCTCCCGATTTTACCGTATGAGTACCCGATTGTGCGAAAACGCCAAAGCTAAACATGAAAAGCAAGGCCATTGTAAGGGCAGTTACTTTGAGCTTCATGGCTCTCACACCTCTTCACTGCCGTTCTGCCGTGCATTCGGATAAAGAATTTGTTTTCCTTATCCGCTATTAGTATGGAGCAAAAAAGACGCCGTTATGATTACGAAATTATGCAAAGCATTTTCCCTTAAATTTTATGAATAATGCTTCTTTTCCAGAAGAATTTAATTTTTCCAATTTTATTTTGTACCCGCTTCTCCACCGTAAGGAAAGTATGACGCACCAGCGCCGATTCTTCCTGTGTACATGCCACATCCGAATAAGCGGTTCTTTCAAAAATTTCGCTAGCTTCCGGCACCGACAAGTCCCGCATGTATGGCGTATGCTGTAAACGCAGCAAATATTCCTGAATGGATTCATGCGCCAGCATGGGCAGGTGTACGGCGCGCAACAGTTTGCAGATTTCCGCAAAGTATGCACCCACCTGTTCTGTGCGGGAACGTTTTGCAATACCCGCCAACCGGCACTTTCGCTGCGCAATGCGCAGAATAAGCAACAGCAGCCCCAACAGCAGCAATGAACCCGCCAGCAGCAGGACGATGCGCCCCGTTGGCATCTTGGATTCTGCTTCGGGTATGGGCGCGGGCGCCTGAGAGCTTGTACCTGTGCTACTGGGCCGGGAAGTGGTCACGGAGGGAGAAACGTCTTCTTCCGACTCCTGTTTAAAGGAATCGACATACTGCTTATAATTGGGGTCCTCCAAAAGTGAAGCGTCAAAGGTTTCCGCAGGAACTTCCTCTCCGCTATTCTGATAATTGTAAGGGGTTGTGGGTTCAAAGCGAACCCAGCCGACTCCGGTAAAATAGACCTCCACCCAGGCATGTGCCTTGCTGTTTTCAACATAATATTTCCCATTTGTTTTGGTGTAAACAGGAGCAAATCCTTCCACATAGCGCGACGGCAGTCCAATACAGCGGGTGAGAACCGCCATGGCAGAGGCATAGTAAGTACAATAGCCCTTCCCCAGATCAAATAGAAAA
Source organism: Oscillospiraceae bacterium (assembly GCA_031556545.1). Classification (GTDB taxonomy): domain Bacteria; phylum Bacillota; class Clostridia; order Oscillospirales; family Acutalibacteraceae; genus JAVBST01. Next base: position 29,547 of record JAVBST010000021.1, read on the forward strand.
TAGTCAACAAAATCCCGCCCCTCCGGAGTCGTCCCCGGTGTCAGGGTATAAGGAAACTGTGTGAGATACGTTTCGATGGCTTTGACCTTATTGTAATTCATCGTGTAATCCTGCGTAATGGTCATCGCGAGCTCCCAGACCCGCCCGGGCAGGGAATCGGGAAGTTGCAAATATTGAGCCTCTATCTCCAACGCGTTCTGGATGAGTTCATCTTTGGAAACCGTATGATCTTGTCCATCCGAGGTGTAAGAAAAAGTATCTTCCGTTTGGACACTGCCACTGACCCGAAAGCCCGCGTCCCCTTCGTAGTCGGGCACGGTATAATACCCCAGGCGGCTCTGTTTAAGCGATCCGAGCAAATCCGTTTCATCCACAACGAGAGAACGCATCATATAATGGGTATCGTTCCCCAGGTACTGGTTCGAATACAGTTCATGGTTGGAATTGATCCACACTTTTTGATTGTTGGGAAATGTCAGAGACTGTAAAAGACCGGCCTGAAAAATAGAGCGGGTATTTACACTATGATAACGGACCATAATATCTGTTTGATATTGGCTCTGGGTCCCCTTCAGGGCAATCAGTGGTTCGATTAATTCCAGATTGTTTCCCGGCTGGTAGGCTTTCTTGTCGTCGTCGTCCACCTTCCAACTGTTGCCCGTATAGATATTCTTAATATGCCCCGTTAAATACTGGGGCTTGTCCGCCGTGACTTCCAAGGCCAGCGAATGGTTGAGCTGTACATTGCCCCCGAGTTGCGTGTCACTGTCTCCAAAGCCGGTGGACGCCAAAGAAAATTCCCCAACGCCGCTCTTGTAATAACTTCCGCTGTAATAATACCCCAACTCGAGTCCGGAGAGGGGTTTTGCAAAGTTAGGCAGTACGGAACTGATGAGAATAACCACCAATACCACCGGGATTGTGGTCATGCAAAAGGAGCTGACCTTCTTCTCAAACCGCTCATCCCCTTTTTTATACAGGTTGTAGCTGACTCTTTTAAAGGACATGATCGCAACTGCAACAATAAAAATGTAGAAAGCGACCTGATTCCCGGTATAGGCAAAATTCCCTGTCAACAACTGGCCCAGAAAAATCAAAAATCCATTTATAAAGAGGACGTAGAAGCTGAGCAGCCGGAGATAGAAAAAGAGCGTATAATAAGAAATAAAGAGACTGAGCAGAATGACCACCACAATTTCGCCCTGCTTGGGCAACGTAATGGCGGAGGAAAGCAATCCCCAAACATAGTAGAAAAAGTCCAGCATCGTGTCCATAATCTGCTGGCCGCCGTATTGTAAAAATCGAATCACAATAAAAACGAGGAGCGCAGCCAATAAAAGAATCCCAAATATTCTGCCAACGGTCCGGTTATATAAAATCGCATAAAGCCCCAACAGGCATACCGTCCCGAGCAGCATGGTCTGATATAGCGGGATGGTGACGGTCGTAGAAGCAATAATAGTCAATAATAAAGAGTTGGAGTACAGGATGCATATCAGTATGGTATAAATATGCTCCGTCCAAGTTTGTGGTTTTCGCATAGCCTCTCCTTTCTCCGGGCAAGGGTTTAGTGGGACTTCGAAGCCTCTTTTTCTGTGGCGCAGACGGTATAGCATTCAACGCCGGCGCTATACAGAGGGGCAAAAAGCCGGGCAAAATCATCCTCTTTTTGCGCTTCGCTGCCCTCGTAGACATAAACCAAGGTTATGGTATGGTTCTCATGGGTCATGGCAGCCAGCGTGTCACAAAGCGCAGGCGTCACTGTGTCCGTCACCATAAAAAAGGATGCACTCTGAAAACCCTGGCTATAGTAGGACATGGCAAGTTCATGCAGCTCCATTTTCCCCACAAAGTCCACACAGGCAAAGAGGTTGTAAAGTTCGTCAAAATCCGCCTGATTGTTGCAGGCAATCCGCGCTTCCTCTCGATGACAAAAGGCAACCTGCAATGGCGACGAATGATGGATGCAAAAATCCGCAATAGAAAGCGCTGTTTCCAGGATGGCATCTTCCTGATCCACGCGATGCACCCTACGACCTTGTTTCTCCTGCAAATCCACCAGCAGAACAGAACTCAGAGAGGTGGATTCGGGATGCCGTTTGACCAGCAATTCACTCTTTTTCGAGGTCAGCTTCCAATGGATATTCCGGATACTGTCCTGGGGTTGATAGTGGTCAATATAGAGAATTTCCGAAAAATCATCCCCCAGCGTTCTCCCGTCATTAGAGGAGCCGTCATGGATGCCTCCGTGCAGCACCAAATTGTCTATCCCCTTAAATCGGGGATAGACAGTAACCCGGTTGTCGTGTTCTATCTTTTTATGAAAATAAAAGAGTCCCAGGAAGTCCTGGATCAATAAGCTCTGAATCCCCACTTTATAATATCCCCGGTTGCAGCATTGTACGGACAGTTCAAAGGTTTCCCGGCGTCTGGGCACCACGCTGCAAGTGATAGGCCCCTCTTGCCCTTCAATGCGCAGACGGGGATCGTCCAGCCGCAGCCGGATAAAGGGATAATAAAAAAAATCCGGATTATAAAGGCGCAGGGTCACACGCAGGGTTTCTCCTTTATAAAGAGAAATAGCGTCCACCATCTGCTCGGTCCGAATCCGCTTATAGGAAATATACGCCATAGTTCCTGTCACCAAGGGCAATATGAGCATGGTATATAAGCTAATGCAGGTGATGCTGGAGGGGAAAAAGGCGGTCAGCGCGGCCATAAGAAGGACTAAAATAAAATAGCCGACTCGATTTTTTTTCATACCCAGCCTCCTTTAACGCGCCAAAATATCTCTGCCAGGAGAATCGTTCTCATCGATTGCTCCCAAACAGCGGAACAGGCACCGTTTGCAGAAGTTGATTGACAATTTGCTGCTGGGTGATCTTATTCACCTTGGCCTCTTGTTTGAGCTTCAGGCGGTGAGATAATACCGGAACCGCCATCGCCTTTATATCCTGCGGACGCACATAGTCTCTGCCCTCAAAAAAGGCGTGGGCCTGCGCGGAACGCATCAGGCAGAGAGATGCGCGGGGGCTCGCCCCCAAAAGCAGATAATCGTTGTTACGGCTCTGCGCAATCAGTTCTACAATATAGCGGTTCAAAATGGTATCCACATGGATTTTTTCCACCATATCCTGAAATTTCAAAATATCCTGCGCCGTCGCTACAGAGGCAAGCTTGGTCAGCGGATTGGACTCTCGATAGCGGTATAGCATTTCGGTCTCGTCCTGCACCGAAGGGTAGCCCAATGAAAGCTTCATTAAAAACCGATCCAACTGCGCCTCAGGCAGCGGAAAGGTTCCCACATATTCCACAGGGTTTTGGGTCGCCAGCACCATAAAAGGAGCCGGCACCGGATAGGTCTGTCCATCGACGGTAACCTGATTTTCTTCCATCACTTCCAGAAGGCTTGCCTGGGTTTTGGGAGAGGTCCGGTTAATTTCATCCGCCAACACAAACTGGCTCATGACAGCTCCCTTTTTAAAATCAAACTGAGCCGTCGCCTGGTTATACATCGTGAAGCCCGTAATATCAGAAGGCAAAATGTCGGCGGTAAACTGAATCCGGCTAAAAGAACAATCAAAGGATTTGGCCAATGCCCCCACCAGCGTGGTCTTGCCCACTCCGGGCATATCCTCAATCAAAACATGTCCCTTCGCTAACAGGGCGATAATGACCAGTTCAATTTCCTGCCGTTTACCAAAAATAACATTTTCAATATTAGAAATAATTGTGCTTAACAAGTTGTTTCTTAAATTCAAACTCATCTTCCTCTCAGTAAGTTACATCATTTTTCTTCGACCGTATTGATCCATACCGGAATCCGAATGCGCTGTAAAACCGGGGCAAACACCAACGCTGCCAACACCAATTTTATAACGTCCAAGGGTAAATAGGGCAACACCGCCAAAGTCAGACCCTTTTGAAAGTCACAGCCCATATAATAAGTAAACCAGGCGGCGCCCATAATATACATGGGAAGAGACGCTATCCCCAAAGCCGCAACCCGCCAAAAGCTGGCCGTTGCCTTGCGGGACAGGACTTGGGGCGCCCGCCGGAGCAGGAAGGAACCGAGCCCGGACATGGGGATAAATCCGATTAAAAATCCACCGGTGGGACCCAGCAAAGCCTGCGGTCCTCCTCGAAAGCCTGAAAAAATCGGCAGCCCCACGGCACCGAGCAGGATGAAGATCCCTGTGGAAACCAGCGCTTCCCCCGGAGAGAGCATAATGCAGCAAAGCAAAACGCCCAACGTTTGCAAGGTCATGGGCACCGGCGAAAACGGCAAAGGAATCATTAACTGAGATACAATGGCTAAAATCGCAATAAAAATGGCGCAGCGCGTCATTTTAAATATATTCATTTTCTTGTTCTTGTCCATCTTACTGATCCTGTTCCTAGACTCATTCTGCCAATATCTTGCTATCATTGCCACGTTTTCCGCAACACACAGGTAATTATACACCACAATTATGAGCATGTCATCCTTTTAGCGTAGAATTTAAATAATATTTAAAAAAAGACTTGATTTAAACAGGGTGGATCGCGTATAATATTAGAGCACTCAAAAATAAACACCGCGGGATGGAGCAGCTGGTAGCTCGTTGGGCTCATAACCCAGAGGTCGGAGGTTCAAATCCTCCTCCCGCAACCATCTATGGCAGGACGCTTGCGTCCTGCTTTTTTCTTTTGCTAAACCAACGTGAACGTGCATGTGTTTGCATACAGTAGACCCGCACTAGTCATGCATCACGCCCGCATTAGATTGTGTGAACTTTTATACAATGGCTCCCCCATCGAGAAGCATAATTGATTGCTGCTTAGCGCCGTGTTATAATGAAACTATTGCTTTAATCATTATAAAGCAGGAAAAATTCCGGCATTTAAATGCGGGCGTAATAACAAGGATGTGATTCGGATGCGAGTACTCCGGCGGTTTGTGTCGACAGTTTTGCTTTTATGCTTGATGAATATGGTCATGGTGCAAAAAGTCTTGGAGCTTCCTCCCCTGTTGGTCACCATAGGCACAGTACTGCTGGCTGCCTATTTCGCCATTTTCAATATACGGCCACGCAAAGAGGGCTCGATCCCGCAACGGCTCAAGATTATGATGGGCGGATATGAACTCACGCTTATAGCCGGTATTTGTGTACTGCTGGAGGCAGTATTATATGTATATTTACTATTTTATGCCTACAACCGTTTCAGCACCGCCGCTTTGCTGGTCACCGCCTTAATTAGCATGATCGTTATCGCCATCCTGATGTTTAACGGCTGCACCCGCATGCTCATCACATCTACGCAAATCACGCTTCTGCGCAAAAGCTTATTGATATTTCTATGGTGGCTGCCGGTTATGAACGTTATTTTGATTATACAATGCTGCCGCAAAGTACACAACGAATATAATTACGAATGCATCAAGCTGGCATTGAATGAAACCCGAAAAGAAAGCGAGATTTGCAAGACGCAATATCCTGTTTTATTGTTGCATGGTATCTTTTTCCGAGACTGGCGCTTTTTTAATTATTGGGGGCGTATCCCCAAAGAGCTGATCAAAAACGGAGCCACCATTTACTATGGCAACCAGCAATCCGCTGCCACCGTAGCGGCCAGCGCGTTGGAAATAAAAGCGCGGATTCTCGAAATCACGGAAAAGGAGCACTGCCAAAAAGTCAATATTATTGCCCATTCCAAAGGCGGACTTGACGCCCGGTATGCGATTAGCGCCTTGGGCATGGCGCCTTATGTAGCTTCTTTGACAACTATTAACACACCGCATCAGGGCAGCGACTTGGCAGATACCCTCATCGGCATATTTCCTCCCAAAATATTGTTGTCCGTGTCCAAAAAATATAACGCGCTTTTCAAAAAGCTGGGTGACCACGGGCCGGACTTTTATAAGAGTGTCAATGAGCTCACTGGCGAAACCGCTGTCCGACGCAATGCCCAACTTGTGGATTGCCCCGATGTCTTTTACCAAAGCGTGGGCTCCCAGATGAACCGCGCATCGGGCGCGGGTTTTCCCCTTAATCTCGGATACGCCATTGTCCATCCCACCGGCGGGGCAAACGATGGACTGGTTTGCGCACAATCCGTGCCTTGGGGTCATTTCATGGGAATATTATCTACAAACAACAAACGAGGTATTTCCCATGGCGATATGATCGATCTGACACGGAAGAACATCCCCGGATTTGATGTGCGTGAATTTTATGTGGATTTAGTGAAGGGGCTGAAAGAAAAACAGTTTTAGCGCCCGCACTAAAAAAGCCCTACTCGTTCCTCCCCGCAAATTTGGCATTATTCTAGACAATGCGGCATTTCACAGAAAATCCGTTTTGCCTGACTTGGCAAAAAAACACGGCTGTGAGGTTTTGTTCTTGCCGCCATATTCTCCAGATCTAAACCCCATTGAAAAAAGGTGGGCTTGGCTTAAGCGTAAGCTTCGAGAAATCTTGCATGCCTTTGATTCCTTCAACTCTGCTCTTGTACGCATTTTTCAAGTTAGTTGACTATATGCTCAATGACACTGTGCGAGCGAATAAGGAATAGAGGAAAGCCTCGGGTAGATTTTTTCTATCCGAGGCTAGTTTGCTGTTCTGTTTGGGGACGGGATTAGTGCGGCCCGTCCTCGCTTGGAGCGCATAGAGGCCGATATACTTGGCAACTATAAATACGGCCTTGGCGCGATAGGGCGATTTCAGGCTGTGGTATAAATCGATGATTTCATCAAAGGTGATGGCGGTAGCGGAAGCTGTCGTAACCCCAACTTGCCCGTCACCCGGAATGTGAAACACGCCGGTGGGCTTGCCGTTGCCGTGACAAAAGGCTTCCTCTTCCTTCGCGCCGATGCGCCGGGCAAACTCCCGCGCGATATAGCTTTCCAGATCAAAGGCCGAATCGTTAATCAGCTCATCGCCGACCTTCATCAGGGTACCGAGTTTAAAGGCGCTCAGCGACACCTGCGCAAAGGTATCGTCGCTTTCGGGGATGGTGCCTTCCTCATCTACCCAGGATGCCGAGCCTTTTGTGACCACCACAGGAATTTTGCGCTCACCGCTGGATGTCTGGATGATGTTGCTGATCTGGCGCATGATATTCTGTTCTTCCAGCGACTCCACCAGTGTGCGCTCGAATTCATCGGGCACCAGATATCCGCCCTCCCTGTCGGTGCCTTCCGACAGGGCATTGGTGATGCCGCGCCCGCGCATGGCGTTCCAGAACGTTTTTTTGTATTCGTCGGAAGCGCGACCCATTTTAGATGAGCGATGCAGGCCGGGTTGATTCCCAATGGGGGCGCTCTGGGCGGCAGAGATATCCCGGTCGACCTCCTGTGCGCGTTCATGGCGCTGGATTTCTTTGCCGAGCGCCATCACATCGCCTCCATTTTGTCATAGGTGGCCTCATCCTCGGCAGAGAGAATTCCATCCTCGCCGCCTTTGGAATCTAGAAAAGCCCGCGCGGACTCCCAACGGTACGCGATATAGCAGTCATGGTTGCAGAAGCGTTTTCGCTGGCTCGGATAACAGGAAAACTCAATGTCGCAGTTTTCACATCTAAGCGTTAACAGAGCTGGGCGGTTTAACTGTGAACTGTTTTCAGTCCACTAGGCCGACCGGCATTTATCGCAGCAGAATTTTTTGGGGCGGGACTTGGATTTTTGCTCCAGCACTTTGCCGCACTGCTTACAAACCCCCATGAAACCGCGATTTTCATTTGGTTTTTCCATCTCGGCGTCACTAAGACCATTGCGCCAGCAGAAAGTTTTGACCGTGTTGCGCGGGAGACCGAGCCTCTTGGCTACATCTGCAAAGGGAAGCCCCTTTTTGCAAAGTATGTATATTTGTTGTTTTTGTTCGCCGGTCACAAAAATCCCACCCTTGAATCCACCGCGAAAAAATAATACAATTGTTGTATTGGAGTATATGGATGGGACAAATTTTGTTATTCGCAATAGTTTTTGCCGGGGGACGAAATCACAGTAAAAAGGCATGATTGCCGGAAGTCTGCTATAAAAATCATTCCTACGGGAATCACGCCTTAAATTAACCGATAATCTGATGATTACGCTTTGTCCTCATCCTCCTTTGGGCGGCGGAAATTATCCAACACCCCTTCCGACAGGACAAAAATCATGGTTTTTTTATCCTCCATTAGATAACCGGTAACCTTGTACCGCTGGTCAGGCTGCCAACTGCCTTCCATCATTTTTCGCACCGGTTCCCAAATGTTTTTACTGCCGAAGCTGAGAGTAGATTTTTGCTCCTTGCGCGGTTTAGAAAACGGTTCCGACTTTGGACTATCCTGACGGCAGCAACGAATACCGAAAACCTTATTTTGGGGATCGGTTAAAAATTGTACATACATCGGATAGTTCAGTTCTTCCAAGACCTTTTTGCTGAAAGTGATCCCACCAATA
>JAVBST010000002.1:0-72567 GCA_031556545.1 Oscillospiraceae bacterium
CTCAAATGTGGTAAGATGGTGGTAGCTCATATGGTTGCCTCCGTTCGAATGTTGTCTTTTCAACTCCATTCTACACGAAGTTTCCATTATGGGCTATCTTTTTGTCCTTTCTGGGTGGCGCACTTCATTTTACAATCTATCAATAATTAATTGCTGCTTGCTTTTGTCCCTGCCTATATAAAGTCAAAGCCATTTCATATAAAATTTTACTTTGATAATCGATCAGATTTTCGTTCTCTGCTATTTCATATGCATCAATTAAATACTGCTGTGCATATTCTAAGTCATTTCTCTCATATAAACATATTGCATATAAATAGTAAGTTTGCATTTTTTCAACATTTTCAAATGGTTCTTTTAATAAAGGTCTAAGTAATGTAAGAGCCTTATCAAAAAAACTACTTTCAATAAATTTTTCAATCATCTTAATTTTTAAAGAAATTTCAGATTCCATATAATCACCAAACACAAGTTATTTTCTTATATTGACTTTCTTTACCTTACATTATATAGAACTATTGTAAAAAAAGCAATAAAATCAACATTCCTATTGTTCTTTAGAGTTACAAGTAAAATACAAATCCGAACCTATTTCCAATTGGAAACGGGTTCGGATTTGTACAGTTTGGTGCGGATAAGAGGACTTGAACCTCCATGAGGAAACCCTCACTAGAACCTGAATCTAGCGCGTCTGCCGATTCCGCCATATCCGCAAATGTTGTTTCTTTTGATTTTTACACGGAGTGAAACTTTTCTCCGAGGCGGGGAACGTATCCTGATCCACGTGTATAAAAACAGGTAGACCCGAATTTATCGAAACAGCTCAACTGTTGTTGAGCACTTTGATATTTTAACACGATTGCCTTACAATTTCAACTGCTTTTGATAAAATATTTTTAACTTGCGTGTAAGAAAAATTAATGTTACAATTATTACCATTCAACGGCTGCGGCGGGTCATCTGTTCGGCGAACTCCGCCGAATGTTTAGCGCAGCATTTGGGGCCTGATTGCCTGCCTATCCGGAGTGTTCCTTCAGGCGGATACCATACGGTCTCGATCGTGTGGAGTGTTTCGTTGCCCATAGTCATTGTAGCAGACAGGCATTCTCGTTAGGGGGCCTGTCCGCTGTATAAATATGGGACCAAGTGTCCTATTGAGGCTGGAGGGCTGGATAAGAAAAAATACAATTAAGCAAAGAAAAAAGCGAATGCATTTATTTTCCTGTAAAAAGAAGAATCTATCATATCAAGATTTCTACCCGCCCACAATGCCGTTAAAAAGGAATAGAACTTAATCAATTGGATTGATAATTTTCTTAATATTGATAAAATAGCAAGCCGTGATGGCGCGACGTCCTATAACAATGCTGTGAAAAATGCAATCAGCAAAAACGCAATCAGAGATGAGATGCAGGATTTGCGTTTTATTAGTACAAATTGTATAAATTTATGCATTCAATTTATTGGGAGAACCAGGTCGGAACCGGTCAAAGTATCGCGATGAATATTTATGCAATTTTGCGCATGACACTGCGAATGGATGCCAAATGGATACAAGCAGTCATTTTCTGAAAATACAAAATGTAATAAGTCCCGTTTTTCATTCCTTTACCGTTGCCTTTTCCACCCAAAAGGATATTCATCCGGACATAAATCCCACTAGGGGAGCGTATGCTTTTGAATTAAATCAAGAAGCTTTGTGCAGGTTTACAGCCGCGGGATAATATGCTATGATGAGCAGCGAGATTTGAAAGAAAGGGGACCTTATGAAGACGGAAGAACAAAGACAGGGAATCGACAAACCGCGGTTGATCTACGCTGCCTTGATTTCCCTTATTTTTGGTATGCTTGGCTTGTTTTTTTCGCGGTTTCTGGATCAATGCCACGACTTCACTTCGCGGATATTTATTTCGGTTTTTTTTGGATGCTTACTTTTTGGGGTGCTTTTTTGGTTGCTTCATTTAGAGCCCGCTCTCTCAGTAACCGCTTTTTCACTCTTAGCCCTTTGTGCAGTTGCTTTGCTCTTTGTACGTTTTTTTATGCTCAATAATATCTCCATGGATTATGTCCAATTTTTGTCCCAATGGCTTGCAAAGATGCGGGAGTACAACGGTGTAGAGGCACTGCGACAGCCCATTGGCGACTACAATATGCCCTATATGTATTTTTTGTTCTTGATTTCAAAGATGAAATTACCCGATTTATATATGATCAAACTGCTCTCCATTACGTTCGATTGTATCCTGGGTTACTATGTATGCAAGCTCGTGTCCCTGTATACTACTAAGACACATATACGGTTCGCCGCCTTTTTTGCTACGTTGCTCGTGCCCACTGTCATCTTCAACGGTGCCTATTGGGGGCAGTGCGATGTTATCTATACGACCTTTGCCTTAGGCGGCCTGTACTATGGGCTTACTCGGCGTCCGCGTCTGTGTGTTATCTTTTTTGCGTTGGCATTGTCTGTCAAAATCCAAACTATTTTTTTGTTGCCCATATTATTGGTCTTTTGGTTTGTGAAAAAAGTAAACTGGAAAAATCTATTATGGTTTCCTGCCACCTTTGTTGCAGTGCTGTTGCCTGCAATTACCGCCAGGAAACCAGTGCTGGACACTATTTCCATCTACTATAAGCAAGTGAGCCAATATCCGGCCCTAACGCTGTCGGCGCCTTCCCTCTACGCTTTTATCCCTAACGAGCAACGATACTTTGACATGCTGAACTCGCCCGGCATTCTTTTGGCGGGACTGGTGACCCTTGCGTTTTTGACACAGCTATTCTATTTTAGAAGCAAGCTCAACACGCTCCGGTTGATACAGGCCGCCTTTCTGTTCACGCTACTACTGCCGTTTTTCCTCCCCAAAATGCATGAACGATATTTTTACATGGCCGATGTACTGTCCGTAGTGTATATTTTTTATTATCCCAAACGGTGGTTTGTGGCCCCCCTAGTCGTGGGGGCATCCCTTGTAGGGTATGCGAGATACCTATTTTCCAACACCTTTATTCCGCTTTTTGTGGCTGCGCTAGGGGTATGGATTGCAATACTATTCGTATATATTATGTTTTTAACCGATCTAAGACATGCAAATTCAGAGAAAGCGCTTTAATTTTTACATCCTGTTGTATGCCTGTCTCGCCAATACGAAACCAGACGATTATGGAAGCAATCGTCTGGTTTCTTTAATCGGCTGTGCCGGGCCAAGCGTTCCGTGATGCGTGAGGATCCTGTTATTTATATTTTTTCAATAGGCGGGATGAATTCAATACGCATAGTATCGATACGCCCACATCTGCCACCACAGCGGCCCACATGCCCCAGATGCCAAGGGCTCCAGCCAATAAAACAACCGCTTTTACAATCAGCGCAAAAGCAATATTGAATCGAACCGTTTGTATGGTTCGCTTTGCAATATGAAGGGCATTGGGCAATTTGTGCATATCGTTATTGACCAACACCACATCCGCCGACTGAATGGCCGCATCATTGCCCAGTCCCATGGCGATGCCGACATCCGCCATGGCCAATACCGGCGCATCATTGATGCCATCCCCAATATACAGGGTGGTACCTTGGCCGGTTTGCAGCGCCTGCATATGCTCGACCTTTTGATCGGGCAGAAGGCCTGCATGCACTTCTTGTATACCGCAGATGTCGGCAACATCTTCCGCATTCTGCAGGTTATCCCCGGTGAGCATAACGACTCGGTTTACCTTCTGTGCCGCCAACGCCCGCAGCGTTTCCGGCACCCCTTCCCGCACGCTGTCTGTCAGGTGAATGCCGCCGATAACAGTATCATCACATGCGACATAGAGGGAAACCGGTGGCATCTCCGGCAGGGTGATATGGCTGTTTTGCATCAGCCGTGCGCTGCCTACTAAGTAGATGCGGCCCTCCCACTCCATTCTGATGCCCTGTCCCGGTGTTTCCGTATATTGGGCAGGGGAGATGAGCTCGCCTTGATATGCTTTCACAACGGCCTTGGCGATCGGATGCGAAGAAGCGCTTTCCGCCAGCGCCGCATAGTGCAGAATGGACTCTTTGGTGTATGGCGGCAGCGCTATCGTCTCACGGACTACAAACTCTCCTTGGGTCAACGTACCGGTTTTATCGGTCACCAAGGTCCGCGCACGGCTCAAGGCCTCCAAAAAACGCCCGCCCTTTACCAATATCCCCTGTTTGGAGGCGGCGCCAATTCCTGCAAAAAAGCCCAAGGGAACTGACAACACCAAGGCGCAGGGGCAAGAAGCAACCAAAAAGACCAGCGCCCTCCCCATCCACATAGAAAAGGGGCCCAAGGCAAACAGGGGCGGAAGAACGGCTAAGAATATTGCAGCCAAGACTACGATGGGGGTGTAATAGCGCGAGAATTTTGTAATCAGCCGCTCTGATTGACTCTTCCTTGCGGCGGCCTCTTCCACCATTTCAATAATTCGGGAAGCGGCCGAATTTGCATAATTCTGCGTAACTTCCAGCCTTAAGCGTCCACTGCCATTGACCATGCCGCTGTACACCGCGATGCCTGTATGGGCATCGATGGGCAGGCTTTCCCCTGTGAGCGCCGAAGCATCCAAGGTGGATTCGCCGTCCAGGATAATGCCGTCCAAGGGAACTCGTTCAAAAGGACGCACTTCCAACTGTTGTCCGATGGACACCTCCTGTGCCGGGATGGTGGTAGCCCTCCCGTTTTCTAACAGGAGGTTGGCTCTATCGGGGCGGATATCGGCCAGAGCCGTTATGGAGCGGCGTGAACGCTGCACCGCCAAGCCTTCCAGCCAGGATCCTAACCGGAAAAAGATACAAACGGCCGCTGCCTCCATGTATTCTCCAAGAATGATAGCAGCGACAGCCGCAATACTCATCAATATGTTCTCATCCAGGTGAAGGGTTTTGATATTCTTCAATCCCGACCACAGGGTTTCATAACCGGCAATCGCAGCAGAAGCCACCAAACATATAACCTGCATGATCGTTGGCACGATGGGCAGCAGCCCTAATACGAACAGTATAATTGAGCTCCCCAAAATCCAAAGCGCTTTTGGGCCGTTTCCGTCTTGTGTATGCGGGTGCGTATTTTCCTTGGCTTTCGCTTGTGGCTCCATGGGGACGGCATAACATTCCCTTTCAATTTTGCGGATAGAAGCATTAATCTGCTCATCCCAATTGATGTCTGCCTGATGTGTTTCAAATGTCAGAAGGGCGTTGGCAAAATTCAAATTTACGTTTTGTATATTATCCAGTTTGGCAATGCGGCTTTCCATGGTAGCCGCACAATGGGAGCAGCTCAGGTTCTCAATCTTATACTTTTTGGTCATGCGAATACCTCCTGTGCAATATGTGTTCCAGGCCCTGATTGAAAATCAAGCGGATATGCTCATCATCCAGGGCGTAATAAACCGTTTTGCCCTCCCTGCGCGTACGTACCAGATGAGAGGTGCGCAATAAACGCAATTGGTGCGAAATAGCCGATTGGCCCATCTCCAGCAGTTCCGCAATATCGCAGACGCACATTTCGGATTCAAAGAGGGCGCAAAGGATGCGGATGCGGGTCGAATCCGCAAAGACTTTGAAAAATTCGGAAAGATCATAGAGCGTCTCGATGCTGGGCATTTGGGACTGTGTTTTTTTCACCAAATCCGGGTGGGTCTCTTTGCATTCGCAAACGTATGGCTCTGATTGCTGCGGTTTTTTTTCTACATTTTGTATTTTCATTCTCTTGACCTCGGATATTTTAGAGAAGATATATCCGAGCTCGTGCCGCCTCCTTTACGTTTTGGATTATCAGCCGGCTACACCGGGGCATCCGTTCCGCGACCTTTGCGTGAAGTGGTTACGGCGATTCTGTCATCACTATATCATATGAGCATGTGTTCATTTGTTGATTAAATTATAATTGTTTTTTTGGCCTTTGTCAAGCGTAAAATGCTTCTCTGTGCATAATATTGTAGCGACGAGCACATACAATTCCCATAGGCGGTCTAAACGAACGGCCTGACCCCGTGAACATGAAACAGGCCAATCATATGATAATATGGTTGGCCAATGATCATATTTATATTTTAAATGCAGCTGATTGCGTGACAATATGAAACGTTATCCGCGAATGCTCCCGTGTTCATCAAAGGCACGAGCCAAGAGGGGAGGTGGCGGCAAAATAGTGCCCTTTCTCTTAACTCGATGTCTCTGCCTTGATAAGATTTACCACGGGGATGATGCTAACGCCGGCGTAATAATGCTCGATGATCTCCCGATAGTCGCTGCCTTGTTTCGCCATATATTCGGCGCCGTATTGGCTCATCCCCACACCGTGCCCATATCCCTGCACGGTAAATACGAACTTATCTTCCTTATATTCCACATCAAAGCTGGCGGACCGCAGTCCGAAAGCGGTGCGCGCCTTTTGGCCTGTAACCTCCTGATTCCCGATGGTAATTGTGGTAACGGTCCCTGATTCCGAACACTTGCGATTGATCGCCCATTCCTGCGGGCTCTCTGGAAATTCAGTGACGCCAAGCTTTTGGGCCGCCGTTTTAAATTCGTCTTGCGTCATCTCGACGGTGGACGCAAATTCGGGAGAGAGGGTATCGCCAGAACTGATGGCCGGGCTTAAGTAGGGGATACTCTCGCTCCAAACAAGGCCTGCATCTTCTGTTTCACCCGGCGAAATGGCGTGGAAGGCGGCCAAAATAGGCTGATCCTCATAGACAATAATTTCACTTTCTACCGCTTTTATTACATTCCGTATCTTTTCTGCGTAGAGATCGTATTGCTCGCCCCACTTTTCTTTTGCCTGGGCCTGTGTAATATATCCTTGCCCCGCATTGGGATTATCGGAAATATCGGCGCCCTTTAGATCATCGGATGGATTCTCCTTTTGCTGCTGTTGCATACGGTAGGCAAAGGTATAGCATACCAACGCCTGCGCCTTCAGCGCCTCCTCGCTGTAGTTGGCGGGCATTTCCGCCGCAACCGCTCCGAACAGATAGTCTGCGCGGGACAGTTCCGCCACTTCGCCTGTCTGCGATAACAGCACTTTGAAGGCGGCATCCGTTGCCGGCTGCTCTGGGGGCTTATCTTCTCCCGGAGTCACCGAACTGGCTTTGCTGGAAGAAACAGCGGAAACGGAAGCGGTTTCTTTGTTATCGATTGAATTTTTACCCATGATAGCCAAGAGCGGTGTAATGAGCATTACCAGTGCCAACAATAATCCCAATCCTAAATAATTTTTCATTTTAGAGTGCATAATGGCCGTATTTGTTTCACCATACGGCTATTATGACGCTTGTCCCTCCTTTTTTGGGTAGTTCCTTACGCCTGTTAGCGAATCAAAATATATTATTAATGAAGGATTTTATTTAATGCTCTTCAGAAAGCAAAAATATAAGAACTAATATTTATCAATTATCATGATGTTATGATGCTGTAATGAAATTTCAATTCATTTTCTTTTCTATTTTGACGATATATTCACTTGACTTTATAATATATATGCTATACAATGATATGAAATGACACAGAGGCGGTGATTATTTTGACAACAAATATTGCTCCCATTTCAAACAGCGATCTGCAAGAGCTGTGCAGAAAGCTCATGGCCAATACTGAAATGGATCCAGAGTTGTCCAAAAAGTATAAGGTGAAGCGCGGTCTGCGCAACGATGATGGAACCGGCGTTATGGCGGGTCTTACCAAGATTTGTAACGTATACGGCTATATCGTGATGGATGGCGAGCGTGTGCCCAAGGATGGCCAGCTCATCTATCGCGGTATTGATGTAATGGATATTATCAAGGGCTGCGAAGAGGAAAATCGTTTTGGCTTTGAAGAAGTCATCTGGTTGCTCCTATTTGGCACCTTGCCCACCAAGGCGCAGTTAAAATCATTATGCGATATGTTGGCGGTGTGCCGGAATCTTCCGGAAGAATTCATTGAAGATATGATTATGAAAGCACCTTCTCCCAACATCATGAACAAGCTGGCACGTTCTGTGCTGGCGCTATATTCCTATGATGCTGATCCCGAAAATGCATCGGTATCCAATGTGCTGCGCCAATCCGTGCAGTTGATTGCCCAGTTGCCCACCATTATGGTCAATGCCTATCAGGTTAAGCGCCGGCATTATTATCACCAGAGCATGTTCCTGCACGAATTGAACCCGCAGGACAGCATTGCCGAGAGCATTTTGCGCAGTATGCGTGCCGACTGCCAGTATACCGACGAGGAAGCCAAGCTGCTGGATTTGTGCCTGATTCTGCACGCCGAGCATGGCGGCGGCAACAATTCCTCCTTTACCACACGCGTCCTGACTTCTTCTGGTACCGACACTTACTCTGCCATCGCGGGAGGGATCGGTTCCCTGAAGGGCCCCCGGCACGGCGGCGCCAATATTAAGGTTATGGAAATGCTCAATTATATGAAAGAGGGAATTTCCAACTGGGACAGCGATGCTGAAATTGCGGATTTCTTAGGCAAAATCATTCGCAAGGAAGCAGGAGACGGCTCCGGCCTGATTTACGGCATGGGACATGCGGTTTATACGCTTTCGGATCCGCGGGCCATTGTTCTCAAGGAAAAGGCCAGAAGCATGGCAGAGGCAAGAGGTTTTGCGGACGACCTGAAACTGCTGGAGGCGGTTGAACGCCTTTCTCCGAAGGTATTGGCAAAAGTGAAGGGCGAGAAAAAGATCATCTGCGCCAATGTGGATCTTTATTCCGGATTGGTATACAAGGTGCTGGGCATCCCCGAAGATTTGTTTACGCCTTTATTTGCGGCTTCCCGTATCCCGGGATGGTGTGCGCACCGGTTAGAGGAGATTATCACCTGCAACCGGATTATCCGTCCGGCTTACAAGTCCATCGCGCCCTCGCTGCGCTATACACCGTTGGCGCAACGGCAGCAGGAGACCTCTGGGTCCCAATACAAACCCTATGACGAATATGAAAATCTATAATTAGGGATTTCCCGGAATGTTCCGGCTATCCCTTCGGAGGGAAGAGGCATGCCTACAAACCGTAAAAGGGTTCTAAGTTTAAAACCTCTGGTTTGGTTCTTTGCATTGTTCTTTGTCATCTGCGTTCCCATCCGCGTCTATCAAATGCTCAATCTGCTGGAGGCAGAAAATGGATTTTATAAACGGACGGATTTTACGGTTCCATTGCTGAGTGCTCTGCTGGTGTTGGTGTCCTTGATGATGGTAGTTTGGCCTATTTTATCGGGACAGAACAAATCCTACAAGCTCTCTGGGAAACGGCCGTTGCTGGCATACTGTTCTTTTTTTCTTTCCATCGGATTGGCGGTCAATATCTATCAAACTGTAATCAATATTTCTCAAATATTGGACTTAACGTCTTCTCCGGAGAGAAAAATGGTCTGGGTCTTGGTTGTGCAAAGCATATTTGCTTTCTTTTCCGCCTTGTATTTTATTATTTTTGGGCTGCGCTTTTTGGGCAAAAAAATTAACCTGACCCGCTATGGCTACTTAGCGCTTTCTCCGGTCTTATGGGCTATCACACGCTTATTACAGCGCTTTATGCGCAAAATTAACTATGCCCGGGTTTCTGAGCTGATGCTGGAACTGATTATGCTGGCTTTCCTGATGCTGTTTATTATTGCATTTGCGCGCATCCATTCGGGCGTAATTACAGATAACACCATCAATTGGAAGCTCTTTTCCTTTGGATTGCCCTGTGCGTTTTTTGCGCTGCTTTATTCCGTAACCCGCTTCGGCTTTTGGATAGCGGGGCAGGGTTCCCTTTTGGACACCAAATCTCCACCCGAGCTTTGTGATTTGGTCTTGGGTATGTTCATCTTGGTATACTTAATCTCCCACATTTATTTTAATAATATCGGCAGCAAATCGGATGAACATGCGGATTTTCCAGCGATAAGCCGTAAAGATAGCGTGGAGGATGACTCCCTTTCACTGCATGATGTGATCCGCCATTTTGATCAGATCATTGACGATACAGATGCAGGGGAACCCATCGACCCAACGGACGAAAATAAGGGCTGAGATGGAAAGAAATGTCGTACAAAAAAATATACAAGAGGTAATGTTGGATTGTGGTATGCCTCAGTTCGGCATATGCGCTATGGATACTTTTCAGGGAAAGCTCATTTCGGTTCACCGCCGTCATCCGCTTCCCCTATCTATATCTAGCCTGATTGTAACCATCTTTCCTTATTTTTTAGGTGAATTAGAATATATAAATTGCAATATATCACGCTATGCAGTGGTGTCCGATTACCATCAAGTGGCGGGCGCAATGCTGCAAAGAGCAGCCGGGCAACTGCGGAAACGCTTCCCTGGGGAGGAGTTCGTAACCATGGTGGATACTTCTCCCATTCCAGAGGTATGGGCCGCCGCCAGCGCGGGTTTGGGCAAGATTGGCAAACATAATTTGTTGATTACCCCACAGTATGGTTCCTGGGTCTTTATAGGAGAGATTGCAACCTCCCTTTTTCTGCAGCCCCATCAAGCCAGCATCGAACCTTGCGAGCGCTGTTTTCGATGCGTGGATGCCTGTCCCACCGGCGCGTTGGGAGAAGGGGCTTTTCGGCCTGAAAAGTGTTTGTCCAGAATAACCCAAAAAAAGGGGAAGCTTACGCCGCAGGAAGAGGCCCATATCAAAGGCAGCGGCTATGTTTGGGGCTGTGATATTTGCCAAAAGGCTTGCCCGCACAATGAGCAAGTGTTAACAACGCCCATTGATGCATTTATAAGAGGTAAAAAAACATTTATTAAAGATGCAAATCATATGGAAGACCGCGCCTATAACTGGCGGGGAAAAGATGTCATTCTCCGCAACCTATGCATAGTCGCTCCCTTTGATGAAAATAATAATGAGGAAGTAAAAACAGGGGAGAGTGATGAATATGCAAGTTAGCGAAATAATGAGTAACCGTGTGGTGGCTGTAACGCCCAACGATTCCGCCTATTCTGCCGCCCAACTGATGAATGAGCATAATATCGGCGCCGTCCCGGTAGAAAACAACGGGCAACTGCTGGGGATATTGACGGACCGCGACATTGTATTGCGCTGTGTGGCGGAAAACCGGGATCCCAATCAAGTGAATGTGTCCGATATTATGACGACAGGCGCCGCCTATGTAGCGCCCACGCAGAATGTCTTTGAAGCCATGGAAGTGATGTCGGCCGAACAGGTGCGCCGCTTACCCGTGGTGGAGGACGGGCGCCTGACAGGCCTTTTGAGCTTAGCCGATATTGCCCGGATAAAGGATGGGCCGGAAGTATCACAAGCGTTGTCGGAAATTTCAAGGCCCTAACGTCATTGTTCAACCATGGATAAAACACAAGAGATTCGATAGCAATATCGGGTCTCTTTTTATTGGGCTTGACAAGGAGGACAGCGCTTGCTATAATTATACAAAATTAATATTTTGTATAATTGGGGAGAGGGGCTAGAGACTAAATCGCCATTTTGCCCTCTCCGGGCATTTTTAGAAAGGTGGGTTGTACATATGAAAAGCTTGCAGGAATTGGAGCTGCCCAATATACTCATGGAGTTCCTTAGCTATATGGATGTGGTCAAAGGCAAATCATCCACAACGGTTTTTGAATATGCTATGGACCTGCGAACTTTCTTGCGTTATTGTATGCGTTTGAAAAAACTTGTACCTTCCAAGACGCCTATTGCCTCCATTTCCATCGTTGATGTGGATCTGGAATTTATTCGTGGCATCAGCATTTATGATGCTTTCCAGTTTTTGAAATATTGCAAGGATGAGCGCAAAAACTCGGCCAAGACGCGCGCGCGCAAAATGTCGAGCATCCGTTCCTTCTTCAATTATCTAACGGCCAAAACCAAACAATTGGAAGAAAATCCCATGACCGAATTAGAAACCCCTAAAATCAAAAAATCTCTGCCCCGTTTTTTATCCTTGGAGCAGAGCCGCGATTTATTGAATTGTGTGGATGGACCTTATAAGGAACGTGACTACTGCATCCTGGTACTCTTTCTGAACTGCGGTATGCGGCTGTCTGAACTGGTGACCCTGAATGTCCATGATATACTGGAAGACAGCCTGCGGATTCTAGGGAAAGGCAACAAGGAGCGCATGGTCTATATCAATTCGGTTTGCCGGGAAGCGTTATCAGGCTATATGAAAGTGCGGCCCCGTGACGGCATCAAGGACAAAAACGCACTGTTCATCAGCAAACAAAAACAACGCATCAGCCCCAAAACAGTGCAGCATTTAGTTAAAACCTATCTCCATAAAATCGGCTTGGAGGAGGGTTATTCCACGCACAAACTCCGGCATACGGCAGCCACGCTCATGTACCGATACGGGGATGCCGACATTCTGGTGCTCAAAGAAATTTTGGGCCATGAAAATGTCGGCACTACCGAAATCTATACCCACGTTTCGCAGGAGCGTCTGCAAAAAACGCTGGACAGCAACCCCTTGTCTCAATTCAAGGCATCAGATTCCAAAACAGGCGGTCAGAAAACAAAAAAGTGAGCGAATGCGCTGGAGAAAAAGGCGTCGACAAGGGCCGCCAGTATAAAAATAACCATGAAGGCTCCGAAGCGTGCACAGTAGAGCTTAAAGTCGCCTTTGAGGCTGCTTTTGGCGTTATTCTTTTTAAAAACACGAGAGATTTCGATGGACATGCGCATGCTTTCCCGGCAACATAGAATCAGCGCCAGCACAGAGATGGTGGTATAGGGAATGATCATCAGCATACAGTAGCCGACACCTTTAAGCGCATAGGTGCTATATAGGAACCCTGCTAGCATTCCGACGCCCAACCCCCTTATATAGGGAATCAGGACGATGAAGGGAACCGAAAAGGAGCTCAGGCCCATAAAAAAAGTGATGACCGCCAAAATAAAGGAAGAAAGCATGGAGTGTAGAAATCCCATAAAAAAACTTTCGGTATTTCTGGCCTCCATATAGCTCTTTAGAATGGATGCGAGCTTGTCGGAAACCGTCTGGGAACTGGTGGAGTTCAGAATGACTCCGCACAGCGTCCCCAGGATAAAGACACCGGTTAGAAAGAGCATCTTCCAGTTTTTGCGCATCTTCTTCATGATCTTCGGAAAGGGAACCATCCTGCGAACAGGCTTCATCTTTCTAAAGCGGCTTGTCTGGGTTGTATCCATACAATTGAATCCTCCTTTTTTGACTTCAAAACGGGACATCCCTTTTTACAAAAATATGAGGAGGATTCACACAATATGACTGGCCCGGCATGATAATCATACCGGGCCATAAAATTTTGGTCAAGACAGGCTGGCGTTAGGGCACATTGGCTGCTATGAACGGTGTAAACATCCCGCTTATAATGCGGCCTTGATCATAATCGCGCATTCAAGGCGTTTTTTTTGCAGCTCGCAGCTCAGCGTATGGGGTGTAGCGATGTCGCCCATATATTGGAAGTTGGCGGCATTGCATCCGCCGCTGCAATAGAATTTTGCCCAGCAGTCTTTGCATATCGGTTTTGTATAGATGTGGGTGTTGGCAAACTTCGTTTTCAGCGCAGTATCCAGGGTGTCCGTATGTACGCTGCCCATTTTCCAATTTTCCATCCCTACAAACTGATGGCATGGGTAAATATCGCCCTCGGGAGTCACCGCTACATACTCGTTGCCGGCGCCGCAGCCCTTCATGCGTTTGATGGCACAGGGGCCCTGGTCCAGGTCCAGCATAAAGTGAAAAAAGTTAAAGCCTTCCCCTGCTCTTTTTTTATCGATCATCAGCGATGCCATTTTTTCGTATTCCGCATATATTTCCGGTAGATCCTTTTCGGTAATCGCGTAGGGGACGGTATCTTCCCCTACCACGGGCTCCACGGAAATCTGATCAAAACCCAGTTCGTTCAGATGCATAACATCCCGCGAAAAATCAAGGTTGTATTTTGTATAGGTACCGCGCACATAATACTGCCCTTCTCCCCTATCCGCCACCAGCTTCTGATAGCGCGGGACAATCGTATCATAGCAGCCCTGCCCTCCAACACGTGTGCGCAGCCGGTCATTGACTTCTTTGCGCCCGTCGATGGACAGGACTAAGTTGGACATTTCGGCGTTGAGAAATGCCATGATTTCGGGATCCAAAAGCAAGCCGTTGGTGGTCAGGGTAAAGCGAAACCGCTTGTTATGAATGGGTTCCAAGCTGCGTCCGTAAGCGACCAGCGCTTTGACAACCTCAAAATTCATCAGGGGCTCGCCCCCAAAAAAATCCACTTCCAGATTCCGGCGGCCTTCCGAACGGCGAACCAAAAAATCGAGTGCCTGTTTTCCCGTTTCCAGGGACATCAGCTTGCGGCCTTGTCCAAAATCGCCCTGTGCCGCAAAGCAATAGGTGCAGCGCAAGTTGCAGTCATGCGCAATGTGCAGGCACATGGCCTTGACGGGCGAGGAGGCTAAATCAGCGGCAAATCCCGCATAATCATCCCCCGAAAAGAGCAATCCATCCTCATAAAGCGTGTAAAGTTCTGCGTAGGCCTCCTCCAGCGCCTCCCGTGGATATTGCCCGGAAAAGCTTTGCAGCAGGATCTGCGGGCAGTCCGGGCCTAAGGGCGGCGATAATTGACCCAGCAAATCATAACTCAACGTGTCCAGAACATGGACAGCGCCGCTGTGCACATCCAGCACTATATTATAACCGTTTAATTGATAGCGGTGCAGCATCGTTTCTACTCCTTAAATAAAGCTACCGGCTATACAGCCGGTAGTTTGTTGTTAGCGTTCACATTTTTGATTGGCAACGGTGCAGGATGTCTTACAGGCTGATTGGCAGGAGGCCTGGCACTCTCCGCAGCCGCCTTTTGCCGCACTCTGCTTCAAGTTCGCTTTATTAAGCGTTTTGATGTGTTTCATTTCTACTACCTCCATATTTATATTACGACGTTATTATACCATAGTTTTCCTGTGTGCACAAATCCTATTTTGATCTTTTGCGGATATTCACCCCGACAATGCCTCCAAAAGCACCCAAGACCAGATAGAGCATGACTTTGAGCAAAGTATCCACACCCAAAGTGTTGCCAAAGAAGAGCAGCCCCATCAACAGCACGAACAAAGCATAGGTTAATGCGGCGACCACTCCCATCAACAACCCATTCTGGCGCATTTTCCGGGAGGCAATAAAACCGGACGAGAAGGAACCCAAACAACCAATAATATAGGACATAATGGATAAAGTGCCGGGAGAAACATCCTGCTTAACCTGTACCACAGTGAATACAATCAACAGGATAAGGGTGAGTCCCGTGGCAAAAATCAGTCCCCACAGAACTGATTTCATGAACAATGAGCGCCACACTTCCTTGGGATTCATTGCATGACTGTCTCGCATAAACAAGCCCCCTTTCTCATTATTACAAAATATTCAAAGGGGACGTTGTTTATACCAAAGAAACCGAAAAGGATGTCGTTTGATTATAGGGAAACTTGTCCCTGTTTGAGGAAGAAGCTTATACGTATCTATCCCTGTCTGCCACAACGATAATCCAACGGCGTCTTACATCCAATAGCTCAGCTCATTATTCGCTCTCTTTTTCTTTTTTGGCGGGCTTTGTGCCTTTTTCCGCTTTGATCGCTGCCTTGGTTACATTGGTCTGTATCGCCCATTTTTTAATGCGCAGTTTGTTGCGGTCGGCGCTGGTCTCGATCACCAAAGAATCTTCTTTAATGGTCACAATTTTGCCATTGATGCCGCCGATGGTAACGATTTCATCACCGATTTCCAATTCGGTTCTCATTTTTTCTTCTTCTTTTTGACGTTTGCGCTGTGGCCGGATGAGTACAAAGTACATCACCACAAACATCAGCACCAAAATGCCAATAGTAAAAAACTGTGAATAGGGGCTGGATTGTGTGGCGGCTCCACTAGCCGTCCCACTGGCGGCGCTGGCTACACTACCGGTTGCGGAAGCGGCGGCGCTTAAAAATGAAATTGAAATGGATCCCATGTTTTACCTCCTGTATAATTGCAACAATGATCTTAGAAAAGTAGACTGGTATATTATACATACAATGCCTGCAACTTGCAAGCCATATTCCAGAAATACTCAGGGAAAGCCAATAAAACCCTTCTCCAGTTGCCGTTTAAATCCGGGTGTCCAGCAAATCCACATATTGATTTTTAAAAGATGCAAAGCTGCCTTGCTCGATGGATTCCCGAATCCTTTCCATCAGCGTATTATAAAAATAGAGATTATGCTGCACACATAAACGCATGGCAAGCAGCTCATGCGCCTTGAGTAAATGGCGAATATAGGCGCGGGAATGATGGCGGCAAGCCGGGCAGCCACAATGGGGATCGATGGGCAGCATATCCTCTTCATAGCGCCGGTTGTTCAGATTGAGCACCCCCTGCCAGGTAAAAAGATGCCCATGGCGGGCATTGCGGCTGGGCATGACGCAATCAAAGAGATCAATGCCGCGGCTGACTGCCTCGATGATATTGCCGGGCTTGCCCACGCCCATCAGGTAACGGGGCTTGTCCTGCGGCATATGGGGAACGACCACATCCATAATGTGGTACATTTCCTCCTTGCTTTCCCCAACTGCCAGCCCTCCAATGGCATACCCGTCCATAGGAATCTCAGCAATCCTGCGCATATTGTCAGCGCGCAAGTCATCGTAAGTGCCTCCCTGGTTGATGCCGAAAAGCATTTGCCGGGGATTCAGGGTTCCCTCCGATTGGTTGCAGTGATCCATTTGACGTTTGCAGCGCAAAAGCCAACGTACCGTGCGTTCGACCGATGCCTTCACATAGTCATAAGGGGCCGGGTTCTCGACACATTCATCGAAAGCCATAGCAATAGTAGAGCCAAGGTTGGATTGGATTTTCATACTCTCTTCAGGTCCCATAAAAATCCGGCATCCGTCAATATGTGAGGCAAAATAAACGCCCTCTTCCCGGATTTTGCGCAACGGAGCCAGCGAGAAAACCTGAAATCCACCGCTGTCCGTCAAAATGGGGCCCTCCCATCCGGTGAAGCGGTGGACCCCCCCCAGGCGTTGTATCCGGGTGTCGCTGGGGCGAAGGTGGAGATGGTAGGTATTGCACAACTGTACCTGACAGTGGAGTTTCTTCAAGTCATAGGCCGAAATACCGCCCTTAATGGCGCCTGCCGTGGCCACATTCATAAAGGCCGGCGTCTGAATGGCGCCGTGCGGTGTCAGAAACTCGCCGCGCCGCGCCTGTTTTTCCTGCTGTTTTAGGGTATACATGAAATCCTCCCGAAAATCAAATTAATGGCACACTCCCCACGGCAGAGACCGCGGGGTATCAGACCCAAAATGCTGCGCCCAACTCTCGGCGATTTTTTCCAGCCAATACTCCGGCGCAGCCATTTAACAATCCGTATATTTCTTAGGTGATAATCATCGCGTCTCCAAAGCTGAAAAAACGGTATTGTTCCTGAACAGCTTGCGTATAAGCCCGCATGGCCAGTTCATATCCCGCAAAGGCACACACCAGCATAATGAGGGTGCTCTCCGGTAAATGAAAGTTGGTAATCAGTCCATCAATACAACGGAATGTATAACCTGGGTAAATAAAAATATCGGTCCATCCTTCTTGCGCTCGAATGGAACCGTCCTCCTGCGCAATACTTTCCAAGGTGCGGCAGCAGGTGGTTCCCACCGCAAATACACGCCCCCCTTTGGCTTTTGTATCCCGAATCAGAGCGGCGGTCGCTTCCGGGAGTTCGTAGTGCTCCGCATGCATCAGGTGATCTTCGATGTTCTCTGCCTTCACGGGGCGGAAGGTGCCCAAGCCCACATGGAGCGTCAAATATCCAATTTGTATATTTTGGCTCCGCAATGCCTGTAACGTTTCCTCAGTAAAATGCAGACCGGCAGTAGGGGCGGCTGCAGAGCCCGGTTCTTTGGCATAAATGGTTTGGTATCGTTCTTTCTCTTGAAGCTCTTCCGTAATGTAATGCGGCAAGGGCATCTGCCCAATTCGGTCCAGAACCGCGAAAAAATTGCCTTCAAAAGTGAATTGCAGTACGCGGTTTCCGTTCTCCAACACATCCAATACTACGCATTGCAATATATCATCAGGAAAGCTAAACCGGTCTCCCCGCTTCGCCTTTTTGCCGGGCCCCGCCAGCGATTCCCAGGTATCCGCACTTTTTTGATGCAACAGCAGAAACTCAACAATGGCGCCGTCGGTTTCCCGCTGTCCATAAATGCGGGCGGGCAGAACCTTGGTATCATTCAGAATCAAGCAATCCCCCGGCTGTAACAGCGCCGGTAAATCATAAAAATGGGCGCCGCCAACGGCGCCGGTGGAGCGGTTCAGGGTCATAAGGCGGGAATGGTCCCGATTTGCAAGAGGAGTTTGGGCAATGAGTTCCGGGGGCAATTCGTAATAGAAATCACTTTTTTTCATCGTATCGATTGGCCTTTCTTGTCACAGGTTGCAGCAGAAACATAAAATGGTAAAAAACCGTGAAATAGATTTGACATTCGCGGTTTTCCGTGTTATGATTATGCTAAATTAAATAGGTTGTAGATAGAGGTGCGGCCTTTATCAGTAGGCTATCGGAGGTTGCCAACACCGGTGAAGATAGCTCAAAGGAAATGCCGCCGAAGGAAATGGTCTGGCCGCCATTTGCCTGATTGTATGGTGAAGAACCTTACGATTGTCATCGTATTTATGGTGGAGAGCTATCCTATTGGCTGTTTTCAGCCCAATATCTCCATTATATTGCAATGATGACCGGTTTACAACCGGTTTTTTTCTTAATTTTTTTTGAAAAGCAGTTTTTTGCCGGTAAGAACGAAAAATGCCTGCACTTTCCGTTGAAAAAATGCGTATAATGAAGGGAATTGGTAACATTGAAAAAATATAAAGTTGGCATTTTAGGGGCAACGGGCATGGTAGGGCAGCGGTTTGCCACCTTGCTGGAGCACCATCCCTGGTTTGAAGTGAGCGCTCTTGCCGCCAGTCCGCGCTCCGCCAATAAAACCTACAATGACGCCCTTGGCGGAAGATGGGTCATGGATTCGCCCATCCCCCCTGCCATGGAGCACATGGTACTGTATGATGCCACCAAGGATATGGATCTTATCTGCAAGCAGGTGGACTTTGTCTTTTGTGCGGTCGATATGAAGAAAGAAGAAATCAAGGCTCTCGAAGAACGCTATGCAAAAGCCGAGTGCCCTGTGATTTCCAATAACAGCGCGCATCGGATGACCCCGGATGTGCCCATGATCGTGCCTGAACTGAATGCCGACCATGCCCAAGTGATTCCTTTCCAGCGAAAACGGCTGGGTACCCGCCGCGGCTTCATTGCCGTCAAGTCCAACTGCTCGTTACAAAGCTATGTGCCGGCCCTTCATCCTTTAGCCTCATTTGGGATTCAGGATGTGCTGGTGAGTACCTATCAGGCCATTTCCGGTGCAGGCAAGACCTTTGCAACCTGGCCCGAAATGTTGGATAACGTGATCCCTTTTATTTCGGGAGAAGAGGAAAAATCGGAGCAGGAACCCCTGAAGATTTGGGGCAAAATGGAGAATGGCCAAATTGTCCCGGCCACAGCCCCGAATTTTACCGCTCAATGCATCCGCGTTCCGGTTTCCAACGGACATCTTGCCACGGTCTTTGTTCGCTTTGCGCAAAAGCCGACACAGGAAGAAATCCTTTCCCTTTGGCAAAACTATGCGGGCGAGGCGCAGCGTCTGGAACTGCCCAGCGCGCCCAAACAATTCCTGCACTATTTCTCCGAAGATAATATGCCGCAAACCCGTTTGCAGAGAGATCTTGAAAATGGCATGGCCATCTCCATCGGTCGTCTGCGGGAAGACTCGCAGTATGACTATAAATTTGTCTGTTTGTCCCACAACACCCTGCGGGGCGCTGCGGGCGGCGGCGTTTTGATGGCGGAGCTCCTATGCAAGCAAGGATATATGGAATAAAAAACGCATTGATTTCACATCTGTGCTACAATCTATTACCCATAAAGGAGGGAGGTTGCATTGGAGGGTCCCTTGTTGATGTTCAATTGGAATATCGATCCAAGCCATATCATCCAATGCACAATGTTATGAAAAAGACGATTTTCACAGGAGCCGGCGTTGCCATCGTAACCCCCATGCGCGAGGATGGTTCCATCCACTATGCGGAGCTGGAGAGGCTCATTGAATTTCAAATCGCCAACAAGACTGATGCGATCATTATTTGCGGCACGACAGGCGAATCCTCGACGCTGGTGGATGAAGAGCATCTGGAGGCGATTCGTTTTACGATCGAAAAGGTCAATAAGCGGCTGCCGGTGATTGCAGGTACTGGTGGCAACGATACCGTCCATGCCCTGAATCTCTGCACGGAAGCGGCGAACATGGGCGCTGATGCCTTACTCACGGTTACCCCTTATTACAACAAGACTTCCCAAGCGGGTCTCATCCGTCACTTTACCTATCTGGCGGATCGGGTGAGCGCTCCGCTGATTTTATACAATGTTCCGGGCCGGACCGGCCTGAATATAAAACCCGAAACCTATGCGGCACTTGCGGGTCATCCGAACATTGTGGGTATTAAGGAAGCCAACGGCGATATTGGCGCCTTGGTAAAAACCATGGCGTTATGCGGTGACCAGTTGGATGTATACTCCGGAAACGATGATCAGATTACATCCTTCCTCTCGCTGGGTGCTAAAGGGGTCATTTCCGTGCTTTCGAACGTGGTGCCGCAAGCCATCCACGACTGCTGCCAAAGCTTTTTTTCGGGCGATATTGTCGCCAGCCGCAGGCTGCAAATGGAATACTATCCCCTCTTTGAAGCGCTGTTTTCGGATGTGAGTCCCATCCCTGCAAAAGCTGCCATGCAAATGATGGGCTTTGCCGTAGGCGAATGCAGGATGCCGCTGACCACCATGAGCGAGTCAGGGCTTGCTAAGTTGCGGGAATGTCTGACACGGTACAAATTAATCGCAGGATAATACAAATGAAAAATATAATATTACATTTTGTATTTCTAGTGTGAATTTTATAATATACAACAAACTATACAAAATGTAGTTTTCGGACTGATCAAAAATAGGAAGTGGGAATCAAGCATGAAAAGGATACTTCTAAGCGGCTGCAATGGAATTATGGGCAAACTGATTGCCAAAAAAATTGCGGCCAGGGACGATTGTGAAATAGTTGCGGGCGTGGATATTAATCCGGAGAGTATAAATGGATTTCCGGTTTTTAAGGATGTGCAGGAGTTTACGGGGGATGTGGATGTAATGATTGATTTTTCCCACCCCTCCGCCGTACCGAGTCTATTGCAATATATTCAACAAAGACGATTGCCGGCGGTGATTGCCACCACAGGGCTGGGAGTGGAGCTCAACCGGGAAGTACATGTTGCGGCAGAAACCATACCGATTTTCTTTTCTGCCACTATGTCTTTGGGAATTAATCTTTTATTGGAATTGGCCAAAAAAGCAGCGGCCGTATTGTATCCGGACTGCGATATCGAAATTATAGAAAAACATCACAACCAGAAAATTGATGCGCCCAGTGGTACTGCATTGATGTTGGCCAAAGGGATTGGCAAAGTGTTGCCCGAGCCCATGCACAATGTATTTGACCGCCACACGCAACAAAAGAAACGTGAGAAGACAGAGATTGGCATTCACGCCATCCGCGGCGGAACGATTCCCGGGGATCATGAAATCATCTTTGCGGGCTCCGATGAGGTCATGACTCTTTCTCACTCGGTATTGTCCAAAGAAGTCTTTGCGAACGGTTCTATTAGCGCCGCCTTATTTGTCTGTGAGCAATCCCCGGGATTGTATACAATGCGTAATATGATAGAATCCAAGATATAACAAATTGTATATTTGAATCGCCAGTGATTGCAAACGGTGAAATACCTCTCAAAGGAGATGACACCATGCAAATGAATTGTACCATTTCGATTGCCGATGACATTACCCTACTCACCTTTTACAATGCCTATGCCGATATTCACTTTGTGTCCAAAGTATTTAAAATCCTTGAGGATGAAAAGATAAATGTGGATTTAATTACCCTATCCCCCCCAAAAAGCAGTCAAACCGATCTTTCTTTTACGGTGTCCGGGGATGATTTCGGCAGGATCATGGAGCTTTCAGCTAAGTTTCGCGCCATTGATGCCGAAATGAAAATTGATGTAAGCAGCGGCAACAGTAAAATTACGGTCTATAGTGAGGATATGCCCAAACGCTCCGGCGTGGCCTCCACCGTTTTTGCGGCGGCGGCTTCCGTAGCTGCGGATATCCGGCTTATTACAACCTCTGATGTGGAAATTTCCCTTCTGGTCACTAAAGCAAATGCCGATGCCACCCTCAGAGCCATTGAAAAAGCATTTGTGTCCTGAAATCTTTGCCCTGTTTGGAGCTCAGCTAATCGGAGTAAGCCCGCCGAGTGGTTTACTCCCTTTCCTTTTTAAGACGCATGGGACAGGGGCGCAAATAAATATATTATGATAAATAGAATCGTTTTGGAAATCATAGGAAAACAGGTGTACAGGTTCGTCAAATCTAATACAGCAGGAGTGAAGTGCTTTGCAGCAAATTGACCAGCTTCTTAAAACCGCAAAGAATATTCATTTTATCGGAATTGGTGGTTCAGGAATGTGTCCCCTAGCTGAAATATTACATGCGGAAGGCTATCATTTGACAGGGTCCGATAATAATGAAACGGATACCCTGGCACGTATCCGCAGCCTCGGTATTCCAGTGACTCTGGGGCAGCGGGCCGAAAACATTCGGGGCGCCGAAATGATTATCCACTCTGCAGCCATTATGAAGGATAATGAGGAGCTTATTGCGGCTTATGCCAGTGGTATCCCCACCTTTGAACGTTCCAAGCTGCTGGGCGCTATTTCGCGCATGTATGAAAACTGTATTGCGGTTTCCGGCACGCACGGGAAGACGACCGTCACCTCGATGCTGACGCAAATACTGATGGCAGCCAAGCTGGATCCGACGGTAGTCATCGGCGGAAAATTACCTGCCATCAATGCCAATGGCCGTGTGGGGAAAAGTGAAATTATGGTCTGCGAGGCTTGCGAGTTTGTGGATACATTTTTGGAGCTCTCCCCTGCCCTCTCCATTATTTTGAACATTGACGCCGATCATCTGGATTATTTCGGTACCCTTGAAAATGCCATTCATTCTTTCCAACGGTTTGCCGCGTTGACCTCTAAATCCCTGATTATCAATGGCGATGACGCCAATACACTCAAAGCGATAGAGGGGATTACGGGAAAACAGGTAATTCGATTCGGCCTACAGGCCAATAACGATATAACGGCTACGAACATTACCCTGAACGAGAATGCCTGTGCGCAATTTGATCTTTATAAACAGGCCGATTTTCTGGGCCACATTGAACTCTCTGTGCCGGGCCGCCATCACGTCTATAACGCCATGGCCGCTGCCGTCGTCGCCTTGGAAATAGGGGCGTCAGTGGATACAATTATTGATGGACTACGCTCCTATACGGGTGCGGGACGGCGTTTTGAAATTCTGGGCGTCAGAAATGGCATTACAATTGCCGATGATTATGCGCACCATCCGGCCGAATTGCGGGCAACACTAGAGGCAGCTATGGAGATGCCTTATCACCGGGTTTGGGCCGTCTTTCAGCCCTTCACCTATTCCCGCACCGCAATGCTTATGGAGGACTTTGCGCGGGTATTGCAAATTCCCCAGAAAGTTGTCATGTCCGAAATTATGGGTTCCAGGGAAAAGAACACATACAACATATATACAGCTCAATTGGCCGATAAAATTCCGGGTAGTGTATGGTTCCCGACCTTTGAAGAAATAGCCGACTACATTGTTGCAAACGCACAGGAAGGCGATTTGGTACTGACCTTGGGTTGTGGCGATATCTATAAAGCGGCCAAACTGATGCTGAAAAAATACGATCAATTGGATGTTAAATAAGGGATAGACTCCATGTAAACAATCCAATGTGAGCATCAGGATCTTCTGCCAGGCTATCACTCCGGCATTTAAAACAGTGTGATGCTGCCCCCGATCGTATTAAGGATCGTTAAGGGTCAAAGCCAAACCTTGTCCATTCCCTGCCCCAAGGGCGGGGAAATTTATTTTAAGTGCACCTTCGCAGTGTGGTCACATACGCTCTGCTATTTGAGCAATGGATAAAACTGCCGAAATTTTTCCTTCTATTGACTTCCAAAGTAATCATGTATATCCTTGGGACTGAATTCAAAGAATATAATTGCATATTGAAAAGGAGGCATGAGGGAATATGGCTAAAAAAGGAATGCGCCGCCCGGATCCAGAAGAGCCGCACGGCACGGAGAGTAATAAAATTCAGCACTTTCCTAAAAATCCAGTGAAACCCGTTCCGGAGATGCAGGGGCAGGTTAAAAGCGGCAAAAAGAAAACAGATAATGCATAATCACGCTTGCGAATAAAAAATGATAGCATTTTTGGCATGTAATTGCAACGCGGCCTTGGTAGGCGAGCTTTAGCTCATATACCAGGGCCGCGTTTAGCAAAATACCATCAGACTCGCTGTCTGAAAACAAGATTTTTTTATGAAGCATTTGTATGATTTCCAAAGCTATTTTTTCATATCAAGTACTTTTAATATTTTCCGCTGTCATGGGAAAGCTGCCATGTTATGCCGAATTTGTCGGTCACCATGCCATATAAATCGCTCCAAAAGGTCTGCTGTAGCTCCATTCCCACTTCGCCGTCTGCGGAAAGCTCATTATACAAACGGCGAATTTCATTTGTGTCGGTTGTGCTGAGGGTGGGACTGATATTGTTTCCCTTGATGAGCGGCATCTCTGTAGGGTTATCAGAGAACATCACGTTGCAGCCGAAAATTGGCACACAGGAATACATAATGCGGTTTCTGTCCGCGTCGGGCATTGTATAGCCTTCCATAGGCGGAGCATCGCCGTAGGTCATAGGCTGCAGGATTTCCGATTTGAACACCTTTGCATAAAATTCGATGGCTTCACGGCACTCGCCGTCAAAATTGATAAACAGGTCAAACGACATTTGTTTCTCCTCCTTTTGTAACGCCAATTGTGCTATTGGCATTGAATAATCTTAGTATAGCACAAAAGGAGAATAAATAAAGCGAATTTTTCAAAGTTTTTCCACATGCGCAATAATTCGCTTTTTCTATCACCGTCATAAATACCGCCCTGTTTATTTGAAGTTTCGAACCGGAGACATTGAGCTGCCCCCAAGATTGGCTAAACACCTCTCACCCTGACAGAGCTCACCTGCAGTCATCTTCTACAATAAGAGGCTCCGTATCCTTTTTAATGCTTCTGAGCATGCCCTTTAAGACATTGCCAGGGCCAATTTGTTCTATGAGCATGTCACGGTCTTTCCCCATCATATACCGAATGGATTCCACCCATTTTACGCTGCCTGTCATTTGTTCCGCCATATTGCTTTTAATTTCAGCACTCTTATATGGTCGGGCCGTATAGTTGGAGATCACTTTTATCTGGGGTTCAGAAAAATCAAATTGATCGATATACTTTTTGAACTCTCTCTTGGCTGTTTCCATATATCTTGAATGAAAAGCACCGCTAACTGCTAGCGGAACATACTTTAGCGCGCCCGCATCTTCAAACATTTTTTGAGCATTTTGAATATCTTCTTTTATACCGGATATTACCGTTTGAACCGGCGTATTCAGATTGGCTACGTCAATACGATCCAAATGATTATTTTGCAGCACACTTCTGATACTTTTTTCGTCAAGACCCACGACAGCGGCCATCCCGCCGCCTTCGGCTTTGCTCATAAGCTCGCCACGTTTTTTAACAAGTTTTAACCCTGTTTCAAAATCAAAAACGCCTGCGGCAAAAAGTGCATTATACTCCCCTAAACTATGCCCTGCAACATAATCAGGCTTCTGAGGAGTTTCTCTGAGTTTCTTCAAATAGGTAAAGGCATTGACCGTATAAAGCGCCGGTTGTGTATACTGCGTAT
This sequence comes from Oscillospiraceae bacterium, assembly GCA_031556545.1. GTDB lineage: Bacteria > Bacillota > Clostridia > Oscillospirales > Acutalibacteraceae > JAVBST01. Next base: position 25,956 of record JAVBST010000002.1, read on the forward strand.
TCCCCAAGACTGTTTGAGGATCTTGCAGACATAGCGCCTCAATAGAATAGCCTAAAATGGCATCCGCTTTTTTGGTAAGCTCCGAAAACTCTTCAAAAAGACCTTTTCCTATACCTACGCTCTGAGAACCTTGCCCCGGAAATACATAAGCAAACATTGCACACTTTCCTTTCTTATAAAAACTTTTAGAGGCCAGTTGCCACCCTATGTCATACGGTTGATGGATCTGCCCCGTTCCATAATTATCCACTTGTATTTTACACGGTTACAAGAGTAGGGTCAAGGGCGTGCAAGAACATCTTGCATAATCAAATCGTGGAATCTCTTGTCGACCACAAAATCAATCCCCTCCATCTTTCGATGAAGGGGATTGATTTTACTGAAATTATGCACAGTTGAAAGCTATGTCATAACTGGATTGTAATGTAATAGATTCTAAAGAATAGTTGCGCCTAATGCACTTTTAAAATGCGCTAATGCAAAGCGGTGCCCCTCCGGGTTAAAGCTCGCCACGCCCTTCTCATATACATGAATGCGATAGCCTAAATTGTAGGCGTCCACTGCCGTGTGTAACACACAGATATCGGTACAGACTCCAACCAAGTATAAGTCCCGGATATTTCGTTCCCGTAGCCTGAGATCCAAATTCGTCCCTGCAAATGCAGAATAGCGCAGTTTATCCACATCTATACGTTGCTGTGCAGGGGTTTCAGCAACGGCCAATGCGGTTTTGCCATACAGCTCACAGCCGGTCGTACCGCTGATACAATGCGGTGGAAAAAGCTGATGTTCCGGATTGAAGATATCCTCCTGCAAATGGCAGTCAGAAGCAACAACAATTAATTCTCCGTCTGCCCGAAAGCTGTCCACGATTTTTGCAACATCCTGGTCAATATCCTGCCCCGGTTTTCCACAGGTAAGTTTTCCTTCATCTTCCACGAAATCATTTATATAATCAATGATAAGTAAGGCTTTTTTCACATTATACTCCCCTTCAACGAACTGTCTGACTCAAAAAACGGTACTCGTTTACCATTTGTCCATTAGCATCAACATCGATGGGATACCCGCTGCAAAAATGCCCTCTGCAATGGACAAGTACGGAAATATCTTGGCCAGTTTTAGCTTTAAGACCAGTTCCAAGAATCCTTCCAACCATAACAGCGTCCAGGCGCCCCATAAAAGGCCGAAGCGTATCTCTCCACTCAAAAAGGAAGAAACCGACATGACCGCTGCATAGATCGCCACACATAAGGAATACCAACCGAAGGGCCTTAAGTCTAATTTTAATAAATAATTAGCTGCAATAAATAAATAAGTAAAGCCAAACAAAAATCCGGAAGCGACGTTTTGGAATGCAATAACTTCCTCTGCCTTAGCCAGCATAATAAAATTGCCGACCACGATAATCAAGCCGGTGACCGCATTCATAAATGCGGTGGATTTAGCATCCACATTACATAAGCGGTTCACACCATTCATAATCAGTACAATCCCTACAAACAACAAGGAAATCCCTAGAACTCCCAATAACACCGCTCCTTAAAAAAATATGGATTTATGTCTGTAATCGAACTTGTCAGCTGCTTTGCAGTTTGTGACAAGACATATGTCTTGTCCTTGATATCATAATACTTCTTTTCTTCTCTTTTGTCAATCAAATTTTTAAAAAAACGACAATTTTACGTGAAGTCTTCGTAGATCAGTCCACTTCCAACAAAATATGGGCTGTTGCAAGGGCATCTTCAATTTGCCGAGCTTTTTGTATACTCTCGCAGGATATCGTATGCAAATGAATTCCCTGGGTTAAATCGGATAATAAAGATACTTGATCCGCTTCTATTTTCTTTACAAAATCATCCACATCAAAGCGGGACGCCAAATTTAACTGGCCGACTAGCTGTCCGTAAAGCGGATGTTCCACAATCACATCCAATATTCGCCCGCCATGATCGACAATAATATACAACTCATCCCTCATCATATGAATAGGATGCTGACAGGCAACCGTAAAAATCGTTTCATTTTTTTCCGGTTTGGCAGGGATCACATAGCCCCGGGGCGTCGACAAAATATCCCAGCCTTGTGCCCGCAACAAAGCAATGTCCCCCACAATCACTTGCCGGCTCACTTCCATGCGCTCAGCTAAAATGGAAGCATTCACAGCGTTCAAACTGTTTTGCAAAATGCGAATAATCTCTTTCCGTCTCTGTGTTGACTGCATATTCTCACTTCTCCCCTCTTCCATTCCTCTGTATTGGGTCATGCGAACGAACCAGCGTGACGCTGGTCCAATGGCTCTGTGTATTGCAGGAATCGCTAAGCATCGAAGCCACCTGAGCATTGCCCATGAAGTTTTTAATAGGCTTTTCCAGGTGCCCATAAATCATACCACGCATACGAATCTCAATAAAAAAAACGAATCAACCATTTTCTAAGAAAAAAATTTATTCCTAATATGAAGTATAGCAAAACGCAAGACAAAAAGCTACCCTATTTTTAGTTTTTCAGCGAATGTGTAACGAGGGTCCACCGTTGGTGGACCCTCGTCGGTCGGCCTAGCATGGCCGGGTTTATAGCGTTTTCGCTATACTAGATTAAGGTAACGGTCACTTTGAAGTTGTAGGCGGCACTTCTGGTGCCGGTGGCATTACCCGCATAAGCGTCAAAGGAACGATTCGTGCCGGCCGTACCGATCTTGATGCCGAGGATCCAAGTGCAAGTGCCGTCCGCATTCATTGTCTTGCTGACAACGGTCTTGCCCAGATCACTGGAAGCACCTGTAGAGCGTACGTTAGCGCTGTAGGAACCTTCGGCGTTGGTCTTGATGGTGTAGTTATTCACTACATTGACAGCCACTTTGGCGGGAGCCGTTACGCTCTCCACCTTGGGTGCCTCAGAAGTCTTGGTGATTTCGATGGAAGCAGTTGCATCTGCGAAATAACCATAACCAGCGTCCAGCACCGCCGTCAGCTCTCGGTTACCCGCTGTTCCCACAGTGAATTCCGCCTTAAAGGTCTTGGTGTCTCCACTGGTGGTAGAAGTGATGTTCTTGAGCGTGATGGGCATGCCGTTCTCATTGGCAAGGGCAAAGCTCTGCACATCGGCAGCGCAAGTCACTGTGACGGTGATCTTCTCGTTAATAGCCGCCTTGGTTTTATCGAAGGTCATCACGGTCTTGACCGCGCTCTTGCTCTGCTTGGCGAGCCATTCCATGATAGAAACTTCTTGGCCACGGAACTTAACGGGATTCTTGTCATAGTCCAGCGTACACTCGTTATTCAAGGTGTAGAGCCAAGACCAGTGTCCATTGTAGTTGTAAGGATCGGTTCCGTTCGTAGCTTTGTAAAGCCCCGTCATATCCTTAACGGTATCCCAAAGGGTCAGGTGAACATTCGTGGCGCCAGCCTTAATCAGTCTGTCATAGGTGGGCAGAACGTTCAGATTGGCTCTGACGGTGGGGTCATTCGCGGCCTGGGTGAACCAGATCGGAATATTTTTGATGCTCTCAATCTGCGCATCGGTGATCCAAGCGTCGGAATAAGCTTCGCAGACCGGATAGGCTGCCGCAAAATATTCCGGATAGTGCGTGATCATGTTCATGGTCATGAAACCGCCGTTGGAACAGCCGCCGAGATAGATTCGATTGGTGTCAATTTCCGGATGAACAGCAACATATTTTTCAATCAGGTTCATCAGAGCACGGGTATACATGGAAGTACCATCGGAAGTATACTGGTTCCTACCGTTATTCATCCAGTAAGTCGGAGTCTGGGGTGCGAGCACATAAGCGCCATTTGCACCAAAATTACTCTGAATGCCTTCCGTAGCCAGATTGACAACTTTGTTGCCCAGCCATGCTACGTCAGGATCGGTACCGCCTTCACCAGCGCCGTGCAACCAGATCACCAGGGGCATGCTGCCGCTGGCCATCGCGTTTTCAGGTTCATAAGCGCCGTATGTCAGGTTGATATTGCCAAACTCGCTGTCAGAATAGCTCACATTGCCTCTCTTGAAGCCCTCGGTAATGAGGTTAATCTGATTAAATAAGTTGTTCCAAACGCTGCCTGTAGAGGTTTGGGTCACCGTGTATTCGGTCTTAACCCACTCATTGTGGCTAGAACCAAAGAAATTGTAGTTGAAGGGAGAACCGATGGACAAATCGGGATGCACTTTCATCACCAAAGTGATATAGTTGCCGCTGTCCACTTTGTTGCCTCTCTCATCGGAAACATAAGCGTCAGTGATTTCACGGTTGCCCTGCGCAGTACCCAGCAACATGCCGGAGAGAGCTGTACGTTTTACAAAAGCTGTAAAATCAGCTTTGCTCACATCGGCGCTGGTCAGCACTTTGTTGGACTGGAGCACTACCTTCGGAATCGCGGGACCCCAATCGTAGCCTTCCACGATCATGGTGTAGTTGCCGTTTTTAACCGCGACATCCTTGAGGAACGCATTGGTGCGCATCTTCAACTGGCAGAGATTCTTGGTGGCCAGTCTGAGCGCTTGACCGAAGCCAATCGGATCTGCATTGTAAGTCGATTTTAAGACAGTGCCAACGGCAGGGGGAGTCAGCATGCCAAAGCAGTTCATACCGTATAACGCGGTGTCGCCCTGCGCATAAACTTGCTGTACTTGAGACATGTAGCCGGTGCCAGTGCCGTTGGAACAGAAGTCGGTTACGACAAAGCCATCGAATCCCCATTCGCCGCGAAGCACGTCGGTCAACAATGCTTTGCTGCCGCCGGCCCATACGGTGCCGATGCGGTTGAATGCGGACATAACACCCTTGGCTTTGCCTTCCTTGACAGCAATCTCGAAGGGTCTCAGATAGATTTCACGGATAGATTGCTCGTTTGCCCAAGTGCAAAGACCCTGGGTATCTCTATGGGTTTCCTGATCATTCAGAGCAAAATGCTTGATGGTGGGGATCAGGTTTTGAGACTGCGCGCCTTTTACCTCGGCAGCCATCATTTTGCCAGCCAGCAGCGGATCTTCGGAGAAATATTCGAAGTTACGACCCGCTCTGGGGTTACGGTGAATGTTGCTCGCAGGAGCATACCATACCTGGGTGCCGATCTTGGCAGCCTCTTTACCGATGCGTACGCCCATTTCCTGCGCAAGCGCAGTATTCCAGGTGCAAGCGATCACGGTTTCGGAAGGATACGCAATACCGACCAAATTGTAGGCAAATCCGCCGGAGCCTTTGATGGAGGCAGGGCCGTCATTGTCTATGGTCTTGGGAACGCCCAAACGGTTCACTGCTACAGTTTGGTAGCCACCGTTGGTCACGAGATCCACCATCTCATCCAGAGTAAACTGGTCTAAGAAAGCATCCCACTTGGAAGGATCCGCATAGACGTCTTTCAGCAACAGGTTGTTGTTCGCGCCGATGGTGGGAACGGTGCCCACGGTAGTCGGAGCCGGAGCATTATCGCAAGTTGCCAAAGAAGCGGGCGGGGTGTAATTGGTGGGAGCCTTCGGCATGGTGCCGGTCGGGTTGGAGCGAGAGAGATAGGTCAAGCTGCCTTTGGCATCGTCAAAACGGTTTTCAATGGCAGCACCGGTGGCGGAATCAGTAGAAAACACTTTATCCGACGCCAAGGAACCCGCTACAGTTGTTACGGTATCCTTTACCGATCTCGCGATAGCGAACTGATAATTGCCGGCAGACAAGACATAGGAGGCAATAGAAGTCGCGTAGGAAGCCATATCTCTGGTCTTCACGGTAATCGGCAGTGTCTGAGAAGAACCGGGCAGAAGCAGATCGGTCTTCGCAAAAGCAAGCAGATTCTTGGTGGCTTTTTCAGGGCCGCCTGCGGTGTAGGGAGGCGTGTAATAGAGCTGCACCACATCTTTACCCGCACGAGTACCCGTATTCGTCACTTTGACATTGAAGGTGATTTCATCCTTGGAAAGGTCCTGAACCACATCGCTTTGAGATACATCCCAGGTGAAGGAGGTGTAGGACAGACCAAAGCCGAATGGGTAGGTTACAGGAACACCAAAGGTCTCAAAATAGCGGTATCCAACATAGATGCCTTCGTTGTAATTTACAAAATAATACTGTTTGCCGTTCACTTGGGCATTGTATGTAAATTCGCCGAAGTTGACAGTAGAAGGATGATCCGTCATGCTCTTCGCAAAGGTATCCACCGTTCTGCCGGAAGGATTCACTTTACCAGAAAGCACTTCGCCAACGGCTTTCATGCCGAACTGGCCGGGCGCGCCAATCATGATGGCCGCTTTGATGTTCGCGTTGTCCTCAACCCACTGGATTTCCATCGCATTGCTAATGTTGAGAACCACGATGATATTGGAATAGTTGGCCACAACATACTCCATCAGTTGTTTTTCACCACCCAAACCCTTTTCGAGGGTATCGGCTGTGAAGTTGGCTTCATCGTATAATCTCATCGCGGAATCAAACAAGTCGCCGCCTTCAGAACCCGCACGGGAAATGAAGAGGATCGCCGTATCGGAGTAGGCCTTCGCATTCGCTTTTACCGTGTCAGAGAATGCCGAAACAGGCATTTCGTTGCGGCTGAGGGGCGTGTTCCACATACCGAACCCGCCGCCTTCCAGAGGATCTCTGGTTTCGTTCTTATGTACATCATACCAAGAAGAAATGGCCGATTTTAATTCGGTGTTGTACTGAATGCCGGCCGAATCCAAAGAATCGTAGAAACCAGCGATGTCGGTTGCGGCAATGTCACCGGAACCGCCGCCGCCATAGAACGGAGAAATAGAACCGGTACCGAAGACATTGACTTTCGCGCTAGCCGCCAGAGGTAGTGCATTGCCTGTATTCTTGACTAACACGATGCCTTCACGCTCAATGTCCGTTGCAATAGCGGCCGCACTTCCAAAAACAGGATCGTTAATGTCGGGGCTCGTCGCTGCAAAAGCCATTGTGCTCATTGAAAGCAACATTGCAAAAACCAGGCATAAGGAAAGAACAATCTTGCTTTTCTTTGCAAATTTTTTTACCTTCATTTTCTTGCTCCCTAGTAATATATTTTTTGTTACCTGCAGCCAAGTGATTCCCTCTCTGAGTTCACCTCCCACTTAACTTACCGTTTGTCTGCAGGTACAAAATACCTAATTAAATAGAGCTTTTACTAAGTTTGTCCTTATTCAAAGAAAATTTACAGATACAAAAAAGATATGCAATAACAATGAGTAGCATCAGTCAAATACACTATTGACAGACATGATTCGCGAAAAAATGTATGCAACCATACAAGTAAATAATAGCACTATTTCGTGCCGCTGTCAACATTATCCTCTCTAAAAAACCCGCAATAAAACAAATTTCATTCCTTTAATAGTTTGGTTTTATAAATCGATTGTTTCTGTATGATATAAAAAAAAGCGCTTAAAACAGGGTTATTCATCTTCGGCTTCCTCTGTTTTTTCCACATGATTGTCCGCAGAAGCACGGGGCTCGCAAACGGTGGATTCCAATATCTGGAGTGGGGTTACGTCTTCTTTACATTCCTCTGCGCCATCCGCAATAACCGCAACTTCCTCTGTCTGCATTTTAGACCGGAGAAATCGAGCAAATTTGGCAAAAGGAAAGGTCCAAGTCCCGCATCGTTTTGCCAACAGCATTGCCACTATAAAATGCAGACCGGTCGCCATTGCGGCCAGTATACAAATCAACGCGGTTTTCAAAACCGCCGTGTTTAAGAAAATGACGGATCCCATCGTCGCACCGAAAAAGGTGAAGGAGATGAGGATGTAGCGCGTCAATTTATCCTTGGCTAAAGTCAGGGCCAGGTGAGACACAATCCAGGCCACCAGGTACAGGGCCGGTACCAAATAAAATGTAATCTTGCCCGCGTCCGCCCGTGAGGAGGCATTTCGCAGCACCACAATCGTTGAAAGAGCCAAAATGGCCGGTATTATCAACCAAAGGCGATATAACACCATGATTAATGTGCTTGTTTTTTTCATATAACAAAGGGCTCCCATCAAACCCCTTCACATTCTTGCTACGTGAAAGGGTGCCACCGCCCTTTTCTCCTTTCATTTCATCGGGGCTTCATCACCCTAGGCTGATATGTGCATATGAATCCGGCATATAGGGGATTTCTTTTAAATTCTAGAGTCGCATTATACCACAATCGAACGGTTTTTTCTACGCCTCTGTCACCATTTTTCGAAACTCTGACTCAGACAAAACGGGAATTCCCAAATGCTCCCCTTTGCTGAGTTTGCTGCCCGGGTTCTCCCCCGCAAGAATGAAACTTGTTTTTTTGGAAACGCTTGAGGATATTTTGCCGCCCATGGACTCGATCAGAGCGCCCGCCTCCTCCCGGGTATAGCCGGACAGCGTACCTGTCAGGACAAAAGTCTTCCCCTCAAAGCGGTGATCCGCCAATCTTTCCGGCGGCGTATCCTCCATGCTGACCCCGGCCTCCTGTAAAGCGCGCAGCAGATGAAGGGTCTGGGGCAAAGCAAAAAAGGAGACGATCTGTTCCGCCATAATGTCTCCAAAGCCGTCTATGGCCGTCAAGGCTGCCGCATCCGCCTTGCACAGAGCCTCCATGGAAGAAAACTGAGCCGCCAACTGCTTGGCCGCTTTTTGTCCAATGCCGTGAATACCCAAAGCGAAGATCAGTTTATGCAGGGCATTGCGCTTGGAATTTGCTATGGCCGCAATAATATTATCGGCGGATTTTGCGCCAAGTCCCTTTAGGTCCGCGATATCCTCAGCCCGCAGGGTATACAAATCCGTCATATTGACAATGAGTCCGTTCGCTATGAACTGCTCCAAAATTGCGGGGCCTAAGCCCTCAATATCCATGGCATCACGGGAACAAAAATGAATCAGGTTGCGTAGAATTTGCGCGGGACATTCCGGATTGTTACAGCGTATGGCAGCCGCCTCCTCTTCCCGGAAGGCAGGCGCAGCGCAGGAGGGGCAGATGCGCTCCATGTGATAGGGCACGGAACCTTCCGTATGGGCGCTGACACGGATAACTTCGGGGATGATGTCTCCTGCTTTGCGGATGAGCAGCTTATCTCCAATGCGGATATCCTTTTGCGCAATAAAATCCTCATTGTGCAATGTGGCGCGGCTGACGGTGCTGCCCGCGAGCAAAACCGGCTCCAGCACGGCGATGGGCGTCAATACGCCCGTACGCCCCACATTCACTTCGATATTTAAAAGTTTTGTTTCCTTTTCCTCGGGGGGATATTTATAGGCAATGGCCCACTTGGGATATTTGGCCGTACTGCCGATTTTTTTGCGCTCCGCAAAATGATTTACCTTGATGACTGCGCCGTCAATATCAAAGGGCAAACCGCCCCGCAGATGCCCAATCCGTTCAATTTCCGAAAGTACACCCTGTATATCGGTAAAGACCCCGTAGAAGGGCACGATTTTAAACCCTTGCTGTTTCATATATTCCAGGGAATCCTGATGGGTCTTGATGGACTCTCCTTCGATGCGCTGGATATTGAAGAGAAAAATATCCAGTCCCCGGCCCCGCGTAATCTGCGGATTCTTTTGCCGCAGAGAACCTGCCGCGGCATTCCGGGGATTCTTAAACATCTTCTCTTCGCGCGACTGCTGCTCACCCACGAGCCGCGCAAAGCTTTTTTGCGGCATATAGACTTCGCCGCGCACTTCAAGCAAGGGCAAATCCTTGCGTAAGCGCAGCGGAATGGCGGCAATGGTACGCAAATTGGCGGTCACATCCTCGCCGGTAATTCCGTCTCCCCGCGTGGAACCCCGCGTAAAAACACCATTTTCGTATTCGAGTGCCACCGACAAACCGTCAATTTTCGGTTCCACCACATAGACGGGATTTGGCACTTGCTCGCGCACCCTTCGGTCAAAATCCAATACCTCTTCCGTGGAAAAAGCATCCTGCAAGCTCTCCATAGGTACGGCATGCACGACAGGCGTAAACTGTGTCGAAACATCGCCGCCCACCCGCTGTGTCGGCGAATCCGGCCGCACAAGTTCGGGATACGTTTCCTCCAGCTGAATCAGTTCCTGCATAAGGCGGTCATATTCGTCGTCCTGGATTTCGGGCGCATCCTCCAGATAATATTTTCGATTGTGATAATTGAGCTGATCCCGTAGTTCATTGGCGCGGGCAATCATTTGATCCCATTCTTGCATAAGCAAACTCCTTCAATCTTTTTACTATTACTTTGGGCATTGGCAGCAGCAAGAATTTCGGCAGTTTGATCCATTGCCAAAGCATCATGCGCACGCGTCCCCTCTGCGGACATGCGCTCACATATCAAGCCGCGCCGCTTCGGCGGCCTTATGGCCAATATGATTCCGGCACATATGGCGTCTCTCCAAATTTCGGACTGAGTGATATATTATTATATCAAATAATACCACCAAATTCCAATAGCTCTATTCCGGTTTTTCAGATTTATACTCATCAATCGCCTCGGGAATCGCGCCGCTGCCGGTATTGATCTGCGCATAAGTCCCGGGCACTTCGCCCACAATGACGGTTTGTGCAATGCAAAGGTCGGTTTCCACCTCGGTTGCCGTATTGTAGCCGGGGATCAGAATATAAATACTGCCCCTCACATCGAGCATGATTTGATGCCGGGTTTGGTTGATGCCCGCCGCATCAAACGTATTTTCAATATCCGTAACCACATGGCCGGACAAATTGACTTTGATCTTAATTCTAGGGCCGCGACCCGTAAACAGGTCCCCACCAATTAGCGTTCCCAAGGGGATACTGATGGTACATTTATCAACCCCTGCGATTTTTTGCGCGGAGAGGGTGGTCACCTCCGCCTTAAGCCGATTCATTTGCACAATGTTGGCGGTAATCGCACGCACCCGGTCCTCCCCGTCTTTATCGACATTAACCAATTTCTCATAGCTGACATCCGCCTTTTGCATAACTTCCGTAATCGCGTCATTGATGGCTTGCGTGGCAATAAATTGCGCTTGGTTGATGGCCATCGTTTTAATGATTGGCCGCAGCTTGGCATCCAGCAATATAAATAATACGAGCAAAGCGGCCAATCCGCAGGCAATCATTTTCAGCCTTTTCTTATGCTTTCGTTTCAGCCTTCGATAGCGCATGCCCACTCCTCCACCCTATCTCAGTTCCGCCACCCCTGTCGGCGGATTTGTGAGGATTCCCTTCGTGTTTATCTTGTATTTATACATATTATTTCGACCTTTTGTTTATACTTAGGGGGACAGTCAGTGCCCGTACAGAAAGAAAAACACACAAAATTTTGCATCAGAAAGCGTCCCTGTACACAGCGGATACAGGGACGCTTCAAAAAAATGAATGAAATTGGCTGCGTCGGACATTCGCTTCGCGAAACCCGGTGGTTTATTGAGGCCTACTGTTGCTTTTCTACCACCGCTTTGGTATCGCGTGCAATCACCAACTCTTCATTGGTCGGCAATACAAAAACGCGTACGGTAGAATCCGGTGTGGAAATCTCCTCTTCCCGGCCACCGACGGCAAGGTTGTTCTTCTCTTCGTCAATCCGGATTCCCAAGAAGGTGAGGTTCTCGCATACATCACGGCGCAGCCGGAAGGAGTTTTCGCCAATACCGCCCGTAAAGCAGATGGCATCCACACCGTTCATAGCCGCAATATAGGAGCCGATAAACTTCCGAATCTGATAAAACTGCATTGCCCGGGCAAGCTTGGCGCGCTCATTGCCCTCCTCAATGGCCTTCGTGATATCGCGGTCGTCGCTGGAGACCCCCGAAATGCCAAGCATACCGGATTCCCGATTGAGCAATATAGCCATCTCGTTGGCGGTCAAATTTTCTTCTTCTAGCAGATAGCAGACTACAGAAGGATCCAGAGAGCCCGAGCGAGTTCCCATCATAAAGCCATCCAACGGAGTCAGGCCCATGCTGGTATCCACTACCCTCCCCTGCTTTATGGCTGTAATGGAGCTTCCGTTGCCAAGGTGACAGGTAATGATTTTGAGTTCTTCCGGCTTCTTGTGCATCCTTTCGGCGCACAGCATCGAAATATAACGGTGGGAGGTGCCGTGGAAACCATAGCGGCGAATGCCGTATTTTTCGTAAAAACGGTAAGGCACCGCAAACATATAGGCCTCGGGCGGCATCGTGGCATGGAATGCGGTATCAAATACCACGACCTCCGGTACCGCAGGGCCCAGTACGTTCAGGCAAGCGCGAATGCCTTGCACATGCGCGGGGTTATGCAGAGGCGCTAGCGCGGACAGGCTCTCAATATCGGCAATCACTTTGTCATCCACCAATACAGACTCGCTGAATATAGCGCCGCCCTGCACAACACGGTGTCCTACGGCGGTAATCTCGCTCATATCCTTGAGGACAGCCGCTTCACCATTCACAAGGGCATCCTGCACCTGCATAAAGGCATCCGTATGGGTGGGCATATTGACGTTTTTTTCGTGGCGTCTGCCATCAAAGGTGGTGCCCCAGCACAAGCCGTCGATCCCAATCCTTTCACAGATTCCTTTGGCAATCACTTTTTCGTCCGTCATATCAATGAGCTGATATTTTAGGGAGGAGCTGCCGGCATTGATCACAAGAATTTTCATAAAACGTTTCCTTCCAGGTGAAAGATTGATCTCCACCACTATTTTTTGGGGAGCGGTCACAAAAATGATGCTCCTTGGCTATTTTGTAAAACCAGGTAAGCAGAAAAATAACAATGCCATGCCAGCGGGCACGACATCGGTCAATTTCAGCTTGCAGCCCAATTATTTTTACAGTATTATATTATAGTCAATCATTACCGCAAATGCAAGTAAAAAAGGCAGAAATAGTAACAATACGCTATATAGATACAGAAAAACAAATATACAGTCTGTATTTTTTTGCAGGAAAGGAAGCGCGTTATGAAAATTGCGGGCATCGTCGCCGAATACAATCCCTTTCACAACGGCCACCAATATCATATTGCGCAAACCAAGGAGCGGGGCGCTACCCATATTGTCGCTATCCTCAGCGGCAACTACGTGCAACGCGCTGAAACGGCGATACTTGACAAATGGCAGCGTACGCAAATGGCGCTAGCAGGCGGGGCGGACCTTATTATTGAATTACCGTTGCCGTGGTGTATTGCCTCCGCCGAACACTTTGCCCGCGGCGCGATTGCTCTATTGCAAGGGTTAGGATGCGTGGAGATTTGCAGTTTTGGCAGCGAAAGCAGCGATATGGAAGCCCTCGGCCGAATTGCGGAAATGCTGCTGGAACCGAATTTCATAGCGCTGTGCCGGGAACACCTGCAAAAAGGCGTCTCCTTCCCACTGGCACGCTATGAGGCAGCCTGCGTCTGTTTGGGCGAGGAAGGGGCCGCGCCTCTGCTGACGCCAAACGGCACCTTGGGCATCGAATATTTAAAAGCGATACGGCAACAATCATCCGCCATCATTCCATGGGCCATCGAAAGGCAGGGCGCCGCACATGACAGCCCCGAAGCCGCCGGCGCATTTATGTCGGCCTCCCAGATCCGGGCGCACATTCAAGCGGGCGAGCTTACAGCCACCCGTCCCTTTTTGCCTGCCTTTTCTCTGCAAGCTCTGGAATCGGGCAATTGCTCTGATTATAGACGACTGTCCCTCGCTATTCTCTCTTCTCTGCGGCAACGACCGCTTGAGCAGCTCCGTCTCCTGCCCGATATGACAGAAGGGCTCGAACACCGGCTGTTGCATGGTATCCAAAGGGCCCGGTCTTTAGAAGAACTCTACAATCTTGTAAAAACAAAGCGTTATACCCATGCCCGCGTCCGCCGAGTGGTCTTATACGCATATCTGGGGATTACCGCCACAGACCTGCAGGGTCTGCCTCCTTATTTGCGTGTTTTGGGCTTTACCAAGCGGGGCGAAGCAATTCTGCGCGCCGCCAAACAGACGGCTTCCTTGCCCATCCTGCAACGCTATGCGCAAGTCCGTTCCTTAAGTCCGCATGCCCAGCATATTTTTGAGATAGGGTGCAGATCCACGGATCTTTTTACCCTCTCCCTGCCGGACATCGCGGGCTGCGGCTGGGAGATGACGCAAAAACTAGTGAAGGGATAAGCGCCCGGCGGCGCCTCTTTATCTTCGCACACTGCAGAGCGCTTGCTCCGGTACTGCCGGTTACAGCTTGCCCTCTTCAATATCCCGGATTTGATCAATACGGCGCTGATGCCGCCCACCTTCAAAGGCGGTATGCAAAAATATATCCACAATATCCAACGCCAGGCCCACGCCCACAACACGCCCGCCCATACACAGGATATTGGCGTCATTGTGCATACGGGTAAATTTTGCGCTGTAGGTGTCCGAGCAGCAGGCCGCACGGACGCCTTTTATTTTGTTAGCGGCAATGCCGATGCCAATACCGGTGCCGCAAAGCAGGATTCCCATCTCCACTTCGCCGCTTGCCACCGCCCGCGCCACCGGCGCCGCAACGGTTGCATAATCAACCGCATGCAACTCAGAAATACCAAAATCCCTAAAAGGAATTCCCTGTTCGGTTAAGAAACACTTAATCTCTTCTTTTAAAAGATACCCACCATGGTCGGCGCCAATTGCAATCATACCTTTGCTCCCTTTCCTTCTTCCGTTTTCCGTTTTTTGAGTTCCCGCTCCGCTTGCGGCAGCCGCAAATAGAGAGGCTGCAGTCTTCCAGGAGCGTAATCCTCTCCCGGATCGTAACTTTCATAAGCGGCTAACGCCACGTTTGCCGCCCGTAGATAGCGTAAATTGGGCGGGGCAAGACGCGCATCGGTCAGACGCTCCCCCAGTGCCTCATAACAGAGGGCCGCACCGTCTCCCACAAAATAAACCGGCGCCGACCAAGCCTGCAACTGCGGCAGTAATGCCTCGATTGCATCCGCGCTGTCAGGCGTCAAACGCTCTATACCTCCGGTAAATGCCCGGAACAAGGCGTAATAGACCTGCCCGCAACGCGCATCCATACAGGCGCACACAATCCCTTCTCCACCGGAATAGGCCCGCGCAATGCATAAAAGCGTGGAGATACCCATACAGGGCTTTTGCAGCCCCGCAGCCATCCCTTTGACACAGGCAATCCCAATACGCAGCCCTGTAAAAGAACCGGGACCTTGCGTCACCGCCAGCAAATCGAGCGTGTCCGCCGGGCAACCCGCCATCCGTAAAGCAGTATCCACCATCGGCATCAGCGTTTCGCTATGGGTGAGGCCCGAATGAGAATACAGCTCGGCAATTACTTTTGTATGGTCCAATACGGCAACACTCGCCGTTACCGCCGAGCTGTCCAACGCCAGTATTTTCATGATGGCACCTCTTCCTTCCAGGAGCGTTCGGACTCACCGGGGTACACAATATCAATGTGACGGCAAGAGGGGTCTTCCCCCTGCCGCAGAAAAACCCGTATGGCGGCTTCCGGCAAAATCCCCTCGATGTTTTCGCTCCATTCGGTGACCAGAATACCCTGCCCGTCCATATAGTCAAAAAAACCGATAGAATATAAATCCGCAAAAGAAGCAACGCGGTACATATCAAAATGATATAGGGGTACAGCACCCGCATAGACGTTGACCAGCGCAAAGGTGGGACTGGTCACGGCGGCTTCCGGTGCTAAGACAGAGGCCATCCCACGGATAAAAGCGGTTTTGCCCATTCCGAGCCCCCCAAAAAAAGCCACAAAATCCCCCTGCTTTAAAGTCTCGGCCAGGGCCCGTCCAGCCTGCTCCGTCGCCTGCTCGCTGTCTGTTTCTATATGTTCTGTTCGCTCTCTCTTCATCGCGTCTCCAAAAACTAAAATTATCTGCATAAATTTTGAAAATAAAATTACGTTGAATTTGTATAGGAGCCCAGGCGCAGTCCATTAGAACAATCCTGTGATTCTGCCATCGCTGTCAATATCAATATTTTCGGCCGCCGGTTTTTTGGGAAGGCCCGGCAAGGTCATAATGTTACCTGTCAACACCACCACAAAACCTGCTCCGGCAGAAAGCCGTACTTCGGAGATGTGCAGCGTAAACCCCTGCGGGCGGCCCAGCAATGCGGGATTGTCCGAAAGCGAATATTGAGTCTTGGCCATGCACACCGGCATGGCGCCGCCGCCCAGATTTTCGATTTCCCGCAGCGCTTTTAATGCGGTCGGGTTGTATTCAACCGACGCCGCGCCATAAAGTTCCGTGGCGATCTTCTCGATTTTCTGCTGTACGGTCAGGGATAAATCATAGAGGTATTGGAAATGGTTTTCCTTTTCACAGGCCTCCGCCACCTTCTGCGCGAGCACCTTGCCGCCCTCGCCGCCTTTGGTGAATACCTCAGATAAGGCGAAATCCGCGCCATGTTCGTGACAGTACGTTTCAATATAGGCAAGCTCCTCCGGCGTATCGCTGGCAAAGCGGTTTAGGGCCACCACCACCGGCAACCTGAATTTTTGCAAATTTTCAATATGGGCTCCTAAATTCTGGATTCCCTTTTCCAAGGCCTCCCTGTTTTCGGTCTGCAATGCCTCCCTGAGAACACCGCCGTTATATTTGAGGGCGCGCACTGTCGCCACCAATACCACCGCTGAGGGCGCTAACCCCGCTGCGCGGCATTTGATGTCAAAAAACTTTTCCGCCCCCAAATCGGAACCGAATCCCGCTTCCGTGATGCAGTAATCCCCCATTTTCAGTGCCAGCCGGGTGGCACGCACAGAGTTGCAGCCGTGGGCAATATTGGCAAAGGGTCCCCCATGCATAAGCGCCGGCGTACCTTCCAGTGTCTGCACCAGATTGGGCTTGACCGCCTCTTTCAGCAGCGCTGCCATGGCCCCTTGCGCGTGCAAATCCGAGGCGAACACCGGCCGGTTATCCGCAGTATAGGCCACCAGCATCCGGCCCAGCCGCTGCTCCAAATCCGCGAGATCCTCACACAGGCACAATATGGCCATCACTTCACTGGCCACCGTGATCATAAAGCCATCCTCACGCGGAACACCGTTTGCCTTGCCGCCCAAACCGATCACAATATTGCGCAGGACACGGTCATTCATATCAAGGCAGCGCTTCATGAGAATACGCCGCTGGTCAATGCCCAGCAAGTTCCCCTGCTGGATGTGATTGTCAATCAAGGCGCACAAAAGGTTGTTGGCGGCTGTAATGGCGTGCAGGTCGCCCGTAAAGTGGAGGTTAATATCTTCCATGGGCACCACCTGGGCATAACCGCCCCCTGCGGCCCCTCCCTTCATTCCAAACACGGGTCCGAGGGAAGGTTCCCGCAGGGCAATGACCGCCCGCTTGCCGAGCTTTGTCATCGCCTGCCCCAGCCCCACCGTTGTGGTGGTTTTACCTTCACCGGCAGGCGTCGGATTCACCGCCGTGACCAGCACCAGCTTGCCGTTGGGCTGGTTCGCCATACGGGCAAAGGCCGCATCGCCGATCTTGGCTTTATAATGTCCATAAGGCTCCGCCTCCTGTGACTCTATCCCGCAGGAAGCCGCAATTTCCAGAATAGGTTTCATGGTCGTGCTTTGCGCAATTTCAATATCAGAAAGCATGATGTACGCTCCTTTTCTATTCCTACTTGTACCCTCCTTGGGAAGGCCATATCAGAGAAAAACAACCATTATGGAGGATTATATCATATTTTTATACCCGAGAAAAGGGTTTTTACTTGAATTACGGACTGCATCCTATTATAATATTAGATTAGGTATATGACACAAAAGGAAGGTGAAGTTTTGGCTCCTTTGCAGAAGTCCGTTTGGCGTTTTGTCAAAGAGACGGACAAAATATTGTTAATCCTATGTTTATTGGCCTCGTTTTGTGGGGCATTACTGCTATACAGCGCAACTTATACAGACATTCCGGCGGGTGGGGCTTTTTCTTCCGCCATGAAAACCATGATTATCTCCATTACCTTGGGACTCATCGGCGCTCTGATCATTTCCCTTGTTGACTTTGAAATTTACGCCAAACTCTGGCCCGTCATTGCGGCCATTTGCCTATTTATGATGGTCGTCACCATTGTATGGGGCGTGGGACCCGACAACGGCTCAGACAATACAGCTTGGCTCAAGTTCGGCAGTTTTTATTTTCAGGCTTCCGAGCTCTTGAAAATCGGCTTTATTATTACATTTTCCTTACATCTCAATAAAGTCAAAGACCATATTAATCATATCCTGAACGTGGTTTTGCTGGGGCTGCACGCACTGATCCCCATCGGACTTGTCTCTATGACAGGAGACGACGGCTCCGCGCTCATTTTTGCGTTTATTTTTGTGGGCCTGCTTTTTGTGGGCGGGCTGCATTTTCTATATCTTTTGGCGGGCGGTGTTTTGGCGGTGGGCGCCTTTGCCGCCGCATGGTATTTTGATATCCTCAAGGCCTTCCAAAAGGAGCGTTTCCTTGTCATTCTATATCCCGGGCGCGATCCGCAGGGTATGGAATACCAGCAGGATCAGGGACTCAACGCCATCGGTTCGGGGCGACTTTGGGGCAAAGGTTTTTTAAAGGGAACTTATAGCCAGCATCATCTTGTTCCTGCGAGCAAAAACGATTTTATCATCACGGTTGCCGGGGAGGAATTCGGCCTCATCGGCTGTATTGTCGTTTTGCTGATCCTGCTGGCAATTACCATCCGCTGTGTCCGCGTGGCAAGCAAGTCCCCCGATCATACCGGGTTTCTCCTTTGTTACGGCGTTATGTTCATGATCGCATCCCAAACCCTCCTGAATATCGGCATGTGTCTGAAGCTTTTGCCTGTTATCGGGATCACGCTGCCTTTTTTCAGCTCGGGCGGCTCCGCCAATCTCTGTTTGTATTTTGCCATGGGCGTCGTTTTCAGTGTGTTCCGATTTGCTAAAGCGCGCTACCCTATCAGCTATAAGATCCTTTGATTTTTTTCCTCGCTCCATGTTTTTCCCGCGATGTGCGGGGTAAGATAAAGTCATGGAGGTGGAAATATGGCCAAAAAAAAGAAATATGGGCGAGTGGAGGGCCGATCCAAAGGTAAGACCTTTTTGACCCAGGCAATCAGCCAAGCGGATAGTCGGCAGGCGCACACCCAAATAGCCCTGCCGGATGACGATAACGTCACCCGCGCCAAGAACTGGGTCGATTTTAATGAGAAATAGCGGCAAAAATACAATTGCCCATAAAAGAGCCTTCGCAATGGGAAACGGTTACATCCATGCGAAGGCTTTCATTATGGCAATTTTTCTTTTTAATCCGTTGCCAGGGCAATATCGCGCTACCGTCCGGGCCGGAAATACAACACCTGATCGCTCACTTTGCCGGAATGCACGGTAAGCAGCATTCTCGCAGCGATTTCACCGTAGACGATGCCGTTTATCCCTGAGCACATCGCAAAATAAAAATGGGGGTAAGCGGGGTGCTCGCCAATGATGGGCAGGCCGTCACTGGCCTCCACATGGGTGCCGCTATACTTATAAGCCGCTTTGATATTGCGAATGGCCGGGAACATCTCCCGTGCCATGGTTTCGAGTTCCCTATACTTTTTCTCCATCAGTTGGGGAACCGGTACCACGCCGCCTAAACGACCGCTGGCATTCACCATCATGCTTTCGAGTCCGCTGATGATAATCCGGTTGTCCGGTGTGGTGCGAATGGTAACGCCGCAGCTATCAATATCATGCACGATGCAGGTATTGAGCCATCCGGCAAAATTCTCAATAGGGTCGGTGGCAATGGAGAAAATGGTTGTGCGCTGGGAAGGAACGCCTAAACTAAACTGTACAGTATCACTGCCGGCGGCAATAATCACCTTATTGGCGGTGACGCTGTAGCGGGTGGAGGTATGCAGCACCACCTGATCATTTTGCGGAACGATATTGACAACGGAACTGTTTTCAAAAATCTGTGCGCTGTGCGCCGCTGCGTCTGCCATCAGCGCATGCGCGAAGCGGTAGGGATCCAGTTGTGCGGAGAGATTTTTGGAATAAATGCCGCTGTTAATCTCAAAGGAAAAAGCATTGGGGCTGTTGGAAGCGTCATAATAATCCACATTGAATCCATTATGCCGGCGTATTAGATATTCCTGCTTGAGCAGTCGATAGTTGTCCTCACTCGCGGAAAAAAGGAGAGAATCCTTTCGGCCAAATGCGATGTCCGTATTAAACTCCCCTGCCATTTGCTCAATGTTATTGATGGACGCGTCGCAAATCTCATATACTTTTATCACCGAATCCATATCCAGATGCCTGGACAGGTCGGTCATGCTCCGCCCGGCCTCGTAGTGCAAAATGCCATTGGAGCAGGAGGAGTTCCCGCATCCCACGGCTCCGGCCGCCAGCAGGGCAACCTGAATCCCTTCCTGCGCAAATTTTTTGGCGCACATGGCTCCCGTAATGCCGCCGCCCACAATGGCCACGTCGCAGGTTATATCCTGAGCCAGCCAGGGATACTGCGCCGGGACGGCATTTAGATCCGTCCAGACCGGTATCGTTTGAATGGTTTGAATCATGATTATCAACCGCCTTTCAGAACGCTTTCACAACAGCGGAGCCGCTGAAAACCCGTCCGCTGCCATGTTGTCATAAACATAAGATTATTTTGTCTTGTTTTTTTGGGTATATGCAGTATAATCAAAAAGAGGGGAACAGACGGATCGGTTGCATATACGGAAGCACGTGCGGTGCATGGGCCCCGGTACCGCCGATAAATTTAAAAAAATATTCATCAAATGCCGATAGAATGGTTTATAATGTAAAATAGAGTATAATTTGGGGTGCGGTGCTACTGTGCTCCGGAATAGAAAGGGAGGCTATCCCCCATGTCCAATGAAAAAATTTTGGTGGCTGACGATGATATAAATATCTGCGAACTGCTCAGACTATATTTGGAAAAAGAAGGATATGCGGTTGTACTGGCTCACGACGGCATGAGCGCGCTTACCCTGTTTCAGCAGGAGCAGCCTGATATCTTATTATTGGATATTATGATGCCCCAATTGGATGGCTGGCAGGTCTGTCGCGAAATCCGCAAGTTTTCCGATAAGCCGATCATCATGCTCACCGCTAAGAGCGAAACCTTCGACAAAGTTTTGGGCTTGGAACTCGGCGCCGATGATTATGTGGTCAAGCCCTTTGACGCCAAGGAAGTCATTGCCCGGATTAAAGCGGTGCTGCGCCGTACGGTGGCCGGAAATGACGATATCAAAGAAGTGCGCTTTGACAAGCTGCTCATCAATCTAACGAACTATGAGCTGCGGGTGGATAGCAAGCAAATTGATACTCCCCCCAAAGAGCTGGAGTTGATTTTCCATCTGGCCAGCAACCCCAACCGCGTCTTTACCCGCGACCAGCTGCTGGACGAAGTTTGGGGCTTCGACTATTATGGCGATTCCCGCACGGTGGACGTCCATGTCAAACGCCTGCGCGAAAAGCTGGAAGGCATTTCGGACAAATGGGAATTGAAAACGGTCTGGGGCGTTGGATATAAATTCGAAGTAAAGGAATAATGCGCCATGCCCATTTTCATCAAAAAAAGAAGCCTTTTTTCTAAATATTTTTCTTTGCTTTCGATCATAATACTCTTATGCTTTACCGTACTGGCCTTTTCCCTCCTTATTTTTACCACCCGCTACTTCCGTAACCAAAAGCGTGATTTATTGCTTCAGAATGCCAAAAGCATTTCGGAGATGACCCGGCAGACAATCTCGCCCAACAAACTGGAAGTCCCCAAGAATTCCGCCATCCTCATATGCAACACCCTACAGTTAATCTCCAATTCCATTGGCTCAGATGTCTTCTACTGCACCAATAGCGGCAAAATTACACTGTGCAAAGAGAGGGCCTCTAACTTCCTTTTGAGTACCCCCCGCGAATGCTCTGTCCATGACGCAGTTACGATTTCCAGAGACATCATTGATGAGGTATACCAACGCGGCTACAGTCACACAGGCTATCTAAACGGCCTGTTCACGGAACGCCAATATATTGTGGGCGTCCCCATCCGGGTGAATGACCAGGATGCCGGCGTCATTTTTGCGTGTACCAGTATGGCGGATGTGCAGCCCTTCGTACTGGATGTGTTCCGACTCTTCTTGATTGCCGCCCTCTCGGCATTCCTGATTGCCCTGATAGGGGGCTACGCCATGACCTACCGCCTGACCCGCCCGCTCCGGGATATGGCGCAGGCGACCCGGCGCTTTTCAAGCGGAGACTTTTCCTATAAAGTCCCGGTGGAACGGGATGACGAAATCGGGGCGCTGGCAACTGCTTTTAATACAATGGCGCTCTCCCTTGCCACACAGGAGTCCACGCGGCGCAGCTTTGTGGCAAATGTTTCCCATGAGCTCAAGACCCCCATGACCACCATCGGCGGCTTTATTGACGGCATCCTGGACGGTACCATTCCGCCCGAAAAACAGTCCCATTATTTGCAAATCGTTTCCGATGAAGTGAAACGCCTGTCCAGGCTCGTGGTCGTGATGCTGAACATGTCTAAAATTGAAGCGGGAGAACTCCGGCTCAAGCCCACAAATTTTGATATCGCGCAGGAAATTTTCCAAGTTCTCGTGGCCTTCGAGCAGGCTATCGAAAACAAAAATATCCAGATTGTGGGTTTGGAAGACTTGCAGAGTGTAAAAGTGAACGCCGATAAGGATATGATCCACCAAGTCATTTATAACCTTGTGGACAACGCGGTTAAGTTCACGCCCGAAAGCGGAACGATTCAGGTCAGCTGCCTGACGGATGGCAAGCGGGCCGCAGTCAGCGTCAAAAACAGCGGAGAAGGCATCCCCTCAGAGGAGCTCGCCAAAATTTTTGATCGGTTTTACAAAGTGGATAAGTCCCGCAGCATGGACAAAAAGGGCACAGGATTGGGACTTTATATCGTGCGTACGATTGTGGAGATGCACCATGGGAAGATTGCGGCGAGAAGCCGGCAGGGAGAATATACCGAGTTTGTGTTCTGGATTCCCTGCAATTTTGAATCCTCCTCTTAGCATTGTTCATGGTTTATTCACGGAATAACAATATTTTCCGCATGGTAACGCCCTAGAATATAATTATTGCATGGGCGTATCACTCCGGCATTTTCCTGCTTTAAATTGCAAAAGTAATAGCGGCCTATGCCCCGCATATGCTAACCATGGCACCGCAACTTTCATTTTGGCACCATCACTGAAACGTAGGAGGACATAACTGTATGAACGATTGGGATCAAAAACCGCATCAGAATGAGGACGACATTGAAAAAAGGTATCCCTCCGTCTTTTCTGATACTGATTCACCCCCCGAAAAGGAAGACCCCCTCAAGGATTTCCCCCCAGGCAAACTGGAGCCGCCGCCTCCCTCCTCCTTCTCTTTTTTGAAACCCACACCGGAAGAAGGAGTCAAGGAGTTGCCAAAGGAAAGTACAGACCCTGCTTCCCCCTACCCTTTTTACCATTCCCCCGACCCGAAAGAGGCAGAGGATGGCTTCTCAAACCCCGCATCAAATGCAGCACCTAGCGGACAAGGTATTGACCCCTCGCGTGATATATCCAGCCAATCCGGCGCCACCGGCAGCCCACAAGCACCCGATCCACTGAACACTCCCCCTTACGCAACCCCGTCTTACCCGACCTATCCATTCGGGGCCGCGGAGTCAAAATATACCCCTGCAGAAATTCCTGGCGCACCTGCCGACAGCGGGCAGGCGCCCACTGGGGCCATACCTCCCTTCGCACCACCGCCCCAGCCCTATGGCCAGCAACCTCCGCAACCGTCCTATCCGGGGATGCCCCCCCAGTCGGCGGCTTATCCGCCTGCCCCAGGGCAACCCTATGCAGCACCTTACGGCGGTTACCCTTATGCGCAGCAAAATCCGCCGGGTACTATGCCCTACGGCGCAGCGCCCAATCAGCCCCAGGCTGCACCCCCCTCCTATGAGACACCCGCCTACAGCAGCTATGGAGCGGTGCAGGAACCTGAAACCAAAAAGCCCAAACGCAAAAACGCAGGGTTGATTGTTTTTATTATCCTTTTGGTTGCTGCCATCCTGACCGCCGCCGGTTTTATCATCTACGGGTTTGTCGATAACGGCTTCTCATCATCCACCAGTGAGCGGTCAAACACGGCTTCTGTTGCCAGCGGCGGCACGGCTTCGGGTCCCAAAATTGAGGTACAAGATCCCGGCGCCGGCGCGGCGGGTCTCAGTTATGCCGAAGTTGCGCAGAAGATTAAGCCTTCCGTTGTGGGGATTGTCATTTATCAGAGTGACAGCGGTGCCAGCAGTGTTTACGGGGAAGGCTCCGGCATTGTGATGAACACCGAAGGTTATATCATCACCTGTGCCCATGTCATCAGCGGCATGGAAAATAATAAAATTATGATTGTACTGGAATCCGGCAAGGAAATCCCAGCCGAAATTGTGGCCTATGATGCCCGCACGGATATCGGTGTATTAAAAGCCAGCACGAGCGACAGCCTGACCCCCGCCACCTTTGTTTCCACGGACAATTTGCAGGTCGGCGATCAGGTCATGGCCGTTGGCTGCCCCGGCGGCATGGAGTTTTATGGCTCTGTCACCGATGGCATTATCTCGGCTATCGACCGTCCTATTAACAGCCAAATCGGCTATACCATGCGTTGTATCCAGCATACCGCTGCCATCAATCCGGGCAATTCGGGCGGCGCGCTGGTCAATATGGCCGGGGAAGTCATCGGCATTAACTCTTCTAAAATTTCTTCCGCGGAATACGAGGGCATGGGCTTTGCCATCCCGATGTCTTCGGCGCAAAAGGTTATTGACGATCTGATTCAATATGGGTATGTGCAAAACCGGTCCAAACTGGGGATTACTTTTTTACCCACCAGCAGTGACCAGTATTATAGCATGCTGGTGCAGTTGGCCGAATTACCGGCCGGTTCCCTGTACATTAATGAGATTTCTGAGGACAGTGATCTTGTCAATTATGACGTTAAAAAGGGCGATCTCATCGTGGGGGTCAATGGCAGTGATTTGAACAAATCACAGGATCTGCTGGATGTGATTGAAGGCTCCAATCCAGGAGATACCATTACCCTCAAGATTTGCAGAATTACGGGCAACTCCGCCAGTAATATCAAGACCTTTGAAGTTACCTGCAAACTCGCGGAGGATAAGGGCACCACTGCCGTCGCATCACAGGCGCCCCAGAGTGAGGACGCACCCTTCTAACCAGTTTGCAACTGCGGAAAGCCTCTTGTGCCCTATTTGTGTACGAGAGGCTTTCCTTAAAAAAGGAATTGTTCTTTACTAAATTTTTCCTTGCCTTTGCGGATAGAATATATTATAATGAGATGTGCTCTGTGGGGGCATGCGGGCGAAAAAGACGTTATAGCCCTCTTCCGGATTTTGTGACGTTACTCTGTGAGCCAACATATATCGGGACATGCCGCGTATGGGTCCTGTGTGATGGTGCGCTGTGAATCATGTCAGGCGGGGAACCGAGCAGCATTAAGCAGTTAGCACTATGCACCACAGATCGCCTGTGCGCTGCATGTCCGGATGTATGTTTTTTGCTATGTAGAACCTGGCAAAAGTGAGCTCTACCCCTCGGTTTGTCGCGAGGGATGGCAATTGCTTCAAGCAACAGCGTTTTTTGTATATATCATGACGTGGCTGAAGTGGATTGCAAACCAATTAACCGCTAATGGATTTTGCAGAGAAGAAGGTGGCGGAGTGTATCAGGCTTTATACCGCAAATGGCGCCCCATGGTCTTTTCCGATGTGATCGGGCAGGATCATGTCACGGTAACTTTGAAAAATGAGATCATGCAAAACCGCCTTTCCCATGCCTATTTATTCGCAGGCTCACGCGGGACCGGCAAGACCACCTGCGCCAAAATTCTGGCCAAGGCCGTCAACTGCCTGCAACCTGTCAACGGGGACCCCTGCAACACCTGTGCCATCTGTACTGGCCTCAATAACGGCTCTATCCTAGATGTCACGGAAATTGACGCTGCCAGCAATAACGGTGTGGACAATATCCGGGATTTACGCGAAGAAGTGAATTTTACCCCCGCGCAAACCAAGATGCGGGCCTATATTATTGACGAGGTTCATATGCTCTCCACCGGGGCTTTCAATGCACTGCTCAAAACCCTCGAAGAGCCCCCGCCTCACGCCCTGTTCATTTTGGCAACCACCGAAGTCCACAAATTACCCGCAACGATCCTCTCTCGCTGCCAGCGTTTCGATTTTCGCCGAATTGTGCCTGCCGACATCGTGACACGCTTGCAATATATTGCCGGACAGGAAGGCTTCATCCTGGAAGAGGAAGCGGCTTATCTCATTGCCCGTGTGGCAGATGGCGCCATGCGTGACGCACTCTCTTTGCTGGACCAGTGCGCGGGACACGAAGGCCCCATTGATATCACGACAGTAAGCGCGGTGGCAGGGCTAGCACATAAAGATTATCTCTTTCGGATGGCTGATGCCATCCTGGCGCGGGATAGCGCAACGCTTCTGACTTTGATTGATGAACTCCACAACGCTTCCTGTGATATGGAACGGCTTTGTGCCGAAATGATTCAATTCTTTCGAAACCTGATGCTTCTGAAAACCGTTCAAGATCCGGCAGCACTCATTGTTTGTACGCCCACGGAATTGCAAGCCTTGCAGCAGGAAGCGGCGCAATTCTCACTGGAGACTATTTTTTTGACGCTGGATACCTTGCAGCACAGTGCCGATTCCCTCCATTTCTCTCCCAACCGGCGAGTAGAAATGGAGATGACCCTCTTGAAACTCTGCCATCCCGCACTAAACACCTCGAACGATGCCCTTTTAGCCCGGATTGCGAATCTGGAATCGAAAGTGCAGGATATCAAGGCAAATCCTCTCGCCCCAGCCCAACTGCCACAGCATGAGATTACATCATTGCCTTCCCAATTGGCTGCAACGCCGGATTCAGATACCGTCAGCCAGCCGAAAGCGGAAAGGACACAACCCGCAGATTTGCCCTGGGAAGAAGATCCCCTGCCTCCGGACCCGCAGCCCGAACCGGAGCGCAAGGTACAGGAATCGCCACCCCCGCCTCCTGGTCCGGGCGGCGACACGCCCTTCCGGGAATGGCCGCAAGTCTTACAGGAACTCAGAAACTTGGATATGCCCCTATGTGGCATTCTGAACCAGTCCTTTGCGGTTGTCCAGGAGGATCATACTTTATTGATTCAGGCCAACCATGAATTGTTTGCTTCTTTTTTGGAGCATCCCACCCATAAGAAAGCCATTCAAGAGGCCGTGCTCAGAGTCACGAAACAGGAATATAAGTTGGGAATCTATCAGGGCAATGTAAAACCCAACCCGGATCCGGCCCCGAATCCCCTTCTGGATACCGTGCTACAGCGTGCACAGGAAGCGGGCATTCCTGTTGATTTTTCTAAAAAATACTAGTTTCAAATAAAAGTGATTGCTCCCTCAAAAAACTGCGTAAAATTTTTGGAGTAACGCAGAGTTTATGTTCCGGCGTTGCCAGATAGAATTCGGCCACCGCTTGCCGGAAAAAGCGGCGCTGGAAGCCTTATTATGATTTGCTTCCGGCATAACGGAGAATAGAATGAAAGCAAGATTACCGCAAGGGGTCGGCGCCGGCCCCGGCAATATGCAGAGCATGGTCAAACAAGCGCAAAAAATGCAGGATGATATGGAACGGGTTCGGCTGGAACTGGAAGCCAAAGAATATGTGGAAACCGCAGGCGGCGGTGCTGTTGCGGTTTCCGTGACGGGAGATCACCGTGTTAAATCCATCCAGATCCAAGAAGAAGTGGTGGATCCGGAAGATATCGAAATGTTACAGGATCTCATTATTGGCGCCATCAATGAGGCTATGCGTAAAGTGGATGAAGAATCGGATATAGAGATGAAAAAAATCTCCGGCGGCCTCAATATCCCGGGTCTCTTTTAGGTATGGAATATCAAGTTGCTCCCCTCGCCCGGCTGGTGGAAAAATTCGAACAGTTGCCGGGAATCGGTAAAAAATCGGCGCAGCGTCTGGCGTTCCATGTCTTAAATATGTCCAAAGAACAGGCAGAAGCCTTTGCACAAGCCATCTTAGATGCTCATGCAAAAATTCACTATTGCAAAGTTTGCCAAAACCTTACGGATCAGGAAACCTGTTCAATTTGTTCTCATACCGGTCGGGATCACAGCATGATTTGTGTCGTGGAAGATCCGCAGGATGTGCTTGCCTTTGAACGCACCCGCGAATACAATGGACTCTATCATGTCTTGCATGGTACTATCTCGCCGATGAATGGGATTGGGCCGGACGAATTGAAGATCAAAGAATTATTATCACGGCTTCAAGATACACAGAATATGGAAGTCATTATGGCCACCAATCCCACGGTGGAAGGTGAAGCCACCGCCATGTATATTTCCCGCCTTCTAAAACCTTTAAACGTAAAAGTTACCCGCCTTGCTTATGGGATTCCGGTAGGCGGAAACTTGGAATATGCAGACGAAGTAACTCTCTCCCGGGCGCTGGAAGGTCGGAGTGTTATTTAACAGTTATGTTTTAACGCACGCCCCGCATCGCCTGTAATTAGCACGGTAGAGCCTGGGAGTTGATACTTGTATGGGGTTCACTTGTGATTACCACTATCCAACGCTCCGCACTATATAAGGACACTCAGACGCCGCCGGATGCTCCAATGGATTCAGTGCAAAAGGATGTGAAAGCTTGGAAAAATCAAAAATCAAAGTATTGGCCAACAACAAGAAAGCTTTTCATGATTATTTTGTACTGGAAAAATTAGAAGCCGGCATTGAGCTTTGCGGCACGGAAGTCAAGTCCATACGGCAAGGCAAACTGAATTTGAAGGATTCTTACTGTGAGATCAAAAAGGGTGAAATTTTTCTGCAGAACATGCACATTAGCCCATATGAGCAAGGGAATATTTTTAACCAGGAGCCACTGAGAAAACGCAAATTATTGCTGCACAAACGCGAAATCATGCGTTTATTGGGATCTATACAGCAGGACGGTTATGCGATAATCCCCTTGCAAGTATATTTGAACGGTTCCTATGTAAAAGTGGAACTGGGTGTTTGTAAAGGCAAGAAGCTCTATGATAAGCGCGAGGATATGGCCCGAAAAGCCGCATCTCGAGATATGGAACGGGCACTTAAGGAAAGACGTTCATAAATGGGTGCCAATTTTTCTATCTTGCATAATGCTCATCAGACCGCTATACTATATCTATACGTGGGGGCGTAAAGGCTTCGACGGGGATCAGGAATCATGATAAGCGAGTAGCGGCGCGGACACGCTTTAAAATCCGTAAAAACAAACAAACGACAACAATCAAGTCGCTTTTGCAGCCTAATTAGGCTGCCGTCTCTGCCGGAAGGACCGCGGTCCGGACAGGGGCGTCATTTAGCGGTGCACGTGAACGAAAAAGAGTCCTGTATTTCGTCATGACCTAAAGGGCTACTGAAATATACAGTCTGTCGGCCGACGGTATATAGAGGGAATGTTGAAGAACCGACTGCACTCGGAGAAAGTCATGAGGAAAGGTTTTCGGACAGGGGTTCAACTCCCCTCGCCTCCACCATTGATTAATCCACACACAAAATCGGCCTTGTCTTTTTGTGTGTGGATTTCTCTATACCTACGCCGATTTTGCTTTGCAGCCCTTCCCCGTAGCATTCTCGTTTTTTGCAGATCTTTTCCGCTAGCTGAGAATATTCTTCCCTGTTTTTTAATCTATTATCACACAAGCATATCACACGTTCCTATAAATATCTTGCGTAGACATTGCGAGCAGGCTAGATAGGCATCTGGTGCTCCTTTTGCAAAATCTCATCCACACGTTTGTGCAGCCGTAGAATCTCCGCCTGAGTTGTGTCGGCATTATGGTCAATGGCCCCGCGGATATATTTGATGTCATTTTCGATATGCTTCATATCCGAGGTCAGCTTACCCCATTTTTCACCATCTGTTTTCGCAATAGACTGGCGGCCCCAAAAAAACGAAACCACACCCAAAACGCAGCCAATGATCACCGTTATGACCGTTAATTCTACTTGCACCCTTCCTGCCCCTTCTCCTGATCAGAATCTGAATCCGCCGCCTCGGCCTGACTTCCGGCACGATCGGACATTCCTTGGAGTTCATGCACAGCCGCCTCCATCATAACTTCGATGATCTCATTCTCCATCTTGTAGCCTCGCTTGACTAAACACGACTGCACATAAGTTTTTTTGGCTTCTCCCTGCCCGGGCGCATCGTAGATCTGTTCGGCTGCACGCACTGCTATTTGCAGAAAATGCAGCAACTTTTCTTGCTGTTGCGCATTAGTTTTACTCTTGATATAAGGAACCAGATAAACACTCAACAAAGCAGCTACAATTCCGACCAGCGCTTCAACGAGTGAGTCTACACGAAGCATATCTTTCTACATCTCCCTTCTGCTGCAATGCGTACTGGAAAAGCATTTTTTTCACTGCCATTTTCCCTTCTTTTTTACTGCCCTTTATAGGTTCTCTTCACGATCCTTATTGAATATCAGCCAAACAAATCCAGCCCGTATAATTATTCCCACTATTTTTAGGTGCAATAAGAGCCTGACCCGGGCGCAACTGACGGATAAAATACGTGCCACCCTTGACAAAAGGGGCCATCGTTTCTCCCGTTGCATAGCGGGTGGCTGTTGTCTTGACGCAAATTTGCTCACCCACTTGAAAATGCCTCTCACTGTTCGCATGAATCGACTGGGCCGTCACCCATCCCAGCCCTGCAAAGTGATAGGGACAAAGACGGCTAAGGGGTTCTCGTTTTGTAATAACACCCACTTTTCCCGTATAATATTGCCCTCTGCCTCCTGCGTAGCTATCCAGGTAGACATACCCGTTCAAAGTTACGGTATCGCCAAGCTGATATTCGGGTCCGTTTTGCGTCGTACCCTTTTCTTGGGTGCCGCTATCCTGCGCCGCACCGCTCTTCGCTGGAAAAATCGCCATAATCCCCTTGGCGATAGCACGCCCCATACTTTCAGGATCATAGCGCTTCATATCATCAGGATTGTTGATAAAAGCGGTTTCCACAAGAACAGCCGGCATACCCGCTTGTCGGATGATGCCAAAATAGTCTTGCCCTACCGCATTCAGCTTGGTTTTTAGGCCGCGGTTCCGGTACCCCAAAGCGACAATCTGCTCCAATATGGCGCCGGCCAGTGTCTGACTGACCCCTCCACGCACACTGTAGTACACTTCCGTACCCGTTCCAGGCTGGCCGTCATTGGCATTGAGATGAATTTCCACCAGAGCATCCACACCCTCACGCTTTGCCACTTCTGTCTTCTGCGCAATGGTACTGTCCATGTCTGTCGTACGGTTGAGCACCACCCTATAGCCTGACTCCCGCAACACCTTGGAGGTGGCTAATGCCACCTGAAGCGTCACATTCTTTTCCATCAGGGCGTTGCCAACCGCGCCCACATCGCTGCCACCATGACCTGCATATACAGCAATTTTTCTCATTTCTCTCCCTCTTTCCGTACTGTATGATTCTTTGCCACCGGTCGGCTAACTGCATGCCAAAGAACCGCCACACCGAAGCTGGCAGGCGGTTCTTTGCGTCTGATTCAAGCTAAAAGGCATCTCCTAATAAAGATTGCCAGTCGTAATATTGTATGCGCTATCTCCCAAAACCACGATATTTTTGCCGGATAAATTATTGCTGCTAATCAAATTGCTTGTCGAAGTATTTTCCACTAATATACTATACTCTGCACTACCAAAGGCACCTGAGCTCGCGCTCCCGCGCGTACATGTATTGCCGCTCACCGTATTGAAACTGGCATTCGATAAACGAATGCCGGTGGCGTTATTATAACAGGTATTCCCGGTTACACTGTTCGCGTTCACTCTTTCGCTGCCCGTACCCCCCAATTCAATGCCTACATTTTTGTTATAGCAGCAATTATTGGCCGTGAAGGTGTTGAATTTAGATTCGGCTCCAAAAACAATCCCCCAGCCATTTTGACCGCAGGTATTCCCGGAAATGGTGTTCTCATAGCAGTATTGCCATCCCCAAATCCCCTGATATGCATTTTCGGTGCAAACATTGCCTGTAATTGTGTTATAATTTGTACCGTTATTGGATGCGTTCCCGTAAGCCCCGATTCCTCTGCCATTACGATAGGAGCGGTTATTCGCAATGGTGTTGTACTGTCCAAAAATAAAAATACCCATTCCCGAATTTTCATAACATTCATTTTCTGTGATGATATTATAATGGCTTGCTCCCAAATATATTGCAGTCGTATGACCCTTACACATCATCCCCCGAATCGTGATGTGGGAGACAGCATCCAAAATCATACCATAGTTGCCCGTACCCTTAAATTTGGCATTGTTCCCATCTAAAAACATATCTTTTATGGTGTTGTAAGAACCAGTAATTTGAACCATGCTGCCTGGATCCCCGTTCACGTTGCCTTCCCATTTCTGATCATACATCCGCTTTAACACGGTACTATCCCCCATGCCTTGCAGGGTCACGTTGGATCTGTTCATGGCGATGCACTTCGTCAAATTATAGGTCCCCTCACGCAGCAGAATCTTGCCTCCGGTGCTGGGCAGGGCGGCAATGGCAGCGTTAATCTCCACCTGATCGTCCACCCCGTCGCATAGGTAATCACACTCCCCTGCCCGGTGTCCCTCGCTGTCCTTGCCAATCCCAACGACAATCGTCGCCGACTTCTTGGCCAGCGAGCTCAGTAGGCCGCCCGTCTCTTTCTTGAGGAGTAAATTCACATGCTTGGCGCCAAAGGCATCCCCCGCCTCTACCACGTTGCTGACAAGCTGGAGCTCCACCGAAGGCTCCGCCAAGCTACCATTCTCTCTCACCAGTTTATAACGGGCTATCTTGTCGCCCCCAAGGATTCTGTCTTTAAATAAATCAGCCAAAATAGTCGCCTCCCAATGTAAATTGTAATGTTTTCCGGTTTCGCTTTTGCGCCTCCAGAATGCCATGGAACAAAAATGCCGTTTCTTCTATACGATTGACGTCCTGATAATCCCAGGTCTTGCCGTTGGCAACCAAATGCTTGGGCGCCTGCGCGCCCTCAGGCTGTAAGGTGTGTTTCATCAGACCCTTCACAGTGTCCTCAATAGCGTTGAATACCGGAGCCACGTAGATACTGCGGCCATCCAATCGGGGGATAGCCTCCAGTGCCCAAGGTTCATATAGCTGAAAGGCCAGTTCCGTCAAATAGCGGAGATTATCCGCAATCCGGTTATATGCCAAAGGAGTGAAATATTCACGCACCCAATTGGTCTTTGCATAGGTCCACATGCCTTTTCTCCCTTCTTCATGATTTTGTATGGCGTTTCATCCGCTCTGACCGTTAGCAGCCCCATATTTCCACGGTGGTATCCGCGCCGAAATAATAGGTGCTGGAGCTCTGGAAAATGCTCACCACCCGGATCTTATCCAAAGCATTGCTGCGCCCGGCCATCAGGGTGTAGGTAGTTCCCGTATTGTTGGTGCCATCCCCGGAAGTTGCGCTACTAACGACTTTGCCAAAAGCAAAGCCGTCCCTGCATAAAAATTCGGTAGTAAAAAAGCTAGGGCCTTTACGTCCCTGCCCAACCACAAAAGCATTGGTGGTCGCCTCTCCATTACGTTGGTAAAGGGTGTCTGTCACCCCATTGAGCTGCAAAGAAACGCCCTGTGTCCCCGTGGCGGAGGCGCCCACGCCGTTTGGCGCCATGAGAACAATACGGCATTCGCTCAGCGCAAAGGGCTTGCCCTCCAAATCCTTGTCCACCAAAATAGAGCGTGTATTGCTGCTGCCCACCGATACACTGGCGATCTTTCTGTAAAAAATGCTATCACCCGGATCAAAGCGCTGTGCATCGGCATAGGCCTTTGTGGCAGGGTGGTAGCTCTGGGTGGGCGTGTAGACGCCGGTGTTCGTTTTGGTGAGTACTGATGCGGCGTCGGCCTTGGCGGCCAAAGTAGTCCGCAGATTCCGGATAGCAGCGGCAAAGCTGTTCCACAACGCCGTAAACGAACCGCTGATAACGCCGCTCTCCTGTTCCGGATCCTGTACAGAACGTACACCGATCTTCTCATCCGTCACGGCACCGTTGGCAATTTTAGCCCCCGTGACGCTTTGGTCGGGATGGTTCATGACAGCAGCCTGCTGATGCTCCGCCAACGCTTTCTGGCCTTCAAATAACAACCTGTCGGCCTCTTGCCAGTTCTTATTGATTTGGGCAATGTCAGCCGTATCGTCGTATCCAGGCTGCAAAAATTGATAATGTTCAGTTTGATTCATGACTTATTCCTCCAATTTTTTGACAATGGCTCTGCCTTTTAGACCGCCATCAAATTGAATCACATGCTTTAAAATGACCGCTGGCACATCTTTTGCAAAATTCGACTGAATGGTAATCCGGTCGTTGCTTTCAAGCTCCGGATTGCCGCGGTAGTCAAAGACGTATGTGTTGCGCAGACGCAAATAGTTGGCCACCCACAGCGCAACACTCTTTAAATGCCCGGGCGTAGTGATGAGGGGGTTCTCGATTTTTTCCATCTCTCCCACTTCCTCAAAATGCCGGAAGCCTTCCGTCGATGCATCGAAAATCACTTTATTCTCAGTTTTTTTAATCTCGCCCTTCTCATCCCATGCATAGCTGTAGTACTTGCCCTCAATGCTCTGTAAAGGCGGTGATTTCTCAAATTTTGGATACTCCAACATATCGTCAAAAGTTAGCCCAAAGCCCGTATTTTTTGTTCCGCAGGGCTCAACATGAATCACCCCATCCAGGTCGGTAAAAAGAATGCACTGCGCCGCTTGCGCCAACATCTTCAGGCAGTCCCGGTGAGCCGCTTCGGGCAAAGGCGCAGTGGTCTTGACGTCTTTGAGGGTTGTGGACAAACTGTATTGTGAGTCGAGGAGCCCTGCTTGTCTGCAAACCAGGGTTGCAAGCTCAAAGAAGGTTCTCGCGGGGCCAGCGGGGTTATAGGCCGCGTCCACACAGGTGCTCTCCAAGCCTTCCAAAAGTCCCATCCCCTTAAAGGAGATACTGGTTTCGCTGACAGTGGGCTTTGCGTTCAAAACATAGCCTCCACCACGCATCCACTCGATATAGTCGCCTTTCACCTGTCCCCAGGTGCTTTGCGGCTTGCTCTCCCAGCGGCTGCCGAGCAAGGTCTGCCAAATCTTCCAATCCCGCACCTGCTGCCCGAAGAATACCGTCATGGGGCTTTTCTTATCGATATAGTGGTAATAGTTCTTTTCCGGATCCTCCGGGTCATACATTCTATCCTGGTCCAAAATAGTAAAATCCAGGGTGTTGGTGGGTAAGCGCCGGGTAATGGGATCCACATCCCGGGTTTGCGTGGCATTCACAAGCAGGCTATTGTCAAACAACAGGCCAACGCCGAAAATGATTTGGCTCAACCGAGCCCGTTGCTCGCCTTCATATTGCAGGAAGGTGATACGAAGCCTGTCAAAATCCTCCAAAGTCTGGCCTATGGTGAACCGATGGCTGTCCACCGACAGGATACGGTTGACGATATCTTTGCTGCCCCGGGATATCCGTACGCCAATTTGCTTGGGATACCGTTTCATCACGGGATCAAAGATCAGCGTGAGCCCTTTGGTGGAGTGCGTTTTATAAAAACGATACTCGACAAAGGGGGATTCCTCAAAATATCCGCCGCCGTCAGGGTCGCTCACCGATTCCGAAATAAAGCCCTGGTATTCGATCTTGGCCTCTTCCTCGCTTTGGGGGGCTACTCGCTGACTGCCATCCAGAAAAAAGCCGCCCGTTTCACCGGTGGCATACGCAAGCGTCTGGGTGCGCCGGGGCGTTTCTTCCAAATCGGACAAAAAGTGCTGCCCGTTGTCTCTGTACTCCTGAATGTCATCCGCAGCCGTCACATCCACCATGCCGAATTCCACCCGCATATAAGTGCGCCCGCGTAGCTGCTTTTTCATCTCCATTTGATAGATTTGTGGTACGCTTTGCATCAGCAATCACCTCTCTTTGGTGTTCTCCATACCTTGGCCATCTTCTACGCCCCCGTGTCCATAACATTAATTTTGGCATTGGCCAAATACCGGGGTTGCAGCGTAATAGGATCCACGCCCATGGGTTCGCATTGGGGATTATCCGCATAAAACTGCTTCTTCTCCACTTTTCCCAAATTGTAATTGAAGAATTCCACCCAGAAGAACATATTTTCTCCATCGCTACTGGCCTCCAGAAAACGGTTAAACTCCCACCATTTTGCAGGCTCAATCCGATTCCAGGAAAGGGTCTGTTTATCCATACTGCGCCCCACCATCTGCCCCACCAGGGCATTGTTGGCATTGCGCTGGGTGCGCAAGGTGCGCTGGGTCTCGAAGGCGGCGCCACCTTCGCTGGGGAAGGGCAGGGTGTAATTGAGCTGATCAGGGCTGCTTCCATACTTGATAAAGCCCAAACCATCATGCCCGCCCGTCGTGTAAATATCATTAATAGGCATTGGCAAATGCACCTCCTGTGATGGGATAGCCCTTGCCGCGCTGCCAGTTTTCGACGCTGGCGCCAATCACCTGACCGTCCAGGTTGACCGTCATATTCTTGCGGCGCGTCACACCGAGCAGCTCGGCCAAGAGCCGGTTGGTTTCGAGTTGTCCCTCGCTGACAATTTCGCGGATGAGCCCCTCCGGCGCTTCCAGGTTGCGCCCGCTCGTCTGGTCGCCCAGCACCGCGAGGAAGGAGCTGTTGGCCGGGATCACCGCACCGTTGGCGAGTTTGGGGATTTCAAAAGAAAGTTTTGGGATGTTGACTCCGGGTATCAAATTCAGACCGGAAATAATGACATTGAAAGGGACAAGAATTCCCTTGATCATACCGTTAATGACACTGATAACACCGTTGACCATCTTGCTGGCCCCTTCTCTTATGCCATCCCAAACTTTCCCCGCTTTGTTACTGATGCCATCCCAAAGATTGGTAAAAAACTTTTCAACAGGTTGGATGACGTTATCACTGAACCATCTGCTCACCAAGGTCCATACAGCTTTAATGTTATTCCATTCCTCCGAAGCCGCATTTTTGATTCCATTCCAAAGTCCTGTAAAAACAGTGCGGACAGGCTGAATCACATTTTCGTCAAACCAGCTGGAAACCAAATCCCATACTTCAACAATGCCATTCCAGGCATCCGACGCAAAGCGCTTGATATCATCCCAAAGTCCTGTAAAAATAGTGCGGACAGGCTGAATCACATTTTCGTCAAACCAACCAGGAATCGAATTCCATACTTCAACAATGCCATCCCAGGCATCCGACGCAAAGCGCTTGATATCATCCCAAAGTCCTGTAAAAATCGTGAGGATGGGCTGGATGACATTTTCGTCAAACCAGCCGGAAACCAAATCCCATACTTCAACAATGCCATCCCAGGTATCCGATGCACAGCTTTTTATATCCTCCCAAAACTCTGTAAAAGCAGTAGTGATAGGCTGAATCACATTTTCGTCAAACCAAGTGGAAACCACGTCCCATATCTCAACGATGCCGTCCCAAGCATTCGTTGCAAAGAACTTTATATCCTCCCACAGACCTGTGAAAAACGCCAAGAGGGGTTGAATTACATTTTCGTCAAACCATTTCGCTACCGGTTCGAATATGGAAGCGATAATGATCCATGCCCCCTCAAATATTTCTGCGATTCCATCCCATATCTCCGTAAAGCTGTCAACCAATGGTTGCAGCACATTATCATTAAACCAACCGGAAACTGCATCCCATATCTCAACAATGCCGTCCCAGGCATTCGACGCCAGGTGCCTTATATCATCCCAGAGGTCTACAAAGAAATTTTTCACCGGCTGAATTACATTATCATTAAACCAACCGGAAACAGCGCCCCATACCTCAACAATGCCATTCCATGCATTCGACGGAAGGCTTTTAATATCTTCCCAAAGGGCTATAAAGAAATTTTTCACCGGCTGAATTACATTTTCATCGAACCAGCCGGAAACCAAATTCCATACCGTAACAATACCTTCCCAGGCCATTATAGCCACCGTCTTAACAAACTCCCACACTTTGGGCCAATCCACATCCAACAGTTGCATAAATCCTTCAACAGCCATTTGGACTCCAGACATATCTCCAGCATACGCTAACGCGATTCCGCCCCCTACTTTACCCAATCCAGTGTAGGCTTTGATAGTCTCTGTCAAGCCGTCTTTCATGTTATCCAGCTCACTATTCGCTGATTTCAACCCGCTGGCCTCACCGATTTTCTGGATTCCGCTTACTGTTCGATTGATGGCTTCCTCGATTCTCCCCAAGCTCGCTATGACACGCTCCAAAGATTTGTTGAGACTGCTTACGCCCGCGTCAAAGCCTTTCATGTCCAAGGAAATTACGGCTCCATCCGCCATGTTTACACCACCTTTTTTCATTAAAAAAGACGCTAACTCGCGTCTTTTGTTGTGAGCAGCGACCAAAGCGCCTCATCCTCGGGGGCATAGGCGGCTCTCAAGTCGATCACTTCTCTATTTTCGTTGTAGTACTCCTGCTCATAGGACGCAAGCGCCTTGCCCTTGGCGCGCTTGCTGCGGATGCCCACCACCGTCGCAAAGGGGCCCTCGCCAATCTCGGAATAGGCTCCCATAAAGTCCCACCAGTGCAGGTAGGGCAGGCTGCGCACACTCTGGCCAACCACCTTGTTGACGGCGGCAAAAATGAGCTGCTCGTCCTGCTCCCAATCCATCAGCCGGGCGGGCGGCGGCGCTTCCTCCCGCGGGGGTCTCCCGCAGTCTAGGAACCAGCAGGCTTGCTTGCAGGCCTCCTGAACATCCTCGGGGATCTCTTCAAAAAGAATCTCGAGCATGACGGAAACCTTGTCCGCCTCGCTGAGCTCAGGGTCGTTTACCGCCTGCAAAACAGCGATGCAAGGGCGGTAGTCCGACCGGACCTTATAGCTCCGCTCCCCTATGGGCAGAGAGGTTGGCAAATGGCCAATCATGAAGGCATCCCCGGTTTCACAAAGGGGGCCGTATACTTGGCCGTACGCGCCTTGCTGGCCGCCTGCTCTGCTTTGATGGCCTTCTCAATATAGGGCAAAATGGCTTGTA
This sequence comes from Oscillospiraceae bacterium, assembly GCA_031556545.1. Taxonomy (GTDB): domain Bacteria; phylum Bacillota; class Clostridia; order Oscillospirales; family Acutalibacteraceae; genus JAVBST01. The sequence continues at coordinate 64,975 of JAVBST010000002.1, forward strand.
AGAGCCGTTCAAAATAGGGCACACCCTTCACGCTGGAAAGAGGGCTCGCAGCGCCAAAAACCACTTCGCTCACGGGGGAGGCAAAAATGTAGTCCACCTGCTCCCGGACCACGTTGCTCACACGCTCCACAATCCGAGCCATCTGCTGCGAATCCTCACGCTGGCCCTCCTCGTCCTTGGGTAGATCTGCCTGAATCTCATTTTGCACCTCTTGTATCGCCTTTTGCGCCTCTTGGAAACGGGCCAGAATCCCCACGTCAGAAGGGTTGAAACGGATGACCTTTTCCGGGTCCCCATTGATCATAAATTCTTGATAACCATCATCGATTTTTAAATTGAGCGCCATATTTCCACCTCATATCTTTTATTGGAACCCTTGTTCTTCATGTGGGGGCGGGTCCGGGACATCTCACTTTGTTCTATCACTCTTGCTTGCGAAAGTGTTTCCCGTTGGCCCGCCCCTATCTATTAGGCCTTCATCCCCTGACCGGCTTGACCGGTCAGGGGATGAAGGTATGGAAAAAGCACGCAAAAATTTGAAACCCGCCAGGGTCTGCTTTGCGTGCTCTCAGCCATTTTCGCAGAATCTGCGCTTCCCTGATTTTCCCGGCTCGGCCAGTCGCCACAAAAGGTGCCCCCCCGGCGCCCTTCTCGTCTGCGGAACTTAATACGTTAGGCGATGCATACCGCGGGAAAAGAAGGAGAATTCTCCATTCCACTTCCTTTACGCGCTCGCATCGCTCGCAAGAACTGCTTACGATAGGTGAAAACCAAAAACCGCATTAAGCGCCGGCCTTCGCTGTGAATACGATATTCTTTGCCGGATAGAGTGCGTTCACCGTGCCCTTGGTGCGTTTGCCTGAGAACGTGATGTCAAAAGGCATATTCACGCGGGAAGTGCCGCCCAGAGAATTGGGGTTGATGGTGCAGCCCTCATCCATGTCGGCTTCGTAAGCGCCGTCAGAACCGAGCATACCGTAAACCACCAATACCTTAAACTCAGAATATTTAGCATAATCCTGGTCTCGGGTGATTTCGAGCAGTTTTTCGGAAAGCTTGCTACCCATACGCAGGGTATTGGGATCAAAGGTAATTTTGGTGGCAAGACCGTCCACCGTGGTGTACGTTTCGCCCAAAATGTCGGTTACCGTGGTGATGGTCGGATTGTAAGCCATCACACCTTCCGCAGATTTGACGCCCTGGATTTCCCATTCAGGGGTTGTGCTCCCCGCTTCGCTAACGTCCACATAAACCAGTAATTTGTTGCGCAGGGCCTCGCCCGTTAAATTAAATGCCATGATGTAATCTCCTTTTTAATAGTATTTTTTAAATTGTATATGAATCGGAACGGAGAATTCCCCAGTTTCCGAAGCTCCGGAAGGTGTATAGCGGCTGCTGTCCGCCCAAATATGCTCGTTGTCCGGCTCATCGCCAATGATCGGCGCCAAGCCGCTCAGGCTTTGTTGCTCAATCCAGTTTTCCAAATTGAAAAGGTACTCCGTCGCAAAGTCATGATTTAAAAGTGTTTCCGTCTTCATGATAATCCGCAAATTCACCTGCTTTTGCACCGCCACATTGCCCAGCATGTCCTTATGTACCAAGGGTTCTGGCAGTACGTTGCCCTCGTTTGCCCCGCCGTAAACCAGCATGGTTTCCGTGGGATGGATTTCGCTGACAAACGGACACCCGTTGATCCACTCCCCAATCTTTTGAGCAATACTAATCTTTTCAAATTCCATTGCGTATCCCCCTATCTCAAATCCTTTACGTCTTCATGCCCTCCTAAAATCGAAGCGTGCTTCTATCGACGTTATAAGCATATCATGTTTTTTTTCCCCACGCTGTGCATGTTCCTCCACACAACTTTTTATGTCTGCTCCCTATACAGAAAAAAGCGCCCCGCACGAAACACTGGTGCGGGGCGCCTCTTCAAAATACCCTCTGGGCGGGACGTTTACCCCATTGGCTTTGACGCTGGGCTATCCTTGCAAGACGCAGAACGCTTGGGTCCAGCGTCGCGCCGGTTTAATGATACTCCAATTGCTGTGCCACATGGTAGATGAAGCGCTGACGCCAGCGGCTGTAGGTGCTGGTGTCGGCATCCAGGGGGAAAGGACACGCGAGCACTACATTGCGCCAGACCCCGCGGCGGTATTCCTCCGGGATCTTACGCATAGCGCCGTCAATCGCCTCCGTCTCGCGGCTCATCATGGCCAGCTTCACCGCCTTGCTGGCCGTGGGATCTCCCGGCTTGCCGCGCGCGCTTAAAATGAGCGCTTCCGGTGAAGCGGGATGCAGAAGGTTGCGCTGCTCCTCCTTCATCCGGTCGTAGTCCCGGATGACATATAATACTCGCATATACAGATTATGAGGGAGCGAATAGGGGTTGTTTTTGGTGCGTTGATAATGTCGTGGCATGCTTTTTTCCTCCGGTGCAGGGCAAAATCCCTATTTTTTGGGCGCCTTCATCAATATCAGCACCACCATTGCCGTAATTTCCAGAACCATACAACTCATAAATCCCGACAAAAATGAAAATAACATTGTCATCATCCTTTCCAATAGTTTGGATTCCATGGTCTAATTCAGGCGGTAATTCTTGCTGCGGTCCTCATCGATGCAAAGGCAATAGTGCTTGGTGCGCTGAAAAATACGGCTCCCCACCGCCTCATCAATTTCCAGAAGATGATCTATGCAGTATTCGCTGGATAGCAGCGTGATACACTCAGGTTGGTTGTAACGGTAGTTGAGGATCTCGAAGGCAATATTAACCTCGGCGGTGGTAGGCGTTTTGCCTTTCTCAGTTTTGAAGAAATCGTCAATATACAGCACGGGGATACTCTTGAAAGCCTGAATGGTTTTGCGATACAGGCCCTCATTCATGATCAGGGCTCGCAGCTGCACCACTTCGTCCCGCCAAAGCATATACTTGGCGGCAAACCCTTTCTGCAAAAATCCCTGCACAATGGCCGAGCAGATATGCGTTTTCCCGCAGCCAACCTGCCCGCCCATAAAGAACCAATGGCCCGAATAGTCCTGTAGATAACGTTTGGCAGCCTCCATAATGGTTCGCTGCCAGGCACCGTCCACTTGATAATTCTCAAAGGTGCAAAGCGCCAAGGTGCTCAGGCCGCTCTTTCGCATACGCTGTTGGCTACGCCGCCCCTCCACACATTCGCACTCTCGGTGAACATCTGTTCCGCCTCTCACCAACGCCACGTAGCCCTTATTTTTGCAGATGGGGCAGTCAACCCCAGCCAGTGTGCCCTGCATCTCGTTATAAATATCACAGCGCATCTGCAGATAGCTCTCGCGCTGCTTTGCCTTTGGATCACAAGACGATTCCGTATTGGATAGGGGTACCCCCGCTTTTTCTAAAATTGCCTGTATGGTCCGCATACGAATCTCCTTTCCCCGTGGACACTGCATACTTGTCTTCGAGTACCTTGGCCATATTGGTGGATGTAATCAGCCAGTCGAAGTCAGCGTGCCAGTTGCGGGCATTCTCTCCCTGCAGGAAGGTGCTCGCCTGCGCCTTGCGAAACAATTCTTCAAAGACCTCCAGGCTCCCATAACTGTGGAAACGCGCTTCCACAGCTTTCCGACGCTGTCCGTCAATGCGCTTAATCTTGGGGAGATTTGCGCAAATTCCGTTATACAACGCCTGGATCTCTTCAAAAGGTACCGCTACACTTGGACGCTGCATCACTACTGGTTTCTCTTTTTTTTCTTTGGGTTTATTTATGTCGGCAGCAAGAGCGGCCGTTGTACCGCCGCTTTGGTGACCGTTTCCACCCAGGTGGGAAGATAGCGCCCCGTCTTGAAAAGGACAGAGCCTGTATTGGTTGGGGCTCCCTTTTTTTCCTTTTCGAAATTCAATAAGTCCCTTATCCAACAGGTGATGGCGGGCTGTGATGGCCGCCTTTTCACTGCTGGCCTGGATCATAAAAATGAGCCGCCGGTTATCCACCGTAATCCATTCTGCCCATCCGCAACGGTTGCACAAGGACATGAGCTTATACCAGAGCAGCTGGGAAGCTACCGGTAAATGATTGGTTTCCAGCCAGCGCTCAAACAGATTGATTTCAGCAATATAGTTCACCTGCCGCACCCCTTTACTTCCAGCTTCACATCCAGAGATGCGGCCTTGCTTCGCTCCCAAAATGGGGAAGTCCGTCCCTGAGGACGGAGAATGGGCAGGGGTTTTTGCCGCCGTCTGTGCCTTTGCACACTTTCCCATTGTTCCGCTACCTGACAAATCAGATAACTGAGGGCATATCCCAGCGGAAAAATAAGACACTCTCCACCGAATCCGTCATAGCCTCTCAGGTTCCTGGCAGCCACTACGGCAACTGGTGTCGCCACCGCAGCGCCGCACAAAATACCGGTGGATATGTAATGGCGGATCTTGATCCTTTTGAGAGCCCTTATCAACCGCCGCATTAGTGTAACCCCTGCTTGGGAATGATCCCCTGAAGCAATTCTTCAGGCGGAATGTGCAGCTTTTTACACAAAGTCCGTATTTCAGAAACTTTAAAATCATAAGGATTGCGTAAGCGGCGGTACATGCTTGCCTGTGTCAGGCAAATAGCCGCGCCAGCTTCCCTCACGTCAATGTCATAGAGATTGAGATACTTTTTAATGGTGCTGCTCAGATAGTTGTTGTAAAATTTTACGGCCTCGATATTCTTGTCTCTCATGTGGCGCCTTCTTTCCGGTCGATTTTTTTATGACGATTTCCATACGGCGGAAAATCATTTTTTTCGATACAGAACATACCAAACACTCCCTGCATCTTGCAACCCTCCCATAGACTTTCGCTTCCTCCGCATGGATATCGCGATGATGTTCTTAGAATCTAAGAACCAATTACTATTATAGTCTTAGATTTGATAAAAATCAAGCTGGATTTAATATTTTTTCTTAAGTTTGAAGGTGAATTGATTGACGACACCGTTAAATCGTGATATCATATAGGCAATGATAATATGACTCCGACACTTAAAAACAGGAATTTTAAGGGAAGCCATTATATGTCGGAGTCATATTGACCATGCACCGTTGAAATGGGTATAATTTCCGATTTTTTCTGCTTTTAATTGCCACAGTAATGGTATAATTTTAAATCCAAGTAATGACCCGGAAATGCTGTCCTTCTCCGCTCCTATGGAACGTGAAGCCGGATACAAGGCTACAGTCTGCAAAATTTTAGATTCCAGGGAAGGTATGACTATGGACTATCCCTTACAAACAATTGCGGAACTTCTCAAAACAAAACGGAAAGCTGCCCGGCTGAGCGTTGCCGAAGTTGCGGCTCATTTGCAATCCTATAATATCCATCTTTCGCCCAAAACGCTATATGGCTATGAGAGCGGTCACAGCGCTCCCGATCTCTACACGTTACTGGCTTTGTGTGAAATTTATGGAGTTACGGACATCATGGCGGAATTTGGACTCAAGGGTAATGCACCGCAAAAGAATGCCGGCTTGCTGGTGACTGCCGAAGCAGATCAGACGATTGTTCGTAAACTTTTAGCTTTGAAAACACAGCGCAATAAGTACCGGGTAGAGGGCTCGATCGACACCTATCTGTGTGAGGAAAGAGAGGCGCTCCAGCCCCCTCGCATCGCCCCCTACACCATGCCGCCGGAGGAACCTCAATGGGTAGAAATGCGGGTTTTTCATGAATCCGCCGCTGCCGGTATGGGCAACTACCTCTTGGGAGACGCACAAAACTATGAATTTATGGAATTCCCTTCCGACAGCGTGCCTTCGCAAGCCGATTTCGGCATCTATATTAGCGGCGACAGCATGACGCCCCTGATTGAGGACGAACAAATTGTTTGGGTAAAGGCCATGCCACAGATTGAAGATAATGAAATTGGGATTTTTATTCTTAACAATCGATCTTACTGTAAGAAAATCCGGATCGATTATCAGAACAGCTGTGTTTGGCTTCTCTCCCTAAATCCTGCCTACGCGCCTATCTGTATCCAATCAGAGGATGATTTTCAAACCATCGGTAAGGTTTTATTGCATGGCGCTGCCTCTTGAAGGGTCGCTTGGCAAGCCCCTTATTGGACGATAAGGCCCATAAAAAAGAAGATTGGCTCCCTTGCCCGCTTTTGGTGCGTTCAAAGGACCCTATCTTCTTTTTCATGGTTTCATTTATTAGCAAAGGAGTTGATCTGCATGGCTAAAGCCAAAAAGTTACCCAGCGGTAATTGGCGCGTACAACTCAGCACGGGACAGAAGAATGCGGCTGGGCACTATCAATATCTTTCCATTACTCGCCCCACTGAAAAGGAAGCCAACTTTGCTGCCCTCGAGTATGAACTCAAACTAAAAAAAGAGCGCCGTACACCCGAAAAGATGTGCTTACGGGACGCTTATAACCGCTATATTCAAAATAAAGATGCGGTGCTTTCCCCCTCCACGATCAACGGCTATCAAAAATTGGCCCGGAACTCCTTCCGGAATCTCATGGATATTCCCTTGCAGAAGCTGACACTGGAAATGGTTCAGAAAGAGATTAATACGGAGGCCAAACATCTTTCGGCAAAGTCGATTCGTAATGCTCACGGACTACTTAGTGCGGTCCTGCGGGAATATTACCCCGAATTTGCCCTGCGCACCACTTTGCCGCAAAAGCAGAAATACATCCCCAATATCCCAAATCCCGAAGAAATGCAGGCTATCCTCCAGTGTATCCAAAATACAGATATCGAAATCCCGGTTTTGCTGGCGTTGTGGCTCGGCCTGCGAATGTCAGAAATCCGGGGACTAAAATGGGACTGTATAGACTGGAAGAATGAACAAATTACCATTAAACGCGCGGTAGTGGACATCGCGGGAGGGCAGGCGCTAAAGTCTACAAAAACCTATTCGGGCACCCGGCTGGTGAAGGCCCCTCCTTACATTCTCGAGCGTATTGCCGCCTTGCCCCGCCCTGGCGAATTTCTTGTCTCTTTGTCGGGACAAGCGATCTATAAACGCTTTATCCGCCTCCTGGCGGCGAACGGCCTTCCCCATATTCGCTTTCATGACCTGCGTCATGCCAATGCTTCAATCATGCTGGCTCTAAATGTCCCCGATAAATATGCTATGAAGCGCCTAGGACACGCAACCCCCAATATGCTCAAGCAGGTTTATCAGCACACGATGAGCCAGGAGGAAAACAAAATCGACCACCTCATCAGCGATTATTTCTTGAAGTTAATTCCATGACTTTATCACACATATTACCACACGACTTTTTCAAACTCCCATCCAATAGGCATTTTTCCACCTGTTTAATGGGTTCAACTCCCCTCGCCTCCACCAGACCGGAGCATAAACAAAAATTTTGTTTATGCTCCGCTTCTATTTCTGACAATAGTAAATTATTAATAGTAACAGACTTATCGCCCGAATTGAAAATTAATGTTATCCTATCATCATATAAATATACCGCTGAGTAATCGCGCGTGACTCGGGCAGAGAATCGCATAACATTCGGCCACCGTTCGCATGCTGGGCGGCCAAGGCAGGCACCTCAAAAAATACACACCCGGTACAATAGTGAGATACTGTTGAGAGGGTGAGAAAATGAGG
>JAVBST010000006.1:0-50871 GCA_031556545.1 Oscillospiraceae bacterium
CAAATGTGGTAAGATGGTGGTAGCTCATATGGTTGCCTCCGTTCGAATGTTGTCTTTTCAACTCCATTCTACACGAAGTTTCCATTATGGGCTATCTTTTTTGTCCTTTCTGGGTGGCGCACTTCATTTTACAATCTATCACAATAAAGACCATCATCCGCATATGCACCTTTTTTTCTACTCCAAAGATAAACGCGAAGGCGCAGCCTCTTTTTCAATGCTATCTTTAAAGAGGACGTTTCGTATTTAAAAACAGCAAAGCAGGTACAGGAAAATGACCTGCAGCAACAACTCCGCTCCATTACAAAAGAAATCGGACATAAGCACAATGTCCCGGATCCTTCCCTATGCAAACAAATGAAATCCCTGTCCCGGCAGCTCACCGGCCATGTCGGGCGTCCCTACTATGCATACTTATCGCCGGAACTGAAACTTAAGGTCAATGCCATCTTGAAAACAGCCGTCACTACCGATAAAGGATTGAAACAGGTGTTTAATGCCTATATGGATACGCAGAAAGGCTTCCTTTCCTTTTACAACCATGACCCGGTCAAAATCGAAAGCCGATTATCCGATTTCGAAGAGCGATTTTTCTCGCCGCGCCTTAAGAATGACAGCCGCACTCTGCATAATATCATCATTCGGAGTGCTTTGCTCTACAGCCAGACGGCGGGTGATGTTAGAAAGAATGAATCCGTGACTGCTTCACGGGGCAAAAATACCAGCCATCTGGTGTACAGCGTCAATCACTTATTGAACCAGTTGGGCCGCGCTCTGGCTGCTGATACTCGCAACAACAGTATCCACGCCATTGGGGCACAGAAAAAGAACCTTATCCAGCCAGCCCGATTTAAGGGCCGTATGCTCACTCAATCAAGTCGGCGGCGGCAGCCACAGCAGCAGAGCGAGGCAATTTCGCGTTGATACAACAGTTCCTTTTGGGAGGAACTACAACTTCAATACCCATTGCGTTTGCGTATTCAAGAATTTCATTGGTATCACATCCTCTGTCGACAAAAACAAATTCAGCAAATATTTCCTCAATTTACGCGAGAACAAGCTTCGATCTGCTCTTGTACCTTCCGTGACAATAATTTGGACTGACATAACATTTGCATCCATCGCAAGGTGAATGTTGGAACCCCGCCGCCTTTTGTCGCTCCATAGCCTGGGTTCCACCAACCGCGCCTGCAGTGTGTAGTACACCTTGCAATGAGAGGCGCGTCAATCATCAGCCATTCATAGTCTGGCTCCTTGATTAACTCAGCCAAAATGAAGTCCAAACGATGATATCGATCGCACCATTTTTTATAGCGACGATGAACCGCGTTGGCCAGCGACTACTTGACAAATGGGTTTAGTGTGTTAAAATAAATGCATCCTATTAGAATTAATTGGTATTTACATATTATTTAACAAAGGATCATTTGAGTTTTGGATCAGACCTTATTCTGATGAGAATATAAAACATTCTGAGATAATGCTGCACAAACCGGTGCGCGAGGATTTGTGTTGCGTTTCCGTAGATCAAAACACCTCCGAATTTGTGATTTTACACTTTCAATGCTGCGAAAGAGTATCTGGTCATGCCGTTTTGGCGCGATGCGAAAGGGGTAAGGATATGCAGATCTAATTATGCCGCAACACATTAGAGTAGTTATACTATAATATGTTGCGGCTATTTGTTTTTTGGGATCACTGAATAATTTTTCTGGAGGAGTTAATTATGCTTAATAAGACATTAATGTTATTGAAGTCCAAGTATAACATATACAACAAAAGAGTTGTAAGTCTCTTGTTGGTGTTTTTTATGCTTTTGGCGTTTGTGCCGATTACAGCGAAAGCAGCAACTACAATTACTGTAACTTACAATGCCAACGGTGGATCTGGCGCACCCTCCGCAGTCAATGTAACTGCAAACTCGTTATTTTACATATCATCTACAAAACCAACAAGAACCGGCTATACTTTCCAGGGATGGTCGAAAAGTTCAACGGCAACAGCGGTCTCGTATGTTTCGGGCAGTTCCGTTTCATTCAGTGCTAATACCACATTATATGCAGTCTGGAAAGCTAATACATACACTATATCCTATAACGCCAACGGTGGATCTGGCGCGCCCGCTTCCCAGGCCAAGACATATGGAATAACCCTGACGTTAAGCTCCACAAAGCCAACGAGAACAGGCTATACTTTCCAGGGGTGGTCAACAAGCTCTACGGCTACATCGGCTACCTATTCTGCCGGTGGGAGCTACACTGCAAATGCCAGCGCTACGCTGTATGCTGTCTGGAAGGCTGATGCCGTTACCATGGGAGGGGCAGTGAGCTTTGACGCATTGAGTATGTTTATGATGTGTAAATTCCCCCAGGGTTACAATTGCAGAGTATTTGCATTTGGAAGCAACGAAATTAGTGTGCTTAATGATAGTACTAAAGCACGAAAATTAAGCGGTATTAATGATTCTGTTGCTTCGAATGAATATAGAATCGCGTTAGTTGATCAAAGTGGTTCTCATGCAATGAGACAAACAACAAATGGATGGGCAGAAGTTTCTGGTAACAATACAAATGACCCGCATCCGTGTGATACTCCTTCAGGGAATGGTTATATATATTATGCAGTCAAAGTAGTCATTCATGGAAACACTCCGTGCTCGCAGTGCCCTAATGGCACTAGTTGCCCTAAAATTCAACCCTAATTTTTCAGATTTATTTTGTTTTAGACACTATCTAAAAGCTTTGCAAATTTATTTGGGGGCAATGCGGAGCAGATGCCCCGGCGCAGCTGGTTAAATCTACCTTGCAATGAGCCGGAATTGCCTAGCCTCCTTTTTTTGTTGGGAAGCATAGTCGTATTGCGAGGCATAACCATGATGTGATCCTATGTCATATCGTGCTTCAGCCAGAACATCTTTACAATAAAAAATGTTATTCCAAGCCGTCTGATTCATTATTGTCAGGCGGCTTTAACTATATCCAAAATTTAAAGGAGGACAATTATGTTAAACGAAACCCTGCGCAACTATGAACAGGAATCCCAGTGGCTCAATTCAGAGTACCACAAAACCGTGCTGTATATCCCCGGCAAAGCGGTTACCGTCACCGACAGCGGCGAGTACGCATTTTATCTGCTGCGGGAACTCGACGCCTTCACCTACGGCGCGGATGTTGAGTCCAAGTACCTTTACTCAATCTTTTCCCTCAGCAGGACCGAGCAGGAACAGTGCAAGCTGTTGCAGTCCGTCAACCGTGCCGCCCCTGCCGGTATCCATGTCGTGTATCAAAAGATCGAGCACAAGGTTCCCACTTCATTTTCTGCTGTGAGTGGAACCCCGCCGCCTTTTACAAGATTGTGGCGGAGAACTTCGTCATGCTCTCCTGGGAGACTATGATCATTCTGCGGCAACCCGCCCGAGAGAATACCCTGGAACATCCCTATCTTGTGACTCTCAAAGGCAATACCATCACCATCAGTGAAGGCCCCGCAAGCCGTTAAGCTGTGCGGGGCCGTTGACGTCAGCATGAAAACATAGTAAAATGTCGATAGACAGAGGGTAATATTGGACGGTTAGCCGTATCCCCCAGGAAAGGGGGTGAGGCCGTGAGTGAGAATATGATTTACTTAATCATTTTTCTGATAATCTATATTGATTACAGGAATCTCATAAAACGCAAATAACCGTCCCCCTGCAAAGTGAACGGTTATTTGCAAAAATAACATCTTTGTAGGCTAACCGTCAAAAGCGGTGTTGCCCTCTGTCTATATTTTAAACCGAATATTGCGTTTTGTCAACCGTCTGCATGTGTACTCATGTTCAGGCGGTTTTCTTTTTGCAGGCCGCACGCGACTCAACTTACATCAAAACCAACTTGAAAGGAATCGTAATTTATGGCAATGAAAACGATCTATGTCTGCTCTCCGCTGGCCGGGCAGATTGAAAACAATATCCGCCGGGCACGGGAATTCAGTAAGTTTGTCATCAATGAAGGCGGGATGCCCATTGCGCCGCATACCATCTTCACGCAGCTGCTGGATGATCTGATCCCGGAGGAGCGCAAACTCGGCATGGAGATGGGCATCGAAATGCTTAAAAAGTCGGACGAAATCTGGGTCTTCGGGGATCGGATCTCTACTGGCATGGCCGCCGAAATCAAACTGGCCCAGGAAATGAAGATGCCCATATATAGAGTTGATGAACGGACTTTTGAGCGGACACCCTTTGAGGCTGCCCCCGAAAAGCCTACCTCTGCCTTTGATCCTGACAAAATTGATTTGCAGAAGCGTTCTCTCACTCACGCTGAATTTGACCAGCTCGTCGGTGAAATTAAGAATATTACCGAGACCTACAAGCAGAATCCGGCCCAGCTGGCCGAATATCTGGCCTTCAAAGCGCAGTTCTATCAGTTCAGCGCCAACAACACTTTGCTCATCCAGCAGCAGAACCGGTATGCGACCTTTGTTGCCAGCTTCAAGCAGTGGGAAGGCATGGGCTACAAGATCAATAAAGGCGAACATCATATCAACCGTCTGATCCCAGACCCGAAAATGTACCAAAGATTATGATCGGTATGCGGCAAGACATTGTCACGCCTACAGAGAGTGGTGAAATTAAAACCAGTCCGGATCAAGAAGGCTATTTGGGCACTTTTGAGATAGTACCGTTTCTAGGGAAAATGTCTCAAGTAAAAATGGGGATGACCAAAGATAAGTGGATACCGGCATTTGACAATGTAGAGCCCAGAGTCTTAGCCGATGGAAAAGAGCCGATTTATGAGTATGCTTTTGCAGATAATATTGTTCTCCGCTTAAAAGGAGAACCGCTCTCTGCAGCTGCTTTATATTCTAACAAAGGACATATAACCCCTAACATTCGCCAACTGGATTGAGTCTCCGCCCCCGCCGTCATCTCTGGCGGCGGGGGGGGCTCCCCTATGACACCGAAATGGGTGGAACCTACCTACAAAGCCGGTATTACAGCCCAGAATGGGACCGGTTTTTGAATGCGGTTTCATCCAGCAAAACAAGCTCTATTGCGGAGGCACTTACAGTGATGTAGGTGCCTCTTTCTATATATATATCTAATGTGTGCGGTGAGAAAAAATAATTGTGATTTGATATTTATTTTTATGCTAGTATACAAATTTACAATAGAACAATTGTTCTGATCATAATTTCGTGATATACTGTCACTCCAACAACAAACTTCGACAAGGACGTGACAACATTGAACTTTCAATCGCAATTATCAGTTTTCGCTGCCCCCTTTGCTAATTCCGGCAATTTATCAAATTTTTTGGGGGTGTACAGAGTGACTTTATCAGACTGGTTGGATCTTTGGCTGACGACTTACAAAAAAGTTTCCGTTAGGGAGAGTACCTATGAAAATTATCTTTACGCAGCCGCACTGATCAAAAAATATCCCTTATCTAGGTTAGATATTACCGACTTGAAAGAGCATTCTTTGCAGAAAATGCTCAATGCACTGTATGAGGAGCGATATTCTAAGTCCACTATCCGATTGGTCAAAATCACACTTTCCCAATCACTTGAAATTGCCAAGCGACAAGAAATAATAAAGAAGAATCCCTGTAAGTATTTAATTATGCCCGACGCCCCCGTGAAGCGGGTCGAAGCCCTTACCTTTGACGAACAAACAGCCGTCGAACAAGCCTGTGCCAAGGTGTTATTCGGAGATTTAATGCTGTTTCTACTCAATACAGGATTACGGCGTATTGAACTAATGCAATTAAAATGGGAGGACTACAATCCCTCAACTGAAGAAATATATATTCGAAGCAGCAAAACCCAATCCTGAATTCGGACTGTTCCACTATTAACTGTTGCGAAAGCAATTATTGAAAAGCAAACAAGATATGATGAGTATATTTTTAATTCAACGCAAAAAACACCCGTTACGAAAACCGTCATGCGTAAACTTTATATACGTATCCGCAAGAAATCCGGTGTTGAGAAACTAACCAATCATGTTTGTCGCCATACTTTTGCAACCCGACTCATCGAAATGGGAGCTGATCCTAAAAGCGTAGCGGATCTGCTTGGGCATGCAAAAGTAGACTATGCTTTGAATATCTATACTCACATTGAACAGGAGAAACGAAAGCAAGCGATATTTTTATTGGAAAAAAGGAAGAAATAATCACATCATTATATCGTAGAGTAGGGAGAAGATACCGGTTCATTATCTTTCTTTTGCTTCCACGAACCACCGGTCCCACTTCCTGGAATAGATAGGTTATATGTCCCCGTATTTTGCATGTGTGCCGAACACCAATGCCTCCTACCTTCAAGGATGCGACTCGGCATACATCCAAGACCCGATCAATTTCATACTCCTCTCCATCTTCCCATTGGATGGAGAGGGGAGCTATATTTCCATCGATGTCATGCCTGGCTGTCACTTCTACAAACACCTTGCGCGCCATGACACATTGCCCTCCTATTAGTTATGCCATCCGGCAGGGAAAATAATATGGTCGTCATAAGGATTCGTTTTTGAAAGATTCCGATCTGCCAGCAGAAGCCCGCGTGAGATGGCAGTATGCCCATACCGTCGCCGCACATCATCAATAGTGCGCTCCAGTTGCATCCGCTCTTGTCGCTTTTGTTCCTCTGGAAAGAAAGATAGCTGCATATTCTCGTCTTCACTTGTGAGATCACAGGCACGCACACCAATAGAACGGATCGGCAGCAATGAGGAGCCCGGTTGATCAAACCCTGCATAATTCTTTTGGAATAGCCTCATAGCTGCTTCAAAGACCTCCTGCGCGAGTTGTGTTGGTGAAGAAAGCTTACATTGTCGTTCAAAAGAATACAGTGCCTTATCCCGAATGTAAATTTGTACGGTTCGGCAAAGGCGATTGTGCTCACGCATACGGCGGGCCACACTCTCGGCCAGTAGCATCATAGTGATTTTAACATCTTTCATCGTGACCAGGTCGCGCGGTGTCGTCGTCGAATTCCCTATTGACTTAATCCCGTCCTCACTCGCTGCATCGACGGTGCTGGAAACCAGTGAGGTATCGTAGCCATTGGCAAATGTCCACAGCATTCTCCCTACTTTTCCAAACCATAGCTTTAGCAGCTGCGGATCTGTTTGTGCCAGCTCTCCGATCGTGCGGACTCCTCTCTTTGCAAGTTTTGCTGTTGTTGCCGGGCCCACATATAGGAGATCTGACGCCGGTAGCGGCCACGCCTTTTGTTTGAAGTTTTCAGGTGTGATTATGGTTGTAGCATTCGGCTTTTTCATATCGGATCCTAATTTCGCAAAAATCTTGTTCCAGGAAACCCCCACCGAAGCTGTAATGCCAAGCTCATGCTGAATCCGATACCTCAATTCATTGGCAACATACTCGCCGTCTCCAAATAGATGCTCACACCCCGTCAGATCAAGCCAGGCCTCATCCAGCCCAAATGGCTGCACCCGATCAGTATATTGGTTATAGATTTCGCGAGACAGCTTTGCGTATTCCAAGTACAATTTATAATTTGGCGGTACAATCACTAAAGACGGACATCTGTTTTTAGCTTGCCAGAGCGCTTCACCCGTTTTAATTCCGTACTTTTTGGCAATCTCATTTTTAGCCAGTATGATCCCGTGGCGTTGTTCAGGATCTCCGCCAACAGCAACCGGTTTATTACGAATTTCAGGATGATAAAAACATTCCACCGACGCATAAAATCCGTTCATATCAGAATGCAATATAGTTCGACTCACAGAAAATCACCACCGCCAACACGAACATACGTTCTTTTATTTAGTATAACCATTGTTTGCAAAAATAGCAAGAGGGTATAATTACTAAAATCTAGCTGGCGAAAAATAAAAATGCCGCAGACCACAAGATCTACAGCCAGTAATAATTGAATTTAATAAATGATGGAATTTTGCTTGACACGAACTACCTGCAGGTGTATAATCATCACAGACAGAAATTTCGTATAACTAAATATCCCTCACAGCCCCGGAGTAGGTTGAGGCCCTACCCCAGAGCTTGCGCCTTAAAGATGCATTATCATCTGAAAGACTTGTGAGAGCTATCTTCGTGCTACTATGTTAGCACTCTCTGATAGATTTTTCAAGAGCCTTTGGATGGAAACATCTGGAGGTTCTTGGCTTTGATGAGATCCGTTGCGAGACGGTTTTCATAAATACAACTGAATAGCATGGATTGATTATCCAGCGAAAGGCGTTACAGATAGTATGCCACGAAATGAGCGTACCTGCAACTCAATGGGTACATAGTACCCACCCGGGACACCCCACAAGATACCAAAGGCATGATGCGCCATGAGCGCAAGGTTCGCAGTATTGCGGCCTCGGTGAGGGGGGGGATAAACATAATCAAGTGCCAATGCATCGCAATTGTACTTATATATTATCTTGCTTGTGGCGCGAATATTAGCAGTATTTGCGCCCGGCAAGTTAATACCGACAAGAACCGTTTGTTGAGATCAGTGAAGGCTTGTTTGAACAAATGGTTTTTGTACAAAAAATGGTGACAAGAAACAGTGTGCCTTTATCGCCAGTAGCAATCGTTTGGTGACCCATCCGCGACTCGAACGCGGGACACCTTGATTAAAAGTCAAGTGCTCTGCCAACTGAGCTAATGGGTCAAATCTCACTTTAATGAACCGGATCACAGGAAGGACACCACAATATTATAGCAATCGCACTTGCAATTGTCAATACTTTTATGAGGTCTATCATACAATTTAAAGATTGCAAGCTTAATGGCCCAGTATAAAACGCCGGATACATGAAGCTGCCATTGGATGCATGGATTTGTAGCCAAAGAGTTTGCGGGGTTCTGCGCGCTTGCCGGGGGTGGGCAAAAGGGTCCTGAAATCGCGCTGACAGCATGTGTATGCCTCACATGTTGATATTGTTTCGTTCGTCCGTTATACTGATAAGTAAATCGGGTAGAGATCAGCGGTTACACCCAAGCTGTTTGGTCTTCTAAAAGAAGAGAATCGCGGCGTGTGACGGTGGGCTACGCGCTTTTACCAATAGCCATACTGGTTGATTTTGTCTCCTTTCCCGGGTACAAGGCCCGAAAAGCTGCATTCTTGCAATGCGAGGTAATTCATGGACCAGAAAAATATGTTTGAAAGCAACAGAGCCGCTTGGAATCAGGCGCTCGAATATCATCAAAAAGTAAGAAACAACTCTTTGCAGGTTGGTTTTGAAAATCCCGAATTTACGACTTTCAACAGGGACTGCGACGATATCTTGATCGAAAAGCTAAACGCAAAATTCGTACAAACATACTGGAAATCGACGAAATGTATGCCGGTTATTTTGATTTTATTTATATTTCAGAAGGTTCTCTGCAATGGTTTCCCGATTTAAACAAGTTCTTTGCTGTTGTAAGCAGGCTCTTAAAACAGGATGGAAATATCTTGATTTTTGGAATGCATCCCTTTGCATACTTTTTTGAAACCGGTTTTAGCCCCGAAAAACTGAATTTTAAGGATGTTATCTCTTGTTTTGAGAAAGGGCCCTATCATTATAAAGAGGGGCTGGATTATGTGGGAGGCGTTTCGTATGAATCAAAGGAATGCTATTGGTTTATGCACAGGTTGTCTGATGTGCTAATGTCTATTCTGCATAGCGCTATTGAAATGCTGGAATTTGACAAATACAATTCGGAAATGGAAAACAACCCCGAAACAAGCACATTGGAAAAATTCCCGCCTAGTTACATACTCACAGGTAAAAGAAATAGGAAACGAAAGGAGAATCTCCATGAAGAAACCGCGGGCTTATACCCTGTCTTTTTCCAGCGTTTATCCTCTGTTGGTTGAAAAGGCACAGAAAAAAGGGAGAACCAACGCTGAGGTGGATGAAGTCATCTTCTGGCTTACCGGCTATAATCAAGATTCTCTGCAGCAGCAAATTGCCGCTAATGTGGATATGGAGACATTCTTCCATCAGGCCCCGGAAATGAACCCAAATGCGTCGCTCATCAAAGGGGTGATCTGTGGATATCGCGTGGAAGAAATCGAAGATGAAGTGATCCAAAAAATCCGTTGGCTAGATAAGCTGGTTGACGAACTGGCGAAAGGCAAACCGATGGAGAAAATATGCAGGCAATAATAGGACCACTTTTATGGCGGATGGAGGGGGCATGATGAACCCGGATATTCTCTTGCTATTTGATAAAATGCCCGGCACACTGCCGCTGTACGAGGCACTGGAAAAGCGTATTTTGGAGAGATTCCCGGGCGTGACAATCATGGCAAAGGCAACGCAGGTGAGTTTTTACAACACCCACGCCTTTGCCTGGGCTTGGCCGCCCTTTCGCAAACGAAAAGGCTGGCCGGATGTCTATATGCTGGTGACATTTGGGCTGGATCACCAGCTCCGGCATCCCCGCATCGCGGAATCAGTGGAGCCTTATCCAAACCGCTGGACGCACCATGTGATGATACAGCGAACGAACGAGATCGACGAAGAACTGATGGGATGGATCGAAGAAAGCTTTCAGTTTTCGCTGCACAAAGGAAGGCGCCGCCGTAGTCAATAAGCCGAAACAATGAGATGAGAGAGGTTGTAATGATCAGTGAAAGTATGCCATGTATTTCGAAAGAACAATTGTTCTTCATTCATTTTGTATATTAGCACAAAATGAATATCAATTCACAATTATAATTAACCAACTTGGATACTGCATAAAATATGATAAGATAGATTGTAAAATGAAGTGCGCGACCCAGAAAGGACAAAAAGATAGCCCATAATGGAAACTTCGTGTAGAATGGAGTTGAAAAGACAACATTCGAACGGAGGCAACCATATGAGCTACCACCATCTTACCACATTTGAGCGAGGGCGTATACAGGAATTGTTGACATTAGGCTAAGATATGTTCATGATAATAAATTGATTGGCACAAAAAAATTATTAGGTGCTTTGCCAATAGGATGTGAACCTGAAGCGAATAATGGGCCCAGATATGATAGTGTTTTATACATAAAGAACATTGGGTTAGGTCCAGCAATAGAGTTTGATTTTGATGTTAATGAAATAGATGATGGGAGAAAACATTATCTAATTTTAATGCAACGCACACCAGATACTATCAACAATGCAGTTAATCTACTACAACCTGGTGATGAAGGCGCATTTCACCTTTTGATTTATTTTAATTTTGACTCTATTGATGATGAAGATATTGAAAAACATGAAGATGAAGGAATGGGGCAATATAATGCAAAGCACTCTGTGATGACAAAATATAAAAATTTTGATATTGCAATAACAATTAAATACCGTGATATGTACCAAAATGAATTTAGTCAAAAGATTATTTTAAGCTCTCAGATGCATATGCAAATAACAAAGGATGGTAAGGCGTCACATTTATGCGATATCTACTTAAAAGAAACCACTGTACCAGTTAAAACAAAGAGATAAATAATACTTTTTGATGGTAAGTGATGGAAAATTTGTGGGAATGAAAAACTACCGTCGAGTGTGTATGTCTGATGACGAGAACTCAGTGTAGAGGAAAATGAAGAAAATTTATATTTTATACGAAAGGAAAAGTGCTATGTTAAGCCGGCAAGAAATATTTATTCATGTGAAAGATAAATATAATGTGGAGCCTGATTATCCATGGGCGAAAACTCCCAATTATGCCGTCTTGCGCCATGAGACTAACCATAAATGGTTTGGTGCCATCGTGGATATTACTGAGGACAAATTGGGACTTGACAGCAATAAACTAATAGACGCACTCCTTTTGAAGTGCAATCCTATGTTGATTGGCTCGTTGCTCAGCGAGAAGGGCATCTTACCTGCTTACCATATGAATAAAGAACATTGGATTACAGTTTTACTCGATGGGTCTTATCCAAGAGAAAAAATCTTTGAATTGATTTCTTTGAGTTACAACCTCACTAAATAAGCATTTTTTGCATTGAACAATAAGGCCAAGTTAAGCATGGCAACGAAGAAAATCCGTAAAGCGGAACGGATCAATATGGACGCAGACGGATATATAGCCCTGACCGAGAAGGGTAAAAATACCTATAAATGGACAAAAAACCATGCAAAAAGTTATCACAACTCGTGCCCTTCAGATGGATAGGCATTTTTTATACGAAATTGCTTCAAAAATTTGATTTACCCCCTTGACAAACAACGCGCAGTTTGTTAAGCTATATATCGGTTAGTTGCTGCTAACCACTTGTTTTTTGATAAAGAGTTAGTTGTGACTTACTTTTTAATTCGAAGAAATCCCATCCAGAGGAGGAAGCATGATGCCTTTAACAATGGCAAAAGCTGGAGAAGCAAATTCTATCAAAAAAATTGGCGGCAATCCTGAAACCAGGCAGTTTCTAGAGAATCTCGGTTTTGTTCCGGGCAGCCATGTGACGATCATTACAGAGATCGCGGGAAATGTGATTGTGAATATTAAAGAATCCCGTGTAGCCATTAGCAAAGAGATGGCAACCAAAATCATGGTTTAGATCAATATATATACCGATGAAAGGAGAAACAGTATGCAGACTCTCAAATCAATAAAACCCGGCAGCACCGCAAAAGTAATCAAAATCGGCGGTGTGGGCCCCACAAAAAGGCGCATTATGGAGATGGGTATCACAAAGGGCGTAGAAATTACGGTCCGCAAGGTGGCCCCGCTGGGCGATCCGGTGGAAATAACCGTCAGAGGATACGAGCTTTCCCTTCGAAAAGCCGATGCAGAGATCATCGAAGTCGAATCATCGAAGTGAATACGCCTGCGGAGCAAACCTCCGCTTTTTTTAGAACTGCCGGTTAGCTTTTACTAACCGGAATAATAAATGTGGGAGGATACATCATGTCCATAAAAATCGCACTTGCCGGAAACCCAAACTGCGGCAAGACAACTCTTTTTAACGCTCTAACCGGTTCCAATCAATTTGTTGGCAACTGGCCGGGTGTTACGGTTGAGAAAAAAGAAGGAAAGCTTAAAAATCGTAAAGAGGTCACGATTACTGACCTCCCAGGTATTTACTCCCTTTCGCCCTACACCCTGGAGGAAGTGGTTGCCCGTAATTATCTGATTGACGAGCGTCCAGACGCTATTTTGAATATCATCGACGGCACCAACTTGGAGCGCAATCTGTTTTTAACCACGCAGCTTGTGGAACTGGGGATCCCGGTGGTGGTGGCCATCAACATGATGGATGTTGTGAAGAAAAACGGCGATAAAATTAACACCGAGCAGTTGTCCAAAGAACTTGACTGCAAAGTGGTTGAAGTATCGGCGCTTAAAGGCACAGGCGTAATGGATGCCGCTTTAGTCGCCGTGGATGCCGCAAGCGGCACAAAAACAATACCGCAGCATGGGTTTTCCGGTCCGGTTGAGCATGTATTAGCGCATATAGAAGAAGCCGTACTGCACAATCTCCCCGAAGATCAGCAACGCTGGTATGCCGTCAAGCTGTTCGAGCGTGATGAAAAGATCATCGCCAAATTAAAGCTGACAGATGCGCAAACCCATCATATTGAAAATGATATCAAAGCCTGTGAAAAAGAACTGGATGATGACAGCGAAAGCATTATTACGGCTGAACGCTATACATATATCGATTCCATTATCAAAGGCTGCGTTAAAATCAAAAACAAAGGTAAATTGTCCACTTCGGATAAAATTGATAAAGTGGTTACCAACCGTTTTTTAGCGCTTCCGATTTTTGCCGCAGTGATGTTTTTGGTATACTTCATCTCGGTGTCCACAGTGGGTACACTGGTGACCGACTGGGCGAATGACGGCGTATTTGGCGATGGGTGGCATCTCTTGGGCGTTGGCTCTTCGTCTTATGAAGAGGCCATGACAGAATATGCAACGGAACATGTCTGGACTACCGAAATGAATACCCGGGTTGACGCTGCTGTACAGGCGGATGTGGTTGGCGCGGAGGACATTCAGACTGCCATCGCTGACAAAGATTTCGGCGCCTTTGATGAAGCGTATGGCTCCTATGCAGATTCTCTTGCAGAGAAAGGCTACGACATTTCCGCTATGTATGATGCGGCGCTTGGCGAGGACGCCGAGGGGGTTCCTGATTCTACGGAGTATGGCGTATGGGTACCGGGGATTCCCGTTTTGGTTGAAAACGGTCTTGATCGTGCCGGCACTCCCGATTGGCTGAATGGTTTATTGTTAGATGGTATCGTCGGCGGTGTGGGCGCCGTGCTTGGTTTTGTGCCGCAGATGCTTATTCTGTTCTTACTGCTTGCATTCCTTGAAAGCTGTGGCTATATGGCGCGTATTGCCTTTGTTATGGATCGCATCTTCCGCAAGTTCGGCCTTTCGGGTAAATCCTTTATCCCGATGCTTATTGGCACCGGCTGCGGTGTTCCGGGCATCATGGCATCACGAACCATTGAAAACGACCGTGACCGTAAAATGACCATTATGACGACCACCTTTATTCCCTGCGGCGCAAAGCTTCCGATCATTGCCCTAATTGCAGCCTCTCTCTTCGGCGGTGCCTGGTGGGTTGCCCCCAGTGCCTATTTTGTCGGTGTATTCGCTATTATTACTTCGGGCATTATTTTGAAGAAAACAAAAGCATTCGCCGGAGATGTCGCTCCGTTTGTGATGGAACTTCCCGCATACCACTGGCCGACACTAGGCAATCTGCTCCGCAGCATGTGGGAACGTGGTTGGTCATTTATCAAAAAAGCCGGCACGATTATACTGCTTGCCTCCATCTTTATCTGGGCGGGATCGGTTTTCGGTATGGAGAACGGTTCATTTGTGTTTAACCCTGATATGGCGCTTGAAAACAGTGTTCTCGGTATCATTGGCAATGCGATTCGCTGGATATTCTCTCCTCTCGGCTTTGGCAACATCAAGGCTACCATTGCAACTATCATGGGTCTTGTCGCAAAAGAAGAAGTGGTTGGTGTATTCGGGGTTCTTGACTTTGAAGGGATGACGCAGTTGTCGGCCTATGCCTTCCTGATTTTTAACCTGCTGTGCGCTCCCTGCTTTGCCGCAATGGGTGCCATCAAGCGTGAAATGAACAACTGGAAATGGACGGCTTTTGCCATCACTTATCAGTGTGTATTCGCTTATGTGATTGCCTTGATCGTGTATCAAATGGGTCTTGTCCTCACTGGCGGCATCAATGTTTTAGGATTCATTTTCGCGCTGATACTACTCGGATTCTTTTGCTTCATGTTGTTCAGACCGGAGAAGAAAAGCGTATTCCAAGGACAAATCTCGGTAAGAGCATAATCATATTGTAAGAAAGGAAGAGATTTCATGTTTGCATTGATATTCGATAATCTTGCGACCATCATTCTATGTGCTGTCCTCCTGACAGTCGTTTCTTTAATTGTAGTGAATATGATAAGAAATAAAAGAGAAGGCAAAAATTCATGTGGATGCGGATGCGAGAACTGCCCTTCTTCCTCCATGTGCCATACATCCCCTATAAATCGCAAATAATAGCGGATATCGTCTTGCCGGGAAACATCAGGTTCTCGGCAAGACAACCCTTAAATTCCACCGCATTGAGAGAGAAGGGTCGGTGAAAGATGGAAAAACTAACGGCTAATATGGAAGATTATTTGAAAACGATCTATCTGTTGCAACCTTCGGAGAGCGCTGCAATTATTCATATCAGCGATATTGCCGCATCTATGAACATCAGCAAAGCCAGCGTTTGCCGTGCGACTGATGTACTGACGGAAAAAGGCCTATTAACGAAAGACAAGGATCCCTACGCAACCTTTTACATTTCTTTGCCCTCTTTAATATGTTTGGCAGACTTGCAGAGTTTTTATCGCTATTGTATTGACAGTATGCCCTTGCTTTGTTATAATAATTGTCGATCGATGGCTTTGACGGACGACTACTGGCTATAGTATTGGAATTGGCCAAGCGTCTCGGTATTGCTTGCGATCTTGCGGATTGAATACGCAATCCCCTATGCGATCGTGGCGGAACTGGCATACGCGCACGTTTGAGGGGCGTGTCCGAGAGGGTACGGGTTCAAGTCCCGTCGATCGCACCAAATCTGCAACACCGGAAACGGTTGTTGTGACGCACTTTGCGCCCTCACCTTTGAGGTTGGGGCGCATTTTTATTGTAAGTATTCCACCGACCTTGGAGCGTCAGCTTTGCCTGTAAAACGGCAATCTTAGTTGTTGTAAGGAGTTTCCCATGGAAAGAATTGCGGTTTTGATTCCCTGTTATAACGAAAGCCAAACCATTCGCAAGGTGGTTATGGATATTAAACAACAGCTTCCAGAAGCTGTTGTTTATGTGTATGACAACAATTCATCCGACCATACGGGAGAAATTGCAAAGGATGCGGGGGCTGTGGTTTGCTATGAATATCAGCAGGGGAAGGGGAATGTCATTCGCCGCATGTTTCGCGAGATTGAGGCGGAATGCTACTTGATGTTGGACGGCGACGATACCTACCCAGCGGAGCATGCCCGGGAAATGACGGATCTGGTGCTCGAGAAGCATGTGGATATGGTGGTGGGAGACAGGCTTTCTTCTACCTATTTCACGGAAAACAAGCGTCCATTCCACAATCTTGGGAACTCTTTGGTACGTAAAAGTATTAATTTCCTTTTCAAAAGCAACATTATGGATATTATGACCGGCTACAGAGCTTTCAGCTATCTTTTTGTGAAGACCTTTCCAGTGATGTCCAGGGGCTTTGAAATTGAGACGGAAATGAGTATCCACGCCGTGGATAAAAATATGTATATAGAAAATGTAGTAGTGGATTATCGAGACCGCCCGCAAGGCAGTGAATCCAAACTGAACACTTTTTCAGATGGTTTTCGCGTTTTAAAAACCGTTGCAACCTTATATAAAAACTATAAACCCTTTGCCTTTTTCTCTATGATAGCCTTGCTTCTCTTTTTAATCGGTCTGAGCCTCTTGATTCCGATTCTTGTGATATTTTTTAGAACACATCTAGTTCCCAACTTTCCGACTCTAATTGTTAGCGCCTTTTTTGAATTAGCCGCCATCCAATCTTTATTTGGCGGCTTAATTTTGGGCGTACTGCGGCAGAAGAGTATTCAAGATTTTGAGATGCGGCTTTTGGATATCCAGAACCACTTAGACGGGGAAAGAGAGGCGCCGGACAATGCCTGAATTTATGCTCCAAATCCTGCGGCGGTTTCGGGGATGGTGGATTTGCGCTTTAGCTTTTGTGTCCGCTGTGGCGCTCTATCTTTTTCTGTTTAATTATCCCTCTGCAAGTGGGAAGATGGTGATTTGGTTTGCCATTTTTGTTGGGCTTGTTTTGCTTATTAGAAAGTCATTTACTGTTGTTGACAAAAGAATCAAACAGGTTTCTTTTGTTTTCGCTTTATTATTTTCACTATTTACTATTATTGGTGATGCTTTACATCGCACTCTAAGCCTTTCTGAATATTGCTATTCATTCTCGGCCATACTGAAGTGCTGTTTTTTTGTCACCGGATTCGCGATTCTTTATTATACACTGTTGCTTTTATTGCTGGATCTTGTGATGAAACTGGATTTTTCCAATCGAGTTAAGGAGTTTGCATGTTTTACGGATAACCACCGTTCTTTCCTGCTGGTATGGGCAGTAATATTTCTTTGCTGGATACCCTATTTCTTGGTCTATTATCCAGGCCTTTTCTCCTACGACTCTGTATTGCAGATAAAGCAAGCGACAGGCGAATGGCCCATTACAGCCCATCACCCCCTAATCCATACGGGCATTATCGCTGCTTGCATGAAATTTGGGGAGATATTCGGTTCGCTGGAAGTGGGCACCGCCACTTATAGTATTTTACAGATGCTAGCGATGTCGGCCATATTTGCGTTTGTAATCCGATACCTCACTAAGATCAGGGTGCGTTATGTCATCCGTTTGCTTATCCTGTTGTACTTTGCCTTGTTTCCCATCAATGCGCTCTATAGCATCACGATGTGGAAGGATGTCCTGTTTGGTGGGATTACCCTAGCACTATTTATTTTGCTTTTTGAAACGCTTCGCAGCCCGGAAACACTGTTTGCCTCCAAACGCCATCTGATTATTTTATCCGTTTTTATAGTGCTATTCTGTCTGTTTAGAAACAACGCACTCTATGCACTCGTGTTGTTTACACCTGTTATTTTCATTGTTTGTCGCAAATATTGGCGCAGTCTAGCGGCAGTAAGTCTGGCCTGCATCGTTGTTGTGGGAGCCTTTAATATTACGGCTTTTTCCATTTTGAAGATACCCCAAGGGTCTATTGTGGAAAGTCTCTCTGTGCCGCTGCAGCAGTTAGCGAGAACGGTACGTGATCATCCTTATGAGCTGACGGAGCAGGAAAAAACAGCGATTAATGAGATTTTGCCCATTGATCAAGTAGGCGCTGCCTATAGTGCGCGGCTATCCGATCCTGTTAAAAATTTATTTAATAAAGAAGCTTTTTCTGCAAACAAAGGGAAATATATATCCCTTTGGGCAAAACTTTTCGTTAAGCATCCCAAGACCTATGTGGAATCCTTCCTATGCAATAATTATGGCTACTGGTATCCGGATGTGGATTTTATTACTTCCGCAAACGGATTTACAGGGGATCTAGAAGTTCCATTTCAGCCCCGTAGCTTATTGCCGATTCAACCTCAATCAATTGAGAAATACAATAGGGAACTTTTGCCGGTCATTCCTGTGTTTTCAATGCTGTACAGTATTGGATTTATGGTGTGGATATTAATCATTTCTGTAGGGATATTCATTTTGAAACGACAAAAGCGCTTGATTGTTCCCTTTGTGCTTTTGGGGACTCTGTGGCTGACCAATTTGGCCTCGCCGGTTTTCGCAGAGTATCGTTATATGTTTGGCATCGTTATTTCCGCACCGGTGGCTTTGGCCTTGGCATTGGGTACGCCTCGCCGGGAGCCGGACGCTGAAGGGAAGCCTTTGTAAATCCCATGCGTTTGGCTACGATCGATTTTGGTCGCTGTAGCTAAAACTCTATAATAAAATAAGTATACAATCAAAAAAGGATGAACAAAATGGGATTACTAACGTTGCTTCTTATTGCCGTTGGGCTCGCCATGGATGCCTTTGCCATATCCATGAGCAGCGGTGTAGCGGTCAGAAAATGGAAACCCCTCTACGGCGTGAAAATAGGTTTATTTTGTGGCCTTTTTCAGTTTATCATGCCACTGCTCGGCTGGCTGTTAGGCACCACGGTAAGCGGCTATATTGAAGCGGTGGATCATTGGATTGCATTTGCGTTGTTAGCTCTGATTGGGGGCAAAATGATTTTTGAGGCTCTGAAAAAAGATACAGATAAAGAAGCCGCTCCTCTTTCGGAAAAAGAGCTCTTCAGCTTTAAGCGCTTGACGCTTTTGGCGATCGCCACCAGCATTGACGCATTGGCGGTGGGTGTGAGCTTTGCGCTTTTGGAGATCAATATTTGGGAAGCCGGTGTTATGATTGGCTTAGTGACCTTTTTCTTTGCCTTTCTGGGCAATTATTTAGGACATAAGCTAGGGGCGCTACTTAAGGATAAGGCAGAATTGCTGGGTGGCATTTTGTTGGTATTGATGGGGCTTCGTATTTTATTTGACCATCTTTTTGCAAAATAGAGCCTCCTGTGTTGGTGCCAACGGAGCCGGACCAATCGCTCCGCGCCTTGTCAAGGATGGTGGCCAGTGTTTTCCCCATAAAAAATGATCATCCCTTCCGATAAGCTTTTCTCTGTCGAGACGCTTGTCGGGAGGGATGTCTCTTATGCTCTTTCATACAAAACTTTCAGCGGCTCTCTCGGCGCAGCGTCATTTTGGAAAAAAATCGAATACCGTCTTGGAGGTTCTTGCCAGTGCAGGAGAATGTACATATTTCCGTGTTTTTCTGCCGGACTGGCACTTCCACTCATCCTTTCGCATAAAATGATAAGGACGCCATGTCGATTTACAGGGGTTCTGTCAAACTGCAAGCTGGTCTGACACGGACAGTCCCCGGGAAGGGTGAGCTGTTTGTTCTCTTCGCTCATAGGATTTATTCTCTCCAACCTGCTCTATTTCGCTTTACACGTGAGCAATTCCGGTTCCTTCCCGAGACCCTTGAGCGCTACGGAGGAAAAATTATATCTTGAGCAGTTCCACGCCGGCGACCTCCAGGCCCGCGCTTTGCTCATTGAACATAATCTGCGACTGGTGGCCCATATCATAAAGAAATACTATTCGGGCATCCGGGAGCAGGAAGACCTGATTTCCATAGGAACCATCGGACTGATTAAAGCGGTGAATACCTTTGATAACGCCAAAGGTACCCGTCTTGCCACCTATGCAGCTCGATGTATTGAGAATGAAATCCTGATGAACTTTCGAAACCAAAAGAAAAGTGCACAGGATCTCTACATCAGCGATCCCATTGATATGGATAAAGACGGCAATCCCCTTTCCCTGATTGATATTATTGCGACGGGAGATACCATAGTAGAAGATCTGGATTTAAAAATCAAATCCGAAAAACTCAGACGGTTCGTCACACAGATTTCCGACGAACGAGAGCGATTGATTATTGAAATGCGATATGGATTGGATGGCAGCAAACCGGTGACCCAACGCGAAATTGCCAACCAGCTTCATATTTCCCGCTCTTATGTATCGAGAATTGAAAAAAAAGCGCTGCAAAATTTGCGTAAGCGCTTTGAAAAAAACAGTGACTAGCGATATTGTGCCAATATAGAAAAAGCGGAATAGACAGATTGGTATGGGGCAATATATCAACCCAACGCGAAAACAGGTGACAGCTTGATGGGCGCCACCTGTTTTCGGGTTTATTCGGGGTTACCCCCTGCTTGTCAGAAACCTTAAATTAATGTAACAGTTACGGGGAAGGGATAGGGTTCGCTCAGGACGCCGTCGGCGTTGATCGTTTTACTCACTACGGTTTTACCAAGATTGCTGCCGTTGCCCGCCGAACGGACGTTTGCACTATAGGCGCCTTCGGCGTTATTATAGAGCGGGAGTACCGTGGGAGCCACAAAGGTGATCTGTTCCGCCGGCGCGTCCATCGTGACGACTTCTCCGATCGTGGACATCATGTCAATGCTTTTTTCTGCGCCTGTGAGGCTGGCATTTTTGGCCAATACCGTATTGGCCGGTACATTGCCCTCTGTCCCAAGGGGATTGTTGGTAAAGCGGAAATAATCCAAATCAACATCCGCGGTGGGGATCACCTTGACGGAAGCGCCTTCCGGAATATATACGGCTGTAGAGTAGCAGATACCTTGCCGGTCTACGCCCCAGCTTTGGGTGGTGGCAAATGGCATGTTCCCCGCATAAACAAAATCTGATTCACCGGGGTATTTCACATAGACACTGATGCTGTTGGTAAAGTTGCTGGCGAAGCCGGCCGATACTTGCTTGGACAGAGCGACATTCTCAAAAATAAAGCTCTTGTCGCGCTTAAAAACTCCCAAAAATACTTTTCGGACTATCTGCATTGCCCAATCTAATGGGATAATGCAGGAAGCGCCGAACCCATATCGGCGCTTTCATATCCTGGTGCATCTGGATGGCTTTTGTATGGATATCCACTCGCTACATGATGCCCCCTGTGCGATCGGCACTTTTTGTCTTGGGAGCCGCAAAATCCCAAGGTTCGCGGATTTTGGGGATATCAGCAATAAGGTGTTTTGTATATGCTGCTTGTGGGCTGAGAATGACGTTGTCGGCCGAGCCGTGCTCCACGATCCTTCCATGATCCATGATGTATACGGTGTCCGATAGATAATAAGCAAGGCCGATATCATGCGTGACGAAGATAATCGTCATACCATTTTCGTTTTGCAGATTGCGTAGCATATCCAAAATTGTGGCGCGGGAACAGGCGTCAATCATGGAGGTTGGCTCGTCGGCCAGCAGGATTTGGGGCTTGAGCAAAAAAATGCGCGCAATCATCAGGCGCTGCATCTGCCCCCCCGACAGCTCGAAGGGATACTTGTGGGTCATCTCTTTGAATTCCAGATTTACAAAGCTGCATGCCTCGCTCATCATCTCAATTTTTTTCTGGCGGGGCAGCTTTCGGCCGCCGCCCATGTTTACGCAGTCCAGCAGCACCCTATCGATTTTGTGGAATATATTGAAAGAGGAAAAAGGGTCCTGGAAAATGGCCTGTATGCCCTGCCAGTATGCCTTTTTCTTTTTGCGCGATCTAATGTCACGCTTTTGTCCCATAAAGTAGATGTCGCCCTCGGTCACAGGGGTCAATCCCAGCAGCATTTTAACCAGCGTGGTTTTTCCGCTGCCCGACTCGCCCACGATAGACACCAGCTCACCTTTAAAAAACTGGAAGTCCACATGGTCAACTGCCACCGTTTTTTTGTCTCCCGTGCCAAATATCTTGGTAACGCCGGTGCCGCTTAGACAGAGTTCACTTTCATGACTCATTGCGATTTACCTCTCTGTGTGCCCGGCATCGTACAGCGATAGCCACGCCCGTTTTCAAAGTCGGCAAAAGGGATGGGAGACTCTTTGCATTGCGGCGTTGCGTACTGGCAACGCTTGGCAAAACGGCAGCCTGACGGAGGCTTTTTGAGATTGGGCGGAGTGCCCGGAATGGCGGTCAGGGTGACCTCGCGTATGCCCTCCTCGGGGACGATGATGGAGCCCATTAAGCCCTTGGAATATGGATGCAGGGGGTCAAAGATAATTTGGTCTGCCGAGCCCCGTTCGACGATCTGTCCGGCGTACATGACGAGAATATCGTCGGCAACGTTGTACAATAGCGGCAGTTCGTGGGTGATGAAAATCATGGCCTTGATAAAGCCCTCCTCCATCAGGTCGTGGATCATTTGGATGACCCGCTTCTGGCTGGTTACGTCCAAGGCGGATGACGGCTCGTCGGCGATCAGTACCTTGGGGGAGAGGATGGTGGAAACCGCAATGACGGTGCGTTGCTTCATGCCGCCGGACAACTCCACCGGGTATTTTTCCAACGTTTCGGCAGGCAGGTTCAGGATTGCAAAGCGTTCTTTGGCCCGTTCGTGGATGTCCTTTTTGCTTAGCTTGGGCTCGTGGGCCCATAGGACGTCCTCGATGAAACGAAGGATCTTTTGGGTGGGGTTGAGCGCGTTCATGGCCGCTTGTGGAATATAGGCGATCTCTGTACCCAGAATTCTTCGGCGCACCTCATCGGGAGCCATGCCTGAGATATTGCGTCCATCCAGCAGGATATCTCCTTTGGTGTAATGCAGCGGCGGGAAATAATACCCCATCAGGCTGAGCGCCAAGGTGGATTTTCCGCAGCCAGACTCACCCGCAATCCCCAGAGATTTGCCCTCATCAAGGGTAAAGGATATGTCATCCATGGCATAAACGGTTTCGCGAAAGCGTGTGATGTATTGGGTTGTAAGGCCCTTGACTTCCAGTATTGTTTTTCCCATATGGAGTGCCCTCCTATGAACGCAGTTGTGGATTGAACACCTGATCCAGGCCGGTATTCATCAGGTTGAGAGCAAAATAGATCAATGCAATGGTCAGAATTACAGGATAATAGGCCCACCAAGCGCCGTTCAAGTGTGCCGAATACAGCATGGCCCAGTTCATCATCAGCCCCAGCGTTGGTACCTCCGTAGTTTTGGGCCCCAGTCCCAGCATGGATAACTGCGCTTCGGCCAAAATGGCGGAGGAAATTTGCAGGATGAGGGCCATCACCACAAAAGAAGCGATGTATGGCAGGATATCGGTCATGATGATTCGCACCAGGGAATGCCCGGAGAGTTTACTTAAATTCACGTGGTCGCGGGTGCGCAGAGAGATGACCTGCGCGCGCACCGAGCGCGCCGTCCATACCCATGAGGTGAGACCAATGACAATTGCCACCGTTGTGGCGCCACGCTGTTCTTGCCCGATGCTGTATGAGATCAAGATGAGCAGTACAATGCTGGGAATGATCGTGAAAAGGTTAGTGAAGAACATAATGATATCGTCCACAAGTCCGCCCAGATAGCCGCCTAACAATCCAAGCAAGAGGCCAATCAGGGTCGCGATAACCCCGGCTATCAGGCCAATCCCCATAGAGGTGGCGGCAGCTGAAGCCAGCTCCCCGAGCACATCGCGCCCGAAGTTGTCGGTACCTAGCGGCAGAACGCGCACATTGGCAATATCATCGACGTTTACATAGTCGCTATCCGTAACCGTCATTTTTTCTTCCAACGCACCGGTATCGGGGTTTGGCTGCATGATAACCAGATTTTCGGAATTGAGAAGGCCTCGTACCTTTTCGTTAAGACGGACATAAAACTTGCGCTTGGCCGAGGTCATTTCGAGCCGGACGGTTTCATCATAGTTGTTCCACCACAGACGGAGCAGAACTTGGGTATTTCCCGTGTCAACGGCCTCGTCCGGCATACCGAACAGGATTAGCCACTCCTTCATGCTGGCGAGGTCATCCGCAGAGAGCTTGCTGGCAACCCGCTTGGCCGCCGCGTCATCCAGCTTTAGTGTGTAAACTTTCTCAGCCCCCACACTGTCATACAGCGACACATAGGTGCCCGGTTTAAAAAAGGTGCCAAGTCCCACACTATCCAGCGGGCTGCCGGGAGCAAGCAGGGGATAGAGGATCATGGTCAGCAATAGGAGGGCATAGATGATAAGCCCGGTCAAAAACCTGGGCGAACGCAAGGTCTTTCGCAAGGTGTTTTTCATTGCCGGCCCCCTATTCTACCTGCGCGGCTTTGACCCTGGGATCCATCCAGCCGTACAGGATGTCCATGAGAAAGGTTGCGACAAGCACCATGAGCGTGATGATCAGGGTAATCGCTGAGATGAGCGGGTAATCGCTTTTGCCGATTGCCTGTAGCAGGGTGGTGCCCAATCCGGGATAGGAAAAGATGGTCTCAACCACCAGGCCGCCGCCTACCATCGTGCCCAGGGAGAGCGCGAGACCGGTAATTTGCGGCAGCATGGCGTTGCGGAAAACATAACGCACAATTTTGGCGTCCTTAATGCCCATGTAGCGGCTGTATTTTACATAATCGGCGTTGAGTTCGTAGATGGCCATGGAACGCATACCGACGGCCTGCCAGCCGATGGCGATGATTACGATGGACCAGAAGGGGAGCTGGTAGTGCTGAAAGACCGATTTTATGAAGGGCCAGCTGAAAGTAGGAATGAGCTCGCTCCCATATCCCCCCGCGATGGGGGCGATTTTCAGATTGATGCCGAAGAGGGTCAGCAAGATGACCCCCATGCCGAAGGCGGGGATGCCGGAAAGGAACAGCGAAACCGGCAGCAAAACTTTGTCGAAGCCCTTGCGTATGTAGGCGGCCAGTGCCCCGAGCGCGTTGCCGATCAGCCATCCCATGAGGATGGCGGGAAACTGCAGCGCCAGGGTCCAGGGGAGCGCATTTTGGACGATATCGGAAACCGGGCGGGGATACTGTGAAAAGGAAAGTCCGAAATTGCCGCGAAACAGATTACCGATATAAATAAAAAACTGTTCGATTATAGATTTGTTGGTACCAAACTCATGGGCATAATTTTCGTAAATGGCCCGAACCGCCGCCGTGTCCGAAATACCCTGTGCCGTTTTGGCGGTAATAGAAGCGACCGGATCCCCCGGCATCAAGCGCGGCAGGATAAAATTGAGGATCACTGCGGCTAGGAATGTAAGAAGGAACCACATAATCTTTTTGACGAAGTATTTTCTGTACCCATTCATGGATTATTCCACCTTATACGGCAAGGCGGCCATGCCAAAACCACGCATAGCCGCCTCCAAATGTACTTTTGTTAAGACCTAGTCGACCAGCTTCAGGTTATAAAGGTCGGAAATGCCGTAAGCGTCGGTGCTATGCACCGGGGGGATATTTTTGCCGTCGCCTGCCTCGGTGAAGCCGGTCCACACCGATTCGTTTACAACGTGGAACTGCTCCGGGCTGTACATCAGCGAGAAGGAGGGCACTTCGGTTAAATAGATCTGGACGGCCTCGGTGTAATAGGATTTCAACTTGTCGGAATCACTTTCCAGCGGAATGAGCTTAATTAGCTCATCCATACGAGAATTTGCGTAATGCCCCCAGTTGCCCGACCAATTGCCCTCCACACCGTTGTATTCCGAGCTCATGATCATACGCATTCGAGCCCAGGGCATCGCAGGGGTAGCGCCATCGGTCCACATCGCAAAGATGTCGTAGTCGGTCTGGGAAGCGGCGGTTGCAATGGATGTGTAAACATCAAACTCGGGGAAGTTGGTGGTGATTTCGATGCCGATTTTCTGGCCGGCGGCAGCCACGATTTCCATCGCGGCCATCCAGTCGCTCCAGCCGTTGGGACAGCAGGCTTTGTAGCTCAACTTTTTGCCATTTAATTCGCGCCAGCCATCGGCGTTCTTCTTGATACCGGCATCGTCCAACAGTTTATTGGCGGCTTCAATGTCGTTGCCGGTCCACTGCAGATCCTTGACGGCATCGTGGTTGTACATGGACTGTTCAAAGTCGGTCGGATTCATCAGGGAGCGCGGCATGTCTTTGAAGGTTGGGCTCTGGTTGGTCATGGCGTTGGCGACGATGGCGTCATAGTCTACCGCCAGTGCAATTGCCTTGCGCACCGCCACGTTATCCAGCCCATAGGAGCTGAGGTTGTAAAATGCCGTGGGCATGTTGACGCAGACGCCATAGGGGGGCTCGTCCTTATACGTTGAGATAGGCAGGTTGTCTTTCAACCACATATCCTGCACATCGGGAACAAACAGATGTGCGATGTCCACCTCGCCGGCGGCCAGCGCGACCTTGCCGGCGTTATTGTCGGCGTATAACACGCTCACCAGGTACCGGGGTGTGGGCAGCTCGCCCCACATGGATTTGTTCTGGCCCCAGTAGTTTTCGTCGCGGATCATGATCACCTTGGTATCATCGGCAAAGAATTTGGTGTACGGGCCGGACCAAACCACGTCCGCGCCGGGATCTTTTTTCATTGCGGCGCCGTCTTGGTTGCAGCGAGTCTCCAGATTTTGCAGCCATGCTTTTTGCAGAACGTAAGCCTGTTCCAGGTAGGTGAGCAACATCAAGGGATTGGCAGGCTTGCCGTCCACGATGACGCTCTTGATTTTCAGGGTGGATTCATCGACTGCCTCAACGGTCTCTATGTATGGCTTGAAGGCAACCCCCACCGCGTTTTCGTACTTGACGCTGCACGCGAAGGTATAGGCAACGTCGTTGGCGGTGATTTTGGTGCCGTCGCTCCATTTGGCGGCCGATTTGAGTTTGACGGTCATCTCGGTCTTGTCGTCGTTCCATTGATAGTCGCCGTCGGCCAGGAGGGGCCTTAAAGAACCATCCAATATGTTGTACATGTACAGGGTTTCGAACATCACGATGCGGGAGCCGCCGGCAACCTCGGCGATGGCCATCGTGTTATTCGTGTCTTGGGAGAAAGCGTTCCAGCCGGTGATGGGACCCCATTGGACTCCGGCCAAATACAGGGTTTCGTTTCGCGGCAGCGAATCTGGGCTTGCAGGCGGCGCGGATGTCTTTTTGGATTCTTCCGCGCAAGCGGACAGTGCCCCGAGAAGCATCACGAGCGCAAGCAGCATTGCAAGGAGACGTTTGCCTTTCATTTCTCTTTCCTCCAAAAATTAATAATATATTACGGACAAAGCCGTGAATGCGCAATCATAGCATGGCAAAACCGGCAAGCGAACTAGAAAAGAAATTATTAACATTTAAAGATATTATAGTTCAATTTTCTATATATGTCAATTCGACATTGGAGCAGCAGAAAAATGTCTATACCTTTCGCTTGTTTCACTCTTGAGTCAGATGTGACTCGCACGGATCAAACAAAAAAAGAAGGTGGCAAGAGGGGAACAAATCATGCAAAAGCAGACTGCGAATAAAGCGATTTTCGAAACACTTATGCCAAATTAAGACGAACAATATTGACACGGGGAATGGCATCTGATAAAATTCAAAGTTGAATTGTTGTTTTTATTTTTTTGTTGTTTGCAACGCAAAAGGTGCCAAAATGAAAAAAGGACGGAACGCTATTGAATTGGATTAATACGCTTATTGGAACACCGCTGGGCTACTTAATGTGGTTTTGCTATACCTTAGTCAAGAATTATGGCGTCGCCATCCTGCTGTTCACAATTTTGACTAAGATACTGGTGTTTCCTATCAATTTATGGGTGCAAAAGAATTCCATAAAAATGGTCAAGCTGCAACCGGCGGTGAACGAGATTGCGGCCCGGCACGCAAGAGACCGGAACAAGGCGGCAGAGGGACAGATGGCCCTCTACAAAAAAGAAAAATATCATCCTTTGGCCGGGATGCTGCCCATGCTCATCCAGATTCCCATTATTTTGGGTCTGATTTCTGTGGTCTATCATCCCTTGCAGCACTTAATGCATTTGGATCACAATGTGATTGCCGCATTTGTGACACAGGCGGAGCACATGACGGGCAGCTCCTTGGGTTCCATGGCACAGCTAAAGGTGATCGAGCTGATCCAAAATCCCCAAACAATGGGTGCTTTTGCGGGATTGCAGGTGCCTGGCGCCGATGTCAGCGGAGCCATCACGGCCATCCGTCAAATGGATCTGCAATTTTTGGGGATCAATTTTGCCCATTTTCCCAGCATCACCCAACCTGATTTATATTGGCTCTTTCCGCTTTTGTCTGCTTTGAGCGCTTTTCTTTTGTGCGTCTTTCAAAATAAAGAAAATGTCTTGCAGCGCGAACAGGGTTTCTGGGGCCGATGGGGCATGGCGATTTTCTTAACGGCATTTTCCGGCTATTTTGCCTTTATTGTACCCGCAGGCGTGGGCTTTTACTGGATCATAGGGAATATTATTGCGATCCTGTCGCTGTATGTGTTAAACTGGATTTATGACCCGAAAAAATATATTGACTATGCCCGATTGGAGGCAAGCAAGAAACTGCTTGCGGAAAGCCGGGCAATGGAGAAGAGCTTGCGCCCCACGAAGGAGCAGAAGCTGCGCGCGAAGGCTGACTATAAACGCTTTTGTGCGTTTGACAATCCTAAAAAGCTGGTCTATTATTCGGAAAAAAGTGGCTTTTATAAATATTTCGAAGATCAAATAGAAGCCATTTTGGCACGATCGGATTTAGCGATTCACTACTTGACCAGTGATCCGAATGACCAGATTTTTAATAAGAACAATCCCCGGATTATCCCCTACTATGTCGATGACAACCGGCTCATTCCTTTGTATATGAAGATGGACTGCGACGTCATGGTGAGCACGACGCCAAACCTGCAGACCTACCATTTAAAGCGCTCTCTGGTGCGCAAGGATATCGTGTATATCTACACGCCGCACGATCCTCTGAGTTTGCATATGGGGGCGGCCAAGGGCGCTTTTGATCATTTTGACACCCTGCTCTGTGTGGGGCAGCATCAAATCAATGAGGCCAGAGAGACAGAAAAGGTCTTTCATTTGAAAGAAAAGAATTTGGTTCCCTGTGGCTATGCACTAATTGATAATTTAATTCGCGCATATAATGAATTAGCGTATGAGGAAAATGCTGTCAAGAAAATTTTGATTGCCCCTTCCTGGCAGGAAGATAATATTTTGGATAGCTGCATCGATGTCTTATTAACGTCTCTTTTTGGGCAAAATTATGATATTACGGTGCGGCCGCATCCGGAATACGTCAAACGCTATCCGGCCAAGATGCAGGCGCTGACCGGCAGGTATCAGGATCGCTTCGGTGAGACTTTCCGTATAGAGACGGATTTTTCCTCCAACGTGACCATTTTTACGGCGGACCTGGTGGTAACCGATTGGTCAGGTATTGCCTATGAGTTTGCCTACGCTACCAAAAAGCCCTGCCTCTTTATCAATACACCCGTAAAGGTCATGAATCCGGACTATAAGGCGATATCCTGTGTGCCCATTGAGATTTCCATGCGGGATCATATTGGCATTTCCTTAGAACCGGCGGTTGCAGATACGGCCCATGAAGCGGTGGCGCGCTTATTTGACCATGCTGGTGACTATCGCCAGTCCATCGAAGAGGCGATGCAGACCACCCTCTTTAATCCGGGCGGCAGCGCGGAAATTGCGGCGGAATACATCATAGGCGCCATACAGAAAAAGGAAAAGAAGAACCCTGCAAAATCCAAGAATTAGTACCATAGGCTCATGGCGTAATATGTCAGAAATATTGATTAAAGTAAAAAAGGAGAACAAAAAATGAAAAAGAGAATTGCCCGTCTATGTCAGGTTCTGGTGCTCAGCGTACTATTGACGACCGCGTTGATGCCCATGGCACACGCGTATCTGGACCCGGCCGCCACCTCTTATATCATCCAGATCGTATCGGGTGTGGTGATTGCCTGCGGCGTTACCATCGGAATTTTCTGGAAAAAGATTCGTGTGTTCTTCCACAATATGAGAATGAAGAGCCTGGAAAAGCGTCTGACCAAGCAGGCCGAGAGCCGGGACGAGTCAATATAACGCCATACCAATTCCGCCCGCTTATTGTTGGCTCCATATTTTTTCTGATGCTATTGCCTAAAATGTGGGAGTAGTTTTCAATTCCCTATTGACATTGTTCATTTTTGCTGGTATTATAGTGAAAAATGAAAACGAGGAGCGATAGCATGAAAAGAATGGTTGCGTTGTTTTTGGCGGTTTGTTTATGTGTTTCCTTTGCCGGCTGTTCAAAAAAGAGTAATGAGACCAGTGTTTTGATATACACAAGCTTAGAAGATTACCGTGTTGAGCATATGGACAAACGCCTGAAGGAACAATTCCCGGAATATTCGATTAAAATCGAATACCTTTCTAGTGGCACCCATGCCTCCAAGCTCTTGGCGGAGGGAAAAGATACCGATTGCGATATAACCTATGATCTGGAATACGGTGCCGCGGCCAAATTGCAAAATAATTTTGCTGACTTGTCCGCCTATGATTTTTCCAAGTTTACGGATGATATGGTGTTAGAGGGCAAGAAGGTATTACCTGGCACACGCAGTGGCGGCTGTATCGCTATCAACCCCAAGGTGTTAAGTGATAAGGGCTTGCCAAAGCCCACCAGTTATCAGGATTTGATAGACCCCCGGTATGAAGGGCTGATTTCCATGCCCGATCCCACCACATCCGGGACTGGGTACATGTTCCTTAAGAGCCTTGTGAATGCCTGGGGTGAAGAGGAAGCCTTTACATATTTTGACGCACTCAAAAAGAATGTAAAGCAATTTACAAGTTCGGGTTCCGGCCCCATTAATGCGTTGGTAATGGGCGAGGCAGCCATTGCTTTGGCGATGACATCACAGACTGTGACGGAGATCAACAATGGCGTGGGACTGGAGCTCCTCTTCTTTGCCGAAGGTTCCCCTTTTTCCCGTTATGGCATGGCCATGATTGACGGCAAGCAAAACAAGAAAGCGGTCAAGGAGGTCTTTGACTTTTTGAACGATACCCTTGTTAAAGAGGATAAGGAAAAGTTTTATCCGGAAAAGATTTATAAGGATGAGGACTTTACCATTGAGAATTATCCCACCAATATTCAGTATGCCGATATGAGCAACAATACCTCGGAGGAGAAAGACCGCCTGCAGGAGAAATGGAAGAATCGATGAATAACGGCCGATCGGAAAAACTCAGAATTGAACAGTTATCGAAAAGTTTTGGCAAGCATACGGTGCTGAATAATATTAGCTTTAGCGTTAAGGATGGAGAAATGATCTCCATCCTTGGCGCTTCCGGTTGTGGAAAAACCACCATTTTGCGTATTCTGATCGGCCTTACGGAACCCTCCAGCGGCCAGATCTATAAAGCAGGTGTGGAGATTACGCATTTGCCCCCGGCCAAGCGTGGCATGGGCATTGTGTTCCAGAATTATGCCCTCTTTGAAAACATGACGGTTCTGGGCAATGTCGAATATGCCCTCAAGCACGACGCGCAGCGTAAGCAGGGTGCTCGGGAGACTGCCATGCGGCTCATTGAGCGCGTAGGCCTGAAGGAGCATCTCCATAAGCGTCCCGCTAAGCTTTCGGGCGGCCAGCAGCAGCGTGTCGCCATTGCGCGTACCCTAGCCATGAATCCCGATATTATCTTACTCGATGAGCCCATGTCTGCTTTGGATGCGGAAACACGGCTTGCTATGCGGGAAGAGTTATTGAGCCTGCAAAAGGAATTTGGTACCACCATGATTTATATTACCCATGACCAGGAAGAAGCATTTGCGATTTCTGACCGCATCATTGTTATGGATGGCGGTGTTATTCAACAGATGGATACGCCCCATCACATTGTGCAAAGTCCGGCCAACGATTTTGTCAGGCGCTTTGTCTGCAATAATTTGCGTATGAAGATAAAGGCCTTGGAGGAATATGCCAGCTTGCTGTAAACGCAATTTGCGTGTGCTATCAGCTTGATTTTATCGCCGGAAAGGAAGGGTGTCATGCCGGCAAAAGCCAAAGTTCGCCTGCCCCTTTCGGGGCTAAAAATATTACTAATCACATTTTTTGCAGTGACCGTCTTTTTGCCGCTTTTTCGTATGCTGGCAAAAATGGCGGATGTGGATATCGTCAAAATAGTTTCTTCGAGTCGTTTTTTGAAGGCGATGCTGAATTCACTGAGCATTTCCGCCGTGGCGATGCTCCTCTCCGTAGGGCTTGCAATGGTACTGGCCTGGTGCGTGGTGCGTTCGGGGATTCGCATGAAGAGTCTCTGGACTCTGTTATTCACCTTGCCGATGCTCATCCCGTCTATTTCTCATGGGATGGGGCTGATCGTGTTATTTGGCTCCAACGGCGTCTTGACTCGCTTTTTCCATATTAACGGGGATATATACGGCTTCTGGGGCGTGGTGATCGGCTCGGTGATGTATTCTTTTCCCGTGGCCTTTTTGATGATTGCAGATGTCCTCAAGTATGAAGACAGCTCTCCTTATGAGGCGGCGGCCGTGCTTGGACTTTCCAAACCCCGGCAGGTTCTGGCCATCACCTTCCCTTATTTGCGCAGACCCATGATTGCCGTTTTTTTCTCAGTGTTCACCATGATTGTCACCGATTACGGTGTCCCTTTGATTATCGGAACCGGCGATACCATCACCCTGCCGGTGATGATGTATCAGGATGTCATTGAAGGGATGGATTTCGGTAAGGGGAGTGTAATTGGACTGGTACTTCTCTTTCCAGCGTTGGCTGCCTTTATCATTGACCTTCTCAATCGTGATGGCGGCAATACGGGCTATGTGCTTAAACCTTTTGACATTAAAAAAAACCGGAAGCGGGATACGCTCGCCTATATTTTTTGCAGCCTGGTGGTTGTTTTTGTGTTGCTCCCGGTTGCTTCTTTTGTGGTGCTCACCTTTGTTCAAAAATATCCGATTAATCTATCCTTGACCTTGCAGCATATTACAAGGGCGCTGGATATGAACGCAGGGGATTATCTCGGGAATTCGTTGATGATTGCGCTTTTGGTGGCCGTAGTGGGGGTGCTGATTTCCTGTGTGGTGGCCTACCTGACGGCGCGGACGAAATCCAAGACCGCCCGTATGCTGCATCTCATTTCCATCATGTCCCTGGCCGTTCCCGGCCTGGTTCTGGGTTTATCTTATGCGCTTTTCTTTAAGGGCAGCTTTCTTTATAATACCCTGACAATTCTGGTGATGGTCAATCTCGTTCACTTTTTTGCTTCTCCCTATCTAATGATGTACAACGCCTTTGGCAAGCTCAATGAAAATCTGGAGCTGGTGGGGGAGACGTTGGGAATTGGCCGGATCCGCATGATTTGCAATGTATTAATTCCCCAGGCGAAAACGACAATTTTAGAGATGTTTGCCTATTTCTTTGTGAATTCCATGATGACTATTTCTGCGGTTTCATTTTTGGCAACAGCCAGTACCAAACCCATCGCCCTCATGATCCCTAACTTTGAGAACACCATGATGCGGGAAAGCATGGCCTTTATTTCCCTTGTCATCTTGGCAGTCAATTTACTGGTGCGCACCTTCTTTAACTTTTATAAGCGGCTTTCGGAGCGCCGCGCGGGCTGAACTTTTTAAAACAAAGGATGGAATACCATGCCGTTAACCAGGAATCAATTTGATGTAT
This sequence comes from Oscillospiraceae bacterium, assembly GCA_031556545.1. Classification (GTDB taxonomy): domain Bacteria; phylum Bacillota; class Clostridia; order Oscillospirales; family Acutalibacteraceae; genus JAVBST01. Next base: position 34,059 of record JAVBST010000006.1, read on the forward strand.
TAACCTTGATAGAGCGCGAGAGCAGCCTGACCCAACGTGAAATGGCTGAGCTTTTAAAACGCTCCATCGGTACCATTAACAAGACGGTGACAGAGCTTAGAGGGCAACAGTATGTCCACGGCAAGTCCATTACTGAGGAGGGGCTGTCTGCTTTAGAGCCTTATCGTGTGCGCCGTGCCATTATCATTGCAGCGGGGTTTGGCGCCCGGCTCGTTCCCATCACCCTGAATACGCCGAAACCTCTGGTGCGTGTCAATGGCACCCGTATCATCGATACAATGCTGGACGCTATCATGGCGGCGGGGATTCAGGAGATCTACATTGTACGGGGCTATATGGCCGAGCAGTTTGACCAGCTTTTATACAAGTATCCCAATATAAAATTCATTGAGAATCCCGCCTATAATGAAACGAATAATATTTCATCTTTGATGTGCGTGCGCTACCTGCTCAAGAATGTATATGTCTTTGAAGGGGATCTGGTGCTCTACAATCCCGGTTTGGTGACCAAGTACCAGTACAGCTCCAATTATTTGGGAGTCCCCGTCACGAAGACGGATGACTGGTGCCTGGAATCCCAGGGGGGCTATATTACAAAGCTGGCCTTAGGCGGAACCAACTGCCATCATCTATACGGCATCTCCTATTGGACGGCCGAAGACGGAGCTCGCCTGGCCGAGCACCTAAAGGCAGTTTACGAGAGCCCCGGGGGTAAAGAGCGCTATTGGGATCAGGTCGCATTGGAATATTACCTCCATGACTATGCAGTTACAATTCGAGAATGCCAATTTGCCGACATAGCGGAAATTGATACTTACCGTGAACTGAAGCAGATTGATCCAACGTATGCGGAGGCATAAAATTCATAATTGACATCAAAACACGTCTTTGTGACTAACAAAGGCGTGTTTTTATTTTTCACATGCATTTTTCATACTATTTATAAGAAACTATTAACAAATCTATACCATATAACAAAAATGATTTTTTTTAACCGAATTTCGGATTTTCTCTTCTATTTTTCGTTATTTTAAGGTAAACTTAAGAGGAAATTTATCCTAAGGACGTGAAATATGTCTCTTACGTTAATTATTATTATTGTACTGGTTTTAGGCGTTATTTTTGTGAATGGGTGGACAGATGCGCCCAATGCCATTGCAACGGTGGTTTCAACCCGGGCAATGACTGCGAAGTCCGCCGTCTTGATGGCTGCCGTTTTTAACTTTTTCGGCGTTTTGGTGATGACATTTGTAAACGCCAAGGTAGCCACAACCATTGCCAATATGGTTGACTTTGGTACGGGACATGATTCTCAGGTGGCGCTGGCTTCCGCGCTGTTCGCTATTGTGGTTTGGGCGGTAGCGGCCTGGTTTTTTGGGATTCCGACCAGTGAGAGCCACGCGTTAATTGCGGGTGTGACGGGCGCCGGTATTGCCATCAGCGGGTTTGGCTCCGTCAATGGTGGAGAATGGCTCAAGGTCATTTACGGCTTAGGTATTTCTTCGGTGATTGGTGTTGCTTCTGGTTATTTTGTGGTCAAGCTGATTGAATTGCTCTGCAAAAATGTGAAACGCAAGACAGCTTACAAGGCTTTTACCGGCGGACAGATTCTTTCTGGTGCGGCCAATGCTTTTTTACATGGCGCACAGGATGGCCAAAAATTTATGGCCGTATTTTTAGTGGGTCTCTATTTGGCGAAAGGACAGGCCATTCCGGGCACGCTGGAAATCCCCATTGAAGTGATGCTATTGTGTTCCGTTGTGATGGGGGTCGGGACTTCTATCGGCGGCTACCGAATCATTAAAGCGGTCGGGATGGATATGGTAAAGCTGGAGCGCTATCAGGGCTTTGCAGCGGATGTCGCGGCGGCAGGTTGTCTCCTTTTTTCCTCTTTGGCGGGGATTCCCATCAGTACTACGCATACGAAGACCACTGCCATCATGGGGGTGGGGTCGGCCAAACGACTTTCTAACGTAAACTGGAATATTGTCAAGGATATGGTTTTGGCATGGATATTAACCTTCCCGGGTTGTATTATCATTGGATACCTGATGTCAAAGCTTTTTATGTTTATTTTCTAGAAAATTGATTGGATGAAGCTTGGGAGGAATTGCGATGTTTGAGAGAGAAAAGAAAAAAGAAGCCAACTATTTTGATATGTTCATTGAGTCGGTGGAATATGCCTGCAACGCATCTCAAAAGTTGTTGGATTTGGTGCGGAATTATGTAGATGTCGAAAACAAGGCCATTGCCATGCATGAGATCGAACATGCGGGAGATATCCATTTCCATGCCCTTTATGAGCAGCTCAACCGCTCCTTTATGACCCCTATTGAGCGGGAAGATATTCTGTTGATCGGACAAAGCATTGACGATGTAACCGACTTAATTGAGGATATTGCGAACCGTTTTGTGATGTTCAATATTCAAAAACTCAGGGATGATACAATTCCCTTTGTGGAATTGATTGTCAAAGCCTGTTCCGCTTTAAAAATAGCGGTTTCTGAATTCAAGCTCTTTAAAAAATCCAAAATTTTGGCCAGCAAGATCATCGAACTCAACGATGTGGAAGAAGAAGGAGACCGTTACTACATGAATGCCGTGCGCCGTCTCTTCACCACGGAGAAAGATGGGCTGGAGATCCTCAAATGGCGTGAGATCTATCAGATTATGGAAGATTGTCTGGATGCCTGCGAAGAAGTTGCGGATGTGTTGGATGGAGTCATCCTGAAGAACAGCTAAAATAATGGATATAAAGCCGCTGTCAGCAGGATTGAACTGCGCAGCGGCTTTTTTGAACCGACGTGACGCGGGCCCAATCGCGCTGCTTTTTTGTGAAAAAATCGGCGTGGCATGACCCGGCGCAGGCGCGGAAAATGCTTGTTATGAAGGGAATCGGGAATGACAACATTTGTATTTGTAGCATTATCGTTTCTGTTGGCAGCTTTGCTGGCTGCCTTTTTCGTCTGGCAAACCAAGGGGCTGACGGTAACGAGGCTGACTTGCCAAAGTGAAAAAGTGCCGCCTGCTTTCCATGGATATACCCTTGTGCAAATATCGGATCTGCACGCCAAAACATTTGGCAGGAATCAATCGGCTTTGCATCAGGCCATCGAAGCGGCGCAGCCCGATTGCATTGTGATGACCGGCGATCTTATCGACAGCCGAACCCGGAAGATGAAACCGGCGCTCCGTTTGGCGGAAAGGGCGGTCTCTATCGCCCCAGTGTATTACGTGCCCGGCAACCATGAAAGCCGACATGGGCTATATGGCAAGCTTAGAGATCCGCTCAAAGCATGCGGCGTCACCATACTGGATAATCAGGCGGCGGTATTAACAAGAGGGGAAGCTAAAATTACCTTGCTGGGGATACAGGACCCAACCTTCTTTGATACGAAAGCGGACTATGTGCATATGCTGCATTTTTTGCGGCAAAGCAGCGTGACGGATTTCAATATATTGCTGGCCCACCGGCCCGAGAAAGTGGCCCTGTATCAGGAGGCGGGGATGGATTTAGTGTTTTCCGGACATGCCCATGGCGGGCAAATCCGGCTCCCGTGGATCGGCGCTTTGCTGGCGCCGCACCAGAAGCTTTTTCCGCCTTATACCCAGGGGATGTACACGCGGGGAGTAACCCGCATGGTGGTTTCCCGGGGGCTGGGGACCACCATCATTCCCCTGCGGTTGTGCAACCGTCCGGAGTTGGTTGTGGTAACGCTGCAAACGTCATGACGCATCCAAGATCTCTTTTATGCATCGCCATGACGCCAAGAGGTCATCGAAGCGGTACCGGGCATTGGCTGGACTAGTGGAAGGCAGTTGCCGGAAGGGCAAGGTGATTTTGTGCCCCCAGTAGGACCGGTACAGCCGCGCCGCTGTACTACCGTTGGCGAATACCGCCTGTATTTTACCCCGATCCAGTATATCGGAGATCGGATTGGGGACCCCATTGCGGATGCTGGCATCGGAAGCGCCTTCAATGTCACAGCTTTGCAGCACATCCCAGAGGGCGATCCCATGCGCCAGCAGTAACTTTTGCTTCTCTGAAATGCTGGCGGGACGTGGCGCGTCGAAGAGACTGGCCATCAGGGGCCAAAAGCGGTTTTGCGGGTGTCCGTAATAAAAGCCGGTGGCCCATGACATGGGAGAAGGATAGGTGCCCAGCACTAATATTTTGGCGTTTTGGTCCCAAACGGGTGCAAACGACATCCTCTTGCCTCCTTGTGTTTAGCCTGCATGGTATGATGTCATCTGCCGCAGACAATGCAGGCTATGGATTCAGTGGGATTTAATAATATGCATAACGATTGCATATCCTTTAAAATGTAGTATAATAGAAATATTAGGAAATTACTCGCATGATTTTTTTGCCATTCCTCGACGCTTGCCCTGCAAACCGCAAGCCGAGGGGGATATGTTATTTTGGCTTTACATGCCAGGCTGCGACGCTTTCAACGGCGCATAGCATATGACCCCGGCATACAAGCGCCTTCCTCAAAATGCCTGTATGCCAATGCCGGAGCAATATGCTCATCACAGCCAAAATATGGGGAGGACTTTCTTTGAAGCTGAAACGGCTCGGTTGGAAATGGATTTATTGGTTTACTCTTGCACTGGCCGTCATTGTGGTCTATAAAACCTTTGACAATCTAAGCGGTATTTTTAGTTGGATCGGCACGATTATCGCGGTGTTGACCCCTTTTGTCTATGGGGTGGTGATTGCCTTCATCATGTATATGCCGGCCAAGAAGCTGAAAGATTTTCTGGAAAAGCACGCAAAACTTTCGGCGAAGGGCGCGGGCTATATTTCGATTTCGGTGGTCTATCTGGTCGGGTTGGGCCTGATTGCGTTGGCGCTCAATATTTTTATTCCGCGGCTGGTGCAAGGGATTGTCGATTTTATCAACTCCGTACCTAAATTGCTCAACACGGCGGTTGATTTTGCCCAGGAACACATTAGTGATGATGTGATCTCCTGGCTCGATTTGGAGAAGAAAATTCAGCAGATTAATGTCAATGATGTGTTAAAATCCGTTTCACTGGTGGGGAACTCCCTGGCCAATGTCATTGTCGAGGTTTCAGCATGGCTGATCAAATTCATTATGGGCATCGTGATTTCGGTCTATATTTTATTGCGGCACAAATCGATTTTCCGGGTAAGCAAAAATATTGCTTCTTTGGGGATGAAACCGAACACCGTAAACCGTATTCAGAAATATGGTAACGAAATCGGGCATATTTTTTATGGATTTTTATATGGGCAAATTGTGGATGGGATCATCTTTGCTTCCGTCGCCTTAGTGGCTATGATGATTATTGGAACCCCCTATGCGTCTACTATGGCCTTGATTATGTTTTTTGCACAACTGATACCCTATTTCGGCGCCACCGTCGGCATTATCTTAGTATCGCTGATAACCCTGGTTTCCGGAGGGTGGGTGACCGCGCTCATCACCTTGGGGATGCTCATTGTATTGCAGCAAATTGATGGGAACATCATCAATCCTAAAATTGTAGGAGACAGTGTAGGACTCAACCCGCTGTTGGTCATTTTTGCGGTCACGTTGGGCGGGGGCCTGTTCGGGTTTATGGGCGTGCTGCTCGGGGTGCCGATATTAGCGTCCGTGCGTCTGATTCTTCTGGATATTTATGAGAACTTGAAAGCCAAAAAGGCACTGGAGGATGTCCCGTAACCCAGAAGGTGCACAACATCTTTATGAAAAAAGCGCGACACAATCTGCCGACTTTTCGGGATTGTGCCGCGCTTTTCTGGTATAGAGTCAATCCGTCGCAACAGAGGGCAGCCAAGCGCCGTAGCCTTCGACTTGCATGCGGTCCCTAGGGATAAAGCGCAGCGAGGCGCTGTTGATACAATAGCGCAACCCACCCAGTTCCTGCGGGCCATCAGGGAACACATGGCCGAGATGCGCCTTGCCATGCCGGCTTCGAACCTCGGTACGGCACAACCCGTGGGAAGTATCCACCCGCTCCTCGATCAACTCGGCAGCAAGAGGCTTGGCAAAGCTGGGCCAGCCGCAACCCGCATCAAATTTATTGCCCGAAGTAAAAAGGGGCTCCCCGGTGGTGATGTCCACATAAATGCCCGGCTCAAAATGGTCATAATATTCATTGTGAAAGGGCGGTTCCGTAAAGCCGTTTTGTGTGACCTTGAACTGCAATTCGGTTAGGCTGCCGTGCAGTTCCTCCGGCGGCTTTGGAGGAAAGATAAGCCCTGCATCGATTGCTTTGCGGGCCTTACTAAACAGATCTTGAGCGATATGGCAGTAGCCGCCCGGATGTTTGTCGAGATATTGCTGGTGATAGTCCTCGGCGGGATAATAGTTGGCAAGGGGCGCCGCTTCAATGGCAACAGGACGAGAGAGGCGCCTTTGCAGCTCCGATAGGGAATGTAGGATAACCTCTCGGTCCGCGGCATCGGTATCATAAATCCCGGTACGGTATTGTGCGCCGATATCGGCGCCTTGGCGATTGATGGAGGTGGGATCGATGGCTTCATAAAATAGGCTGAGCAAAAACGGCAAACTAAGCCGAGCCGGGTCGTATTCCACCCGAACCGTTTCGGCGTGTCCGGTACCCTTATGGCAAACGTCCTCGTAACTGGGATGCTCCGTGCGGCCGTTGGCATAACCCACCTCGGTTTTAACCACACCGGGAATCCCCGCAAGGTATTGCTCCAGGCCCCAAAAGCAGCCGCCCGCCAAATAAATTTGCCTCATATCTAAAGATTCCTCTCCACCGTTACGAGTTCCGCATCGGCGTTTAGTTCTATATAATGAATAATTTCTTCTAACATATTATGAACCCAAAAGGCATCACCAGATACAATGGCGATGCCAAGCGTCAGCGTTTGATGGATATCCTGTGTGTCCACCTCAGCAACAGAAACATTGAAGCGGCGGCGCACTTTATCCGTGAGGCTGCGCGCCACCATGCGTTTATCTTTGAGAGAGTGTGCATGGGGAATGTGCAAGGTGATCCTTGCGGATACGCTAATCATGTCTATTGGAACACCGTGAACATCCAGCTGACCCCGAATTTGTCACGCAGAGAGCCGTGCCATTTGGCGAAGAAGGAGGGCGCCAGGTCCATATAGATTTCGCCATCCTCTTTCAGTGTATCCCAAGCTTTTTGGACCATGGACTCATCCGGTGTCGCAACATTGATATACATATTGTCGCCGACGGTATTGCGCTGCGTACTGTCAGCTCCCATAAATTCCATGCCACCAATTTGAATGCGGGCGTGTAAAACCAGGTTTTTGTCGGCCTCAGCCACTGGAAAATTGGGATTGGGCGGCATTTCGCCATACTTTTGTATTTCGAGTATTTTTGCATCAAAAGCCTTGCTATAGACATTTAACGCTTCCTCGCAATTCCGGTTGAACATCAAATAATAACTAAACATAAAGACATCCTTTCTGTTTTTCGAAAGTGTGGTGCGCTTATTCCCTGTCTGCGGCTTGTCTTTTTTGTAAATGCATAGGACGCACCCGTGTAATGGGCGCATGACGGTTATTATTATATGGAAATTACATTTGTGCTATACGCAAAGCTAGAAAATTACAGGGGATAAGGCTCAACGTGCTATTTTTTATTTTCGCCGAATCCTTTTCGCATTCCCATGCATACCATCCAAACATAGGCCAGTGTTTTGGGAATCATCAAGGTTCCAATGGCGGGATAACGGTCGGCCCAAAGCACCACCGGAATGTAAAAGGCAAACGACAGGAGAATGGCCAGCCACATAAAATGGAAATATTTGTCTCCCCGCGCCTTCTGCCAGAAGAGGAAAATCAGGAGCAGACCTAACAGCAAAAATGGGACGTTGCGCAGGATCCCCCACAGGAGGGGAGGGTCAGCCGCGAACCAATCGTTCTGCGGCAGCAGGCAAAGAATCACCCTGCACGCTGCCAGCAAATACACGCCAGTGGTGAGCGCGGGCCTCTTCGTGGAAAAATACTGTGTCCAAACCGTATAGAGCATCACATAAAAGGCCGTCATGGTGATGGACGTTATGAGCTTGCCAAAACCCAATGCGGGGGTGTTAATGGTTTCGCCAGTCGTCAGCAGCGCATGTACCCGTGGAATCAGATGAAAAGCATCGCCGGCTCCCAAAACCACCGCCATAATGCCGTAGAGCCTTTTCACAGAACCCGGGGACGCCTTGGCGATCATACGGATTCCCAAGAAGATTACCGTGCAGAGATACAACACATCAAAGAATACTTCTCCGTAAATTCTCATATAGGGCATCCTTTCACGCAACCGGCTGCGCCGGATCGATTTATTTTTACCAGGCGCTGGGGGAGGCTTGGTTCGTGTCATACCGAAGCATCGCTCGCTTTTCATATTCTATCACTGATATACCGGGGATGCAAGTCATAGGATGGAGCAACTGTAAAAAAAGCGTATCTTATTACAAAGCATACGCCTCTGACGATCGGTCAGAGGCGTATGGGAACAGGCGGTACTTATTTAGGGTCATAGTGGAAGGTCCAGAAGGTTTCATCATCCCGCAAGTTCATAAAGACATGGGTGGTGGGCGGTTTTGCGACATAATTGCTCAGGGCCGGTGAGGTAACAATCTGATTGCTGTTATAGGGGACATATTTGGTTTCCCGGGCAATTTCCATGTTTTCTTTATCATCCCAGTAGATCGTTGTCAATTTGATAGTCCGCAAAGTATTGGTGATCGTGTAGGTCGTATTGTCGACGGACTTATTATATCCATCCGGAATCCTCGGTTCGTCAACCGTATATACATAGGGGTTATTGCTGCTGTCAAACTCCGGTAGGTTGTTAAACGTGAACTTCCAACCGGAACTGGCGTCTACGATCACATTGGCGATGGTAATGCCGTTGCGCTTTAATTCCACATTCACATCAATGGGCCTGACGCCATAGGCATTGGTAAAGTCATCCCATTTGATGGAGCCGGTGATGGCTATGCCGGGGATATCAGGGGTGGTAAAGTTCTTAATCTGGCCATAGTAGATGTTACCGGGGATCTTGACATAAGCGCGGTAATAATAGGTGGTGTTGGGGGTCAGGCCGGAAAGATCTACAGCGTAGGGGGTACCGATGGCGTTAGCCGCCGTGGTATGGGAACCTGCCAGATTGGGGTCAATGCTGTATTCGTTGCCGACTTCATGGATGGTTTCGGTAATCCCGCTGTAGCTATTGTCGATAATGGCAGCGGAATCCTGGGTTACACTGCTCGGGTCTCCCGTAATGACGCAAATGGGCGCTTTGGGGGTTGTAAAGGTCTTGATTCCGCCATAATAAGTATTTCCATTTCCAATAACATAGGCGCGGTAATAATAGGTGGTGTCTGGGGTCAGGCCGGACAAGTCGACAGCGTAGGGGGTACCGATGGCGTTAGCCGCCTTGGTGAATGAGCCTGCCAAATTGGGGTCGGTGCTATACTCATTCCCAACTGCATAGATGGTTTCGGTAATCCCGCTGTAGCTATTGTTGATAATGGTCGCCGCATCATAAGTCACATCGAGGGGATCTCCAGTTACAACGTTAATTTGCGCTTTAGGTCTGATGTACTGGGCAATCTTCACTTTTTCCAAACTGTATGTAGCAGCAGTCAAGGGATAGGAGCCGGTATAATCTTGTGCTTTTAATCCGAGCACTCTGCCGTCACATTTGAATTTTGCATCCACATCAAAGGGAGAAAGGCCATCATTGTTCCATCTGGATTTAGGGTCTTGCGGATCAATGCAATCCACGCCGGCAGCACTCTTCCAGTAGTTAATCTGCCCGGTGTCCGAAACCAGGTGGTTGTTGATTTTCTCGGAGGGACAGCAGAATTCGATGGCAACGGCGGTGCAGTAGGTGCTGGTGGTGTTATTATAAAATTGTACCTGAATCGGATCGTGAATCGAGAGAACGGCGCTGGAGCCATAAATGCGAAGCGCAGGACAAGTAGAGGTACTGTTTTTCGCGGCCAGTATAAAATAATTGTTGCCCACGAAATCCATTTTGCCGCTCACACAAAGCATGGGGTCGCAGAGCTTGCCGTCCACCAGAATCACAGCCCGGGCGCTGTCCTCGACGGTAACATTCTTAACGGAACAGCAGGCGTAGAACTGGTTGACACCGTCGAATGTAAAGTTTGAATTCGCGCCAAAGGTCAAATAGCCGTTGCAGCTGTCATTATAGCAGAATCCGCTGCAGCCGGATTTATTATTCGCGTTGTTGACGGAAACATTGGCGCAAGGCATAATGGTAATGCCGCCCGCTGTGCCGGCACAGCAAGTGATCCAGAAGATTTCATTACAGTCCTTGGGTGCGTTCTTGATAATCTTGACGTTCCCCGCCAAAACCACTTCATACGCCTCGGCGACTTCACCCGCCAGATTACAGTATCCGGGAACAATGGTGATGTTACAGTCGGTGTAAGAAACTTTACCTGCCCGGTTATAGGTTACTTGAGGGCCGTTATAGACCATATTTGAACAGGATACCGTAACGCCCTTGATACAGCTATCCAGGGATAAGAAGCCATAATAGTTTCTGCCTGTTACCTTGATATCCTGGATGCTGATCTTTTTAAGCGTACCCGCTTTTTCGAGCCTTAAAATGTCATCAAAGCAACAGGATTCATAATCCGTCAGCTGGTAGCCATTGCCGTTAATGCTTAAAGAAGCTTTGGACGGATTGATGACAGCGCCCTTTTTGGGAACCGTGATGTTGGCCGTTAAATTAATCTGTTCAATATCTTTGCTTTCCAGAGCCGTCTTTAACTCGCTGAAAGTTGCTACGTTGGCCGTGTTCGGGGACGCCAAGGTAGTTTGGAGGACAGGGAAGAGCACCGATGACAACAGCATTAGAATCACGAGAAGGCTTATACCTGTTTTTCTGTTCATACCGAATCTCTCCTTTGCGTTTTTATGTTAGATCCATGTAATATGACTTCGGCATTCCTATGCAGGAACTCTGAGGGAATCTCATATAGGCCGGAGTCATATGGGCCATGCGCCGTTAAAAGCGGCGCGGCCTGAAGTGTAAGCGCGTGTCCGCTTTGTGGACACAGGCGCACTATTACTTTGGCAATGGAGGAAACTCCTAAAATTTTTCCTGCTTTTCATTGCCAAAGTAATCATATGCGAATGGCTGTTCTATAATAACCGCCCCTTCTATTATTCTAAATAAAAATTATATAGGAGCAGGTAGTATAAATCAAGACTAATAGGGTATAAAATAATTTGTTAGGGAGTTTCGTGCTGATTTTGGCGAAATTTATTTTTTGGAAAGTGATGGAAACCGGGTTGTAGACTATGTATGGGCTGACGGACTGCTCCGGAATAAGCCACGACCCGCAGTTTGTTGCGGAGTCAGCCCTTACTTGTGAAATTTTCAAATGAAAATGGGGCAAAGTGCTGTCATTTGCACTTTGTCCCATTTTGTAGGCTTTATATCAATTTATCAGGCATCTTCCCGGGGAAAGAGCTTATTAAAGACCAGATCAAACTGTTCAAGTGCAAAATCGAGTTGCTCCTTGGTGTGCGTAGCGGTATAACTGGTGCGCAGCAGGCATTGTCCTGCCGGTACGGCAGGGGGAACTACGGGATTGGTATAAACACCATGCTCCTGAAGCGCCTTTGAAATTCTAAAGGTACGCAGGAGATCATAGGTCATCACCGGAATAATGGGGGCCTCACTCATGATGATGGGGATATTCAGTTGCTGAAAGCCACTGCGCATATAAGCCGCGTTTTCGTTCACTTTGGCGCAGCGCTCAGGCTCTTGCTGTAGTATATGTAGGGCTTCCATAATGGCGCCTGCGTTGGCGGGGGGGATAGAGGCGCTGAAAATGAAGGGGCGGGAGTTGTGACGAGCATATTCAATTACCTCTCGGGGTGCGCCCACAAAGCCGCCCAAGCTGGCAAAGGCTTTGCTGAAGGTTCCCATATACAGATCAATTTCATGTTGCAAACCGAACCGTTCCCCCGTGCCGCGGCCCGTTTGGCCCATTACCCCTGCACCATGGGAATCATCCACCATCAGGCGGGCGTTATATTTATGTTTGAGGGCCACAATTTCGGGAAGTTTGGCAAGGTCCCCTTCCATGGAAAAGACACCGTCCACTACAATCAGCTTGCCGGCATCGGGTGGACAGGCAGCTAAAATGCGCTCCAAATCTTCCATATCATTATGTTGGAAGCGTTTTAGTTTTCCAAAACTCAAACGAGAGGCATCGATTAAAGAGGCGTGGTTATATTGATCGTAAATCAGGATATCATGTCTGCCGATTAAAGCGGATATGATGCCGAGATTGGTCTGAAAACCGGTCGAGAAGGTGATGGTATCCTCCTTCTGAAAAAATGCGGACAACTCCGCCTCAAGCCGTGTATGTAAATGCAAGGTGCCGTTCAAAAAACGGGAGCCGGAGCAGCCGCTTCCGTACTGGTCCAAGGCTCTTTTGGCAGCCGCTATGACACGATCATCACTCGTCAGCCCCAAATAGTTGTTGGATCCCAGCATAATGGTACGGCGGCCGCCCATTGTAACTTCGGAATGCTGGCGGGATGTAATTTCTATAAACCAAGGGTATAAATCCATCTTGCGGACGTCATCCACATCGTGGTATGCATAACATTTTTCGAAAATATCCATTCTTACCTCCAAGATACTCCGCGTCGTATGTTCTTTTTCTCCACGAGAAACCAATATTCATTATACGATCTTCCGGTAAACATTACAAGCTATTTTGGTCAAAAGCGGAATTAGGGGCTTGTAAGGGGCTTTTGTGCAGGGAAGTGTAGCGTAGTTGCCCCTGAATCCGCTCGCTGCGCATTAAGTGTACTGCAGAAACCGTTTGTACAGCTTTAAAAGGGGCTATCTTTTCTGCAATCTGCGCAAAGGGTTGTGCAAAGGTGACCTGCCGGCCTAAAGTCAGGTGTGGTTTGTATGGGCGGGCATCCAAGACGAATCCCCGTTCGCTGAGTGCCTGAGAAAGCGATTGGTGGAGTGCCAGCAGGGGAGGGGAGAGCGTAACGCCGGCCCACAGTATAGAGGCGTTCCCGCGAGGGAATTGGCCGAATCCACCGCATTCTAATGGGAAGGATACAGTACGGGTTACGGCCTGTGCCATGCAGCGCTGCAAATCGGGCAGGCTGCCTTCGGGGGTTTCCCCTAAAAAGTGCAGGGTGAGGTGCAGATGTTCTTTCCCGGGAAAAACACCTTGCCGGGCATATTGGCGAATATTTTGAATCATTTGCAAAAGTGCTTGCTGGATGGCTTCTTCTAATAGGATGGCAATAAATAAACGCATCGTCATGGCCTCCTGTTGATAAGCTGGTGCAGAAAAGGGGAAACTATTACTCCAGTATATAAACCTAAGAATTTTGAGGGAAGCGTTTTATATACCCGCTATCAATGCTGAAGTGGAGCGGCTCTGTATATAAGCGCGTGTCCAAAAGAGCGGGCACAGGTGCCTATAGGCAGGTAAGGGGTAAAGCCTTCAAATTTGTTCCGGGTTTAATTTCCAAATGGATCATAGAATGTACCGGGAGGCAGGTATCAAAAATCAACCCGCTGCGCGAAACCCGCCTGAAGTGTGGCGCGGCATTTTGAGTCTGATTCCCTTGTAGTGAACACGTTGAAAACTTCGTTTGCGATCTATTCACATGCGCCTTGCAGTCCCTTTGGGGTATCCCATAAAAGCCGGATATTCTGCGGTCCCTATCGCGGTGAATGATTCGCTTTTTCTAAATCATAGCATAATCTTGATTTTATAACAATCACCTTGTTTTTTGTGTTGAATTTTAATATAATAAGACAAAACTATCTTATGCAATTATTTTGAAACAAATAATGTGTTTTGGAATTATGAGTGTTATCCCTGCAAAAAAGAGGATTATGGAGGCTTTGAATATGGCAGAAAACTTTATTATTTCGACCGAGTCAACGGCAGATCTGCCGGAAGAGTATGTCCGCAATGCGGGAATATGTGTAACGCATTTGTCTTTTGAAATCAATGGAAAAAGTTATCCGGATGCACAGGGGAATGTGCTGGATTTGCGTGATTTTTATCAAATGATGCGCGAGGGAGCCACGCCTAAAACTTCGCAGATAACTCCCGAGCAATGGCGAGAAACCTTTACGAGATATCTGCGGCAAGGGCTCGATATTTTACATGTGGGTTTTTCTTCGGGACTCAGCGGGACTGTGCATAGCGCCAAAATTACGGCAGAGCAGCTCTCGCAGGAATTTCCAGATCGCCGCATAATGGTGGTGGATACTTACGCCGCCTCTTTAGGGGAGGGATTGGCCGTCCATTTGGCCGTTGAAAAGAAGAAAACGGGTGCCTCCCTGGAGGAGACGGCCGCCTATTTAGAGAGTAAGCTGCAAAATATTTGTCACTATTTTACGGTGGATGATTTGAAGTATTTGCATCGTGGTGGTCGCGTGTCTAAGAGTGCTACCATTGTAGGCTCAATTTTAGGGATCAAACCGTTGTTGCATGTTAATGAAAAAGGCGAATTGATCCCTGTCAGCAAGGTGCGAGGGCGCCGCAGCTCTTTGGATTGGCTGGTGGATCGTATGGAGATCAAAGCCAAAGGGATCCAAAATAACACGGTATTTATCAGCCATGGTGATGCAATTGAGGATGCGCAATATGTAGCGGATGCCATTCGTTCCCGCATGGAAATTAAGGATTTTGTGCTTTCGCCAATTGGCCCGGTGATCGGCTCACATGCAGGCCCTGGCACTATTGCCCTGTTTTTCTTGGGGGGCAGCCGCGCAGAATCATAACGGCGCGGAATCTCCGGAGTTTTGCAAACACATCTCATCAATAATAAGGAACTGACACCTTTTAATCCAACGCAGCCTTGCCTGAGATTTTTGGGATATTTCTCGAGTTTTGAAGATATGGACGAGACCATCTATGCTATGGTGATCAGCCCCCATATTATGTACCAGCGGGATAGAGAGTTCGGGGTGGATTTTAGCAGTAGCCGCAATGGGGTGGGAATGAGAGTAAACGCCTTGGCGTTTTCCATATTTCCACCGTTTTATGTAGATCAAACGGCTAATTTTGCAGCAGGGGCAGGCGGTCTGTAACCCAGCGCAGAATGTGGGCGTATGGTGTTGTATTCCTTTACCCAACGTTCAATTAAAATCTTGGCCTCATAGAAGGTATCAAAGATTTCCCGGTTTAGTAATTCGTCAGCCATACTTCCGTTGAAGGATTCCACAAATCCGTTTTCCCAAGGGCTACCAGGCTCAATAAACAGCGGCGTTACTTCCATCGTAGATAGCCATTTTCGTAGCTCATTTGCGATAAATTCACTCCCAATTTATTTGCGACTTTTTCAACGTTTACAGAACAGGAAACCAAGGATAATAATAGCAAGAGCAAAGTAAGAATCACTCCCATTTTGAAAAATGTGCGCGTAACACGCCACCCCTTTCTTGGATTTATTTGGCATGCAACTGTAGCTGATTAATACTCGCCATTCTCAAAAAAATCCAAATTAGACAAATGCTCATAAAAAGCGACTGTTTTGTTTTCAATGTCGTATTCACTTACACCTCTAAAGATAGCGAGTTCAAGAAAAAGTTTGCCGCAATTACACGCGATCACTTTACTTTTCGTTTCAAGCATAATATAGATTGTGTCACCCGTCGCCTCATCAGGCACATAGTTCTTATAAAATGAATCGTTATTAATACATTTCGAAAATTGATATCCTACGACATTAAAGGCATCGGATTCCATAAACCGTTCAGGATGTTTAATATACGGCACAGGATCAGATTCAAGATTATCGTCGGGAAAACCCAATGAGATAAATCTCCAGGAATGCCTAATATTATATATAAAGCATCCTAAAATTGATGGGTTCATATCCTCCAAAGGTATTTCAAAAATAATTCCTTTTTCTCGCAAATAGTTAATCATTTCTCCGATTTTTTTCTCACCAATACGCACATGATTTCCGTATTGCTGAATTAATCTTTCTCTGTTATCCATATTTGCCTCCGTTTAAACAATATTCAATTATTTTATTTTTATCCAACCATTAAGCTGTATCATTGATATCCACATAGATTTTGATAAGTTATACCCCATAAGACCGCTGCGAGAAAGATATACTTCGTCGACATCAGTTGGTACAGAAAAAAACAAATAAACACAGTTCCATTACGTCCTACATCTCCAGCTTTTGTTGTTGCCCCTAAACTTTTATATGTCTTCGGAGATAAAAATTTTCCATTCCATATAGTTAGAGATCTAAAAGACCATCGCGAATAAAGATGTATGCTCTCCCAGCGAAGGTACAGCTGACATTCTCGCGATTTTCCGGAGCGAGTAATAGAAAATATTACGGTTACGTCAAAAAGTTTCATCCCACTTGGATCGCTACTATTCACCGGATCATTCTCACAGTACGCGTACATATTGCAGGAAAACATCCCTTGCTCCGTATCCACATACACATCGGCGTTTAGGAACCGGCCCCATTCCGGCATATAATACCGACTTTGGAGATAACATACACCCAAATCGGTGTCATAGAGGTGCCCCCGCCGCCAGCAGTTGACGGCGGGGGCTAGTTAAATTTTGCTTGATGATTGTCAACGCTACGTTGCTCTGTGTACTGCTTGATCTTTTTTGAATTCATCTAGCAATGTGAGTAATCGCGCGTGACTCGGGCAGAGAATCGCATAACATTCGGCCACCGTTCGCATGCTGGGCGGCCAAGGCAGGCACCTCAAAAAATACACACCCGGTACAATAGTGAGATACTGTTGAGAGGGTGAGAAAATGAGGT
>JAVBST010000022.1:0-52582 GCA_031556545.1 Oscillospiraceae bacterium
TCTCTTTGGTTAACCAAAGAGAGCTGACGCACAAGCTCTTTCTTATCAATTCCAGACCCCGAAAATGTTTGGGCTGGAAATCACCTATTCAAGTTTTTCTACACGAAGTGGCGCACTTGACTTGACAATTCATCAACTCAAAAAGAAGCGAAAGCCAAGGGTTGGGTAAAGATTTTGGGGAATCTTGCTGAGGTCTTGCCGGGTATGTTAATAGGCGGCGATATTTATAAAAATTATGACAAACGATTGCCCTCGGCGCCCGGACGTATCTGGTATGAGGCCGATTTTAACTATGATGGCGGGTATCGCGGAAATGAACGGCTTTTATTTTCAAACGATGGCTTGATTTTTGCAACTTACGACCATTACCTAACGTTTTACGAAATTAATTAAGGGGAATAGATATATGAAAACAATTAATGTTGACTTTAATAATGTTAAATATTTAATGGAAATCCATAAAGTTTTAAAAGATACTTTTGAACTACCGGATTATTACGGCAACAACATGGATGCGTTGTGGGATTGTTTAAACTGCTCTTTTAACGAGCCTGTGATGATAAAACTGCAAAATCTTGATAAACTGCCAAAATCACTTCATGAAAATGTCGAAATCATGCTGAATGTATTCCGAGATTTGGAGAATGAAAATGAAGAAGTCATTCTTAAAATAGAATGATATTTAAACAAATCCGCCCATTGATAAAATCAACAAGCGGATAAATCCTTTTTTAGAGCGGCTGGACAGCCATAAGTTTTATTTTCAAATCTCTTCCCAGCTAATATCCTGCTAATAGGACGTTAAAAACGGGGTGAAATCGGGCGATATTGAGCAGTACGAGAAAACATTCAAATCGCTCACAAACCCTGTATTGGAGCGGGCTTGGCGGCATTTTGCAAAACCGTGTAGCACCACCGAAAAACGCTTCAAATCTACTCCTAAGGGATAGGTCAACCACCTCTCTAAAACGAATATTTATTGCATAAAACCTACAACTAAATTAATACGCACCTGTAGTTAAATGAATATAACACGCCCCTCCTAAGCGAACACTTTCCAGTCAGAAAATCAAATATTTGCCCCCTTAGTTAAGTGGATATAACACATCCCTCCTAAGGGTCAGTTGTGTGTTCGATTCACGCTGGGGGTGCCAATGAAACGCTGTGTCCGTGAGGATTACAGCGTTTTTTAGCCTTTATGTTCTTGCGGATAGGAGGATCCGCCAGAGTATTTGACCGCAGTTTGTTCTTAAAATATTGGCGACTAAAATGGTTTTATGGTATGATAGTTGCATCATTCCGTGCAGTATAGCGTACCTCCGGGGGGTATATATGGGAAAAATCATTCAAGATGGATTTGCCTTTATGGAATATGTTAATTCGGGGCTGATTCGAAAAATAGAGGATATCCCCGAACTTAAAAACGAGTTGATTACACTTAGCGAGTCTAAGACCCATATAGAGCTGTCAAAATATGCGCTTTCACTGGCGGAACATATTTTGCGTGTCAGTGGCACGTACCGCTCCGCAGCGATTGAAGCGTGCTTTGCCGTCAATACAAAGTGGCAGGAGGGGACTATAAAATTCCAGGCTGCGCGGGACGTGGCCGATGTGATGAACCGTTTGGCACGGGCAGAAAAAAACCTGATCCAAGCAAAAGTATTCCGAGCCATGGGACAAGTGGCGGCAACCCCTCACGTCAGGTGGCATGCGTTGGTTGCTTCGGAATACGGGGTAGTCATCATCAATCTTATGTATCCCCAAAATTTTGACAAAGTGAGAGAGGAACGCGAACTACAGATTGAGCTGCTGAAAAACGTGTGATCATTATTTCTTGCGATAAAATTTGTTGAACGGGGGGCTCACCATGGGCAATATCGAAAAGTTTAATGCCATTGCAAACCAGTATGATACGCCCGAAAGAATCGAAATTGCGCAACGTATTGCCGATAGACTCCGAGTAACTATAACCGACGGCAAAGACAAGGACGCTATTGACTATGGCTGTGGGACCGGACTTGTGGGAATGCAGTTGTTGCGTGATTTTAAATCCATGCTATTTATAGACGCATCTAAGCATATGGTGGAACAAGTCAAGCATAAAATCAGCCAATCGCCTCTAAGGAACGCAAGCGCAATCTGTTGTGATTTTGAAACGCAGTGTCCAGCAAAATTAGGCGCTGACTATGTGATTCTTGTGCAAACATTGCTTCATATCCCCAAAGTCGAGCTTGTACTGTCGAGCCTGTACAGCGTGCTTCGTGCAGGCGGGCATCTTTTGATTGTGGACTTTGACAAGAATGATGCGATCATTTCGGAGGAGGTGCACAACGGATTTGAGCAGGAAAAATTGATCGACGCGGTTAAAGCCATAGGCTTCAAATATGCCGAAGCCCAAACCTTTTACCATGGCAAAAAGATCTTTATGAATAGGGACGCTTCCCTCTTTTTATTGGACGCTGTGAAATAGGGTTTGTAAAAAAGAGAGAATTATCATGGATGATTTTATTCGGCTCGCAGTGTCTGAATCGCCCCCATTGCCAGACCGTATATTCCACAGGTTGGCAATGGAGGGAGGGTCAGCCATCGGAGCTGCTTTTTTGGGGGGCTTAGCTAAATTGATGCAGCAGGCGTATATAGTGGTTGGATTCACGCAAAACATGATCCGCCAAAAGCGGCAAAATAATAGAGCGGATGTTGCATCCCGCAATGCCCCTTGTGCCGGCTTCCTTAAAGTCCCGATATTTTATGGTTTCCTGCAATGTCGATTGTGTAATGCTGCTCAGGGTCATGTCGGAGGCCGTTCTGGCCTCCTCCAGCAGTGCTGCGTATTCGTCTGCAAAGTCATTGGCCGTCGCAATCAACACATTTTCCGTCGGGTCCAAAAGGCCGCGAATAAACTGCGCATGTTCCATCATAATCTGATCCCAGAAGAGTTCGGTGTCTCTTACGTTATCGTCAATGCCCATACCACTTTCGAGGCTCATGATGTGGCTGCGGTACAGCTTTGCTTCGCGGATGATATGCTCAATCAGCAGCGGATAGTTTACCGTAAACATATTACAGGAAAGGACATTGTTCAAAATACTGGTTTTAAAGTCAATCAATCCGTCAAGATAGCGTTTGGCATGTGTGTTGAGCTGTTTGACCAGTTGTGCGAGCTCAGGCGGAATACGAGGATTTTCACTGCCGCTTAATCGGCTTTCCATCCGGGTGATTTCCATATTAATGGGGATCCCGGTGAAATTTTGCGTTTCCTGTTCGCTGCCCAATGTGAAATCTGTGATAATCTCACCGGAAGCTAGGACTTGATTGCTGACGATACCGTTTCCGAGCCGCGCGGCGTTATGTAAGAGGGTTTCAAAGGCGGACTTGTACTGGTCGGCGATTTTGCCGTAATCAGGATTTTTGGGGGTAAACCCCGCTTCTAAAAACAATGCGTGTTCCTTCATGATACGCCCGAAAAACAGATGTAATTCCAGGGAAAGTATGACATATTGTTGTTGACTGATCATTTTCACTGCTCCTGTTTCCTTTTTGTAATTATCATATGACCCGTTCTCGGTGGGGGTGAACTTTATTTTGTTAGGTAAAAAACAGGGCGCTATGGCCCTTTGTCTATTCTTGCTTGTAAGACTTGACAATTTGTGAAAATATGAGTATGGTGGTAGTCAGGAAGGCATCCTATTACGGTGGCGATGGATCAAAACGGCTGCAATTTCACCGGCTCTTAACCGGCTACGCCGGAAGTGTGGCGTAGCGGTTGGGGCTCGATATCCCACGTGTTCTGCCGTTGAGAGGGGTTCATTTGCCCAAGAAATAGTACAGGGCCGTGTAAAGGGGACGAATGATGCAGTACCTGCTTTTGTTTTTAGAGGGGATTATTACCTTTGTTTCCCCCTGTATTTTGCCGATGCTCCCGGTGTATATCTCCTACTTTGCCGCCGGGGAGGCCAACAAACGCAAAGCCTTTTATAACGCTTTGGGATTTGTGCTGGGCTTTACCCTTGTTTTTGTCATACTGGGCGCATTTGCTGGAACCGCCGGCAAAATACTGCGGGAATATGCCGTGGCCGTCAATATCGTGACGGGGCTGATTGTCATCGTGCTGGGGCTCAATTTTATGGGTGTGCTCCGGATTGGATTTCTCCATCATACCCGCCAAAAGTCGGCCAACATAAAGGATTTACGCTTTTTTTCTTCGCTGCTGTTTGGGCTTGTTTTTTCCGTTGGCTGGACACCCTGTGTGGGCGCGTTTCTGGGATCGGCGCTGATGTTGGCGTCCCAGCGCGGCGGCACATTGACAGGCATCCTGATGCTGCTCCTCTATTCCTTGGGGCTTGGCATTCCGTTTGTGGTGAGCGCGGTCTTGATTGATCGGCTCAAGGGCGCTTTTGATTGGATCAAGCGGCATTATAAAGTTCTCAACAGGGTTGCAGGTTTGATGTTGGTGCTGGTGGGGATTTTGATGGCCACGGGGCTAATGGGGCGCCTTTTGTTTTTGATTACTCTATAGGAGGTGCGAGATGATATCCAAGGTGAAGATTATTGTTGCGTTGCTGGTATTTGTTTTGATGATTGCCGGTGTGGCTATTGTCTACAATACACTCAGCAAAGAAGTAAGCCCCCGCAATAACATTGGGTTGGCTGAAACATCGGGCGCCATTTCGGAAACGGATGTGCAAAAGCAGGCGGCGCCTGATTTCGCAATGGAGGATCCAAACGGCAACACCGTCCGTTTATCGGACATGAAGGGGAAGCCGGTTGTACTCAACTTCTGGGCAAGCTGGTGCCCGCCTTGCCAAAGCGAGATGCCGGAGTTCGACAAGGTATGCGCAGAGCTTGGCAATGCCGTACAGTTCGTGATGGTGGATCTAACGGACGGACAGCGGGAAACGCCGGATTTAGGCGCGGCGTACGTGGAGGAACAGGGCTTCACGTTTCCGGTTTATTTTGACATCCATCAGGAAGGCGCCGATGCCTATGGCATTCGTTCCATTCCCACCACCATTTTTATTGATAAGGACGGGTACATCGTAACCAGCGCCCAGGGCGCCATTGATGAATTGACCTTAAGAAACGGGATTGCCATGGCCCAATGATTTTGAGGGGCCTTCCCATCACGGTCTTAACACGGATACTTTCCTTTGCGGATACAATGCCCAGCCTGTTAGGAAATGCCTAAGCGGGCTTAATTTACATTTAAAGGTTTACTTGCAATCGACTTTATGGTACGATATTACAGATATTTTTTCTGGGTTCGCGCCGATCCATCCCTGGTCAGTGGATTTGTATGACATAGCCTATTGAAAACACACCGTTTTGAATGGCGGATTCGGATAAGGTGGATTTGTTTTGAGCAGACCATATGATGCTTACAGCGTTTTAATGTCGGTGTATTGTCAGGAAAAGGCCGATTTTCTGTCGGAGAGCCTGCGCAGCATGGTCGAACAAACCTGCCCCCCCGATCAGATGGTGGTGGTTTGCGACGGGCCGCTGTCCCCGACGTTGGACGCCGTGCTGGCAACGTACAGCCGGAACTATCCCGCGTTGTTCACCATTCTCCGGCTGCCGGAGAACCATGGCATTGGATACGCGGCCAACCAGGGGTTGGGGCAATGCCGCAATGAAATTGTTTTTAAGATGGATGCCGACGATATTGCCCTGCCGGAGCGCTGCGCACGGCAGCTCCGGGAATTTGCGGCGCATCCTGAGCTGGATCTGGTGGGCGGTTATATCACGGAATTTACCGGTACGCCCGATCAGGCCGTTGCGGTCAAGAAAGTGCCGCTGGAGCATGAGGCAATCCTGCATTATGCCCGCAGGCGCAATCCCTTCAATAATCAGAGCATTGCCTATAAAAAAAGCAAGGCCCTTGCCTGCGGAGGCTACGATACCCTGCCCCGCTGTGAGGATTACGACTTTCTGTCGCGCCTCCTGCAAGCAGGCGCCCGCGCCAAAAATATTCCCGAGGTGCTGGTGTATTACCGCTTGAATGAGGGGGCCTATAAACGCCGCAAAGATTTTCGCAATACCAAGGGGTTTATTACGGTGCGGTACCGGAATTGGCGGCGGGGCTTTTGTGGCTTTTGGGATTTTTTGTTGCCCACCTTGGCGCAGCTGGTTCTATTTCTGTTGCCGCTCTCCTTGGCGCAGCGCATATATCTCAGATTTCTGCGCAAATAAACATCATGCGTTTTGCGTGCGCCACCATGAAGGCAAAACCAACAGCGCCTGATGCTTGTGCGCATGTGGGTCGTCCCGACCCGCGCGCTGAATGGAACAGACTGCGCCGTCGCAAACGGCGCGTGGCATTGGGGCTATGGGTTACATCGCCCCAAATAGACGCCCCTTAGAATGGATCGGGAGTTGGCGCTTTGAAGGTATGTCTGGTCAGCTATGATGAATACCGCAACATTCCCTATATTCAAAAGTATGAGCGCATGCTGTCGGAGCACGGCGTTGCTTATGATATCATTCTGTGGAACCGCAGTGGCGAAACCGCGCAAGCGCCCCGCAATCATTTTGTTTTTGAAAGCAGGGTGCAAAAGTCCAGGCGTTCCAAACTGATTCCCTTTCTCAAGTGGCGGCATTTTGCCCTGCGGATTTTGCGGCGAAACCGTTATGATAAGCTGGTGGTGCTCACCACGTTACCGGCTGTTTTGTTAGGCGGATACCTGCTGCGAAACTACCGGAACCGTTATCTGCTGGATATTCGGGATTTTACCTATGAGAATGTGGGCTTTTATAAAAAGCGTGTGCATCGTTTGGTGGAAGCTGCCCGGATGACCTCCATTTCCTCCCGGGGGTTTTTACGCTGGCTGCAGGAGGGAGACAAGCTCTATGTGACCCATAATATCACCAATGAGGCGGAGGCCTATCCGCCGCCGCAGCCCCGCTTTGGGAAAGGCCCCTATACGATTGGCTATGTGGGCGGGGTGCGGTACTATGAAGCCAATATAAAGCTCGTCCGGCAGTTGGCCAACCATAGCCGCTACGCGCTTCAATATATTGGAAAAACCTATCCGCAATGCGATTTGCGCCCCTATTGCCGGGAGCATCACATTGATAACGTAACCTTCTGCCCCGCTTTTCGCAATGAGGAGAAGCCGCAGTTGTACAGCAAGATCGATTTGATCCATTCTCTGTACGGCGCGGGGAATCAAGAGGTGGCGACTTTGCTGCCCAACCGGCTGTATGACTGTGTTTTATTCCAACGCCCCATTCTGGTTTCCAAGCGAACCTATTTGGCCGAAATCGTGGAACAATACCATTTAGGGCTCGCGCTGGACTTGGATCAAGACGATGTGCCGGCCGCGTTGGACGCCTATATCAGCGGATTTGACGAAGCCGCCTTTACGCAGGGCTGCGCGGATTTTCTGTTACAGGTTGCAAAAGACGAAAAAATTGTCAACGCCCATATTTTGGACTTTTTGGTGGATGAGTAATTGATGAATATCGTTAAAAAAGCAAGGGCGTTTTACCGTCAGGACGGGTTCGCGAAAACCCTTGGCAAGATTTTTGCGAAAATCTTTCGCGAATGCAAAAAACTCCCGGTAGTGCTTTATGAAAAAATGACAGCCCGCAAAAAATTACAGGCGCTAGGAATGCGGGCGCGGGGCAAACACGTCTATGTGGTGATCCCCTGCATTGACTGGCACATCCCGCTCTATCAGCGGCCGCATCAGATTGCGGTGGAACTCTCAAAGCGGGAGGATAACTTTGTCTTATTTTTGCCGGATCAATATAAGTACGATAACTTTGCGGTGTGCCGGCAAGTCAATCCAGCCCTCTGGCTGTATTCCATCCGGTTGAAAGACGCCTTGGATGCAGTGCTCCGTGAGGCGCAGGATGTGACGGTGCTGATGTCCTGGACACGCCATGCCGACGTGCTGGAGGCCTTCTCCTATGATACGCTGATTTATGAATATATTGACGAAATGTCCCTGTTCTATTATTATGATACGGTGATGGAGGAGACCCACCGCCGTTTGATGCGTATGGCCGATGTGACCGTTTGCACCGCCAACAAGTTGTATGAGCAGGCGAAGCAGGTGACAGACAAGGCGATCCTTTGCGAAAATGCGGGGGATTATTCCTTCTTTCACGAAAACCGCGATATTCCGGTGCATCCGCTGATCCGCGATCAAATCGCCGGGTACGATTTGGTGATGGGCTATTACGGCTGTCTGGCCACCTGGTTCGATTATGATACCATCCGGGCCGTGGCGGAGCAGCGGCGTGACTGGCTGATTATCCTGGTGGGCTATGATTTTGACGGCACCCTGTCCCAGCTGGATTTTCCGCGCCATCCCAATATTGTGCATGTGCCCGCGCAGCCCTATACAGCGTTGCCCTCCTTTGTGGCCGCTTTTGATGTCCAGCTCATTCCCTTTAAAATTACCGAGGTGACGGAATCAACCTCACCGGTCAAGCTTTTTGAATATATGGCGAGCGGTAAACCCATCCTGACTTCTGAGTTGCCCGAATGCCGGAAATACCGCTCGGTGCTGCGCTACCAGGATGCGAACAGTTTTATCCGTCAGATTGAAAACATCAGGCGTGTGGACAAGAAGGATCCATACTTTTCTGTTTTAGAAGCCGAGGCGCTTGCCAACACCTGGCAGGCCCGCGTAGACCAAATCCTGGCCGCCGCTCAAAAATGATTCGTTCAGGGCAGCCAGAGACAGTATAGTAGGGGAAATGCATGAAAAAAGTAAAAGTAATGAGCGTTTTTGGCACCCGTCCCGAAGCCATAAAAATGTGCCCGCTGGTCAAGGCGCTGGAAGCGCATGAGGCCATAGAAAGTGTGGTATGTGTATCCGGGCAGCACCGGGAAATGCTTGACCAGGTGCTGGATGTTTTCGGCACGCGGGTGGATTACGACCTCAATATTATGAAGCCGAAGCAGACCTTGACCAGCATTACCGCCGGGGTCCTTGAGAGCATGGAAGGTGTGCTGCGCAGTGAGCAGCCCGATTTAGTGCTCGTACATGGGGATACCACCACCTCCTTCGCGGTGGCGCTGGCCGCTTTTTACCAACAGATTCCAGTAGGGCATGTGGAGGCGGGTCTGCGCACCTTTGACAAATACTCCCCCTTTCCGGAGGAGATGAATCGCAGCTTGACAGGGCGTATCGCCACCTTGCATTTTGCCCCGACAAAACTCAATCAACGCAATTTGATGAACGAAAATGTGCACGATCTCATTTACGTGACGGGCAACACCGTCATTGACGCTTTCCAGACCACCGTGCAGCCCGAATACCGTTATCATGAGCCCAAGCTTCTGGCCCTGCCGCTGGAGGGCAAGCGTCTGATTTTGATGACGGCGCACCGCAGAGAGAATTTGGGAGAACCCCTTGAGCAGATCTGCAAGGCTGTCAAACGGCTGGCCCAGGACCATCCCGACATTGCGGTGATCTATCCCGTTCACCTGAATCCGGCGGTACGGGAACCTGTGTTTCGCATTTTGGGCGATACGGATAATATTTTCCTGTTAGATCCTATTGATGTGCAGGACATGCATAATCTGATGGCGCGCAGTTATCTCGTGCTGACGGATTCAGGCGGGTTACAGGAAGAGGCTCCCTCCTGTGGGGTGCCGGTACTGGTGATGCGCACGGAAACAGAACGTCCGGAGGCGGTGGAGGCCGGTACCGTTAAAGTGGCGGGCGTGGAAGAAGAGGCCGTTTATACCTATGCGAGCCGCCTCTTGCACGATCCGGCGGCGTATGAGAAGATGGCCAAAGCCGCCAATCCCTATGGGGACGGCCATGCGAGCGAACGGATTGTGGCGGCAATTTTGGAATGGGATGTGCAAAAAAACAGGAGAAGAGATGGACAATGATTCGCTTATTTAAAAAGAGCATACTTTTACTCAAGGGTATCTTCTCCGATAGACGGCTCCTGTTTTCACTGGCCTTCAAGGATTTTAAGCGCCGCTTTGCCGGCTCCTATTTCGGGGCGGCATGGGGATTTATCCAGCCGCTGCTTAACTTGATTGTTTATTGGGCTGTTTTCCAGTTTGGGTTCAGGAGTGGCACCGACACGGGGATTCCCTTTGTGCTGTGGTTCATGGCAGGCTTGATTCCCTGGCTGTTTGTGGCCGAGTGTATCACGGCTTCCAGCAACAGTTTTCTCGATTACAGCTACCTGGTCAAAAAGGTGGTTTTCAACATTGATATTCTGCCGCTGGTCAAGATTTTTTCCGCATTCTTTATCCACATTTGTTTCTTGGGCATTCTGTCCATTATCTGTGCAATTTTTGGCTTTTATCCGAGCATCTATTTGTTCCAGATTCTCTATTACATGTTCTGCACCGTTTCGTTGGTGTATGCCATCGCCCTTATTTTTTCTTCGGTCATTGTCTTTTTCCGGGATCTCAACCAAATGATCGGCATATTGCTGCTCATGGGCATGTGGGGTACGCCTATTGCCTGGAGTTTTTCTATGGTGAAGGACGAGCGGCTCCAGTTCATTTTTAAGCTCAATCCTTTTTATTACATTGTTGAGGGATACCGTGACGCCTTTGTACAACACGCGTGGTTCTGGAACAAGAACAGTACCATCGGATTTTGGGTGGTGGTGGTGATCCTATTTACATTTGGCACCTTTGTGTATACCCGGTTGAAACCGCATTTTGCGGATACGTTGTAAGTGCTTTATAAAACTAGTCAAATATTGGGGGCAAATAAATGGCGCAGGAAACCTATAAAATCGTCGTAAGTGATATTACGAAATCCTATAAAATGTATAACGCACCCATGGACCGGCTAAAAGAAGCGTTAAGTGTAACCCGGAAGATCCATCACACCGAATTCAATGCGCTTTCGCATGTGTCCTTTCATGTAGCGCCCGGTGAGATTCTGGGCATCATGGGGCGTAACGGCGCCGGAAAATCCACCTTGCTCAAAATTATTTCCAGCTTACTCAGCCCCACGAGCGGGAGCGTGAAGATTTCGGGACGCATCTCTTCTTTGTTGGAGCTGGGGACTGGCTTTAATATGGAATATAACGGCATTGAGAATATCTATTTTTATGCAACCCTCATGGGATTGACGAAGGTGCAAATTGACGAAAGACTGGATAAGATTATTCAATTTGCGGAAATTGGTGATTACGTACATCAGCCTGTAAAAACCTATTCCAGCGGTATGTTTGCGCGGTTGGCCTTTTCCTGTGCCATCAATGTCGACCCGGATATATTGATCGTGGACGAAATCCTCAGTGTGGGGGATTTGCGTTTTCAGGCGAAATGCTTTAACAAATTTAAGGAATTCAAGAACGAAGGGGTCACGATCCTTTATGTCGGGCACGATGTGGGACTCATGCGCACCTTTTGCGATACTGCCCTTTGGCTGAATGACGGCCGGATTATGGAGATGGGGGATCCCTACTATGTATCCGCCAAATATTTGGAATTCATGTATTTGGAGGACAGTATCGAGTTTACCGCCTACAAAAAACATAGTAGCGGAGAAGCGGAGACGTCGGAAGATACCCCTCCCGAATTGTTTCCGGAGCCGGAGCCGACGGATGCACCTAAAATTGCGCAAGGCAGTATCTTCCCCAACAGTATTGCCCACTGGGGCCGGGAGGTGGGACTCATTACGGCAGTGAAACTGCTGGATGAGCAGCAGAAGGAACAAAACCATTTTACTCCCTTTGAGACCATGCAGATTGTCATTGAATTCAAAGACAGTCCGGAGCTGGATTACGATCAGCTTTCAGTTGCCTTCTCCATTAAAAATAAAGAGGGAACCGACCTGATTGTAAAGACTACCTATGATGAAGAGATGGAGATCCTGCGAGCCGGACGGCATAAAGTGACCTTTACTCTGCAATCCCGGCTGGCTACGGGGGAATACTATATTGTAATTGCCCTGGAAGATAGAAAGCATGCCGCCATCACGTATTATGAGTATGTGGAGGGGGTAAAATATTTCAAAGTTTACACCGATAAAAAGATTTTCGGCGTGGTAGACGCTGACGTAGCCGTACAGATTGTATAAGAGGAAACCACAAACCCAATATTGAAGGAGGGCCCGCTTGTGTCCGAGGCGCAAATCAATACAAAAGACTACTGGGAAGAACGCTTTCAAATGGATTGGGAAACCGCGCAGGGCGAAAGCCAGACGGAATTTTTCGCCAGGATTGCCTGTGGTCTTTTTCCGGATTGGTTTGTGCGGGATATAAAGCGTTACCGCTATTCCATTTGCGATGCTGGCTGTGCCTTGGGCGACGGGGTCAATGTACTGTCCGAATTTCTGGAGTGCTCGGTCACCGGGGTGGATTTCTCCGATGTAGCCATACAAAAGGCCCAAAATAAGTTTCCACAATATTCATTTCAAGTGATGGATTTAACCCAGGCGCCGGATCAAAAGCAGTATGATATTGTGTTTTCTTCCAATGTGTTGGAGCATTTTTATGAGCCCTGGCAGGTTGTCGGCAACCTGAGCCGGCTAGCCAAAAAATACATTGCGATTTTAGTGCCCTTTCAGGAGAGCATGCAGATTGAAGAGCATGTTTATAAGTTTGACACCCATGTCATCCCGCTTGGGTTCCAGGATTTCCATCTGATTTATGCCGCTTCCCTGGATGCCGCGACGATCGAGAATACCCTGTACCCAAACCCGCAAATCCTGCTCCTCTATTCCAGTGATAAAGAGGATCAGAATTTCACAACCCTGCAGGATTTGGCAGAGCATGTCCAGACCCGGGCGTATGTACAGCTGATGCAGGAGAATGAGCGGGTTTTGCGCCTGCATCAGGAGCAGCGCAAGCTGCTGGAAGAACAGGCGGCACAAATGGAGCAGCAGGTTCAGGCACTAGCGCAGCAAGCTCAGGCCTTAGAACGGCAGAACCGCGAAAGGGGCGCGCTGCAGCATGAAATTACAAAGGCGCATCAGCTTGCGGAACAGCGGCAAAAGGAAGTGGGGGCTTTACAGCAAGAGCTGCACAAGTTGCGCCACTCCTTCTCTTGGCGGGTGACCAAAATTTTCCGCCTGCTCGGCAAGGCTTCCGGCATTTCCCGCTGGCGCTATGCTAAGCGTGGGGAAGGGCAGCGTACATCCTTCGGGAAGCGCTGTTATACTGCGTTAAAGCGTTCCCGTTTTGGACAGGCCACTAAAAAAATTATTCCCAAGAGCATTAAGAAAAAACTGGCCGGACACTATGCAGCATCGCTTGTTGCAGGGAGCATGCCGGAGGAGAGTGTGCTCCGGCAATTTGTAGCGCAGGTGAATCAGTCGGGAGAACCCATTATGCTGGTATTCAGCGGCGTTAAATATGTAGACAGTGAAGGACAGCGCAATATCCGTTTGGTACATGAGGCCATGCAAAAGAATATGAAAATCATTTTTGCTTATTGGCGCTGGGATATCAGCGAGCCTGTCATCCCTGCCTCGACTTCCATGCTCCAGATCCCCATTGACTACCTGTATCAAAACCGAGTTTCCCTTTTTACGGATATCTTCCAATTTTCAGCGCAACGAACCCTGCTGGTTGAATTCCCGCATGAATATGCACTGGACATTGTGGATATTGCCAATTGCCACGGCTGGACGACGGTGTATGACGTCATTGACGACTGGGAGGAATTTGCGAAGAAGGGGCAAGCAATTTGGTACGATAAAAGGGTGGAAATTGGGATTGCCAACGTCGTAGATATTAATGTTGCCACTGCGGCCCTGCTGCAAGAAAAGATTGCGGCGCAGATGCACCATCCAGAGCCCTATTATCGGATTGGCAATGGAGTAGACCCCAACCGTATCAAACCTTCTCCGCGTTTGGATGTCTATAATTGCAGCCGGGGCAGTTTGCAGATCGGTTATTTTGGACATTTGACAGACTCTTGGTTTGATTGGAAAATGCTCTGCCGGATTGCGAAAAAAAGGCCGGAGTGGACGTTTCATCTTATCGGCTATGGAGAACCCTCCGATCTGCAAACACCGGATAATATTCGGCTCTATGGAAAAAAAACGCCTGAGGAACTGCCCAAATATGCGGCGTTCTGGGACGTGGCGATCATTCCCTTTATCAACGGGGAATTAACGCGCAGTGTCAATCCCATCAAGGTATATGAATATTTGCAGTTGCTGCTTCCGGTAGTGGCTTCCAATATGCCGGAGATTAAGGACTATCCCTACACGCAGATTACAATGCAGGAAGCAGAGTTTGAAGCGGCTATTGCACGGGCTGCGACAATGCATCCGGACCCGAATACCATCGAAGCCTTTGTTGCAGAGAACACCTGGGCGCGCAAATGGGATGCCTTATGGGAAGCCATACAGGCCTTTGATCCCAGCAAAAGTTATAAAGTGATTTTTTCTGGGGGTACACAATAAACATGCATATATTGATCGTCTATATGTTTTGCACCAACGGAGGCGTGGAAGCCGCCATTAAAAACCGCATTCAGGAAATCGATTATCAAGAGCATGCGGTGGATCTGTTGTTCTTTCAAGATTACGGCGGGCGCGGTATGTTTGAGAAGATGGGCTGCGAGGTTCATATTGAGTCGGATTTGAATCGGGTTAAGAAATGGCTGCGGGCGCAAAGCTACGATTTTGTTATTTCCATCGATACGCCGCAAATTTTGCCCGTTTTAGCCGAAATTCGCTTTGCGGGTAAAATCGCTTTGGAAGTGCACACGACCTATGCCGATTCCTTAACCTATCTCTATGACCTGCCGGTTAACCGGCTCGCTTTTATTGGCGTTCCCTCCCAGTATCAAAAAAGCTTGGTGGAGCGTTATCTTCCAAAATCTTTGCCCATTGAAGTGTTGCCTAATTCGATAGATACCGGTCTTTTTAGACCCAAGGATCTGCAGCTTTCCCGGCATCGCCCCATCGTGGCGTGGGTGGGCCGCATTGATGTGCATAAAAACTGGGCGTTATATTTGGATATTGCCCGGCAAGCGAAAAAGCTGGCGCCGGGGAAGGTGAAGTTTTGGCTGGTGGGCGGTTTGCATTCGGATGCGGATGAAATAGAGCGCTTTCGCGCCAAGCTATACGCCAATGATTTATACGATTGCTTCCGCTGGATTCCCGCGGTTCCCAATGACTGTATGCCCAATGTTTATAATTATGTGGCGGCGTCGGGGGGGTGCTATATTTCCACCTCTTCCGATGAGTCCTTCGGCATGACAGTAATTGAAGCCATGGCCTGTAACTGTTCTGTGGTGTGCAACAATGTCGGCGCGCTAGAGGAATTGGTCGCGCATCAAAAAACGGGACTGTTAACGGATATGAAAAGGCAGTCCACCTATGAGGTTGCTAAAGAGCTGCTTTCATTTTTGGAGAAAAAAGAGGAAAAGGACAGGATGATCCATAATGCGCGGCAGCAAATTGACCAGGACTATGCCAACGCAGTCATTGCCCGGCGGTTTTTGGCTTTGTTAAAAAAACACCAGACATATTCTGATTGAACCCGCCGCTTGCGGTGGGGAATTTATTGTCTTGAAAGGATCTTGTACATATGCCCCTGTTGTTGCGCCATAAGGGTGCAAGTTCTCGCATGGTGAAAGAATATACGCTCAGATCCGTGCTGCAATCACTGCTGTTTTTTCTTGTTTTGCCACTGCTGCCCATCTTGATTTCACAGCTGATTTATTTTGGCAACATCAGTGATTTTTTAAATGGTATGCGAGAATACACCAAGGCTTTTTTACTAAATTACTGCATTTTTGCCGCCCTGCTTTTTCCTGCGTTTTTGTGGGCCCGGCGGCTTTGGTTTTTGATTTATTATGATTTGCTTTGTGTCATTGTTTTGGTACTGAGTATGATTAGCAGGGTTAAACTGGACTTTCGAAACACGCCCTTTCTTTGGAGCGATCTGGCGCTGGCAAGTGAGGCGCTGGATATTACCAAAGGCTTTAATCTGAGAAAGTATCTTTTGTTGTTTATATTTTGCGGACTTATGCAGGGCCTGTTCTGTTTTCTTTTGTACCGTTTTAGGCCCAAGTCCGGGATTTCCCTATCCATTCGGATTCCGGTTTCAGCGGCGGCGCTGTTTATGGCAATCATGATAATAGCGGGATTTCCTTTTAACCTTGGCAATATAATGGATACTTTATACGGAAATCCGGATTACAGGGATACGGTCATGATCAATGCGAAAAATAACGGCCTACTGCTGCCGATGTTTTATGGTTTGCGGCAGTCTAGCGCAGATGCGCAGGAGGTGGCGGAAATTGTTGCCAATACCCCTGTTCGGGAATATGGCGGGGAACCTGACATCAAACCCAATGTGGTGTTTATTCTGAGCGAAGCGTTTTGGGACCCGACCTTGTTACCCAATGTCACCTTCGGTGAAGACCCAATCCCGACTTTCCATGCATTGCAGCAACAGCAGACCCGCGGCACAGTAGCGTACAATATATTTGGGGGCAATACGTTCGAAAGTGAATTTGAATTGTTGTCGGGGTATAACAAAGCGCTAATGAATTATGATTTAATTTCTGCCTCTCCGGTTGTGGAACGCGAGTTTTCAACACTTACCAGGACTTTTAAGGACTATGGCTATGAAACAACGGCAATGCACGCCTATCATGGTTGGTTTTATAATCGCAATTCTATCTATAAAAACATGGGATTTGACCGGTTCATTTCATGTGAGTTTATGGGAAATATCGTGCGGGAAGGTGCCTGGCTGCGCGACCAGGAATTGATGGAAAATGTGATTACCGAGCTTAAAAGGGGAGGAGATACCCCTCAATTTATCCACTGCCTGACCATGCAGAACCATGGCAATTACCCGGTGGATAAATATGAATCCACCACCGCTGCAATTGCCGGCCTGGCTCACGAACAGGACAGTAAGGAACTGGCCACCTATGTGGAAGGTCTGCGCCATTCAGACAAAGCTTTGCGATACTTTATTGATGAGGTGCAGAAATTAGGGAAACCCACCGTGGTAGTCTTCCTGGGTGATCATTTGCCAGGCTTATTGGGAAAAGACGACCGTTTTTATGAAAACGTCGGCTTTGTGCAGGGCCGTACCACTTATGAGGACTATGTAAAATTGCATACAGGGCCGCTGTTAATCTGGGATAATTTTTCGAACACAAAGGATGAAATCCATAGCAGTGTTAACTTTGTGGGCTCCTATCTGCTGGACCGGCTACGCATGCAGGGTAGCTTTGTCAATGACTTTTTACTGGACAATTTTGATGTTCAAAATTCTGTGATTCTTCCCACGGCGTACAAGGCCCATCAGACCTTAGACCCTGCCAAGATAGAGTCGCTGCAAAAAGCCGAAAGCTTGTTGGGGACCAATAAGGCCTATGTGTTGGGGAACGTGGCGCGAAACACGGCCTATGTTTTAGGTTTTGGCGCAATTTCGATTGACAAGGTGACGCCCAACACGATTCGGCAAGGCAGCGAAGGGCGGATTGCACTGGAACTGGCGGGGAAAAACCTGCCAACGTGCGGTGAAGCCTTTACTAATTACCAGGAATTCAGGAAAATTGTGATCAATGGCGATATGGTTGTGCAGTATCTTCCGGCTACCAATGAAAAAATGACCGTCTACATTCCACCAGAATACTTGGCGGAAAAGGGAGAAATCACGCTGCAAATCAAAGTAATAGACGGAAAAGATGTGGTTTTGGCCGCCTCCAATGAAGTGACAGTCAAAGTAGAATAAAGGTGCTTTTTGCACAACAGCCCATCGGCCAGCAGGCCGATGGGCTGTTGTTCTCTCCGAAGGGAAAAAGTATGGCAGGCGTATGATACGGATAGGATCTCCGCTGGCGGGGATGGAACATATTTTAGAAAGAATAATATAATATTAAAAAAACGCGAAAAAAGTGAAGATTCGTGACAATCCCTCCGGAATAGCCTGACAAGGCCTAAAAACGATAATAATGAACTTAAGGGAATGAATGCGCAAGAAAGGCTGATGGTATAATGGATGAGACGACGGTAAAAGCAGGAAAGGAAAGACCGGGAATCAAAAATATACTGCGACTTTTGGGCTATCCCATCTTTGGCGAGCAGGTGAGGGGTGCGGTTTTGGCCTTTCAAAATGACCATAACCTTCCGGGCAGCGGAGAGCTGGATGATAATACGGTTGCCGCATTGTATAGGGCCTATGAACAGCGAACCGGCGTGCGCAATATGCCGGTTGCAGAGGGGACTCCGCCCGGGCAGGAGGAGCAGTTTCCGCCGGTGATGCCCGGGGAAAAGCTACCTGACCGGATGCCGCCAGGGCCTTCTATGGAGGGGACGGAAATGTCCCCTGTACCGCCCGCTACCCCTATGGATATGCTGCCGCCGGAAAATATGGGATATCCGGAAATGCTGTGGCCCGAAATGCCGCCTCCTGCCATGCCGCTTCCCCATACAACAGCCCCCATGACCATGGAAATGCCTGACATGGCAGGGACACAGATGCAGCTGCCCAACCTTGCCAGCCCTCCGCCGACGTGGCTGCGCGAAGAGGCCGCAGAGCAGTTTCCGCTGTTGGATATGTGGGTGGGGGACGAGATGGAGGAATCGAGCGCGCCCTTAGAAGCGCCTGAGAGTATCCCCCCCAGCCGTCCCATGCTTCGGCGGGGAAGTTCGGGGCCTTATGTGACCCAGGTGCAAACCGCACTGAAAGTCTTGGGACACCTGACGGCTTCGGCTGATGGAGTTTTTGGTCCGATGACCGAAAGCGCCGTACGCGACTTTCAGCGGGCGAACCGCATTCGGGTGGATGGAATTGTAGGGCCTGAAACATGGGGAATGCTGGATCGTGTCCTGGCGCGGAGCGCACCCACGCGCCCCATGGAGACAGGTTTTGATCTGAAGCCGGGAGACAGAGGCGTTTATGTGATTGCCCTGCAGCTCAAGCTAAAAGCGTGCGGCTACTATACCGGCCCCATCAGCGGTGCGCTGGATGAACCCACCATACTTGCGGTGCGTGCTTTCCAGCGGGATATGGATCTGCCGGAAATGGGCAGGGTCAATGTGGCCATGTGGAAAATGCTCGATGACATTTATTATGACAATCTACCGCCTGCGGATGAGAGCCGGATTTTACGGTTGGGCAGCACCGGCGAGGACGTTTTTAAAGTCCAGACCCTCTTGCGTTTACTGGGATACTATCTCGCCCAACATGACGGAATCTTTGGTGTTGCCACACAAGAAGCGGTCAGGCAATTTCAAATGGATCACGGTCTGCAAGCGGATGGTATCATAGGCCCCAAAACCTGGGACTTATTGGACCGGGTCAATATATCTCCCTGCAGGCATAGAACGCTGCCGCAGGGCGTGGGCCAGCAAAATGAGATGGCCGCACCAAACACACAGGGAGTGGCGGCGCAGGCGCAGGCAGTCCCCGCCATGAGCCGGCTTATGCGGCAGGGCGCCAGAGGAGAGGATGTCGCTGATCTGCAAAGACGTTTGCAGCAGTTGGGTTACTACCACCGTAAAATCGATGGTATTTTCGGATTTGCCACAAAAGATGCCGTCAGGCGGTTTCAGCAAGCCAACCATATCCGGATTGACGGCGTCGTAGGCCCTATCACCCGCCAAG
Source organism: Oscillospiraceae bacterium (assembly GCA_031556545.1). GTDB lineage: Bacteria > Bacillota > Clostridia > Oscillospirales > Acutalibacteraceae > JAVBST01. Next base: position 19,525 of record JAVBST010000022.1, read on the forward strand.
TGCTGGAGGGGACGGAAATGCCGACACCAAGCAATCCCGTATTGCGGGAAGGGATGACCGGAGAGTTTGTAACCCTGCTGCAGAACAAGCTGAAGGATCTTGGATATTATCAGGGGGACGTGACCGGCGCTTTTGACAGCGTTACGTTGCAGGCGTTACAACAGTTCCAGAGGGATAACCAGTTGCCGCCTGACGGCATGACCGGATCCGGCACCTGGGCGAGGCTGTTGGAAGAAAGCGACGAGGAGGACTCCCAGCCCACACTTTCACGCTGCACGAAACCTACGCTCCGCTTTGGAGATAAAGGGCCTTATGTACGCCAGTTGCAAACAGCGCTGCGGCATTTAAGATTTTATCAAGGACGCATCAACGGTATGTTCGGCAGAAGAACCGAAGCCGCGGTCAAGGCCTTGCAAAGGGCAAACCGCCTGCGGACGGACGGAGTGGTGGATTGTCGTACCTGGGAGAGGTTGGATGCCCTATATCCAAGGCCCCTGCCACGGGAGTGGATGTCGGAGAATATCTGGGCCGAACAAATTTGAGAGAGAACATAAATCAAGAATGTCCCGGACTTGCGCTGAAGCCGGGACATTCTTGATGGTAGAAGGCTAGACAACCTTCTTTTGAATATGCAACAGTCCCTTGACCCATCTGCCAAAGATAGAACGCAGGACGTCGACATATTCTTCGAAAGTGATGACGCATTGGTAGGCTAAGAGTTCCATATCCGTTCCATATACGGCCATCGCAATGCCTGTATCCGTAAATCCATTGCGGTGATAGAAGTTCTTGCGCCGTATCCGCTGCTCATAATTGGGGGTATTTGCAAGGGGCGCTTCAATCTCCAAAAACAGGCGTTTGCCACGATATAATTTGCAAAGCTGCCCCAGTGCCGTGCTCCCGATGCCGCCGCCGCGAATATCCGGATGAATGGCAAAATAGTCAACCAAAGCCAAATCCCGGTGCTTTAACACAACGAAAAAACCGGCAAGGCGGCCGCCTGCCTCAATGGCTAAAATGTCTGCCATCCCTTTGCTGACAGTCCGCTTTATAAGCCAGAAGGGCTTTCGTTCATTTCTTGGGAATGCACTCCGGTATAGTTTTTTAATCTCAAACAGCTGCCCCTTGGTTGCAGTGCCGATTTTTATGCTTGCTTCTCTCGATATCAATGGTTTAATGTGCAGCTCCTTCCGTTTTTATCAACATTGCCACATATCCATGGGGAGTGAGATGATGAAATTGATGTCCTTGGCTCTCAATCCAATAGGTTGTGTTGACATAAAAAATAACGCTATTCTCATAGGGAGATGTGAGATGATAGAATATATTATTTGTTCACTGCAGAAAATGCTTATTTTGTACAGTTAAACTATAACAGTTAAATATTCAATTGAGTTATACAAAATATGTGTCAGTATGCAGCAAGATATAGACTTTGTTTTGAGATATAATAGCGCAATTATTATTCCGCCAATAAAGGCAGACAAGATCTGACCAATATTAATATGAAGTACTGCAAACAAAAATGTTGAGAGAAATAGAGCAATAGCTGCACCATATTTATTCTTTAATCCGTGTAAAATGTATCCTCTCATTAACATTTCTTCTGTGAATGGAGCAAGCAGACAAGCTTGAATAAATGTTGCAATTGGGGTAAGCTTCATGGTGTTAAGCATTTCTTGATATTGAGCTTCACTGGTCGGAAATAATTTATTAAAAATAGGATCAAAAAAATTATCTAGCAAGAGGAATAATAAAACAGAACACACAATCGTGATTAATATATTCAATATTGTAATATTATGTGTGCATGAAATTTTATGGTTTGTTAGTCGAGCCAATACAATAAAGAAAATAATACTTATAACAACTTGTGAAAATGTATTTATCCAAACTGATATACTATGGCTTACGCTATTCTGGAAAACCATGTTTATAATAGCGGGAAAACCAAAACCAATAAAAATATACATTAGCAATAATAAAAGAGTTTTGGGGATTGTTATAATATAATCAGCATTTTTTTGCTCCAAGTTTATACCTCTAACTTACAAAATATAAATTTTCTTCATTTTCCTCTACACTGAGTTCTCGTCATCAGACATACAAACTCCACATGAAACGGCCGGGGTGTTTAGATACAAATTACTTACCGCGTTTGCGGTATTTAGATAGTTTTATCCAAAGTTTTTGCTTTTTCCGTTACTGCTCTAATAAACTCTGTTTTTGCTGCGGTGTATCCGTCACGGTCATGCTCATATTTTTCAAACAAGCTACGTTTTAGACCGGCATACTCTGCAGCAGTTTCAGGATGTGCTATCAAATAATCTCGAAATCGTAGCTCGTCCCAATCTCCGGGATAACGCACATGAATATGAAAAACCTTTTCAGCAAAACCATCAGGCAAATAACCTTTGAGAATCATAATCTGATCGTGTTCCGAAAGAGAATTGCCTTGTCTTCGCAGGCAAATATATTCTTTCAGCATTAAAGCAATCAATTTTTCTATATCAAAAGATTCTTTTATTTCAAGTAAGATATCAATGGTTGGTTTTGCTGTCAGTCCTGGAACAGAAGTGCTCCCGTAATGATTGATCCTTACAATATTTTCGGAGCCAATCAACCATTCAAGATTCTCTTTTTCTGCAGTGAACCATTGTGGCCATGCAGGATTGTATTCGCATAATATAATGGGATATATTCTGGCTTGGCGTTCTTGGTCGGTGTCTTTTTTAGGGGTTCCTGTTTTCATATTATCTCTTTTCCCGATTAAATCGCTTTACATCAAAGAAAAAGTCATCAGAAAATATATCGGCAATATCCAGTGCCATACAATCAAACACGACCGTCACTGCGATATCTTCTCTTTGGTGACGCCATCGGCTCCTATTTTAAAATAAAAATGAGCAGCTCACTGTTTGAAAGTTTTTAGTTCGGCATATTCCGTCTCGTCATCAGACACACGCACTCCACATGGGGCGAGATGATAGAATAGATATTATTTGTTCACTGCAGAAAATGCTTATACTATACGTTTATCGATGCGATGCGTCACATCGGCAAATTGCTCTCAAATGTCCATGAAGGAATGCTTGACGGCTTAACAAAATAATGGGTGTAGACGAAACCTAATATCAAGATAACCGTAACGAATATTCCTCCTTCCGGTCCGTATTCCCCTCCGGACAGGAATTGATTTGTTTCCCCCATTTGCGTTTGAACAACAGCGAATGCTTCTCCGCCGCTAACATTCATTCCAAGAATATCTCCCTGTAAGAAATTCCATGCAATATGATAGCCCCCGGGCAGCCAAAGTTTCCCGGATTTGACAAACAGGTTCGCAAAGAGCAATCCCGCCAGAAAGGTGTTGAGAAAAGAAAGAATAGTAACGCCCGGATTTAGGAAATGTAACAGCGAGAACAAAAAAGCTGGAACGAAAAAAACAATATATTTGTTTCGCGTGGTTTTAAGCGCTGTCATTATAAATCCGCGCGTCAATAATTCTTCCGAAAAAGCGAATATGCTGAGGCTAAACAGTTCAATCAGGATTGACAGTGAAGCTAATTTTGACCAGTGAATTTTTACTATTGTAGCTTGCCCCGCAAGCAGTAATGCAATAAAGACAAAGATCATTGATAAAGCTCCTATTGCCGCCCCGTGCAGCAATCCCGAAATCCACTTCTCAAAGATGATGCCGATTTGTCGGACAGGCCGCTTGTACAGAAGATTAAATAGAAGTACCCCGCCGACAATTGTTATACTGCCATATAACAAACTGACAAGCACTTTCAAACCATTTCCAGCAGCATCTGCATCATCGGGAGCAAAGATTCCAGCCGTCAGCTGACCAGCGACAATTAGTGCAATTACCAATAGTATAGCCCACCCCGAGCGCAACTCACCATGTCTATTTCTGAATATCTGCATTTTAACCGCTCCATCCATCGCACATAATATAAATTTTCTTCATTTTCCTCTACACTGAGTTCTCGTCATCAGACATACACACTCCACATGGGGTGTCCGGGGGAACATATCCACGGGCGTGCACTGTTGCAGCGCATAGCCTTTTCCGGTCAGGGTTTTGATATCCCGGGCGAGGGTGCCGGGGTCACAGGCGATATACACGATGCGTTCGGGACACATTTGGGAGAGGGTATCCAAAAGCGGCGCGCTGCATCCCTTGCGGGGCGGGTCCACCACCACCACATCGGGCCGTATGCCTTCTGCCGCCAGCTGTTCGGCGGCGCCTGCCGCATCGCTGCAAAGAAAGCGCGCGTTCTGGATACCGTTGCGCGCGGCGTTGCGCCGGGCATCCTCCACGGCCGCGGAGACTACCTCTACGCCAATGACCGTCCTGGCCTCATGGGCCATAGTGAGCCCGATGGTGCCCGTGCCGCAATATAGATCCAGCAGCGTTTCCTTGCCGGTCAAACCGGCGTAGGTCTTGGCAAGGGTATAGAGCCTTTCCGCCCCGGCGCGGTTGACCTGGTAAAAGGAGAGGGGCGAGAGGGTGAATTGCAGTCCGCACAGGGTGTCGGTCAGGGTATCCTCCCCCCAAAGGGTGGTGCAGCGGTCTCCGAGAATGACATTGCTGTGGCGGGTATTGTGATTGAGCACAACACTGTGCAGCCCGGGCACTTGTGCCGCCAGCACTGGCAGCAAATCCTGATAATGGGGCAGGGTGGAGCCATTGATCACGAGACAAAGCATGATTTGTCCGGTTCCCTGCGCCATACGGATATAGATGTGCCGCAGCAGTCCTTGCTGCGTTTCTTCATCATAGCAGGCAATTTGATGCGCCTCGATCCAATCGGCCACAATCCGCACAATGTCCGCAAAAAGGGGCGGCTGCAATTGGCAATCCGCGCAGGTCACAATCCGGTGGCTGTTCTTGGCGTAAAATCCGATTTGCAGGGATCCATGCCGGCCCACCGGATATTGCGCCTTATTGCGGTAGCGGTCGGGAGACTCCGCCGCCACCAAAGGCTCGGGGATCATATTCACTTGCGCAATGCGCTGTAGGGCGTCCCGGACGCGCTCCCATTTAATCTGCTGCTCCGCCCCATAGTGGATATGCCGGTAGGTGCAGCCGCCACATTGCAGAAAAGCCGGGCAGTCATTGTCGATGCGGCTGGGGGACGGGGTGAGAAGTTCGACCATTTTGGCGTAGACATAGTTTTTTTGCACCTTGACCACATGCGCCCGCAAGGCATCGCCCGGCGCGGTGCAGGGGACAAACACGGCCAAGCCGTCATGATGGGCCACGCCGTAGCCCTCGGAGGTCATACCGGTGACTGTCAATTCAATTTGCTCATTTTTACGCAGCAGTATCGCCACATCCCTTTATGATATATCTTCTTCAGTATAGCATAAGCAGGGGCTTTTCTCAACTGAGGGCAGCGAATGCTTCGTTTGACAAACGCAAGCGATTCCTGTAAACTGAGCCTATCCAAATTATCCCATGCGGTGGGAATCTGCAGATGAGGAGTGGGAAAGCGGATGGTGGTAGTTGGTCTTTATCTTTTGCGCATGTTCATTTTTATGCTTATTGCAAGCCCGATTGTTCTTTTTTGCCGGATACATAAGGTTCGCCATGGCACAGAGGGGGGCATACGGACGACCCCGCAGCATGAGGTGGGCGTTTATGTATTGATCTTTTTTTTGGTGGGCTTCGCTTCGGTGACGGTCATTCCCCGTTTGGCCATGCGTGAGGTGGGGCTGGTGATTCTGGGCTCTGGGCTGCAGGATTTTAATCTGGTTCCCTTTCGCTCGATTGCGGAATGCTTTGCGGAACTTTTTAAAGGGCACCTGCGGTACTTTATGATAAACTTTTGGGGCAATATCCTTGTTTTTGTTCCCATAGGCTTTGCGCTGCCCCTGCTGTGGGAACGCTGGGAGCATCCGGGACGGGCGGTGGGGATTTGCTTTCTGATCACCCTAGCCACGGAGCTCATTCAATTTCCCATGCAGCGGCACAGCGATATTGACGATCTCATTCTCAATACGCTGGGCGGGCTGTTGGGCTATTTGTGTTACCTGGCTGTCCGCCGCTTGGCGCCAGTATTTGCCGGACACTGCAAGATGATGAGGGAAGAGTAGGGAGCCATATGGGGATGACATCCGCGCGGGGATACCTTACAGGTTATACCCTGAAATGGATTGCGATTCTGGCCATGCTGGTCGATCATATCGCATGGGGCTTTGTGCCCTTTGGCTCGCTGCTGGGTCAGGGGATGCATATGATAGGCCGCATGACGGTACCCATCATGGCATTTTTCATTGCGCAAGGCTATGTGCACACCCGCAGCGTCCCGCGCTATGCCCTGCGGCTTCTTGCGTTTGCGCTGCTTTCTCAGCTGCCTTTTGCCCTCTTCTTCTCTCCCCGCGGAGGCCCTGTCGACTTCTTCCACTTCAATGTGTTGTTCACTTTGTTGCTGGGACTGGTCTGCCTGTGGATATGGGACCGGCAGTGGAGCCAGGACCGATTGGTCGATAGGGTGATCAAAGGCGCTGCCCTGCTTATCGGCTGCTATTTGGGGATGTATTGCGACTGGGCGTTTGCGGGGGTGCTGTTCGTCTTTATCTTCGGACGGTTCCGCCACCGCTTTGCGTGGCAGGTATTTGGGTTTGCGGGCGTGGTGGTGCTGCTGTTTGGCTATTGGATTTTTTGGCGGAAGGCGCCGCTGGTCCCGCAATTGTTTCAGTTGGGGCTTTTCTTGCCGCTACCGCTGCTGGGACTTTACAACGGACAGCGCGGCAAAGACCGGCGCTGGCTGTTTTATGTATTTTATCCGGTGCATTTATGGCTGCTCTGGCTGGTGGGCTTGCTGTTGTACCCATCCTGAACCGACCGAACTTCCTGCTAAAATGGCAATCGGACGTTACCTATTGTGGTGTCATATTTTTCCGGCCCCAATAGGTACCATTTTTATTAATAAAACGATTGAAATGCAGGAGGAAGTATGTTACAATCAAGGCAAACTAGATTCTGCAAAAAAAGGCAGGATTCTTGGTGGAACAGACGGGTAAGAACAAGGAGGAGAAGTGAATGCGCAGAAGAATCATCGCGCTGACCTTGGCATTGTTTATGTTGGTAGGTCTTTGCGCCTGTAAAAGCGGGAGCAACGGTACGGAATTAAAAATTGGTACAGATGATACATATCCCCCGATGGAATATGTGGGAGAGGATGCCAAAACCATAGGCTTCGATATTGATGTGGGCAATGCCATCGCAGAGGAAATGGGCATGAAGGCCAAGTTTGAGTCCACCGCCTGGGCCGGCATCTTTTCGGCTTTGGACAGCAACAAATATGATTGCGTGATTTCTGCTGTCAGCATTACCGATGAGCGCAAGGAAGCTTATGAAATGTCCGACGCCTATGTGGAAAACTATGTGGTACTGGTGACAACTCCGGGCTCCGGGATCAAATCGCCGGAGGATATGACCGGCAAAAAGGCCGCAGTGCAGATTGATACCACCGCGCATTTCCTGGTGGATGATTTGGTGGCAGACGGCTTGCAGCTTGCGGACTTCTCCCAGTACGATACAGTGACTCAGGCCTTTGACGAGCTCAAGCTCGGCCGCGTGGACGGTGTGTTTGTGGATGTGGTGGTGGCACACTACTACACTTCTTCAGACCCCAGCAAATATGAAACCGTCTGGCAGTCAGACAGCAAAGAGCCCATCGGTGTTTGCATTAAGAAGGGCAATACGGAACTGCGGGACAAAGTGAATGCCGCGATTAAAAAGCTCAAAGACAGCGGCAAACTCAAAGAGCTCTCCCAGAAATGGTTTGAGTCGGATATATCGGCAGGATCATAAAAGCGTACTATTGCGAGATGGTGCATTGAAAGTGAATTCAATGCACCATCCATCAGTTTGGTGGAGGAAATAAGAATACGATGCAGCCGTTTGAGATTATTCAGAAATATTTGCCCAATTTGTTGGAAGCTTCCCTGACCACGCTGGGATTGACGGCCGCCGCTGTGACGGCGGGATTGATTCTAAGTATCTTTTTGGCGCTCGGACGTATTTCAAAATTATGGGCAATACGAAAGCCCTGCCAGTTTTACATCTGGTTTTTTCGTGGAACCCCGTTGATGATGCAGCTTTTTTTCATCTATTATGCGCTGCCCACCATTTCGCCTTTCTTTAACATTAGCAATAAATTTATTGTAGCATGGATTGCCTTTGCGCTGAATTCAGCCGCCTATTTGGCGGAAATTGTGCGCGCGGCCATTGAATCCATTGACAGGGGACAAATGGAGGCCTCCAAGGCGTTGGGGATGACCTATGGCCAGGCCATGCGCCGCATTATCATTCCGCAGTCCATTCGCCGTTTGGTACCCCCTGTGGGCAACGAGTTTGTTATGGTGCTCAAGGATACGGCGCTGGTTTCCATCATGGGTCTTTCGGAGCTCATGCGGGTTACCAACCAGATCCAGACGGCGCTTGGCAACGCCATCATCTACATTCCCTCTATGATTATTTATTTATTGCTCACTACGCTTTTCACCTTCATCTTTGGCAGAATTGAAAAAAAATACTCCGTGTACGAGTAAAGGAGTCTAGCAAATGTCTATTATTAAAGTGGAGAACTTACACAAGAGCTTTGGCGGTTTGCATGTGCTCAAAGGGATTGATATGACCATTGAGCCGGGCGAGGTAGTGTGTATTATTGGCCCGTCCGGATCTGGGAAGAGCACCTTTTTGCGCTGCCTGAACCGTATGGAAAAAATGACGGAAGGGCGCCTGTATATTGATGAGCAGCTGTTTGACGAATATTGCAAAGGCGCAAGCGTTTTAAAACACCGGGAGAAGGATTCCGTAAAACTGCGGGAAGAGCTGGGGATGGTGTTTCAGCGGTTTAACCTGTTTCCGCACAAGACGGCCCTGGAAAACGTGATGGAAGCCCCCATGGTGGTCAAAAAGATGTCGGTGGAAGCGGCCAGAACGTTGGCCCGGGAGATGCTGGCCATGGTGGGACTCTCCGATAAGGAGGACGAATACCCCTCCAAGCTTTCCGGCGGGCAGCAGCAGCGCGTTGCCATTGCGCGGGCGCTCGCGATGAAGCCCAAGGTGATGCTCTTTGACGAGCCCACCTCGGCGCTGGATCCGGAGCTCGTGGGTGAGGTGCTGGCGGTTATGCGCAAGCTGGCGGAAAGAGGCATGACCATGGTTGTGGTGACCCATGAGATGGGCTTTGCCCGCGATGTAGCCAACCGCGTTGTTTTCATGGACAACGGCGAGCTGATTGAAGAGGGACTGCCTCACGAATTCTTCAAAAATCCGCGCAATGAGCGCACCCGCGTTTTTCTGAACCGCGTCATCAACGCCGCAATATAGCAACCCTCATTCTGTTTAAAACAGCCCCGCTATTCACGCCGAGAATAGCGGGGCTGTTTTTTGGAACGACCGTACTGGACATTGGGTGGAGAAATATGGTATGATATTTCCGTTTGCAGAGCAGGATGAACGCCGAATCAACCGCCGTGCCGGAGCCTCCACTGTGCGAAACCCGCCGGAAGTTCGAGGCAGCATTTTGGATATGATTCCCTCGTGGCGGACCAGTCGGGAACTTTGTTTGCAATTGGTTCACAGGCTGTTTTGCGATCCCTCCGGGGCGTTTCGTGAAGCTTGGATCCCCGCGGAGTGGTTCGTGAGTGTTTGTATAAGGAGTGGAGTGGATGCAGTCAGCGCAGCAGAGAATTCATAAAAAGGAAATATGGAACGGTGGCTATTGTCTCTTGGGCATGGCGGCCATCCTATTGCTCAGCTTTGTTTGTATCGATCCCCTGGATCCACAGCCTTTGACGAAACCTGGCCTCTGCGCCATACTGCTGGTGATCAACCTACTTTTATTTGCCGGCGTTGCTTTCTGGCGCCGGCAATCCGCTGCCGCCTCCCAAAAGCCGCTTTTTATCCTATTTGGCCTATCCCTGTTAGGGGGCGCTTTGGGGATTTACCTGCTGGATCGTCCGGTGGCGACGCTGATGCTGACGGCGCTTTTTGCCCTCGCCATGACGGCCGTTGCCCTATACATAAACGGGGGACTGTCATCGGGTACGGTTGTGCTGCTGCTTATGGCCTGCGGCGTTGTGCTCCGGGTGGGATATATTCTCTATACCTCGGTTGGCGAACGACAGCATGATATGGGGGAGTTTGTTTACACTAATATTGACTATGGACATGCGGGCTATATCAATACCATTTTTGAGACGGGCAAGCTGCCCCAAAAAGATGGCTGGCAATATTATCACCCGCCGCTCCATCACATTTTGGCGGCCCTTTGGCTAAAGGTATCCACGGGTCTCGGCGTTTCCTATGCGCGGGCGGCGGAAGGCATCCAGAACCTGACCTGCTTTTATTCCTGTGCCTGCATGGTGGTAGCGTACCGGATTTTTAGAGAGACGGGGTTGTCTGCTAAAGGGCAGGTGCTGGGGATGAGTATTTTGGCCTTTCATCCCACCTTTTTGATCCTGGGGGGCAGCGTTAATAACGACATGTTGATGATCCTGTGCACCTTCTTGACGGTACTCTTTTTGATCCGCTGGATGAAAGCGGGGCTCCTGCGGGATATGGTGGGTCTGGCCCTGTCACTGGGATTTGGAATGCTCTCTAAAATGTCGGCGGCGATGCTTGCCCTTTTGATCGGGGCCGTTTTTATCATCCGGCTGATGAAAGAGAAGCGGGAATGGAAACGCTTATGGGGACAGTATTTTGTTTTCGCGGGTCTTTCCATACCCTTGGGGATGAGCTATGCGCTGCGCAATTATTTGCGTTTTAACCAGCCATTCACCTTTGTGCCCGCCCTGACGCGGGACAATCCGCAATATGTGGGCAACCGGAGTTTTTGGGAACGTACGGTTTTGATACCCGTCCGCGATATCATGACCCTGTTCCGGCCCGATCCCTTTCAGGGCGTTCCTGCCGATTACAATATTCCCCTTTATCTATGCAAGACCTCTCTTTTTGGGGAATATACCTTTGCTGCTTCTTTTTTTGCCAAGGGCCTTATGGGGGTCAATTTGCTGATGATCGCCCTTTCCCTCCTTGCGATGATTTTTGTTATCATGCGGGATATAAGGCGGCAGAGCGGCGCCACCCTTTATAGCCTGCTTATGGGCGGCGTTTGGCTGATCTGGGTGGCTTCCTATGTGCAGTTTTGCTTTAGTTTTCCGCATGATTGCACCATGGATTTTCGCTATATTGTCCCTACGCTGTTGACGGGCGCCTATTTTCTGGCACGGCTTTGGGATACGCCCGCGGAGCAGGCTTCCCGCAGCACCAGGGGATTGCGCATGGGGCTGACCGCTTGTGTGGGTCTGTTTTGCCTTGCTGCCACGGCAGTGTATATTACGGCGGCAAATTGAGCTTGCGCAGGCGCACGGAGTGATGCGCCAGCAGGGTGTGTCCATGGGGCTTGTATAAACAGCTTATACGAATCCTGCGTGGGAAATAGGATTCATATTTGATAGAAACGGGGTTCAATATGGGCGCGGAGATTAATAAACTCATTGAGCAGCTGCTAATATTTTTTGTGATGATGTGCGTCGGGTTCGTGGGCATGAAAATTCACCTGCTTACTTCCGCCGCCTTGGATGCCACCGCGCGGATGATTTCGAAAATTATGCTGCCGGCGATGCTCCTCACCAGCATTCCCACTTCGGCCGGCGCCAATTTTGTGGATGCGATGCCGATTTTATGTTTTGCCATTGTGCTGATGGCCTCCCTTTACGGACTCGGATCCCTGACGGCAAAAATGGCAGGCCTTACAGATAACCAGGCCAATATTCAGAAAGCTATGTGTACTTTTGGCAATATTGGATTTTTTGGCATTCCGCTGCTCATTGCGCTGTATGGCGCGCAGGGCGCTTTTACCCTCTCCATTTATACCATCGGCGACCAGCTGGTTCTGTGGACTTTCGGCGTGTACCTCACCTACCCGGTGGGGGTAAACCGGGAGGGATTTGATTGGAAGAAACTGATTTCGCCCACGACATGCGCATTGGCGGCGGGGCTGATTTTGTTGGCTTTTCGATGCAATCCTGCTGGTAATTTTTTGTGGGACAGTGTGGTGGGCTTGGGGAACTGCTCCAAATATCTCGCGATGATTTATATCGGGGGTACGGCGGCGGAAATTCCGTTCCGGAGCATCTTTACGAAAAAAGGGCCTTATTTTATTGCGTTGGCCAAGTTGTTGATATTTCCCATACTCTTATACCCGGTTCTGCGTTTGTTGCCCTTTATGCCCCAAACCACCGCCAAAAGCCTGATGATTATCGCCGGTTTGCCCAGCATGACCACCATTGCAGTGCTGGCCCGCTCGCATGGCTCGGACAGTGCGCACGCCTGCCAGTGTGTGGTGCTGACAAGTCTGCTTTCTCTTGTGACATTGCCAACCGTGCTGTTTATCGCCTCCCTGATTGGATAGAAAGAGAGCTATATATGTCTGAACAAACCAAAACAGACTGGGGCGCCCGATTATGCGCCTGGTACCGCCAGGTGCGGCGGGATTTACCCTGGCGAAGGACATCCGACCCCTATGCCATATGGATTTCGGAGATTATGCTCCAGCAAACCCGCGTGGAGGGGGCAATGGAATATTACCGCCGCTTTTTGGAGCGCTTTCCAACGCTTGCGGCCCTGGCATCGGCCGAGGAAGAAGAGGTGCTCAAAATGTGGGAAGGTTTGGGCTACTATTCCCGTGCGAAGAATTTACACAAAGCAGCCCAAATGATCTGCGACGCCCACGCAGGCGTTTTCCCCGAGACGTATGAAGCGGTGCGCGCCCTTCCAGGGATCGGCGATTATACGGTGGGGGCCATTATGAGCATAGCCTTCCACAAGCCTTATGCGGCGGTGGACGGCAATGTACTGCGGGTAATGAGCCGCCTTTTTGCCATTGATTTAGACATCATGGAGCCCAAAACCAGGGCGTATATCACTTCGCGGGTGCAGGCGGAAATTGTGCACTGCCCACCCAGCGATTTTACCCAGGGGCTTATGGAGCTGGGCGCGCTGGTTTGTTTGCCGGGGACACCCAAGTGTATGCTTTGCCCCCTGACCTCTCTTTGCGAGGCTCATACACGGGGCTTGCAGCAGGATCTACCTGTGAAAAAGAAAAAGCCGCCGCAAAAGGTCGTTGCGCGGGGGATTGCCATTTTGGAAGAAGGCGGAAAAATTCTGCTGACCCAGCGCACCGGCAAGGGGGTGCTCTCGGGTCTGTGGGAATTTCCGGGTGTGGACTGTGCGCAGCAGGATGCGATGTCCGCCATGTTTGGGACGCAGTATGGGATGGAGATACAGGTGGGGGAACATTGCCTAGATGCCGAACATGTCTTTACCCACCTGCGCTGGCAAATGCGGGTTTATCGCTGTAAGCTGCTGCGTCCTCTGGAGGAATCGGAGCTGAATGCGCCATATCAGTGGGTGGGGGCGGACGATTTGCCGCACGTTACCATCCCCACTGCCTTTCGAAAAATTGTGAAATACTGCTTTTACCGGTAGGGCCTCATCCCGTTTTGCGGTGTTAACCCTACCCCTAAAGGTTCTGTGCATTTCGTACAGGATCTTTTTTGTGTCGCCTTTTGAGGCCCCGGTGGAGACATCTTTGGAACCGGAGTTTCGTATGATAGAGAATACTGCCTTTTTTCAGGGTTGCAATCAGGCAAAAATATATCACAATGAGTATAATGGAAAATGATTGACTGGAATTTTGAGATGTGATTTTTTCAGCGTCTTTTCAAATTTCTATTAAAATAGTCCGGTTTTTCATAATGCAGATATCAATTTTTTATTCAGAATTCCAAATAACCGCTTATTCCGGATAATTCCGGCCAAAACGTACAAAAAATGGTTTACTTACGCGAAAAAATATGTTATTATAAGAATGGCAATGAAAATCAAGACGCTGTAATTTTGCGAAAGTGATCCTGTGTTTTGGGCGAAGACCCATGAATTGGAAAATTTATTATTTTTCTTTATGCAAATGTTGGCGCCTTTCCAGGCAGAATAACGATCGTTCGTTTTTTTGAATCTTCTTCTCCAATCTGTATATTCTTTGTGTTGCGTACACGCCGCATGTCCACCCGAGGCGACCGGAGGCTTTCGTGGGGCCAAGACGGCCGATGGGGGACATTATACTTTGGCTACGGCAGTTATATATAGCGAAGCAGTTGACCGTGCAGCCGGTCAGAGGAACGAGAACAGCCAGGGCGCCGCACCCGCTGGGTATGGCGGGCGGAGCCGGAAGGCATTCTCTGCAAAGGGTATGAGGGATTCTATGTGGATCAAAGAAAAAGGTACATATCGCTGGACAGCCCGCGTTGTGAGCATGGTGCTTCTGCTCACGATGTTGGCTTTTTTTGCGTTGGTCACGCCTACCCTTTCCGAAAATGCTGTGGATTTCAGCAAAATTGAAAATACCACGGGCAAATATACCTATATAGATTTTGACGTTTTCAGCGATCCGGAGCATTCTGAAAAGCAGTTTGAGGGATATATCAATGAACCCATGAGCGCTTATTTTGGGGTTCGTTTTTTGGGTGGCGGTACCTTTGAGCGCTTTCAGTTGCAGGTGAGCGCGGTGGATGCGCAGGGAAAGAGCGCTGCCGTATTGCCCTATGCGCTGTTTGATCTGAGCGAAAACGATTACGGCGGCGATCTGCTGCAAGGGTATTCGGACCGCACCCTCCAGTTTCAGCCCAGCCTCTCCGCCAACCGGCAAGGGGAGGGGCTGGTGATTTTCACCAGCCGCTTTGCTCCCTTGGGGGCCGAGGCCTACCGGGATACCCGCTATGTGTTTACCCTCACGGGGGTACATAGGATAGGAGATGTTGAAATTCCGGTGCGGCTGGAGCGCACGGTTCGGCCCGCCCTCAAGAGCGACAGTGCTTTCAGTATGGCAATGACGCTGGATGATGGGCCGGAAGCCACCTATTTTGATGCCGATTCTTTCTATATGGAATATCGCCTGGGGGTGACGCCGCAAAACGCGCAATATTTCCCCTATGCGGTGGAGTTCGGGCTGGACGGGGTTCTGCGGCCTTTGCGTAACGAGGCAAGCGGGACAGACTATCCGCCCACGGCGGCCACATTGCTGGCGCCGGAAAGCATTGCGTCCCAAGTGGAGATCCGCAATGTGTACGATGCCAGCTCCCACAGCTTTTCTGCAAAGGCGCAGGGAAAAGAGGGACTGAATTTCCCCCTGTTGCTTCGTGAGGAGGCTCCCGCCGCGCCCTGGATTTTGCGGGTACAGTATCCCAAGGCTGCCTATGATTTTGTGCAGAACGCGGGCGAACATACGCTGGCATATCAAAACGAAGTTTATGTCAAGGTGCAGCTTGCGGGAGGGGAAGCTTCGCTGTATGAGGCGACCCTGACGCAGGAGGGAGGCTTTGCGGCGCTGGACATCGCAGGACGCGCCCGGACCGCCATGCAGCCCGCGCGGCAGCAAACGCTGGATGCCGCGCCCCTGATCCGGCAGGGAGATGTTTGGACGACCTGGCTGAATACCGTAAACCTGCACCGCCCCCAGGGCTTCCTGCAGTCGGTGTACTATTATAGTTACAGCGATTATACGGCGGCAGAGTTTCCGGATGCGGGACCGGCGCAGTTACAGTATAAAGATGAACAGGGAAAAGTGAAATCATTGGCGCTGCGTACGGATATGCTGCGATTGGATACCCTTGCGATGCGCAGCATGGACCCCGTCTTGCAGGGCGGCGGCAGTGTAACCTTTTATGAGCGGGGCAAATCGGGGCAGGATTTCCTGTGCCGGTTTACGGCGGGCGGCCGTTTTGATTTGCCGGATGGAACGCAAATGCTTTCCGACACCTATGTGTTGCCGGAAGCGATGGATATCAGCGATTATTATGCCGTGGTGGAGGGCGCTGATACGGGCAGCGGCAGCGGTGCCGTGCAATGGGAGAGCACCTACCGCCTGAAGGGGGCGGCCCTCTTTGCCGCCTTGGCTGTGGGCAATGACGCAAAGGCGCTTGCCGCTTTGCGGGGCAGCGTTGCGCTTGTGCAGACCCAGCAGGGGACAGGGCTTCTGCCGGGACAAACAACACCTGCCGTTCCGTTGACAGGCGATCGTGAGGCTTCTCAATCCCTCGCCTGCCCCCAATCCGATTTCGTGTTGGATGCCGAGCAGATCCAAGGCTTTTCCCTTTCCTTGCCGCAGGCGCAAAACGAATGGAACCATTTCGTGATTCCGCTTGTCATGCGGGCAGATCGGGCGGAAGGAATGATCTCTAACCGAAACCCGGTCTTTTACGTGGAACTTCCCCAGGATTGGGATTATGATGGGAACAGCTTCCAGGCCACGGTGCAAGAAGGCAGTCCGCTGCACATCGTGGCGGTGGAGCGGGTGGCGTTTGGGGGCAAGAGCTTCCTCAAGGTCGCGACGCAGGGGGTGTATACAGACGCTCTGCCGGATACGGTCATCAGGATTGTTTTGCGCGCAAAAGTGGGAAGGCAACACGATATCGCGCAGATGGAGGGCCGGATCGGCGTATGGATGGAAACAGACGATCAGCTGTATGCTGCGATGGAAACGAATCAATTCGCGATCCATAGTGGCGCAACCGTACCATCAAAGCTGGGCTATCATTCCTTTGCCTATACCCTCCAGCAAACAGCGGATATTGCCACATTGCATGAAGTGGAGGCCGAGGACGGGAGCTTCCGGGAAGGCACCGTTTATCGGGAGAAGGATCGCCGGGCTCTGGTACGTATGACGGTGGCCAACGCCGGCGAGACAATGTGGGACGCAGGCGTGGTGGTGGAATTGCCACAGAGTGCGGCGGGCTCCGTGTTTTCAGAGATAACCCGTGTAGAGATGATTGAAAAAAATGGCTATCGGATGGTCTTGCCATCCAGCCTATATACCGTACGCTACAGCAGCCAATGGAACGCGGGAACCGATCTTGCCCGGTATACCGCCGGCAAAGCCGAGGCCAAGCGCCTCCTTCTGCGGGTAGACCGCCGCTATCCGCTCTTGCAAGATGAGCGGCTGGTGGTCGAGTACAGGGTACATATTCCGGCGGACGTGCAAGACGGCAGTGTATTGACAGGGCGTTTCGCGCCGCTTTATACCCGTGGGAGCGGGCCGGAATTGGGGGTAGCGTCCCCGGTGGCCGGCTTTAAGGTTGGTGCGTTTGCAACCGCCGGTACCGAGGTTTCGCTGCAGGTGGAGTGTACCCCGGGCACAGAAAAAGCGGGCTTCACCTTCCAAATCACGGGCAAGAAGGCCGACGAACAGGGCGCTTTGACCGAAACTGTGTATGAATCGGAGGCCAGGGACACGGACGCCCAGGGCCGCATCAGTTTTGGCCCCGTGCCCCCCGGCGTTTATCAGGTGCGTATGCTTTGGCCGGATGACAATGGCGAGGAGGCCTATTATGCCCCCGAAGCTTATAAGAATGTGGTGATTACCGGACTGGAAACCCAGGGGGTGAACCTCTGGTATGCGGTGCCTTTGCGTACCGGTTATCTAAAAATAACGCAAGCTTTTGAGGCGAATCTCAGCCACCAGGAAGCCCTTTATCAGGTGGAGGGAACCCTTGCGGCGGGTGAGCCATACAGCGCCAAGCTCTCCCTTGCGGGGGACGGGGCGGGTTTCTTCTCCCTGCCCTATGGCGAATATACCCTGACGCAGGCCTATCCGGCCCTGCCCGGCTCCGCTTTTGAAGCGCCGGATGTCTATTGGGGTTATGACCGGATGCGCCCGGTAAAGAATATAGTGGTGGAAGCGCCGCCGGCCACGGATGAAGTTGTGCTGACGGAACAGGTTGTGCAGATGACACAGGCGAAGGGTACCTTGCGACTGCGCCTCAAGAACGAGGGGCAGGAGGACAATGCGGAGGATGCGGATCTGCTGGAGGGCAGAACCTTCCTGGTGCGGGATGCTGCAACCGGCGGTCAGGCGCTGTCGCTGGTGCTGACAACGGATGAAGCGGGCAATGCCTCGGCGCAAGGGCTGCCGGTGGGACGTTATGGGGTGGAGGAACTCGATGTTCCCGACCGCTATACTGCGCCTGCGGCGCAGACAAACTGTCAGGTGCGCTCCGAGGAAACCCCGGGGCAGGAGTCGGACTCGGTTCGCTTTATAAACGCTTACCAAAAGGGCGCCCTATCGTTGCAGATCATCAGAGGGAAGGACGCGCAGGGCGCAGAGCAACCCTTTGCGCTGGAGGGATTCACGTTCCGCGTTTGGGGTGAATCCGATTATGGCAACTATGTGGATGAGACACTTGTGACCGATGTACAGGGCAATGCACTGTATGGGCGCAAAGGTGCGCAATATACCTTGGAAAAGGGAACCTATCAGGTACAGGAAGTGCAGGACGAAGGCAAACTGGGCGTGCGGGTCGCTGCTATGAAAGTGGAGGGGGTCGCGCAGGCACAGGATGCCGCTGAGGCCAATACGGTTACCGTGCAAGTGCGCGAGGGGCATACGGCCCAAGTCAGTATGGAAAATCTCTATGACGGCAAGGGCGCCTTTATGGTGGTGCTGGACATGGAGAGCCATAATTTGGAGGAAGCCGAAGGATCTGAATTTATGCTGTACACCACCGATTTGTTGGGTGAGAAGCGGGAAGAAGTCCGTGCGGTTACCATAAAGGATATTGCTATTTTAGAGAACGGCGATAAAAAGCGGGTTACGGCGGCTGTTGCCGTTTGGGAGGATATTCCCGCCGGAAAATGGGAGCTTGTGCAGACCAAGGCGGTTGAGGGATATGCGCCGCTCGAAGAGGTGCAATCCGTTGTGGTGCGCCCGCAGGATACCTTGGCGGCGAATTACAGTAGGCTGCAAAACCATTATGCACGGGGCAAGCTCGAAATTCAGAATGCCTCCGCTTCCGAGCAGGAGCGGGCAGGCGTGACCTATGAGGTTACGCCATACAAGGTATTGCGCAACATTTTGGCGTCTGATGAAATGATCCGGGTCCAAACAGACGCGCAGGGCTATGTGAAAACCCTTGCCTATACCTATCGAGGGGAACGCAGGACGCGGGAATCCCTGCCGGTGGGTAAGTATCTTGTGAAAGAGCTGGCGGGGCGCACAGTCCGGCAGGAACAGCTCGTGCAAATCAGCGAGGCGCAAACCACCAAGGTGCTTTTCCTGGATGCGACGCAGCGGACCCATATCCCGGCCATGACGCGGCAATGCGCATTGACCCTGGAGAGCGAAATTTTGAATGCCGAGGGTACGGCGCCGGCCAATCAGAAGGACTATAAGGAGGCGGGGTTAAACGCTGCTTCGGATTACCCCATGGAACTGACGCTCGAAAATAAGCGGACGGGTGATGTCTACAATTTGCTTTTACAAACGCGGCAGCCTCTGTGTCTGGATACACTGCCCCCGGGCGTTTATCAAATCAATGCCGTTTCCCGCCTGCCCTTTGCTGTTTTTGAAATCCGGCAGAAAGCAAGTAATGCCCTTGCTGCCTTTGATGCGGAAATCGGGGAGCTGACACTCTTGCCGCCGGATGGAGGCGCAGTCCAGCCGCTGATCTTGCAGGTGCGCGCCAAGCTGACGCTGGCGCGGGACGGCGCAGTAGATCGGGGTGGCAGTTTGTACCAAATACCGTAACACAAAATGAAAGAGGAGAAATCGGATGATTTCTCCTCTAAATTATTCTTCGTAATGATTTTATGTAGGCTGAACTGTGCCGAGGGGATTTAGCGCATACGGTAGGTTTTCACTTTCCGGCGTTTGCGCCGCCGGTTGTTATGGAGCACCGTTAAGATGATGTAGATGATGACAAGGCTCAGGATCAGGCCGACGATCAGCCGGAACCACCAGGAGGTAAAGATGCTGCGCAGCTTGGCAAAGGCGTACAGCATGCTGCTTCGTTCCACATCTTCGCTGGCAACGAGATTAATGGTCGCGATGGTCTCCCCGGCCAGGGTGACGGTGGCTTGTCCGAAGACCTGCCCTTTGCTGATGGGGGCGGGAATCTCCTCGGGCAAGGTACCGGGCACGGGCGTAATGAGCGCACCGGCAACATCCACATCCGAGGGGATAAGAGAGGAAATCTCCTTTTCCGGAACCAGGGTGATGCGATCCTTGTGGGAGGCCATGGTGACGGGCAGATCCGCCACAATTTTAGAGGTGTTCACCACGACTTTATAGCTGAAGTTGGTGAAAGCCCATTCGAGGAGCTGCCGGGCTTCAATGAAGGCGTAGTTGGTAATATCGTCCTCGGGATCCGGCTGGGAGCCGATGATCACACACAAATAGGTATAGCCGTTTTTGGAGGCGGTGGTGACCAGGCAGCGACCGGATTCCGCTGTGGCGCCAGTTTTGATGCCTTTGGCATACTCATAATAGTATTTTGTGGTTTTATCAAGAATATAATTATTATTGATCAAAGTGCGGGCTGCGTGCTTGTTGGTATCAGGAATGGAAAATTGCATGGTGTTGACAAGATCCATGTATCCGGGAATTTGGGTCACCGCTTTTGCGATGCGGTATACGTCGTTGGCGGTGGTGTACTGTTCTGCATCATAGAGGCCATGGGGATTGGTAAAGCGCGTATTCTTGCAGCCGAGATTTTCAGCGTAGCGGTTCATCATCTCGAGGAATTTGTTCTGGTCGCCCTGTCCGATATAATCAGCGATAATGAGGGAGGCTTCGTTGGCCGATTGCAGCATCATACAGGAGAGCAGCTGCCGCATGGTCAGGGTCTCGCCCTGCCGGATATCGGCGTTGGTACCGCTGAGTGCGGCGGGATCATCAAAAATATAAGAGGGCGCGGTTACCAGCGTATTGTCCAGATCCTTGCAGTTTTCCATGGCGACAGCCGCGGCGACCATTTTGGGCAAGAAGGGCGGAGCAGCCTTTTGATCCGCGTTTTTTTCATACATGACCCGGTCGTTTTCCGTGTTGACGATCAATGCGATTTGGGAGGCAATCTCAAATGAGGGCGTATAAGCGGCCTGCGTTCCAACGGGCAGCAACAGGAACGTAAGGAGGCAACATGTTAAAAAACATGCAATTTTTTTACGCATGGCAATCTCTCCTGAATGGGATAAATTTGTGAATTTTCAAGGAAAATAAAAGCTGGAATTGACAATATTGATAGAAATGATTATGATAATAGGGATCAACAAAGACTCGCAAAATTCGACTATGGCATATCGACTTTTGGGCAAAAGTCGATTGGAAGCACCGGAGAATTTGTGAAAAATTCTAAACAGGGCTAACCGTGGATTTGCTGCCAAGGCAAGCAAAGCGGGTCGAAAGACAAACAGGGATGCTTGTTATTTGCGGATTAGCACAATTGCGATAAGACTAGACTAAGTATAACAGTAATTTGTTAAAAATAAAAGTATTTTGGCTTATTTTTATAAAGTACCCGCAAAGGTGGGTCAATCGGAGGGAAAAAGGCTTGATCTATGTGACAGGCGATATGCACGCCGACCTGAAACGCTTTGCCAGCACGGAAATGCGCAAGCTCAAAAAGAACGATACGCTGCTGATTTGCGGGGATTTTGGCTTTATTTGGGATGGGACAAAGGACGAGCAGAAGCTTTTAAAGAAGCTGGGAAAGAAACGCTATAATATTGCGTTTGTGGACGGCACCCATGAAAACTTTGAATTGTTATACGCCTATGAAGAGACGGAATGGATGGGCGGCAAGGTCCACCATATTGGGGGCAACCTCTATCATTTGATGCGCGGGCAGATTTACGAGATTGAAGGGCAGCGCATTTATGCCTTTGGCGGCGGAGAGAGCCAGGAGAAGGAGATCCGCTTTGAAAACGGCGGATGGTGGCGGGAGGAACTGCCCAATACGAAAGAGCTTTACGAAGGCGCCGAAAACATCGAGAAAGCGGGCTGCAAGGTGGATTATATCATCACCCACGAACCCCCTGGCCAGATTAAGGATTTCCTGCGGCTTAAATCCAAGGAATATGGCCGGAACTCGGGGCTCAACGGCTATTTTCAGGAATTGGCCGGCAATTGTCAGTTCAAGCGGTGGTACTTTGGATCTATGCACCGGGATCAGGTTGTGACCCCGCAGTATACCGCGGTTTTCAGGGCGCTTCTTCCCGTGACAAGACCCTAGCGCTGTCAGCGTATAGCGCGCCTTGGAAGAAGCTGCAGGGTATCGCCTGTTTCCGCTGAAATCCGTCCTGATGGGCGGTCGCGTGCAATACTTAGATCTTAATTGCGCCCTCTTCCCCAGAGGATCACGGACGTTTATTCCAGCGCAGATGGTTGAAAGAGAGACTTTCATGAAGATTATTCATACGGCCGATTGGCATTTGGGAAAATCCATTTTTGGGCAGAGCCTTTTGGCCGATCAGTCACATTTTTTATGGCAGACATTTTTGCCTCTATTAGAACGGGAGAGGCCGGATCTGGTATTGGTGGCGGGCGATGTGTTCGACCGCTCCGTGGCGCCGGTGGAGGCGCTGCGGCTTTTTGATGAGCTGACCCTTGTTGTCTGCCGGACATTACACATTCCCATGGCGGTGATTGCCGGCAACCATGACGGCGCGGAACGCCTTGCCATGGGGGCAGGGCTCTTGCAGGCATCGGGGCTGTATATAGCCGGCACCCTTGCGGATTGTTTGGAACCGGTTCGGCTCTCGGACGAGTATGGGCCGCTAAACCTGTATTTATTGCCCTATTTCGAACCGCTTCAGGCACGGGAATGGCTGGAGGATGAAACCATCCGGGGCTTTGAAGCGGCTTATAGCGCGGTGCTGGGCAAGATCAAGGCCCATATGCCGCAGGCGGAACGCAACATTTTGATGGCACATTGCTTTGTGGCGGGCGGCCTGACGAGCGAGTCGGAGGCACCGTTATATATTGGTGGCAGCGCGCAGGTGCCTGCCGTTCTGTTTGAGGGGTTTGACTATGTGGCGCTGGGGCATCTGCATGCTCCGCAGCGCGCGGGAGCGGATACAGTCCGGTATGCGGGCAGTCCGTTGAAATACTCCTTTGATGAAGAACGCCAAAAAAAGGGGCTGACCCTTTTAAACATAAAAGAGAAAGGGAATATCGCAATTGAGGTATGCCCGGTGGCGCCGCGGCGCGATATGCGCACGGTGAGGGGCAGCATGGAGGCTTTGCTGGCAAGCGGACAGCAGGACCCCCGCGGGGACGATTATGTATTTGCGGTGCTGGAAGATACAGTTCCGATCTATGAACCCATGGCGCGACTGCGTAAGGTATACCCCCATGTGCTGGGATTGCAAAATCTTTGGTTGCAGGGGGCGCTGAAAGCCGAGGAACGGCGGGGCGAATTGACGCGGCAGCTCAAAAGCCGGCAAAGCTCCGATCAGATGCTCTTTGAGGCCTTCTTGGAGCAAGTATGCCAAGTGACGCCTAGCGAAGAGGATTTGGCGCTTTACCGGGAGGCCTGCCGAAGGGCCGGAAGGGAGGCGGCGGAATGATTCCTGTCCGGTTGGAAATGGAAGCCTTTGGTCCCTATCTGGCTCCCACGACGATTGATTTCTCCTTTTTGGAGGAGGGGCGCATTTTTCTGATCTCCGGACCCACAGGCGCCGGCAAAACCTCCATGCTTGATGCGATGAGCTTTGCGCTGTACGGCAGGGGGACGGGCATGCTACGCAATGACTGGAAGGCACTGCGCAGTACTTTTGCCGATGAAAAGGCCCAGACGCGGATTCGTTTTGACTTTTTGATACAGGACAGCCTCTATAGCTTTCGCCGTTTTCTGCGCCGCAAAGAGTTGCGCCATCGGGACGGTACGGTGGAGATGGTGGACGAGGAGGAGACGGCCTGCTACGGCTGGGAAGGGGACAGTGAAAAGCTGCTGGCCAGCGGAGCGCAGGTTTCAAAATATGCGGTAGAGCTTTTGGGCTTTACACGGGAACAGTTTGCACAGGTGATTGTGCTGCCCCAGGGCGAATTCAAAAAGCTGCTCATTGCGGGCTCCAAGGATAAACAAAAGATTTTGGAAGATTTGTTCCATACCCTGCACTGGAACCGCCTTGTAGATATCATGAACCGGATGCGCAATGAACGCCGGCAAGAGGCGGATACCCTGCAACGGGAGACCGAAACACTGCTGCGGGCGCAGCAGGCGGAAAGCCCGGAGGCACTGGCGGCGCAAATTGAGGCGGGGGCACAAGCGCTTAGGGTAGCCCAGCAGCAGGCGGAGCAAGAGGGCGCCGCCCTGGCTCGGCTGGAAGCCGAGTATGCTTTGCAACAAACTATTAAGGATTTATTTAATAAATACGAGAAGTTTGTTAACAAAAAGAATGTATTATTAGAGCGATCCACTTATTTTGCGGAATTGCGCCAAAAAATTGATCAGAGCCAAAAAATCAGCGGGGCAACCCCCTACTACATGGCTTGGCAAGAGGCAACCGCAGCAGTCCAACAGTTGCAAACGGCGCAAGCGCAGGCGCAGGCCGCCTATGTGGCCGCGCAGGAAAAGCTGGAACAGGCGCAGAAACAGGCGGAGGCCGTGGATGCGCTAACGCAGCAGGAACGCGCCTTGCGGGATGAAACAGCCCGGTTGGTGGAAATTTTGCCCAAGCTTAAGCTGCTCACCGATTTACGCGCGCGCTATGCGCAAAATCAACAGGCAAACGAACAGATGGATCTGCAACTCAAGACGGAGGCTGAGGCACTCGCGCAATTGGCCGGACGGCTGGAAAAAGGAAACCGTGTACTGCGGGAACGCTTTGACAACTATATCAGCCGACTGCCGCGTTGGGTCACCCGCCGGCAGGAGCTGGCGACCAAGCTGGCCGCGTACAATCGCACGCAAGCCCTGGAAGCGGAGCAGGCCCAAATAGAGAAGGCGCTGCAAACGGCACATACCGCATATGCGCAGGTGCAGGCAACCCTCGAAACCTTTACGGTTCGCATAGAAGAGGCGCAGTCCACATCCCGGCGGCATGTGGCCGCGGCATTGGCCAAAGAATTACAGGCGCACGCGCCCTGTCCCGTGTGCGGCTCGACACACCATCCCGCGCCTGCTGTGAATACGGCAGAGGCGGTGGAGGCGTCCATGCTCGAACAATTGCAGGAAGCGCACAAGCAAATGCAGATGGAAGCGGAGACCCGGCATCGGGAGACCGTGCAGCTGCAGATGCGCCTTGAGCATACGGGAACCGCATGGCAGGAAGAGCGGGCCAAGTGGGCCGGGGAGGAAGGCACCGTTTCCGCATGGGAAGCGGAAATGGCAGCCCTGGAACAGGCCATTGCCAAAGCGCAAACCTACGAGGCGGAGCAGCAAAAGCTGCAGGCTTTACGGGATCAGCTTCTACAAGAGGAAGCGGAGCACAGGGAAAGCCAGGCGGCCTTGCAGCAAAAACGGATGGAAGGCGAAAATAGTAGCTTGTCTCTGCGGTTGCAGATAGAAGAAGCCGAAAAGCTGCTGACAGGGGACTACAAGGACTATGATTCGCTGGATCAATATAGGATACAGCAAAACGCGAGGGCGCAGGCGCTGAGCCAAAAGGCCAAGGCGTTGCAGGAAGACTTGCAGAATGCCCGTTTGGATATGACTGCCAGAGCGCAGCAACGGGACAGTGTGCAGATCTCCCTCAAGCAGGCAAAGGAACAACTGGAGGCGAAGGCCGCGGCCTTTGAAGCGGTGCGCATGGAGTATGGGCTGGATGCCGGATTGGATTTTGCATCGCTGCGCCGGGGACCCGAGGCGTTACAGCAAATGGAAGCGGAGTGGACCCGGTACACGCATGAGGTGCATACCCTGCAGGTGCAAATGGCGGAATTGAGCCAAGAGCTGCAGGAAAAAGAAAATCCGGATTTGGAAGAATTATCAATAAAACGCGAGAATCAGCAGAAACTAAAGACGCAGGCCGATATTCTCTTGGGCGGACTACAGGAAAAGCAAAAGGCGCTCCTGGAGACGCAGCAGCAAGTGACGGTGAGAGAAGCGGCGATTCGAGAAAAAATAACGGCATTTGAAATGACCGAACGGCTATACCGCTTTATTTCCGGCAGCAACAGCCTGAATACACCCATTTACAATTTTGTAACAGGGCTGATGTTTGATGAAATTGTGGAGACCTCCAATATATATCTGCAGACACTCAGTCGCGGCAGATATAATCTGAAACGGATGGACTCCCAGGGAGGGAGAGGATATAAGGGCCTAGAATTATTTGTTTTGGACGGGTACGCGGGCGGCGATGAAGGGCGTCCGGTGACAACCCTGTCGGGCGGAGAGCTGTTCCTGGCTTCTCTGAGTCTATCTTTTGGTCTGTCGGATGTTGTGCAAAACTATGCGGGCGGGATTACCATTGATTCGATCTTTATCGATGAAGGCTTCGGCACGCTGGATGCCGAGACCCTGCAAACGGTGATGACGGCACTGGCGACCATACAGGAAACGGGACGGATTGTAGGGATCATTTCCCATGTGGCGGAGCTCAAGGAGCGGATTCCTACGGGAATTGACATCAGCTTTGACCCGACTTTGGGCAGTAGAATCAAAATCAAGAGTGGATAATATGTGAAAAACGACGATACACACGGGCTTTTTTGCAATAATTTCAACTTTTCCAATGATTCAACTTGCAAAAAGTGCGATTATTATGTAAAATAGATAGAGTATGGACAAATTGAATTTTGGATTCTACTGTGACGTTAAAAGGAGAGATGGTTGTGTCCAACAGACTGTTTCAGGGGATTGTCAACCAGATGCATGATGTTATAAACAGAACACTGGGTGTGATTGATGATACAGGATCTGTGGTTGCCTGCAGTGAGGTGAGCCGCGTGGGGGAATTACACAAAGGAGAACTCGCAGAAGCATTTGCGAATGCGCCGGTTTACGTGGCGGACGGTTACACCTACCGCGCTTTCGGCAGTCAAGCCGAGCCGGAATATGTTGCCTTTGTGGAGGGCACTGACGAGCAGGCGGCCAAATATGCGGAACTGATCAGTATTTCCCTGGGCGGCATCAAACATTATTATGACGAGAAATATGACCGGGGCAATTTTATTAAGAATGTGATTTTGGACAATATTTTGCCCGGGGATATTTATCTTAAATCCAGAGAGCTGCGTTTCAGCAATGAGACCACCCATGTGGTGTTGTTGATTCGGGTGGTGCAGCACAGCGATATTTCTGTTTTCAGCGTGGTGCAAAATCTGTTCCCCGACAAGAGCAAGGACTTTGTGATCAATATCAATGAAAACGATATTGCCCTTGTCAAGGAAGTGGCCTCCAATGTGGAATCCAAGAATCTTGAAAAGTTGGCGAATTCCATTTTGGATACTTTTGCCACGGAATTCTACACCCAGACCGTGATCGGAATTGGTACGGTTGTGACCGGGGTCAAGGAGCTGGCAAAATCCTTTAAGGAGGCGCAGGTTGCGCTGGAAGTGGGCAAGGTATTCGATAAGGAGCGCAAGGTGGTCAGCTATGAAAACCTTGGGATCGCCCGTCTCGTCTACCAGCTGCCGACGACCCTGTGCGATATGTTTCTCCGGGAAGTGTTCCAAAGGGGCTCGATTGAAAGTCTGGATCAGGAGACGCTTTTCACCATTCAGCGGTTTTTTGAGAACAACCTCAATGTTTCGGAGACCTCCCGAAAGCTTTTTGTGCACCGTAATACCCTGGTGTACCGTTTGGAAAAAATTAAAAAGCTCACCGGACTTGATCTGCGGGAATTTGATGACGCCATTGTTTTCAAAGTAGCTTTGATGGTGAAAAAGTATCTGGATTCCAATCCAATTAAATATTGACATCGATGTTGTGGCTGAGTGGTTGCGGCCGAAACAACGAGGGTGCGATGCACGGTGTGCGGCACAGCGATCAGGGAGCGGTTTTTGCTTGCGTGGACTTCGATGGAGGGAATATGTGGTTGTGTTCCCGACAAAGACCAGCCCAGCGGCACGCAAAAGGCGTAGAGGTGTGCGGCGGACGGTGTAACGAGACCCAATAAAAAGAAGTAGGAAGGTATATCCATTGATTGAGTTTAAAGGGGTTTATAAGACTTACGACAATGGCACAAAGGCTCTGAGAGACGTCAATTTGACGATCGAAAAAGGAGAATTTGTGTTCGTTGTTGGCGCGTCTGGCGCGGGTAAAAGTACGTTTCTAAAGTTAATTATGCGGGAAGAGGTTCCCAATGCCGGTGAAGTGATCGTGAACGGTTATAAGCTTCAGAGCATGAAGTACAAAGAGGTTCCTTTTTTGCGCCGAACTATGGGCATTGTCTTCCAGGATTTCCGGCTGATTCCCAAAATGACCGTCTATGACAATGTTGCTTTCGCCATGCGTGTGACGGGCTCCCGTGAGCGGGAGATCCGCAGAAGAGTGCCGTATGTGCTGGGACTGGTCGGACTTTCCACCAAAGCCCGCAGCTACCCAAATGAGCTTTCGGGCGGTGAACAACAGCGGGTGGGGCTGGCCAGAGCGCTTGTGAACAATCCCGCCATGATCATTGCTGATGAACCCACCGGGAATATCGACCCCGAAATGTCACGTGAAATTGTAGATCTTCTCAACAGCATCAACATGCGGGGTACCACCGTCGTGATGGTGACGCATGAGCATGCGCTGGTTCGGGAATTTGGACACCGTGTTATTCTTATCGATGTGGGGCGTGTTGTGGCCGACGATAAGGATGTGCTGCTGACGGATGGCTCGGAAGAGGAAGAAATGGTGGTGCCTATTTCCAAGGAGAATTTCCAGCGGAAAACCGCCGTGCCTCAAGTTGCCGTTCAGGACGACGATGACGATGATTTTGATGATGATCTAGACTATAATTACGACCTCTCCGCCCTGCTTAATACGCAGGAGAACAGTGATCTTTCCATTGGCAGCGCAGGTTTATCGGCTGCCCACAGTCCGTTACAAGATGTGCAGGATAAGAGGAGGGGGTATTAGTCTTGGGTAGCATTAAGTATTTAACCAAAGAGGGGTTGCGCAGCGTTTGGGCCAACCGCCTGATGTCCTTTGCGTCCATTGGGGTGCTCATGTCCTGTCTGATTTTTATGGGTTCCGCCGTGCTGATTTCTTTGAACATTAACCGATTTTTAAGTTCTGTGGAAGATCAGAATGTCATTATGCTCTATATCGCGCAGAACGTATCCCAGCAGGATACACAGAATATGGGATCGAAAATTAAGGCGATGGACAATGTGTCCGACTGCACGTTTATTTCCAAAGAAGAGGGCCTCAAAGAACAGCTGGATGTAATCGGTGAGGCAAGTGTCCTGTTTGACTCTTTGAAGGACGACAATATTTTACCTGACGCTTATAAAGTGACACTGCGGGATCTCAAACAATATGATGCGACCAAGGCGGAGTTACAGGCGCTTCCCGGGGTGGAAAGCCTGCGTGACAATAGTGAATTGGCGCATCAGCTGACAAGCTTCCGCAGAATTTTGGTGATTGTGGGTTCCTGGGTAATCGGGATTTTATTTTTGGTTTCTTTGTTTATTATTTCCAATACAATTCGCCTGACCATGTACAGTCGGCGACTAGAGATTAATATTATGAAGGCTGTAGGTGCCACCAATGGATTCGTCCGCTACCCCTTTGTGGTTGAAGCGGTAGTTTTGGGCTGTTTGGCGGGGCTTGTTTCCTTCATATTTATTATGTACATATATAAGATTGCCATTAATTCGCTGGGCAAGCTCCTCAATATCTCACAGGTGGTTGCCTTTTCGAGTGTTGGCATCTGGATTCTCTTGGGGTTCTTAGCGGTGGGTATCTTTTCGGGTGTCATCGGAGGGTCTATTTCCATTGGAAAATATCTAAAGGAAGAGGGAAGTGAGATCAGTGAGGTATAAGAGACTTCTGGCATCCATTTTATCCTTTGCGCTGGTTTTCTCTGCGCTAGCGTTTACACCTAACCAGGGTGCGGTGCGTGCTGTCGCGGAGTCGTCGGATAAACTCCAGCAGCGCTATGACAACTTACAGACACAGCAAAAAGATATTCAGGAAAAATTGGCTGCGGCCTCCCAGGAACGAACCAATGCCCAGGAACAATTCAACTTGATCCAGGAGCAGGTAACCAACATCCAGTCCCAGATTGATGTGCTGTCTCAGCAGATCACCAATTTGAATCAGACCATTGAGGGCTATGACAAGCAAATTGGGAAGTTGGATGGGAATATCCGGGAAAAGCAAGCCGAGATTGATAAAAACTATGATTTGTTTAAACAGCGCCTCCGGGCCATGTACATGGCCGGAGAAGCTTCGGAGATTGAAATTCTATTGAGTTCTTCCAGTTTTGTGGAGTTCACCAACCGCAAAGAGATGCTCAAAGGGGTGGCGGATCATGACGCTCACCTGATTCAGGGCATTGTGGATGACGTGAAATCCATCAATGTCAGCAAAGAAATGCTGGGGACGACGAAGACCAAAAAGGAAAACGATAAAAGCAAGCTGGAAGAATACAAGTCCGAAATTCAGAAAAAACGGGAAGAACTGGAACCCAGCTTGAAAGCCAGTGAAGCATATCTCAAGCAAACCGAAGAGGACTACCAGTCCTATTCGGATAGACTCAGAGAGACCGTTGGCACAATGGATTCGGTGCAGGCGCTCATTTCAGATCAGAGAAGCAAGTATACAAATGCTTCCGGCGGTTCTTCCAAGGGGGGCTCTTCTGGTGGCACCAGCAATTCCGGCAGTACAACCACCGCGCCCGCACAACCCTATTCGGGCGGCAAGTTACAGTGGCCCCTGCCCGGTTTTTCGACCATCAGTTCCGGTTATGGTTCCCGCTGGGGATCCTTCCATAAGGGCATTGATATCACCGGCGGCGGCGTTTACGGCCATGATATTGTGGCCGCTGAAAGTGGTACGGTGATTGTGTCTCGTGACTTGGGCGGGGCGGACTACGGTAAGTATATCATTATCGACCACGGCGGTGGGATTTGCACCCTTTACGCCCATGCGTCCGCGTTGCTCGTTTCGGAAGGCCAGACAGTCAGCCGGGGACAAGTGATTGCCCGCGTGGGTTCCACCGGCAACTCCACTGGCCCGCACTTGCACTTTGAGGTGCGTGTCAACGGTTCGCATACGAACCCCATGAACTATCTGTAAGATTTTGTTTCTAGTGATAGTAACATAGCTGCATTTAGCTACAGCACTTATACGGCAGCCTCTTTTGCGCAAAGGCAAGAGAGGCTGCTGTTGGCATAGGGACTGATATTCCTGTTTATACAGCATATGTCGCAGCTTGCTGCATTTACGGATGAGGGAAAGAAAATGGAGTATATTCCTGCAAAAACAATTGTAACGCGCACCAAGAATACCAGCTGGTTCGGGACGGAATACAACATGAATATTTACCGAGGTTGCTGCCACGGCTGCATCTATTGTGACAGCCGCAGCGACTGCTATCATGTGGAAAACTTTGATACCGTCCGGGTTAAGGCAAACGCCCTAAGTATTATTCGGGATGATCTGCGGCGCAAAGTCAAAACGGGGGTTGTGGCAACCGGTTCCATGAGTGATCCTTATAATCCTTTTGAAGAAGAACTGCAATTGACGCGGCACGCACTGGAACTCATTGACGCCTTCGATTTCGGCGTTTCAATTGCCACAAAAAGCCCTTTAGTCACCCGTGACATCGATGTCCTGAAAGATATTGCGCAGCATTCGCCTGTGATCGTGAAGATGACCGTTACCACTGCCGACGATGCGCTGGGTCAAAAGATCGAGCCGCATGCCGCTCTAAACAGTGAGCGTTTCCGCGCGTTGAAAACGCTGTCGGAGCAGGGGATATACAGCGGGATCTTGCTAATGCCCATCTTGCCCTTCATTAACGACACACGGGAGAATATAATCTCGCTCGTCCGGTTGGCGAAGGAGAGCGGCGTCCGCTTTATTTATCCCGGCATGGGCGTTACCCTGCGCGGCAATCAGCGGGATTACTTTTACCGGCAGCTAGACCGCCTCTTTCCCGGCATGAAGGCACAGTATATCCGACGCTATGGCGACCAATACAGCTGCGGATCGCCCCATGCCAAAGAGCTCCATGCCCTTTTGGCGGAGGCGTGCGAAAAAGCGGGCATTTTATACAGAATGCAGGATATTATCCGTCGCTATAAAATGGGGTACGGAGACTTGCAGCTGCGATTTTTTTAGGTGTGGTACGAATCCTGGATAGAAAGGGTGAAAGGATCCTCGCAGTTTCCCCCGCAGTAAACAGGTCGAGCACTTCATTCGCGTTTGTTCGCATGCCACTTTGTAGACCCTCTGGCTCATTTGTCGGCAAGTAATTGCGTTTTTGTCCCAATCACCCCGGAAATTTGTGGGTGTCTGGACAAATTCCCGCTTCGTATGGGTGTCCAATATGAAAAACATGGCATATGATGAAGCAGGGCTTGCCGAAAGGAGGTTTATAATGCAAATAGAAGCAGGTTATAGTCAAAATGCCCTCACTCTATTCAATCAGCTGCGCAAGCTTTGGGAACAGCATGTAATGTGGACAAGATCCTTTATCATCAGTACGGCTGCCGAATTAAAAGATTTAGATCTTGTCACAAAACGCCTATTACAGAATCCGGGAGATTTTGCGGATTTATGGAAACGGTTTTACGGGAAGAGTCCCGCGGATGAGTTTAAGGCCCTTTTGGAAGCACACCTTTTAATTGCGGCACAGCTCGTGCATGCCGCCCAAGCAGGCAAGGCTAGCGATATAGCGATGTATGAAAAAAAATGGTACGAGAACGCGGATGATATTGCAAGATTTCTGAGCCGTATCAATCCCTATTGGGAGGAAAAGGCTTGGAAGAAAATGCTCTATGATCATTTAAAGATGACGGAGTCCGAAGCGGTGGAGCGCCTCAATGGGCAATACGTAAAGGACATTAAACTGTATGATGCCATTGAAAGCGAAGCGCTCCAAATGGCGGATATGATGGCGAGAGGGATTATACAGCAATTCAAATTGGCATAAATGTTTGCATTGCCGTATTATAAAAAAAGGGGCTGTAGCAAAACAGCCTAAAAAAACAGAGCCTACCCACTGCGAAAAGCAGTGCAAAAGGCTCTGTTTTTTGGTATAATTGTAATTGATGAAAAACAAAATAAACCAAGTACATTATCGCACAAATACGAAAAA
>JAVBST010000018.1:0-8501 GCA_031556545.1 Oscillospiraceae bacterium
CGGCGGATGAATCTGCGATACATCTGGGAAGAATACCGGCAGACGGAGCCAGGCGGGCTGGGATACAGCCAGTTTTGCCGGAGATATCAGGACTGGCGGAAGCGGACCGGCAAGGAAGTAGTGATGGTCCAGGAGAGGGAGCCCGGCAAGGAACTGTTCGTGGATTGGATGGGCGATACGCTGGCCTGCGTGGTGGATACAGGCACAGGGGAGCTTTTGACGGCGCACTATAGTAATCAAGGGATATTTTATTCTACAATGTATCCTTGGCAAAGAAATCTTGGCTATTGTGAACTATACAATACCATGGCACCTTTAGCAGGAATGATTATTTCTGACAAAAAGATCACCTTTAATTACGACTATAAGACATGGAGAATATGGCTTTGGAAGGGACTTTATGGAAGCACAACTGGTGCCGAAATAGGGGTCTATATTTATTCGAAAACATACTCTATATCCTATTTTGGACGAACTTCAAAACAAGATTGGTATCGTTGTGCCAATGATAGTGAACGGTTGTACATGAGTTTCACACTTTACAAAAATGGGAAAAAGCTATTTTCGAGGTCATATCAATTGCACTGGTGGTTAACAGGATTCAAACCTGGAATGTCATACTGGTGGGACACTTTAAGGATGGATATAACCATTACTTTTAAAACTTTGGCTATGGCAAAAGCATTTTGCTCGGCAGCTGGATTCAAAACACCAACATCAACTACTGTTTCATTCAGTTGGTAGCAATGAATCCAAGAAAGGGGTGGCGTGTTACGCGCACATTTTTCAAACTGGGAGTGATTCTTACTTTGGTCTTGCTATTATTATCCTTGGTTTCCTGTTCTGCAAACGTCGAAAAAGTCGCAAATAAATATAGTAGAGAACATGTGAAATCTGTATGTTCAAATACTGGTTTTGGAAAAGGAATTGAAGATGATGCTTATGTCGCTCTGGATTATATATATACAAGCGATAACTTGAGAGCGAAATATGGAGAGCTTTTTCAAGTAAATGACTTTGGCGGGACTGCAGAATGGGGCTTTCGTTTGGGATCGATTTATAAGGCTACGGCAAGGTATGTTGCAACCATTGATAGTGATCATTGGATAGTGGAACTGTCAAAGAATTACTTTGGAAAGTGGGCAGTTGAAAAATGTTATATCGAAGAAAATTGATCTATTTACCAATCTAAATCGCCCAATCCCCCGCCGTCACTCGTTGGCGGCGGGGTGGCCCTCTATGACGCCGAAATGGGTGTAACCTATCTCCAAAGTCGGTATTATTCTCCGGAATGGGGCAGGTTCCTCAACGCGGATGTGTATGTGGATACGGAACAAGGGATGTTCTCCTGCGACATGTACGCATACTGTGAGAATGATCCGGTGAATAGAATAGATACCGCAGGCGAAAGTTATAAAATAACCGTAAATTCAAATGGATCCTTTTCTGTTTCTGGTTCTTTTACGCTCCCTACCTGGAATCCATCCTTTTGGAATAGTTCTACTTATGTTGGCAAAGCTAACTGCTATTTATACGCAATTAATGCGATGACAACCATTGTAGATAAGTCCTATATGCAACCAGGAATAATTAGCGGAAAACATTTTAGCAACCGAACGGAGTCTACTTATATCGCGAAAGTCGCATATGCTTTTTTAGCCGATATGAAAGCGTTAGGCGTAAAAGTTTCTTCAATAAGTACCTTAGCTACTTCTATGCCGTCTTCCAATTCCTATGCTATAGCACTAGTTGCAGATGCAAACGATGGAGATTATCATTGGTATCGAGCCGATGGTGGCGGGAAAAGCAATTGGTCACATAAACGCGGACTATACCCTGCCACCCAGTTGGACCGAAGTGGAAAAACAATCAGTGATCCCCAAAAGGCTAATCGGTGTTATCCTGAGTGTAATTACTCAAAATGGTGGGGGTATTTTTATCTTTACAAATAAGAGGGGCGGTCTATGATGAGAAAAATTTCTGTTTTTTTGCTAGCGGGGTTTATTCTATTCACAACAGGATGTGCTCCGGATTCCGCAATACATTCTTCATCTGTTTCAACAAACGCACAATTCAAACCACAGCCTGACCATCCTGCCAATTTGGGAGTCCTTGATATTCACCAGTTTATTACACAAATGTCCCAATTGAGGCCGGATTTTCCCTTGGATGAATTTGCTCGAATTATGGGGAACTCAGAACCTTATGAAGCACGAGAGCAGAGTTCAGAGGCGGCGATATACACTTATGAGAATGGCCTTAAGCTTCATTTTGCTTATGATGGGCGTGAGTCTACAATGCCCATAGATGATGTATTTGGTCCCTTTTTGTCTTTCTCTGATTCACAAAACACTTATGGCATCAGGCTTGGGGTACCGCAGGATATTTTTGTAACAAGCAAAAAAGAAGCAAAAATTGAAACAAGCTCCAAACAGCAAGGATATTTGGGCGAATTCGAAATCAAAAGATTTATTACTCAAATGTCTCAAGTGAAAAGAGGCATGACAAAGGCATCATGGATCAATATATTTGACAACGTAGAACCCCAAATTTTGAAAAACGGAGATGATTTGATTTGTGAGTACGCTTATGCGGATAATATGGTTCTCCGTCTCAAAGGGGAAAAGCTCTCTGCCGCCGCTCTGTATTCTAACGAAGGACATATAGCCTTCAATATCAATCCTCACTAAATTGCACCCCCGCTGTCATGCTCTGGCGGCGGGGGGGGCTCCCCTATGACACCGAAATGGGTGTAACCTAATGCAACGCGTCATAATCATCCTGCGTGAGGCTCCCGGCGCTAATATTGTCTTCATCGATACCGTCCTTCAGTTGGACGTAGTCGTAATATAACTTCTGATCGTCATAGTTAGTCAAAGCAAGGCTGCCGTAATGGGAAGTCCGATCCTGCGAGAGCTTCGTTAGTTTCCCTGTAGCAAGGTCAATGCAGGCAATATTTTCTGTTCTTGTAATATAAAAATTGCCTACGCTTGCTCTTTCATCGGCCTGCCGGGTTTCGTCTGCCACTTCGGTCAGTATGTCAAAGTAAACCTTTCCCTTTGTAAAGATGGCTCGGGTTCGCGGCGCCTGCTCCTTCAGTTGGGCGATGGTTTTCCGGTTGGAACCATCCCGGTCGGCAACGCATAGGGCAGTTCCCTCTGTCCCGTCAAGGAAAAAGTACAATCTATCGTCATAAAAGGCATAGTGATGCATTTCGTTGGCCGGAAAATAGGCTGCGCAACCGGCCTTGTTATGCTTGCAATCGGGTTTCGCGCAGACGGGGATCTCTTGATCCGATGTGAAGTCAAAAAAGGTGAGGAGCTTGGAGTTGTAGTTGAAATATAAACGCCCCTCCTCCGTGACGACGCCTTCATAAGTGGAGGTCACAACATCCGCACTTTGGGAGCCTTTGGCCGACGTGCAGCCGACCAGCAGGAAAGGAAACAGCGCCAATAAAGCCCCTATTTTTCGCAATCAATTTCGCCGCATTTTGTCTTTGCCTCCTTTAGCTTTCCTGCCAAACGGCCAGTTGGCGGTTGATTTCATCCAGAATGTCCTGGATGCCTGCCGCGCTCAATTGTCTTTGGACGTCCTCTATGCGTGCCTGAAAAGGATTGGACACGCCAAATAAAAGAGCTTGATAAGCATTTTCGAGCGCATCAATCTGACTTTTCACCGGGCTGTAATCAAAATGAAAATCAAAGAGCTTGGATTTTTTGTTGCTTTCAAACAGCTAATTATAATCCGCAGCCTTGTTGACCGGTTCGCCCAGGGGCGGGTAAGCCAACCAGTTGTTACCGAAATCTACTTTGGGGTTGACATATTGATCGGTGGTTCCCGCCTGCACCGCATGCCCCTCGACTACGCTGTAGTTTTCCCCCTCCTGGCCCCAGATCGCCGCATTGGAAAGCTCCGGATCGGTCAAAATGGAGGCAAGAACCTCGAAGGCCTCCTTGGGGTGCCGGCTCCAGGAGGCAACCCCGATCGCATTCGTATTATTCGTTACATAATTATTGCCAAAAGGCACAAAAGAAAAGTTGTTGGAATACCGCTCTTTAAAGGAAGAATCACTGGTGATTTGTACCACTTCCAAAAAGGTGGCGGCTTCCTTTCCTTGCTGTGCCAATTGATCGGCCCGCGCGGGGGTGAGAATGTACCCTTTGCTCTGATAGTCCCGAAGGGTATTCCACAGGCGGATCCCCTCCTTGGTTTCAAAAATATTGACAACCGAAGGAGTGGCCGCTTCTTCGTCCACAAACAGGCCGGATATACTCTCAAAACAAGAATAATGCCTCAGTAACAATTCATAAGTAGGAATACCGACGGGGGTGAAGTTGGGGGTTCCGCTTTCCCCTTGGGCCATTTTTGGCAGCCAGGACTCCCATGTCCAGAGCGGCGCGTTGACCTGTTCCGGTGTGATCCCATATTTTTGCGCCAAAGCGGTATCATAAGCGGAAACCCGCTGCCAGGGAATCTCATAATTGGTGCCGACGCCATAAACAGAGCCGTCGACAACAAAGGTTTCCCATGCCTTGGCGTTATATTGGGACACTAATTTTTGACCTAGGTCGTCCTTCAGGTATCCGTCCAGCACCAGAAAGAGATTATTTTTGACGAAGTCCCGGTACGGATCCGTATAATTGCCGATCCGGTGAAAGCTGGAGAATAAAATATCGGCCTCTTCGCCACGGCCTTTCGCCCCTGCGACATCCTGGGCATAATGGTCCTCGCTCTTCGCCACAAACTCAATTTTGCTGTGAATCCCTTTTTCTTTCAGCACTTGGTTAAGATAGCTTGCGTTGGGAAAGGGCAATCCGTCGGGAATTATCCATTTAAGTACCCGCACGCTCTCGTCATCGGACATGCCGGCTGCACCGCTTGTGCCGGACGCGCTGTTCACACCGCCTGCCTCGGATGGAGTCGCATTGTTTTTGTGACATCCGCAGAAAAAAATCAACAGCAGAACCAAAAAAAGCGCCGGCCATCGGTTGACTTTCACAAGAATTCCCTCCTCAGAAAAATATATAGAATGTATTGTTCTGTTCATGATAATTTTCAGCGCTGTCTATGCAATTGAATTACTTTTTGGTTAAAACCAAAAATATAATTCATATTTTTATTATAACTATTTATCGTTTATTTGTCAACTTTCAGATTAATATTGTGTATTTTTATGTATTTAGTCATTCTCGCTTGATTCGTGTAGATACAATCTAAGCTACCACTTTTTTGGTAAGACGTAAGCCGGCGGAATATAAAGTGGCTCTTGACAGATGACCGACAAAAGCGTAAAGTTGAATCAGGATAATTTTTGGTTTTTTTCAAAATTACACCTTATTTTTGCTCGTGGTGCAAGGATTTTCCGTTTCTGAAAAAATAAACTTGAGGAAGGAGGAGGGCATCCCGAAGATCGCAGCGAGGTTTTTAGTGCACAAAACAATTATTTGGAGGAGAAATATGAAAAAAAATGGACATTTAAAGAGAGTTTTTCTCATCCTTCTGGCCGTGTTAATACTTGCAGGTCTTGGCCCGGGCGCCATGGTGTCCACTACCAACAGCACCCCGCGTCCTGTCTCCAATGTCCAAACCGCGAACACGACGAAGGCCGTCACTACATATCACCGTCCGGTCATGAGCGATAGTGTTGAGCTGTCCGCTTTTGTCATTAAGCCATGCCAGCCCGGACCGTATCCTATTATCGTCGCGCCGAGTTCATGGTCGCTTAATGCGCTGGAGTACCTGGGTGCGGCCCAGAACTTTGCTGCATCAGGATATCTTTTCGTTTCTTACACGACGCGAGGCTTCTGGGCATCGGGCGGCAGTATTCAGGTCGCCAACAGCCGCGACGTGTCCGATGCAATCGAAATGATTAGCTGGGCTATCAAGAATTTCAACGGCGATGCAAAGCAAGTCGGCATGCTCGGTGTCTCTTACGGCGCGGGGCTGTCACTCCTGGCGGCATCCAAAGATCCCAGAATCAAGGCCGTATCGACCATGAGTGCATGGAGCGACCTGAGTGCCTCCCTGCTTCCGTATGAAACCCCCAACTCAGGCGCCCTTGCTCTCCTCATCCCTACCGCTCAAGCCACAGGCCGCCTGCAAGGCGAAGTCAAGGATGCCATGAACGCGTGGACCCAGAACAAGAGTGTCGATGCAATACGTCGCCTTGCTCCGGAGCGTTCGCCCATCAATTATTTGGATGGGATTAACGCCAACGGAACAGCGGTCATGATTGCCAACAACTGGCAAGACCAGTTCTTCGCACCCGATCAGTTGATTTTATACTTCAATAAACTACAGGTTCCCAAGCGTTTGCAGATTGTGCCGGGGCAGCATGCCACCTCTGAGCTGTTGGGTACCTTGGGCATTCCAAACACAACTTGGGAAACCTCGGCCCGCTGGTTTGACCGCTACCTGAAAGGTATCAACAACGGAATCGATCGCGAGCCTAGCGTGCAACTTGTCGAGGTTTCACACCCAACCTTCTTAACCGCGCCCACTTTAAGCGCATATAAAAGTTTTGCGACATGGAATGACGTCACAGCTTCCAAGTCGCGGCTCTATTTGAATGCATCGGGATCCATCACGCTGCCCGGACGAACCGGAACCATGGGCGCCAGCGCCAAAACGGGCTGGACCTGGAAAATCACAGGCGGCATGCCGTCAATCGCCGACAAAAACTTGCAGGTAAGTATCCCGCTTATTGTGCGCACCGTAGGAACCGTGTTCCAGACCGACAAGTTCGCGCAGGGCATTACCCTAGGCGGCATCCCAAAGATGCACCTCTCCTTGTCCTCGACTCGTAGCACAGCTACAATATTTGTGACACTGTACGAGATGCCTGCCAATGCCCTTGCCCTCGCAAAACCCATCAGCTATCAGGCGGTCACACTCAGCGGCATGATTGTTGGGCGCACGCAGAGTGTGGATATCGAACTGAATCCCTTGTATGAATCCCTGGAGCCGGGATCCCGGGCCGCAATCGTAATCGACAGCTATGACGCGAATTACAGCACCGCAACACGCCTTGGTGACACACTGACATTCAGCTCACCGTCCGGCGACCCTTCGTACATAGAGCTTCCGTTATCCTCGTAAAATTTTGGCCAGTCATTTCTGCAGCTAAAACCGTGGAAATGACTGGCCATTTTTTGGTTCACAGTTATTGGAACACTGCGAATGGCGTTTCTGTCTCCGCGCGAACGCCACTTCGCATGTGCTAATAAGCCGATCTTCGACAGAAAATTCTTATACGAATTCTGAATGAAAAGCGTAAAAAGATCTGTGGGGATGTTTTTGCATTTGACGGGTAATTCACCATCAGGATGTTGCAAGATGAAGTTGGAGCGCAATCATACTTCGACAATGGATTAATAACGCTCCCCCAAATCACTATTGCTCAGTCCTAATGAGGCTCCGTATGGCATCGGCAGCAATTTGATAAAGCTTCGCCGTCTCGTGACACTGGGAATCGTCTCCCAGCGCTTTTTTGCGCTCCTCGTTCCATATACACAAAAGCACGGCTCCCGTCCGGGCGCCCAACGCCGACCCTACCAGAAACAGGGCCGCACATTCCATCTCGCTGGCCAAAACCCCCGTCGCTTTGTAGATATCCCAGTATTCCTGCAGTTGACGCCGAAGCGGCATTCGTTCGGGTTCCATTTCCCCATAGAAGGAATCCTTGCTCTGTACGATGCCGACATGGCAACGCGCACTTTCAGAAAGCGAAGCCTCCGCCGCTGCCTTGAGAGCAGTGGTAACGGCAAAATCGGAAACTGCCGG
Organism: Oscillospiraceae bacterium; assembly: GCA_031556545.1. Taxonomy (GTDB): domain Bacteria; phylum Bacillota; class Clostridia; order Oscillospirales; family Acutalibacteraceae; genus JAVBST01. The sequence continues at coordinate 7,783 of JAVBST010000018.1, forward strand.
GAACATCAGAGGAAAATATTCACTGCCGGTTCCTTCTTGCCGGACAGCAGCATTAGCAACCACCACATCCCCCGCCTGCACGGCAAGGGAGATCCCTCCGCAAGTTCCAATGCGAATGAAGGTGCGGCATCCCAATTGGTAGAGCTCCTCCACCCCAATGGCCATGGAAGGCCCGCCAATTCCCACGGAGGTTACATTCACCCGCACACCATCCAAATCCCCCACACAGGTCTTATACTCCCTGTTATCGGCCACCAAGCGGCTGTTCTGCAAACACTGTGCAATGGCTTCCACCCTTTTTGGATCCCCGGTCAGGATCGCATATTGACCCACATCCCGCTCCGTTAAATCCACATGATACATTTTCACACGCAACACCTCCAAGAGTATCCTGGAATTATATTCCTTGGCAATGCATAAAATGGCAAAAGTTCTTTCTGCTTTTAATTTCCAATCAACAGTTTTATTATAGCACAATTCTCATCTCTACGCAGCGCTTTAATTTTAAAATGGGAGCCCTCGGTCTTTACGCTGAATCCCTTTTATCCCCTGAATTTCCGTTGGTTGCTAAGCAGGACAAAAGGGGCTGTAGCAAAACAGCCTAAAAAAACAGAGCCTACCCACTGCGAAAAGCAGTGCAAAAGGCTCTGTTTTTTGGTATAATTGTAATTGATGAAAAACAAAATAAACCAAGTACATTATCGCACAAATACGAAAAA
>JAVBST010000004.1:0-116726 GCA_031556545.1 Oscillospiraceae bacterium
AGGTGGTCCGCCGGCATCAGTCCTTCTATATCCGTTATCTTTGCTTGACTCCGCAAATCCGATGCTCTTTCTATCATCTTTTTCACCCCTTCCCATTATACCAAAAAAGGCCGCTAAAAGCGACCTTCTTTGACAGGCTGACGCTATGGCAAGCCGCCATAGCGTTTTAAAGTTGCAATGCTGTTTGGATGTGTAATATTATTATACAGTTTGGGGCTGTGCGGGAATTTTAATCTCCCCTTCTTTCCCATCCGCCGGTTCCAGCGGCACCTCCGGAGAGTCCGTCCCTGTAACGGGCAGTCCCGGTACTTCCAATACCATAGGTTCTAATTCAGGCATTTCCTCATTCACCATGTCATCCACAAAATCGACCCCAACCTTACGCACAATGGCAATGGGCGTTTGCTGATCCAATTGATCCAGAGGGTTATCCTTAAAGATCTGCTTGCAGCATTTGATCTCAATGTGCTTGTTGGAGCGCCCCAGCACTTCCACCCCCAAGTCATTCGCGTCAATAATAACGACTTCGCAGCCTGTTTTCTCTTTAAGTTCCCGGGCCACCGCATCCGGCCGGTCAGGTGCCATCTTGGCATAATGATTATAGGGCGGAAGGGTATAATGGCAAGGCCCATCAATGGCACGTGCCTTGGGGCCACAAATACGGTAAAACACGCCCCTGATACCAAAGGGCTTTGTCACAGCCGAGCAGAAGGCGGCAAAGAGAATTTTGATGACCCCCACTTCTCGGATGGCGAGCTCCATTGTTTCAGGGCTGCCCAATCCAATGCCGTAAGGAGACTTATACACAAATCGAACCAAAAATTTGGCCATCCGCGACGGTTTAATCTCATCCACCGGGAAAGCACGCCCCTGGCTGATCGCGACAATTTTTTCACTAATAAAGATCATATCGCCGGGCACCAGATACGACATCACATATTGATCCATCATGTCCGGCAGCGAATCGCCCGCCATCACAACATGTGTTTTAATCGGGTAACGCGCATAGCGGCCATAATCCGTATCAATTAATAAATTTTTGCCTTTGTTAGGTCTCAGCGGAATCATACGCAAACCCTCTTTCTTCCAATTCCCTGCTCTTTTTACATTCTGTCATTGTGTCAAGGCAAAAGCATTACTCCGCCTGCAGTGGTTCGCTGCCCATCATCTTTGAGAATTCAGTACCGTCCATTTTCTCATTGGCAAACAGATATTGGGCCACATTGTGCAGCTTATCCAGATGGGTGGTGAGGATTTCGCGGGTCTTCTCATAAGCATCATTGACGATAGCGCTAATTTCATTGTCAATTTCCGCCGCCACGGCTTCCGAATAATTGCGGGTGTGGGAATAATCTTTGCCCAGAAAGATTTCGTTGCTGCCCGATCCGAAGGCAATGGGGCCAAGCTTTTCGCTCATGCCGTATTTGGTGACCATGCTCCGTGCCATTTCGGTTGCCCGTTCAATATCATTGGAGGCGCCCGTCGAGATATCCTTTAGGACCAAAGACTCGGCCACACGGCCCCCCAGCAAGGTGACAATTTCATCAAACATCGTGTTCTTGGAGATATAGCTCTTATCCTCTGTCGGGATAGACATGGTATAACCGCCCGCCATTCCCCGGGGAATGATGGAAATTTGATGCACGGGATCCTGACTGGGCAAATAATAGGTAGCAACCGCATGCCCGGCCTCATGATAGGAGGTCAATTTTTTCTCTTTATCAGAAATCTTACGGGATTTTTTCTCGGTACCGACCACGACCTTCACCGTGGCTTCTTCGATTTCACTCATCGTAATGCTCTTCTGATTACGCCGTGCAGCCAACAGAGCCGCCTCGTTCAGAAGGTTTTCGAGATCGGCTCCCGTAAAGCCAACCGTTGATTTCGCGATGGTATTCAAGTTGACATCGGGCGCCAGGGGCTTGCCTTTGGCATGAATTTGCAAAATATCGTTTCTGCCCTTAATATCCGGGTACCCCACTGTCACCTGCCGGTCAAAACGACCGGGCCGCAACAAGGCAGGATCCAGAATGTCGGGGCGGTTGGTGGCCGCAATGATAATAACACCTTCATTGGCGCCGAAGCCATCCATCTCCACAAGTAACTGGTTGAGGGTCTGCTCCCGTTCGTCATGGCCGCCACCGAGACCCGCCCCTCTATGGCGGCCTACGGCATCGATTTCATCGATGAAAATGATAGAAGGCGAATTTTTCTTGGCCTGTTCAAACAAGTCACGCACACGAGAGGCGCCTACGCCCACAAACATTTCCACAAAATCGGAACCGGAGATGGAAAAGAAGGGAACGCCCGCTTCCCCCGCCACGGCACGCGCCAGGAGGGTTTTACCAGTTCCGGGAGGACCCACCAAAAGAACGCCCTTGGGAATCCGCGCGCCGAGTTCATTGAATTTCGCAGGGCTTTTCAGGAATTCCACAATCTCCTGTAATTCCTCTTTTTCTTCGTCCGCGCCCGCCACATCAGCAAAGGTGGTTTTGCGCTTTTCGTCGGCTGCCTGCTTCGTCCGCGCGCGTCCAAAAGTCATGGTCTTGCTGTTATCGCCCACAGCCTGATTCATTTTGCGCATCATGAAGAACCACAGCGCCAGCGTTACGCCAATCACCAATAGAGTTGGCAGCATGTTCAGGAACCAGGAATTCTGGGTACCCGGCACATAATTATCCTCAATAGGAGCCGCAGGGTGCTTCTGATTATACTCGCGCACCGCATCATGGACATCCTCCACAAAAAGGTTCACATTGGGTACGGTATAGCTGATCTTGCCATCCTTGTATCCTAATGCCTTTTCAGCCTCCGCCTTCCCTTTTGCCTCGGCGGTTAAGGTCATGGTCAAATCACCATTGCCCAAATTCAGCTCATAAGCCGCCACTTCTTGATTATCAAAGCGTTGTATCACTTCATAATATTGCAGCTTTTTGGCGGTTGGCTGGTTCATGACAATCATTAAACAGACAATAATCAACGCGGGAATCCCCAGAAACAACAAGAGATTTCGTAATATTTTCGGCCGGTTATTCAAATTCCATGTCACTCCTTAATGATGTTCCAATTTTGTTGCCGCGCTCTTCGAAACCATCCCATGATGGTTTTAAATTTTACTGCGTATAAGGTTCGCCGCGTAAGGCGGAGAATGTACCTGTTTGGTCTTATCGCTCAGCTATCCGTAACGAGACGCGGAGCGATTGGGTTCAGCGTCACGCCGGTTCACCTTCGCCATATATTTCGGGTTTCAATACCCCGATAAAGGAAAGATTCCTATACTTTTCATTGTAATCGAGCCCGTATCCCACCACAAAATTGTCGGGGATTTGGAATCCGGAATAATCCGCTGACAATTGGACCTGACGGCGTTCGGGCTTATCAAGCAAGGTACAAATCTTGATGCTCTGGGGCGATCTGGCTTCCAACAATGTGCGAATATACTGGAGGGTCATCCCGCTATCCAAAATATCCTCCACGATCAGCAAATGGTAGCCTTTTAAATCCAAATCGAGGTCTTTCTCTATTTTGACCACTCCGGAAGTTTTTACTCCCGAGCCATAACTGGAGACAGACATGAAGTCGATCCGGCAGGGAATCGTGATGGCGCGCATCAAGTCTGCCATAAAAATCACAGACCCCTTGAGCACGCTGATCATCAAAAGACTCTTATCCTGATAATCCTGGCTGATCTGCGCCCCCAGTTGCCGTACTTTGGCCTGAATTTCCGCCTCTGAAAGCAGGGTCTTTGCAAGGTCTTCGAGCATTTTATAATCCCTCCGGCAATATTACTCCTACCATTCTCCGTCCGTGTTCGCCTCTACCGAGGCAATCACCACGCTCCGCTGCGTCGCACCTGTAATACCGGCCCGTTCGGTAGCACCAAATCCTTCCATCCAGAGGATCCCCCTATCGTCCGCAATGACCAACAGGCGATCTCGTTCCTCGCATGGAATTTGAGCCTCATTCAAAAGCTTTTTAAGGCTTTTCGTACACCCCCGCCCCACCAAGCGAATCGCGTCGCCGGGCACACGGTTGCGTAGTTTTGCTTTTCCATTTATTTTATCATAATCAAAGCTCATTTTTAAGTCTTTTTTGTGAACTTTTTCTTTTTCTCGATCCTGCATAGAATCCTGTAGGTTTATCCGATACTCTTTGCCAAATAAGTACACATTTCCCAACGCAAAAGGGAGCTCGCACTGCTCCCGCTCCCCTCTCTTGCTTTTCTCCTGAAAATACAGCCGGCCAAATGCCACCACCGCCCGAAAGGGTCCTTCCACATCTGCGCAGCCCCCCTTGGCAAGCAGCGCGCGCACCGCTTCAATATGCTTGGCGGTAGGATGAGCCGCACCCTGTTCCCATAAAATGCGGTGAATCGTACGCTTCAAAAGAGCCGGAGGCTGCTTGTCCAACCATCCGGCATCATAACCGCCGGGGATGGCCGCCGCATCCAGTAAGGCCTGTATCTGCGTCTGCCAGTATGCCTCATCCTCCCGGGCGCTTTGCTGCAAGCGGGATACCGCCTCCGAAAAAGCCGGATTCATCTGATAAAAACGGGGGACGATTTGGCGGCGCAGAAAGTTGCGCGTAAAAGCCTCGTCGGCATTGGTGCTGTCGGTAATGTGTGGAATGGCGTTTTCTGCACAGTAAGCCTCCACCTCTGTCCGGGTGCACTGAATCAGGGGACGAATAATATTGCCGCGCACGGGTGGTATCCCGCACAATCCCGCCGTGCTGGTGCCCCGCGCAATATGCCACAAAAGAGTCTCTATAGAATCACTCAAAGTATGGCCCGTGGCAATCCTGGCGTTATTTGCCTGCGCCAGTGTCTGCCAATAAGCGTAGCGGACCCGGCGGGCGCAAGCCTCGATCCCCTCCCCGCTTCTGGTGGCTTCTGCCGCAATATCCGCTTGCAATACCTGAAGGGGGATCGCAAGCTTCCAGCATTGCTCCCGAACAAAGGCCTCATCGCGGTCAGACTCCGCCCCCCGCAAATGGTGGTTAATATGGGCCGCTTGTAACGAAAGCTGCCGTTCCTCTCGCAAGGCTTGTAAAAAAAAAGCGAGAGCCATCGAGTCGGCACCACCCGAAAGGGCAATGATGACACAGGCTCCTTGGGGCAGCATTCCATATTGCTGCAAAGTGGCATTGACTTTAGAATTCATGATGCAAGCGCTCCCGTGTGGTAAATCGGGTAAATTGCGGCTCCCAGTGCAGCAATACACTGCCCACCTCGCCGTGGCGGTTTTTGGCAAGAATGACTTCCGCCGTATTGCGATCCACTTCGTCAATCTCCTCTTCCATATCGGCATTGTAATAATCGTTGCGGTAAAGCATCATAACAATGTCGGCATCCTGTTCAATGGAGCCGGATTCTCGAAGATCGGCCAGTTGGGGTTTGTGAGACTTGCCACGGGATTCCGTGTTTCTGGAAAGCTGCGCGCAGGTAATGACCGGGATATTAAGATCCTTGGCCATCAGCTTCAAGGACCGGGTAATTTCTGAAACTTCCTGCACACGATTATCGGACTTGGTACCCGTCTTCATCAGCTGCAAATAGTCGATGATGATCAGATCCACATCCTTCATGCGGCGCACGCGCGCCTTCATTTCGGGCACGGTAATATTGGTGGTATCGTCAAAATAAAGATTGCATTCCGCCAGTACGCCGGCGGCTTTGGCAAGCTTCACCCAGTCATCGCCATCCAGTTCCCCCGAACGCATTTTTGCGGACGAAATGCCGGCCTCCGCTGCCAGCACACGTTGCGCAATTTGATCTTTGTTCATTTCCAAGGAAAAAAACACCACTTTTTTGCGGGACTGCAAACTGACATTCCGGGCAATACAAAGCGCGAAGCTGGTTTTACCCATGCCGGGGCGCGCTCCCACAATGATCAAATCCGATTTATTGAGCCCGGTCGTCATCCGATCCAGCTCCGAAAGCCCCATAGGGGTTCCCAGATATTGTTCCCGGTCAGGGCCTGTAATCTTGTGCAGGTGATCATAGACGTCCCCAACGATAATATTTTTAAGCAGCATCGGCCCCGCAATTTCCTTGCCCTGCCGGATATTATAAATACGCTGTTCGGCGGCATCCAGCAGGAGGTTCGCATCCGCTTGTCCGTCACTGGCCGAGTCAATGATCTCTTTAGAAGCCGTAATCAGGGCGCGAATATAATATTTTTCACGGACAATTTTGGCATAGGTCTCCACATTGGCAATGGAGGGCACAATCTGCGCCAACTGGTAAATATAGGTCTTGGAGCCCGCCTCATCATAAATGCTTTCGCTGCGCATGGCTTCCAGCAGCGTCACCACGTCAATGGAGGTGGAATTCGTATACATGTTGACCATGGCCGCATATAGCGCCCGATGCTGCGGCAAATAAAAATGATCGGGCTTCAAATGCACCATAACCTGCTCCATACAGGAACCGTCTAAAATAACACTGCCTAAAACGGCCTGTTCCGCATCCAGACTGAAGGGCATCCCGACATTATCCAGCCCTATTGCCGTATGTTCCATAACCCTTCTCCTTTGCGAATTCCGTTGAGCAGCTTATTTCGCCTCACTGACCACCACAAATACTTTGGCGGAAAAACCATGGTTCAGCTTGATTTCCGCCTCATAGGTGCCAAAGGCTTTAATATCTTCAGCCAAATGGATTTTCTTTTTGTCCACTTGGGCATTCACCTGCTGCTTGAGAGCCTCTGCGATTTCCTTGGTCGTCACGGAACCAAAGAGCTTGCCGTTTTGCCCGCCGGCGGCCGTAATATGAATATTCTTTCCTTCCAGGGTCTTTTGCAGGGCCTGCGCCTCTTCTTTTTCGACCAAAACCCGATGTTTCGTCGCTTCTTCCCGGTTCTTGAGTTCGTTCATGGCCTGCACACTGGCCTCCATCGCCAAACCGCGGGGAAACAGGTAGTTGCGAGCATATCCATCCGCCGTATTGACCAGCTCTCCCTTTTTACCCAAACTCTTGACATCCTCTTTCAAAATCACCTTCACAGCTCTTCATCCTTTCCTGTCATGCAATGGCCAAATCAAAACCCACCCTTATTGCGCCTTTACGTTTTGTGCGTAGTAAAAATCAATCGCTTCCAGCAGGCGAACCCTTGCGTCGCTAATGGTAATGTTATCCAACTGAGCCGCCGCCATCGTGTGATGGCCGCCGCCGCCCACGGTCTCCATAATGATCTGCACATTGACGTTACCAAGGGATCTCGCAGAAATATGTACACGGTTATCCGCCCGGAAGAGTACAAACGAGGCGATTACACCGTTAATGTTCAACAACTCGTCCGCTGCCTGCGAGGAAATAACCCGGATATCCTCCGCGGTGGAATCAGCTATTGCAATTGCGCAGTTTCGATAAATCTCCATATTCGCAACCACGCTTGATTTGATTTGATAATCCTCCATGGAATTGGAAAAAAGCCGCTTGACAGCCACCATATCGGCGCCCCGTCCGCGCAAATACGCGGCGGCTTCAAAGGTCCGCACACCGGTGCGCAGTACAAAATTGCGCGTATCCAGCATAATGCCCGCCAATAATGCTTCCGCCTCCATACGGTCTATAATGGGTTTGGAACTCATATATTGCAGGAGTTCCGCCACCATCTCGCTGGCAGAAGAGGCAAAGGGCTCATGATAAAAAATCACGGCATCATTAATATGATCCACGGTTTTGCGGTGATGGTCAATGACCACCACCGTTTTGCAGATGCTCAGCAGCTCCGGCGATTCCACAAAATCGGGACGGTGGGTATCCACCACCATCAGCAGGGTCCTTTTGTTGACGAGCGTAATAGCCTTCTCCGGGGAAATGACCATATCCGTAACGCCTTGCTCTTCGATACGTCCGAGCAGCGGCAATGCCTGTGATTTGCTGCGCGTCATAACCACATAGACGGATTTCCCCAGCGATTTCGCTGCCTTCCATAATCCGACAGAGGCGCCGAAAGCATCCAAGTCCGCAAAACCATGCCCCATAATCAGGATATTATCGCTGCCTTCAATCAGCTCCATTACCGCCGAGGCAATGATACGGGTACGTACCTTCGTGCGTTTTTCCACGCCCTTGGAAATCCCTCCGAAAAACTCATAGGCACTCTTGGTTTTCACCACTGCCTGATCGCCGCCACGTCCAAAGGCCATATCCAGCGCCTGGCCGGCCATTTCCTCACACTCGCCATAAGAGGCGCCCCGGCCCACACCAATGGAAAGGGTAGCGCCTTTGCGGTTGCCATAAGTATAATCACGCACCTGGTCCAATACATTGAAGCGCTCTTCAATCATGCGCTTAAGATGCCGCTCCTCAACCACCGCGATAAACTTTTCTGCATTGAGCCTGCGCAGGAGTCCTGTTGTCTGGCCGATCCAGTTTTCCAGAATAATTTCGATGCCGCCCATCACCGCGGCTTTTTCGCTTTCCCGCGCATTTTGCAGGAGTTCGTCAATCGAATCCACCGCAATCATCATCACCGCGGGACGGCTCTGGGTATACTCAAACGAAATGCGCTTAAGCTGTGTGTCGTCTACAAAATACAGGGCATAATAGCCTGCTTTTTCATACTGGAGCTGACTGCAATAAACGGTGTACATGCGGCCGTTGTAATCCACAGGTAACACCTTGGCATTGTTCAGCTCCTGCAAAGAAAATTCCGCCAGAACGTTGCCCGATGGCTCCCCCATGATATCCTTATTGTTGAGCACACGTGTGCGGAATAATTCATTATACCATATAATCAGGCCATTTTCACCACAAACCACGCAGGGAATCGGAAACTCGGCCAGTGAGGTCTGATGGGAAGGATCCAGTGCATGCGCGGTCATCTGCAAAGCATGGTACATTCTCTGTTGCATCCGCCGGGCATGCAACCAAGTGAATCCCCCGGCCAACAGCAAAAGAAAGAGCTCTGCCACGCCCAGAAGCCAATGAATCGAAAAGCCGGCCAGCGTAAAGAGGGCTGCCAATAACGCCAAAACAAAGATGGTCGGCATAATGGTCCATATCTTTTTCATATGTAGCAGCCGGAAGCGACCCCTCCACAGACAAAATCCATCTGTAAAGTGACACCTCCTTGCTCTGTCCCCCCTTTATACGGCCGATGCGTTCCTGCATATTGATGCCGCCTATACCTCCATAATCACCGGTAGGATCATGGGATTCCGCTTGGTACGCTCATACATCAGGCGGGAAAGCTCGTCCTTGAGTTTCATTTTAATGTTACCCCATTCCCGCACGTTATGGGTGGCGCTGTTCTCCAGAATATTGCGCGCCAGCTTTTTGGCGTCGTCAATGAGCTGTTCGGATTCACGCACATATACAAACCCGCGGGATACCACATCCGGCCCCGATAAAATCTCGCCGGTTTTTCTCTCAATGGATGCCACTACGACAATCAGCCCATCCTCCGCCAAATGCTTGCGATCCCGCAGCACAATACTGCCCACATCTCCCACGCCGGAGCCGTCCACAAAAACACTACCGGACGGCACAGTGGTGTTGCACTTGATGGTCTTGGAAGTCAATTCCACCACCTTGCCCACATCAGCCACTAAAATATTTTTAAGAGGCGTAATGCCCATGGCGCGCGCCAGTGCTGCATGCCGCTGCAAATGCTTCTGCTCTCCATGCACGGGAATAAAGAATTTGGGGCGCACCAAACCCATTAAGAGCTTGAGTTCCTCCTGACAGGCATGTCCCGAAACGTGCACTTCGTACATCTTCTCGTAGACCACTTCGGCGCCCAATTTCATCAATTCGTTAATCACCCGGCCGACCGTCTTTTCATTGCCGGGAATGGGCGTCGCCGAAATGATGATAAAATCATTGGAGGTTACCTCCACCTTGCGATGGTCTGAAAACGCCATACGGTACAGGGCGGACATGGGTTCTCCCTGACTGCCTGTGGTGACGATAACAAGCTTGTCGTTCGAAAAGCGGCTGATCATATCCATGCTGACCAGAATCCCGCTGGGCACTTTTAAATAACCCAACTTCATCCCGATATTGACAAGATTTTCAAGGCTTCGCCCCGATACGGCCACCTTGCGGCCCGAACTGTGCGCCGCGTCGATAATCTGCTGGACACGGTGGATATTGGAGGCGAAGGTGGCGATAATCAAACGCCTGTCTCCCGCGCGGCTGAACAGGGTCTCAAAGGATTCCCCCACTTTCTTTTCGGAAGCCGCGTAACCTGGCCGCTCCGCATTGGTGGAATCCGAAAGCATGGCCAGCACACCTCTTTGTCCCAACTGTGAAAAACGGGAGAGGTCAATCATATCTCCATCGATAGGAGTACTGTCAATCTTGAAGTCGCCTGTATGCACCACCATCCCCACCGGAGTTTTAATGGCCAGAGCCGTTGCGTCAGGAATGGAGTGGTTCACATGGATAAATTCCACCTCAAAACAGCCGAGCTTAATTTTATCTTTGGGTTTTACTACGTTTAAGGTTACCTGCCCCAACAGGCCGTGCTCCTTGAGCTTACCTTCTACCAGTCCCAGCGTCAGCCGGGTGCCGTATACCGGCACATTGAGCACCTTCATCAGGTAGGGCACTGCCCCAATGTGATCTTCGTGGCCATGAGTCAGCACCACGCCTCTGATCTTATCCTTGTTGCGTTCCAGATAGGTAAAATCCGGAATCACCAAGTCCACGCCCAGCATTTCCTCATCCGGAAAGCTCAGTCCGCAGTCAATCAGGAACATATCATCCTGGCATTCAAAAAGCGTAAGATTCTTGCCCACTTCATTGAGTCCGCCCAAAAAGGCAATTCGGAGCGGATTGGCTGCCTTTTCCGTTTTAGCCCGCACTTGCGTTTTGGCAACATTCCGGGACGCGTAATAGCCTTTTTTGACCGCCCCATTAGTATTCTTTTTTTCGATTTCCATTGATACCGCCATTTCTCCGCGCGAAATTATGCTGATTAATAAAACTTATCCTCTCGCGCGGAGAAAAATAAGTCTGCTTCATCCTCATTTGGTTATCAATAAGGAGTCCTGAGCCATCACCCGTCAAAAATTTAGGTCATAACCCAATTGGAAATATGTAGGCCGCCGTCACAGTTCTACGGCGGGTAACAGTCTGTTTTATGCCACTCTATCTCAGCGAATCGCTCGCTTAAGTTGCAAAGCCGCCCTCCCACGGGGCAGGGCATGTGAATGCATCATGACATTAGCAAATATGCCATTCAACACGTTGCGAAACATGAACCCCAAAAACTGCGCCACGTTTGTGTGGGGGCAACATGGAGCGCATGCCCCCGGCGCAGCCGGTAAAATGAGCTGCAAAGACTATCTGTTACATAGATTCTACTATTTTGCGCTGTTGCTGTCAAGTGAGGCCTTTTGTAAAATCTTTTTGATATCGGCGCAAAGCTCTGCTGCGGTCTCCATGTCAGTGGCCTCAGCGCGCACCCGAATCTGTGCGCCGGAGCGGTTTGGATTGACAAACAGGTTGCCGTTATTCCGCCGGATTTTGATGCCTTCTTCGGCCCCCTGGGTTTCTTGCGCACTGTCGGATAAGAGTTCGGCCAGCATGGAGGGCTGCAGATCCAAAGTAAAGACCCGGTTGGTTACGGCATAGTCGGGAATCTCCCGCAGCAATTCCGGAATATCCTGATTGCGGGTTTTCATAATGGATAAAAGCTTGATGGTTAAAAAAAGGCCATCTCGCACCCAAGGCTGCTTGACCGCCAATTTGCGGGCAGGTGCGTCGGAGTAATCGGCGGGGTTACTTAAATAGCGCAGGATATTCCGCCCCAGTCCTTTGGCCAACTCGTTAAAAATCTCGGGCGATTCCATAGGCAAGGCCACGTCATTGCCCTTGCGAAACTCATCCAGACAACAGATGCATAGCACCTTATCCCAGGAGACATAGCCGATCTGAGGATGATAGATACTTACCTGTACCCCCGAGCGGGCAATATGGTAGGTTGTCGCATTCCCCAAAAGGCAGCCCATACGGATGAGCGTATCTTCCAGTAAATCCGAAATATCCGAGTTGGAGGACTTAATCTGTACGGTTATCCCCTCCAGATTGCCATCGCTATAGCGCTGGAGTTCCTGCTGGTAGATCGTGCTGATGCTGCGCATATCCGCGGAATCCTGGTATCCCTCCCGCCGCGCACGGACAAATTCGCCCTTGGCGAAGCGGTTCTCAATCTCTCTTTCCACAAAGCGCTGCAGGGGCAGTCCCCCCTCGCCGTAAATCTGAATCTGGCTATTGGCCCCGCCGCCGATATAAATGCCCAGTCCCAGTGCGCAAAAGGCTGTATAAAACGATAATTGGGATTCAAAGCATTCCCCAAAATCCCAGACATGCGAGCCCGTGGAAATGAGGCCTGCCAACATAGCCATTTTGATCACGCGCGCATCGGATACGCCCCGGCAGGCGATACCCACTCGCTTCCCGTTTGGGATACTGCCGATAGCCGCACCCAGACGGGCACATATTTCGGGCGTCAATTCAATGCCCATATCCCCGTAAACACCGTTATCCTCAAATAGCTGCCGCTTAAGGGTTCCGTATTTGACATTGGTGGAGGCTACGGCATTCTCGGCAATTTGTTTCCCCGGCCAGATGAGTACCCCGCCGTTCACGGTGGCCCCTTTTCCAATGATGGCATTGCTGCCTGCAGCCGCCCCTTCAAAGAGGGTTGAACCCCGTTTCATGGAAGCGCCCTGGCACAGGATGGCGCCGGTCACCGAGGCCCGGTCTCCGGCAAAAGCGTTTTGCAGCAGAATGGAGGAATGAACCTTGGCATCCTTGCCGATGCAGCAGCCGTCATCAATAACCGTATGAGGCCCAATGATAGCCCCCGCGTCAATGTCCACCTCTTCCCCGATATAAACCGGCGGATTGATGCTAAAGTTACCCTGCGGGATTCCTTTTTTTACATAGATTCCCTGGGCAATCTGGGCCGGCATATTGCAAATAATTTTGCCCGAAAGCATATCCCGCTGGCAGGTGAGGTATGCATCGAGATCTCCAATATCGCACCAATATCCCTTCGCGCAATAGGCGAGCAGCTTTTTCCCTTGCTTAAGCATTTGAGGAAAAAGATGTTTGGCAAAATCATATTCTTTTTGATCCGGAATGATCGCAAGACAATCCGGATTTAAAATATAGATGCCGGTGTTGGCCGTATTGCAGACCGCCTGTCCCCAGCCCGGTTTTTCCAAAAATCCGGTGACATAACCCTGCTCATCCATATTGACCAAGCCATATTCCCGGGGATCCTCCACCTTGGCCACCAGCATCGTGGCATCGGCGCCCTTTTCCCTGTGGAATTGCAGCGCGGCGCTCAAATCATAATCGCACATCGCATCCCCGCTGATAACCAAAAAAGTTTCCGTAAAATCAGAAGCCGCGTTCTTGACACTGCCGGCCGTTCCCAGGGGCTTATCCTCCTCCACAAAGTTCAGCTTGAGTGTATGATACTCCCCTTGCTCAAAATGCTCGATTACACTTTCCGGGAGATATTTGAGCGTCACCGAGGCCTCGGATACCCCGTGGCGAAGCAGCAAATCCAAAATGTATTCCAAAATGGGCCGTCCACACAAACGGGCCATCGGCTTGGGTACATCACAGGTGAGAGGACGAAGGCGCCTGCCTTCTCCTCCTGCCATAATTACAGCCTTCATTCCAAAGCGCATGCAGCCGTCGACCATATAACGCCAACCATCCTTTCTGCCGCGGCTCCACGCCTCTATCCTCCTTTTATGCACTAAGTTGTATCGTATAGATAAGCACTGCTTTTGTCTTCACAATCCATTATTCAGAATGAAGCATTGATTCCCTACAATGGTTATAAACAGCACTTATAGTATGAGCCGTTTTGTTAAGCAATAACCACCCAATACAAATTTGTAAAAACTTTTTTCAAATAATGCACAAACAGCCGTTTCGCAGCATGACACTGTGAAACGGCTGTTCTATGTGAGGATAGCGTCTTTTTAAGGAAGGCGGATCATAAAGACGCTGCCTTTGCCTGTTTCGCTTTCCAGCACAATATTGCCATTATAGAGACTGACAATATGCTTGACAATCGAGAGCCCCAGGCCGGTACCGCCAAGTTCCCGGGAACGTCCCTTATCCACGCGGTAAAAGCGTTCAAAAACCCGTGTCTGGTGCTCTTTAGGAATTCCAACACCGGTATCGCTTACGCGGATGAGGTTCATGTCCCGCTCGTGTATGATGCGCAAGTCCACCTCGCCGCCCGGATGATTGTATTTGATGGCGTTCTCCAAAAGGTTAGATAAAAGCTGACGGATCCGTAAGGGGTCTGCCCGCATACGCGCCTTGGGGTCCAGCTGCGCACGCAGTGTAACGCCCGATTTGTCCGCCAAGGGGCGCAGGGATTCCAGCACCGACTGGGCGCATTCCTGCAACGCAATTTCATGCTGTGCGGGTTCTTCCACCGCGTTTTCAATGTCAGAAAGCTGCAGCAAATCCTGAATGAGTGCCTGCAGCCGCTCCACTTCAATTTCGATGATCTCATAAAACTGCTGCCGCGTTTCTTCATCGCGCCGCTTATCCTTTAAAAGCGCCACATAACCCCGAATCGAGGTCATTGGCGTCTTCAGTTCATGCGTGACATTGGCCACGAACTCGCGGCGCACTTCTTCCAGTTTCAGTACCCGTGTCACATCGGTAATCACTGCCAATGCGCCGCTTCGTTCCCCGGTTTCCATGGGCGCGGCAAAAATATGGAGGATTTTTTCCTCATCTTTTACAATGCGAATTTGACCGTGTATCCCCTCTCCGGACGCTATGGCTTTTTGCAAAAGCTGCTGGAGATAGAGGTAATTGGCGCCGCAGGCCTCCAAGGTTTCGGGTGTTTGGGCCGGTACCCCCAGGAGCGCCTTGGCCCGCTCTGTCAAAAGGAAGATCCGCCCCTGTGTGTCCACGGCTAGAACCCCGTCGTCCAGACCCTGCAAAATGGCATGCAACCATTTATGGCTGGCTTCAGAAGTATGCCGCAGCTCGGTCAATTTTTGCGCCATTGCGTTGAAGGCTTTGGAAAGCTGCCCCATCTCATCCGCCGCTTCCGGCAAATGCACCTCAAAATTCCCTTGCGAGATGGTTTGGGAAGCGTTGATCATTGCGTCAACGGGCCGCAAATACCGGCCCACCGTCCGCCGCAAAGCCATAAACGTCAGGAAAAAGCCCACCAGCAATCCCAAAAGCGCCGAGCCCCACATCATCCAATTGGTTCGGCGCAATAAGGAGAGCGGCAGCGCAATGCGGTACACCAGGGAGCCACTATGATGAGCCGCATAGAGATACCGCACCCCGACAATGGCGCTTCTGCGCTGGGCAAAGCCCCAATCCTCCCGCAATGCCTGCTGAAATTCAGGCCGGTCTGCATGGCTGGGCAGTCCTTCTTCGGGCCTCGAATCCCCCAGCACGTTCCCCTGCTCATCCATTAGGGTAATCCGAATGGATTGATCCTCCTTTTCAAAAAGAGCTGCATAATCATTGGCAAACTGCTCGGGGTCCTGCATGGCTCTTTGGGGCTGCTCCGCCAGCAGCAACAAGGTGTTCCGGCAATCCGCTTTGACTTGCCGCAGATATAGGTTCTCCACCAGGGGAATGGCCAACAAAAATGCCGCCACCATCCCTATGAGCAGTGTCAGTGCCGAAATACTCAGCAGCTTTTTTTTCATATCTCCCATCACCCCGCGCTTGACTTCACTCAGGCATCCCGAAATTTATAACCGACACCCCGCGCTGTCAAAATATAAGTCGGCTTTTCGGCGTTGTCCTCAATTTTTTGCCGCAAATAGCGGATATGTACATCCACCGTGCGGGTGTCCCCGAAATAATCCACCTTCCATACCCGATCCAGCAGCATATCCCGCGTCAGCACACGCCCTTTATTTTGCATCAGCTCATATAAGAGTTCAAATTCCCGCAGACTCAACTCAATCGGCACTCCGTTTTTCCGCACGGCGCGCCGTCCCACATCCAAGGTCAAATCCCCGCAAGAGAGAATATCCGGTGCGGCATGCAAATAAGAATCCCGCCGCAAAAGCGACTTGATTCGTGCCGCCAGCTCCTTGTTGCTGAAGGGCTTTGTCACATAGTCATCCGCGCCGATCTCCAGCCCCAGCACCCGATCCACTTCGTCTCCCCGCGCTGTCAAAAGAATCACCGGCAGAGCCCTGCATTTTGGATTCTCGCGGATTTGCCTGAGGCAGGACAGTCCATCGGGCGGCGGCATCATCCAGTCCAGTACCACCGCGTCCGGCCGCTTTATCCCAAGGGCATGCAAAAATGCGTTGCCGTCCGAAAACTCCTGGATATCATAGCCCTCATCCCGCAACCCAATCGACACCAGCCTGCGGATATGCGGCTCGTCATCCACAACGTATACCAGCGGCATAAGCTCTCACTCCATTTCCAATAAGCTGCGATCCCGGTTCAGATGGGGATGTTCGCCCGTCTCAATGAAAATGGCCCATTCGGCCACCCCGGCGCAGTGGTCGGCAATACGCTCAATGTATTTGGCAATAAACATATAGTCCACCGCCTGGGGGATGGTCATCCGGTTCTCAGGCAAAATTGCGCACATTTCCAGAATAAAGCGGGAAAATAGATTATCCACAATGTCGTCGCTCTTGCAAATTCCCCGCGCCAAATCCTCATCATGCTTGAGAAACGCGTCCAGAGCGCCCACAAACATTTCCCGCGCCTTCTCAAACATCTGCAAAATTTTGGGCGGAGTCTTCATGGAGGAGGGCATGGAGAAGGTGGTCAGGATTTCACAAATATCATAGCATTGGTCGGAGATGCGCTCCATATCCGTAATGACTTTCAACGTGGCGGCAATTTTTCGCAAATCGCCTGCAATGGGCTGCTGCAGGGCAATCAGATTCATACACATCTGCTCAATCCGGTGCACCATGGCGGCGATTTCCTCGTCCTTGGCATAAACGCTCTTGGCCGACAAAACATCCTGGAATTTGAGAATCTCAATGGTCGCCAGCATAATTTGGTCTACGCGGTGCCCCATATCGGTGATGCCCTTGGTAAGTTCCTGCAATTCTCTGTCAAATAGATTTCTGCTCATGGCTTTTTCCTCCGTCGTCTGGTATGGCTCATCCGAACCGGCCGGTAATATATTCTTCTGTCTTTTTATTTTGGGGGTTGCTGAACATTTGCAGGGTCGTTGAGTATTCCACCACTTCCCCCATCAGAAAAAAGGCAGTGCGATCCGAAATTCTGGCGGCCTGCTGCATGTTATGCGTCACAATAATCACGGTGTATTTGGCCCGGAGTTCCGCCATGAGATCCTCGATTTTTAAAGTGGAAATCGGGTCCAGCGCCGAAGTCGGCTCATCCATCAGAATCACTTCGGGCTGAATGGCAAGGGCACGCGCAATACACAGCCGCTGGTGCTGTCCACCCGATAGTCCCAGCGCGGACTTTTTCAAACGATCCTTCACCTCACTCCAAAGCGCCGCCTCCTTGAGGCTGTTCTCCACGATTTCGTCCAAATCCGCCTTGGATTTGATCCCGTGTATCCGGGGCCCATAGGCCACATTGTCATAGATGGTCATAGGGAAAGGATTGGGCTTCTGAAACACCATCCCCACGCGCTTGCGCAGAATGGTCACATCGGTTTCGGGCGCAAAGATATCCTCCTCGTCCAGGGTGATTTTGCCTGTAATACGGCAGCCTTCCACCAAGTCATTCATGCGGTTTAGAATTTTAAGGCAAGTGGATTTGCCGCAGCCCGACGGCCCGATCATGGCGATCACTTCATTTTCCGGAAAATCCAGATTGATATTTTTCAGGGCCTGAAATTCATCATAAAACAGATCTACCTGCTGCATACGGATTTTAATATTTTCCTGGGACATGCCATCCCTCCTACTTTACTCTTCCTGATGTGCCTATTCCTACACGATAAAAACAGGCCTTGCATTTAAGCGCGTGTCCGCAGCGCAGACACATGCGCAGTATTACCCTTTTTTTACTTTCTTGGCCAGATAGCCTGCCAGTAAATTGAGCAAAAAGACGATAATCAACAATACCGCCGCCGTTGCAAAGGTGGCGCTGAGATCCTCGCCGAGCATCGCGAGCTGGTAAAGGTGCAGTGTCAAAGTCCGGCCCGAATCCAAGATATGGGAAAAGGCGTCCTTGGGCATCGTATAGACCATACCGGCCGTAAAAATGAGGGCGGCGGATTCGCCCACAATACGCCCCATGGCCAAAATAATAGCCGAAAGAATCCCCGACATGGCATTGGGCAACAAAATTTGAAAGATTACGCGCAATTTTCTGGCGCCCAGTGCCAAGGCGCCTTCGATATAAGCGCCGGGCACCGTGAGCAGGGCTTCCTCCGAAGTGCGGATGATGGTGGGCAGCACCATCAGGGTCAGGGTCAGACAGCCGCATAATATGGAATACCCCAGCCGCAGGGCTACGCCAAAAAAGAGCGCCCCAAACAGGCCAAATATAATCGACGGAATCCCCGCCAAAATCGAGGTGGTAAAGCGAATCATCCGGGTCAAGCGCCCCTGCTTGGCATACTGCGTCAAATAGATGGCCGTGAGCAGTCCCACCGGCACCGAAAACAAGAGCGTAATCACAATCATATACAGGGTATTGATGATCATGGGCAAAATGCCCTGCAAGTTGGGGTCCGAGCTGGAATACGCAGTGGTCAAAAAACGCAGATTCACATGGGGAAGCCCCCGGATCAGAATATAGCCAATGATCAAAACAAGCATGGCCACCGTAAATACGCTGCTAAAGCCTATGCATACTTTGATGATCGTATCCTTCACGCGCAAACGGTTTTTTGAGCGGTGCAGGGAATTGATTTTGGGCGCATCATTTTTCATGCATCTGCACCCCCCGTTTGGAAATCCAGGTAAACGTCAAATTGGTAAGCATAATGAATACAAACAGCACGAGACCGATGGCAAACAGGGCCTGCTTGTGCAGCCCATAGGAATAAGACATCTCCATCACGATCCCCACGGTCAAGGGACGCACTGGCTTTAATAGTTCGGGCATCCGTACCGCATTGCCCGCCACCATGATCACCGCCATTGTTTCTCCGATGGCACGCCCCACCCCCAAAATGACTCCCGAAAGAATGGAGGAACGAGCTGCCGGGATCACCACTTTGAAGATGGTGGAAATGGGCGTTGCCCCCATGGCTAAGGATGCTTCTCGATAGGCATCGGGCACAGCCCGCAACCCCGTTTCGGTCGTGCGGATAATAATAGGTAAAATCATAATCCCCAAGATTAGTATAGCACTTAAAAGGGAAAAACCAAAGATCCCTTTTTGTCCGTTCGGGTCAAATACTTTTTTTACTGCCGGTACAATCAGCATCATCCCAAAAAAACCGTAGATCACCGAAGGAATACCGCCCAATAAATCCACGGCAGGACGGACAATCCGCGTCACCCAGCGGGGTGCCAGCTCGGCCAAAAAGACGGCGGTCAAAAGCCCGATAGGCACACCGATCAAAATAGCTCCCGCGGTCATGGCGAGCGAGGCCAAAATCATGGGCAATATCCCAAACTGGGGCTGCGTGGAATGGGTGGGCGCCCATTCGGTGCCAAATAGAAATTTAAAAAGGCCAATGTTGGCAATGGCCGGCGTTCCCTGCAGAATCATATAGAGGGTGATGAGCACCACACTGGCAATAGAGATACAGGCGCACAGCAAAAAGAGGGTCTGGGCAAAGCGCTCGGCGCCAGCCAGCCAAAATTGCAGGGCGCTGCTTAAAAACGCGGCAATGACAAAACCATAGAAAAAAGCGGTGTGCTGGAGCGTTGCGTCTTGC
Source organism: Oscillospiraceae bacterium (assembly GCA_031556545.1). Lineage (GTDB taxonomy): Bacteria > Bacillota > Clostridia > Oscillospirales > Acutalibacteraceae > JAVBST01. The sequence continues at coordinate 19,818 of JAVBST010000004.1, forward strand.
ACGCCCGCCCGCTGGATACCCGAAGCCATCATGGATAGGGAAAGCGGCAGCGCAATGCCCGCCACGGCGCTCATTGCCAAAAAAATGCCCGCAAGCGCATGCTTCCTCTGTAAGAAGCACAGGCAGGCCGCCACCAAAAGCAACAGGACGGCTGCGGAAATGACTCTGGAAGTCAGGGGGAGGTCAATCAAGGCGTTCTCAAAACGCATTTTGTAAAAAATACACTTAAATATGCTAAACCGATATTGTATCCCGTCAAACCGAAATTCAAACTGGGGTAACACAAAGGCCAAAAGGCAGACAAAGAATCCGATCAGCACTGCAATGGATTGGGTGGCCGATTTGGGGCCTTGTCCCTTAAAGTGCAAGCCGGCTTGTCGTTCTGTTTTCTGCAGTGTCAATAGTTTCACCCCTTCTTTTCTGTGAATAGCCAAACGGCACGCCTGCAATTCCGGGCAGCGCGCCGTTAGCCCGCAAATAACTTGTTATATCGTTTGATGAAATGACCTCCCTATGCAAGCTTGACAAAGCCTTTTGCTTCCACAACCGCCTGCCCTTCTGTGCTGAGCATAAAATCCAGGAAGGATTTGGCGAGGCCGGAAGGTTCTCCGTTGGTAATGCAGATAAAGGGGCGTTGGATTTTGTACGTACCGTTGAGGACGGTTTCACTGGTGGGATTCACACCATTGAGTTTAACCGTCTTCAAGGTGTTGTCAACCGAGCCCAGAGACATATACCCGATACCGCCGGCTTCCCCTGCTACCGTAGACTTGACAATGCCGGTTTCCTTGGCCTCGATTGCATCCCTTGTGCATCTGTCCTTGATTTCCAGCTTTTCTTCAAAGCCATCGCGTGTGCCCGATCCACTTTCCCGCACGACCACCATAATGGCCCGGTCCTCACCACCGACCTCTTTCCAATTCGTGATTTCGCCTTTGAAAATTTTTGCGGCCTGTTCCGACGTTAGCTCAGTCACCGGATTGTCAGGATGAAGCACTACCGCAATTCCATCGTAGGCCACCACGGTTTCTTTGAGGCCGGGGAAGGAGGTTTTTTCTTCATCTTTCACATTGCGTGAAGAGGTTCCCAAATCCGCCGTTTTTTCCCCGATGGATTTGATGCCGTCACCCGAACCGGTACCCTGCACTTCAAAGGTAAATTCACTGTTGCGCTTCTGAAACGCTTCACATTCCGCGTTCATGAGTTTCTCCATGGAGGTCGAGCCGTTAATCACCAATTTCCCGCTGACGGTACCGGCATCCGCTGTCGACGCAGGCGCACCGCCGGAAGAAGGAAGCGCGGTACCCGAATCCACACAGCCCGTTAAAAGGACCATCACACAAAGCAAACTGAGTATAATCCCTATTCCTTTCTTCATCCAAACAACCTCCTGTTATTTTTTCCAGGGCAATACCGCATAATGCTAAGTAAGGAATTGTACGCTGCTGCCCCAGGTTTCTCTTGATGTGCACTATTATAAATCCGCAATGTTAAGAACAGGTTATATACCGATTATAATGCTGAAAAATTTCTCCGCCGCAGGGTGGCGGATATTGCCGGGCTCCGATAAGGATACATCCCCAAACGCTTTGGTGCTTAGCTATCTTTACTCGGACGCGGAGCAATTACTTACGACGTCAAGCCATCCTTTTTTCTGGATCCAATCCAGATGCGCGGCATATCACCGCTGCGCTTTTCATACACTCATATGGGACAAAACTCGCTCTTGGGAGGCAAAACATGGAACTTATTCGCACCCTGAACGAAATGCTGCACCATTTTGTGTGGGGCCCTGTGATGCTGGCCGCCCTCAGCGGCATCGGCATATATTTTTCGATGGGTACCGGCTTTTTGCAGTTACGGCGCTTTCGCACCCTGTACCGCAACACCCTCGGGAGCCTCTTCAAAACCCAAGAGCGCAAAGCCCAGAAGGGTACCATCACGCCTTTTCAGGCCTTGTCCACCGCCTTGGCCGGCACACTGGGCACAGGCAATATCGTGGGCGTTGCCACCGCCTTGGTGGCGGGCGGCCCGGGGGCGGTTTTTTGGATGATTCTCTCCGCCTTTTTTGGCATGATGACCAAATACGCAGAGGTGGTGCTGGCCATCCATTACCGCGAACGCAACCCAAAAGGCGACTATGTGGGCGGCCCCATGTTTTATATCCGCAAGGGGCTTGGACGGCATTTTTCATGGCTGGCAGGGATATTCTGCCTGTTTTGTATCCTGGCCTCCTTTGGTATCGGTAACATGGCGCAGGTCAACTCCATGGCCGGCGCTTTGCAGGATGCCTTTCAGGTACCGCCGCATCTGGTGGGCATTGTCACCTTGGCGCTCGCCGCCTTCGTCATCATCGGCGGCATTAAACGCATTGCCAAAGTCACCGAAAAACTGGTTCCCCTGATGTCCATTCTCTTTTTTCTCGCATCCCTTGCGGTCATTGTCTTCCACTGGCGCAGTATTGACGACGCCCTTTCCCTCATATGGCACAGCGCTTTCCGTGTGCGTTCTGTTGCCGGCGGCGTTATTGGCTATACTTTTTCGGGCGCTATTCGTTTGGGGATCTCCCGCGGGGTTTTCTCCAACGAGGCGGGGTTGGGCAGCGCCCCCATCGCGCATGCCGCCGCCGATACGAACAGTGCTGTGAAGCAGGGAATGTGGGGGGCGCTGGAAGTATTCATTGACACCATCATCTTGTGCAGCGTCACGGCTCTGACAATACTGACCTCGGGCGTTTACAACCCTATCGGCAAAGCTGCCAATACCCTGGACGGTGCCGCCTTGACGAATGCCGCCTTTGCCACCGTCTTCGGTAATTTCGGCAAATACTTTATTGCCCTTGCCATCACTTTTTTCGCCTTTGCCACCTTGATTGGCTGGTCTTATTATGGGGAAAAATGCGTTGAATTTCTGGCCCGCACAAGAACGCTGGCGCTGACAAACCTCTACCGTGTTATTTATGTAAGCATGATCTTTGTGGGCGCCACGGCAAAATTGGAGGTGGTATGGCAGCTCTCAGATACCCTAAACGGCCTTATGGCCATTCCCAATCTCATTGGAATTGCCGCCTTGAGTCCCCTTGTGTTTCGCCTGACCCGCCAGTACTTTGCGCAGAGAACTACCCCTTCGGCATTGGCGCTGCGGCAATGGAAACCGTAAGGCGGGGATACTTTTCGCCTTTTTTTACAAATCCCCTTGACATTTCGTCCTCCTGGGGCTATAATTCGGGTAAATAAAGAAGCAAAATGCGATGACGGAGACGGCCTCTTTCGTGCCCTCCTCCAGAGAGTCTGCGGATGGTGCGAGCAGACGGAGACGGAACTGGCAGATCCCTCCCGAGCAGAAGACTGAACCTGGTTTCCACAGTACTAGGTCTCTCCGAGGCGGCCGCGTTAAGGTCAAGGGCTTGTTGGAGCCTAAAAGTGAGCAAAACTGCGCTAATTTGGGTGGTACCGCGGGTGTATGACATACTCGTCCCATACGATGGGATGGGTATTTTTGTTATGTAGGCAGTTTTGGCATACAGAACATCACGGCATGTAGTACTGCAGCGCATGTACAGCATGATATTCCCTGGCTGTTCGTATCGCGGAGCATTCGCCCCGTCGCAGCCGGTTGCATCGGTGTTTCGTATCAATGCACTCAGCCAATTAAAGATAAAAATCATAGAATTGGAGGCATAAACATGGAACCTCGCATTTTAGAAATTGCACAACGTATTAAAGCCCTGCGCGAAATCATGGACATCCCCACAGAAGAAATGGCGGCCGTCATCGGCATTCCGGCTTCCGAATACCTGGAATATGAGAAGGGCACACAGGATTTTTCCTTCACCTTCCTCTATAAATGCGCCGACCGCTTCTCAGTGGATATGGTGGAACTTCTCACGGGCGAAAACCCACGGCTCAGTTTTTACACCGTCGTGCGCAAAGGCACCGGCTTACCCATCAAACGCCGCTCCGGATTCAGCTATTTTCACCTGGGCGCGCATTTCAAGGACAAGCTCTGTGAGCCTTTTCTCGTCAAAGCGCCCTACAAATCGGAGGAACAGGATGCGCCCATTGCTCTGTCCACCCATGAGGGGCAGGAGTTGGATTATATCCTCTCAGGCAGCCTGAAAATTGTCCTAGATGGACATACCGAAATCTTGCGGGCCGGCGACAGTGTCTATTACGACTCCTCCCATCCCCACGGCATGATTGCCATTGACAATGCGGACTGCGAGTTTTTAGCCCTGATTCTCAAAAAGCCGGAATAGAGAGGAGCAATCAAGCATGCGAAACCTTCATTTGCAGTATGTAGACGAAACCTATGATCAACAAAACAGGCTCTTAACCTATAAAATCAACTATCCCGAAACCTTCAACTTTGCCTATGATGTGGCGGACGACATCGCCATCCATGACCCCGACCGCCAGGCTATGATGTGGTGCAACACAAAGGGGGAGGAACACCGCTTCACCTTTGCCGATATGAAGCGCTACAGCGACAAAACCGCCAATATGTTTAAAGCCGCGGGCATCCAAAAAGGCGATCATGTGCTCGTCATCCTGAAACGGCACTATCAGTTCTGGTTCACCATTTTGGCCTTGCATAAGCTTGGCGCCGTCATCATCCCGGCCACCCACCTGCTGACGAAGCATGACCTTGTTTACCGTATTAATGCCGCCCCTGTGCAGGCGGTGGTCTGCACCCGGGACGGGGATGTGGCGGAGGCCGTCGAAGCCGCCGAGCCGGAGTGTCCCAGCCTACGCACCAAATTCCTGGTCAATGGGCAGAAAGAAGGCTGGATTGACTTTAATCACACCATGGAAGCAGCGTCCGAGACCTTGGAGCGGGTTCCCACAAACGTTAACGAACCCCTGCTTTTATATTTCACCTCCGGTACCACCGGAAATCCCAAAATGGTTCGACATAACCACACCTATCCTCTGGGGCATCTCTCCACCGCGAAACACTGGCAAAATGTAGACCCTGAGGGCTTGCACTTTACCATCTCTGACACCGGCTGGGGCAAAGCCGTATGGGGTAAAATCTATGGACAGTGGCTCATGGAGGCCGGCATTTTCACCTATGATTTTGATAAGTTCGTCCCCCACGAAATTTTGAGTTTATTTCATAAATACCACATAACCTCCCTGTGTTGCCCCCCCACCATGTTCCGCTTCTTCATTAAGGAAGATTTGTCCCAATATGACCTGTCCACCCTCAAATATTGCACCATTGCGGGGGAGGCGCTCAACCCCGAAGTCTTCAACCGCTGGCATGAGGCTACCGGCCTCAAACTTATGGAGGGCTTTGGACAGACGGAAACCACCTGCATCATTGCAAATCTGCGCGGCATGGAACCCAAGCCCGGCTCTATGGGCAAACCCAACCCGCAGTACGAAGTCGATATTGTGGACGAAGAGGGCAAGAGCGTGGATCCGGGCGTGACCGGCGAAATTGTTATCCGCACCGATAAGTCGATTCCCGTAGGACTTTTCCAAGGGTATTACAAGGATGATACCTTGACCCAACGCTCCTGGCATGATGGTTTATATCACACGGGCGACACGGCCTGGAAGGACGAGGACGGATACTACTGGTATGTGGGCCGTACGGACGATATTATCAAATCCTCCGGTTACCGGATCGGTCCCTTCGAAATTGAGAGCGTGCTCATGGAACATCCGGCTGTGCTCGAATGCGCTGTCACGGGCGTTCCGGACCCCGTGCGCGGGAACATCATAAAAGCCACCGTGGTGCTTACGAAACAATACAGCCCCAGTGAGGCGCTCAAAGTGGAATTGCAGGAGCATGTGAAAAAACTCACCGCACCTTATAAGTATCCCCGTGTCATCGAATTCACCTCCGAGCTGCCTAAAACTATCAGCGGCAAAATCCGCCGTGTGGAGCTGCGAAAAGGCGATCATAAATCATAAACATCCAAAAACGCCCCGCATCAAACCAGCGTAATGCTGCGATGCGGGGCGCTTTATTTGGATATGTATGATTTATGCAACTTCTTTTTTGATACCGAAAATCCACCTGAGTAAACCTCTGAATGCTTTAGGACTCCTGACCACAACAATTTTCATTCCGTAACCCTCCCCCAAATTCAGCGGCACAGACAGATTCCCAGTACCACTAATGCAACCGACATCAGAAACAGTAAAAACTGTGGCGGAAAAAAACAGGAGACAATAAATCCCGCGCCAAAGGCCACAAATACGGACCCTCTTCTTCGTCTTGCATACATGCCACTCACCGCCCTGCCAAAATATGGTTTGACTAAAGATTCTCAATACCATTATACGTAGGGCGCCAAAATCGGTGTCATTCTTTTGCAAAAATAATGAGAAGAGTCCCCTCTTTCACCGTGATCTCCGCTGCATCCTCTACAATGCGGTTACTGACCCCCAGCGGATCGGAGGGAAGTAAGGTCTCGCCGTTAAGCGGGTATTCCATTCCCCGCAGGGTGACCCCTTGCGCTGCGCCCGCAAAGGGCAGAATGGAAAGGGCGCAGTCCTGCTTTCTGGATAACCGGATGCGGTTGTTGCGAATCATCATCGCCGTATTGCGCGCGTCTATCAATTCTCCTGTGGCATCTTGTTCTAACAAATAATAAAGCGCGCAGAGATTCGCAAAGGTGTGGTCAAGCCGGTCGCCGATGCCGCCAAAGAGTAGAAAATGGCGGTAGCCCCGTCGGAGGCCTTCTTTCACGGCTAACATCATGTCGGTATCGTCTTTGCGAGGTGCAAAACGCAGTGTCTCCACGTCGGGTAACAGGTCTGTATACGAATCAAAATCCCCCATGATCAAATGGGGGATTAATTTATGCCGCTGGGCATGGTATAATCCGCCATCGGCACAGATGATAAAATCGTCCGGGCGGATAAATTCCGGCAGGTTGAAGTCATGCGGCATATCGGCCGCACCCAAAATAATACACCGGCTCATTTGTGTTCCCATTCCTTTATATCCTTTACCTGATGGTAGAGCTGCACATAGCTTTGGTGGCGAGAAGGAACAATTGTCCCCGCTTCCAGCGCCTCGACTATAGCACAGCCCTGGTCGGACACATGGGCGCAGGTGGAAAAGCGGCACTTGCCCAAAAAGGGAGCGAACTCCGGAAAGCAAAACTGCAAATCCTCCTTGCGGATGATTTCATAGCGCTCCAGATCCAGCGAGGAAAAACCGGGCGTATCGGCAATATAACCGCCCTCAAAAGGGAAAAGTTCCACATGCCTCGTAGTATGCCGCCCCCGACCAAGCTTTTGGCTGATTTCCCCGGTCGATAAACCCAGGCGCTCATCAATGCTATTGAGCAAGCTGGACTTTCCCACCCCGGAATTACCCGTAAAAGCGCTCACTCTGCCCTTCAGCCAGCCCCGTAAAACAGCAATGCCCTCCCCCGTTATCGTAGAGAGAGCCACTGCCTTAAATCCCGCTTTTTGATAGTCGCTAACCACCGGCCCCGCATCGAGCAGATCGGCCTTATTAATGGCAATTACTGCTTCAATGTCTTTGGAGGAGGCGATGGCGGTCAGTTTATCCACCAATTGCAAGTTCAGAGAGGGCCCCGTCATGGAAGCCACCACCACCAACTGATCCAAATTGGCCAGCGGCGGACGGATCAAATAGTTTCGGCGTTCCCCAATGGCTTCAATCGTATTCTCCGCGTTTTCCATAACCTGAATCGTTACGCAGTCGCCTACCAGGGGGGCATGGTTCGCCTTGCGGAAAATGCCCCTCGCTTTACACTCATAGATTGCTCCGGCGGCTTCGATATAATAGAAACCGCTCAAACTTTTTAGAATCAGGCCCTCCAGTTTCTGCATGTTTTGATGCCCTTCCCTTTAAGGCGTATTCCCCGACGGCCCCTTACTGACCGTAACGGTTACTGTCTCATTTTTCAATAATGGCGTCCCGGCCGGCGGCGATGTGGAAATAACCGTCCCCGCAGGTGCCGTGTCATTGATTTCTGTCACCTGATATTGCAGACCCTCCGCCTTAATTCGATTCGTGGCGGCTTCCTTCTTTAAGCCCACCACATCCGGTACGCTAACATATTCATAGAAAATTTCGTTTCGGATCTTGCCATCTGAAAAATTGACGATGCTGGTATAAATGGTGGTGCTGTCTACCATCACCACGACAGTGACATTATCCTGGTTGCCCGTCAATGCAATCTCCTTGGTACCGCCCTGAAGCAACACACTGCTGGCCAGGCTATCCACTGCTGAGTTATTCAAAAACACCTGCATCCAGCCGGTCCCGGAGGCTGCCGGCAACCGCACGGTCAAGGTCACGGAATTCTGAGGTTTCACGCCGCTGCTCACAACAATATTGACGGCGTCTCCCTTTTCCAGTTCCGTTTTCTCTGCCGGATCCTGCTCGAGTACTACATCTTTTTTCTGATCACTTTCTTTAGGGGTGACTGTGCCCAGCTTAAGGCCCACCTTTTCAAGCGCGGTTTTGGCCTCATCCTTGGTTTTTCCAATTAAGCCTGGACAGGCAACCGGCTCCGTCAAGGGCCCGGTACTGACGTATACCGAAATCGTAGAACCTTTTGGCGCTTCCGTATTCGCCTCCGGCACCGTTTTTATAATCTGCCCCTTGGGCACGTCCGTACTGGGGGACTCTACCATTTCCACCTTGAATTCGGCTCTTTCCAAAGTGGCCTTGCCGGCTTCAAACTGCTGCTCCACCACGTTGGGTACATTCACCACTTCGGTGCCGCTGCTGACCACCACCTTAATGATGGCCGTTTTCTTAATCTTGGTATCGGGTCCGGGGTCCTGGCTGATAATGGTGTCCACCGCATATTCCGAGCTGGCTTCCCGGCGGTCTACTTGAATATCAAAATCCGGATACTGCTCCTGCGCCTGTGTCAAAGTCAGGCCCTTCAAATCAGGCGCGTCCACCAGTTTATTGCTGCCGCCTCTGGCGGATGCAATATAGATGAACAGTCCCACTAATATCACGACGAACGCAATAGCGATCGCTGTCAGAATCGGGATGACTTTGGATTTTTTCTCTGTGCCTTCATCCTCTTCCGTTTCGTAATCGGCGTACATTTCTGCCATACTCTTTTCGGAATTCAGGGTCTTGCGGGGAGGGTCTACATATTTGGTGGGCGCTTTATCCACAAAATAAGAATAGCTGAAGGTGATGTCCGGGTTTTGTTTGAACTCGGACAGGTCCTTGAGCATCTGCGCCGCTGTCTGGTAGCGGTCGGCCACCTTCTTCTGCATGGCCTTCATGGTGATTTGCTCCAGTCCCATCGGGATGGCCCCATTGATCTGGCTGGGCACTTTAGGATCCGCCTGCATCTGCATGATGGCCACGGAGACGGCGCTGTCCGCCTGGAAAGGCAGGGCGCCTGTCAGCATCTCATAAAGCATAACGCCCACAGAATAAATATCGGCCTTTTCGTCCGTTATCTCGCCTCGGGCCTGTTCGGGGCTGATATAGTGCACCGAACCAATGGCTTTTTCCGTAATGGTTCGCGTTTCGCTCCGGCTAAAGCGTGCAATTCCAAAATCGGTAACCTTAATGGTTCCGTTTTGCAATAGCATAATATTCTGGGGTTTGATATCTCGGTGTACAATCCCTTTATCATGAGCGTGCTGGAGGGCTCTCAGTATTTGAATGGTAAAGTGTACGGCTTCCTGCGGACGGATGACCTTCTGCTGCTCAATATACTCCTTGAGGGTAATGCCATCAATATACTCCATCACAATATATTGCAGACGATCCCCAAAACTCACGTCGTAGACCTTCACAATATTGGGATGGGACAACACAGCAATGGCTTTGGACTCATTTTTAAAACGGCGGCGAAATTCTTCATTTGCCAAAAATTCATCTTTTAGTATTTTGATGGCCACCACGCGGTCATCAATATTGTCATACGCTTTGTAGACAACGGCCATTCCTCCGACGCCAATGATTTCCTGAATTTCATAACGTCCATCCAGTCGTTTTCCTACATAATTATCCATGTGGACTCCTCTCCTGCACCTTTATTGCGAAATGGTGACAACGGTAATATTATCGCCTCCACCATTTTCATTCGCGGCCATCACCAAACGGTCCGCAAATTCATGGTTGTCACAGCTTTGCATGATTCTATATATTTTTTCAACCTCAACATAATTGGTGAGGCCGTCCGTACAAATTAATAAGATTTCATGATCCTCCAAAGGTTCTTCCATATAATCGGTAGAAATAATATGATCAACCCCCAAGGCACGGGTAATGATATTCTTTTTGGGGTGGATTTTGGCTTCATCAGGCGTCAATTGCCCCTTTTCCAACAGAACCTGTACCATGGAATGATCCCGGGTCAATTGCTGAATACCTGACGCTGTAACTTTATAGGCGCGCGAATCGCCTGCATGCGCTATGTAGGCTATGTTATTACAAACCACTGCGGCCACTACAGTAGTTCCCATACCCTTTAAAAGTTCATTGGCCTTGGAAAGCTCGAAAATACTTTGATTGGCCTGGCGAATGGCCGCTAATAAAAGTCTTTTAACGGTACTGCTGCGCAGTTCCGTTGTCAATCCAGAGGTAATTTGTTTCGAAATCACTTTCACGGCCGTAGAGCTGGCAATATTGCCGCCCCTTGCGCCGCCCATTCCGTCACAAACAACTGCCCAGGCGATATTTCCGGGCATCTCTCCCGTTGCATAGGCATCCTGATTGGAGCTGCGCAGCAACCCCTTATCTGTTCGACCCGCTATTTTCAAGCCTATCAACCCTTCTGCCTCATGTGCCGCCGCGCAGCTGGCCGCAAGAGGCATCAATATCTTCACCTAGGGTACGTCTGACCGTAACATGAACTCCTTTTTTGGCTAACACGCCTGCGAATTCCGCAACCTTTTCCCGAGGGCTCCGCAGCACTTTCCCTTCCCTTACAGGGTTTGCAGGAATCAAATTCACATGACAGGCTTTGGGCAGTTTCTTCGCCAGCTCACTAGCGCACTGCAGACTGTCATTGATACCATCCATCAATGCATACTCAAAAGTTACTCTGCGACCAGTATGTGCAAAATACGCTTCACACATCCGCAAAAGCGCCTGCAAATCCCACCGCCGGTTGACGGGCATGATTTGCGAACGAAGAGTATCATTGGGCGCATGCAGGGAAATCGCCAAGGTAATGGGTAACCCTTCCTCCATAAGCCGCTGTATCTGGGGCACGAGCCCACAGGTGGACAGGGTAATATTCCGCATACTCAGATGCAATCCGTTTTCATCCGAAAGCAAGCGAATAAAGCGCACCGTCTCATCAAAGTTATCCAGCGGCTCTCCCATCCCCATAATCACAACGCGCGAAATCCGCTGTCCCAAATCCGCACTGGCCGCATGCACCTGCCCCAGCATTTCCGACGCTTTCAGATTCCGCCGGAAGCCCTGCAAGCCGGTTGCGCAGAATACGCAGCCCATCTTGCAGCCGGCCTGGCTGGATACACACAATGAGACACCGTACGTGTATTGCATGGCCACGCATTCAATCAACTCGCCGTCCCAAAGTTCGTATAGATATTTTACCGTATGATCACGCTCGGATACAAGTCTTTTTTTCATTTTGCAGGGATAAATTGTAAAATTGTCCTGTAAACGCTGCCGTATGCCTTTGGTAATATCCGACATCTCCGCAAACGAGCATACCCCTTTTCCCTGGAGCCATGTGAAAATCTGACGGACTTTGTAGGGGGGTAATTCCCATTCACGCAAAGCTTCTCCTAATTGCGCAAGGCTCATGGATTTAATATCCGGTAAAATAACAGGGTCACCTCACAAGCTTCTTTTTTGCAGGCAGGCGACAAAAAAGCCGTCTGTTCCCTGTAAATGGGGCATGAATGTTTGCATAAATTTCGGTTGGGAGGACTGGGATTCCCACGGGAGTGCCGCCGGTATAAAGTCAGGATGCGCTTCGCAAAAACGGCCTGCAACATCCTCGTTTTCAGCGGAGTTCAGCGTACAAGTCGCATAAATAAGCTTGCCGCCCGATTTGACATAGCGTGAGCCTGTCTCCAGTATACGGTACTGCAATTCAGGCAATTTGTCAAGTTCTTCTGGTTTTTTATGCCGGATTTCAGGCTTCCTGCGAATGATCCCCAACCCCGAACAGGGCACATCACACAAAACCCGGTCAAACCGAGGTAAGCCCTCATCCCATTGTAGAGCATCCCCTGTCTGTCCTTCTATCATCGTAATGCCCAGCCGCCGCGCAGATTCCATAATCAGCTTCACACGGGCCGGATATATATCCCGGGCCAAAATGCGTCCCCGGTCCTCCATGAGCTGCGCCAGGGTACAGGTTTTGCCACCCGGCGCGGCGCAGAGATCCAGTACGGCCTGCCCGGGTTTAGCATCCACTGCCCGGCAGCAGTACTGGGATGCGAGATCCTGCACATGGAATAGGCCCTCCCGAAAGACGGGCAACGCTTCGATCGCTCCCGTATGCTTTAATACCAGGGCTTCGGGCATCTTCTCCACCGGTTCGGCCTCTATCCCCTCCGCTTGTAACCGCTCCATCAGATCCTGTGGCGTGGTTTTCAGGGTATTGACCCGGACCGTAAGGGGCGGGCGGCCCACACAGGCATCCATAAGTTGCCGGGCGTTTTCCGTCCCGTAGGTATCCCGCCATAACTGCACCAGCCAGGGCGGGAAGGCATAACGCACACTATCGTAGAAAACCGGATCCGCCTGCGGGTCCGGCAAGGGGGCAGGTTCACGCTCAATCCCGCGCAACACCGCGTTGACGAGTCCCGCCGCATAAGCGTTCCCGGTTGTCTTCAGGAGCTTTATACTCTCATTAACGGCGGCAGACGCCGGAATTTTGTTCATATACAAAAGCTGGTAAGCGCCCATGCGCAGCACGGCTTGTACGCCCATTTTCAGCTTGGCTAGAGGTTTGGTAAGTCTATGGGTCAGCTGATAGTCCAGCGTAATGCGCCGCTCCAGCACGCCATAAAAGAGGGCGCTGGCCAAGGCCTTGTCGCGGGCATCCAGACCGCTCCCCTGCAATACGGCATCCAGCTCCAGATTCGAATAGGCAGCATCCTTTTCCACCCGCAGGAGGGCACGGTACGCCGTTTGTCTCGCATTCTCCATTTAGTGCCTACCGTTACGGCTGAGCAGAATCAACCGCAAAAGCTGCGCGACGGAAGCCGCCAGTGCGGCCACATAAGTGAGGGCCGCAGCGTTCAATACCTTTTTGGCGTCCTGCAGTTCCTCATCGCCCAAAATTCCGCTCCGGTCCAGGGTGCTGATGGCCCGGGCGCTGGCATTATATTCAACGGGCAGCGTCACCAGTTGAAAGAAAACCGCCAGTCCATAGAGGATGATTCCGATGGTCACCAATATACCAAATTGAAAAATAATGCCCATAATGGCCAACGGGAATCCCAGCATGGAGCCGAACTGGGATGCCGGAATAATTGCGCTGCGCAGTTTAATGGGGGCGTAGCCTCGCGCATATTGCGCGGCATGTCCGGCTTCATGCGCCGCCACCCCGATGGCGGCTACCGACGTACTCGAATAGACGCTCTGAGAGAGGGAAATGGTTTTCCTTTTGGGATCGTAATGATCGGTCAAATTCCCTTGAATGCACACGACCTGTACATCATAGATTTCGTGTTCCCGCAGCACCATTTCCGCCGCCTGTGCGCCGGTGATTCCCCTCCGGCTGAGCACGGAGGCATAACGCTTATAGGTACTGTTAACCTTGAATTGCGCATAAAAAGCGAGAATCAGGGCGGGCACCACCAGAATCAGAAAATAACTATCAAAGAAAAAATAGGGCATGCTCGGTTCTCCTTTTGTATCATTATATTAGGGGCTTGTCAGCAAATATGCCTCCTGTTCCCTAAAAGCAGAAAGGCTCAAACTGAAAAAATTCCTACCCGAAACGGATTCCCGCTGTCAATGCGGCTCCGCGCAAAAAGTCCGCGGCAGCCATTCGCTTCTTGCCGGCAAGCTGCAATTCCTCCAGGGATAACACTCCTCCATCGCCGCAGCATACGAGCAACCGGGCTCCGCATTCGATCACCTCGCCGGGTTCCGCATTGCTTTGCTTGTCCGTCATATAGGTACGGTGAATTTTCAGGGCGGTTCCCTCTATCTGTGTGGTGGCGCCCGGCCAGGGATTGAGCCCCCGCACCTGATTATGCACCTGCTGGGCACTCATGCTCCAATCAATCGGGGACATATCCTTGCGGAGCATGGGGGCGTATGTCGCCTTATGGTTATCCTGGGGGACGCCCCACAATCCCATCCCCTGAATGCGGGACAGGGTATCCAGCAACGTCTGCTTCCCCAGCTCCATCAGCCGGTCATGCAGTTCACCAGCCGTTTCATTGGGCAGGATTGCAAGCTTCTTTTGCAGCAGCATGGCACCCGTGTCCAGTCCCTCATCCATCTGCATCGTGGTAATTCCCGTGACATCTTCCCCCTTGAGCACGGCCCATTGTATGGGGGCCGCTCCACGGTATTGGGGCAGCAGAGAGGCATGAACATTGACGCAACCCAACGGCGGGATACGCAAAATGGCGGGCGGTAAAATTTTTCCATAAGCCACTACGACAATGATATCAGAATTAAGTGAACGGATTGTTTCCTGAACATGAGCATCTTTTAAAGACTGCGGCTGATACACCGGGATCCCCGCCTCCACGGCCAGGACTTTCACCGGCGGCGGCGTCAGGGCGTAGCCTCTTCCTTTAGGCTGATCGGGTTGCGTGAACACGCCTTCCACTTTGTATCCAGTGGCAAGCAGCCCCTCCAAACAGGGTACCGCAAAACCCGGCGTCCCCATAAAAACAACCTTCATCTCGACGCTCCTTTCTATACGCTTTTGAGATCAAACACAATCCGCTCATCCTTATATGCTACAGATTTCGATTCCCGTCCTTTTCGTCCGAACCCAGCATCCGGATCACTTTTTCCAAAAACAGGATGCCGTCCAAATGGTCAATCTCGTGGCAGAAACAGCGGGCCTTGAGTTCTTCTCCCTTGAACACCTGCCAGTCGCCATCGCGGTTTTGCGCCTTGACCTTGACGATCATGGGGCGCCGCGTAATCCCATATTGCCCGGGACAGGACAAACAGCCCTCCTGCCCTTCCTGCTCCCCTTCTTGCGCAATAATCTCGGGATTGACAAGCTCCATGGGGCCCGTCCCCACGTCAATAACCACCACCCGGCGCAGTATGCCCACCTGAGGCGCGGCCAACCCGCACCCATTGGCCGCATACATGGTTTCAAACATATCGTCAATCAACGTTGCCAGCCGGTCATCGAACTTTTCCACTTTGCGGGAAACCTTCTTAAGACCCGGATCGTTTTCTGTTAAAATATTTCGTAAAGCCATTGTCTACTCCATTCTGCCGCACGCCCGCGGCGTATCGATGATAACCGCGCCGGTTCCGGTCTTTCTCATATTTATATTATACCCGATGGATTCATATCCGCAAAGCATTGTATTTCTGAAAACTCTTTTTCTTTCTCGAAATCTGTCAGCAGATTCGCAATCATAGCCCGAAACCGGCTATTGTTGTGGCATTTTATCACCATTCGATAACGGTATTTTTGCCCGATTTTCGCAATGGTGGCCGCGGCCGGCCCCAATACAATAATTTTCTGATCCCGGAAATCACCGGTATTCATGATCTTGAGCGCCGCAAAGAAAAATTCAGAGGCTTTCTTTACCTTGTCTTCCTGAACCCCCGTAAAGCCCACCATACAGATATCACAAAAGGGGGGATAGGTCGCAAATTTCCGTGTCAAGATTTCGCTTTCGTAAAAAGCATCGTAATTTTGTTCCGCCGCCAGATGGATAATGGGATTCTCCGGTGTAAAAGTCTGGATGATGGCCCGGCCTGCATGTTGCCCTCGGCCTGAGCGTCCCACCACCTGGGTCAGCAGGGAAAAAGCCGTTTCCGAACTGCGGAAATCATCCCCATACAAGGCCTGGTCGGCGCAGATAACACCCACCAGCGTCACATTCTCAAAATCAAGCCCCTTGGCCACCATCTGTGTGCCGATCATTACATCATAATGCCCGGCGCCGAACTCCGTGAATTTTTCTTCGTGCGCATACCGCGACATGGTGGTATCCGTGTCCATACGCAAAATGCGAATGCCCGGAAACAGCTCCAACAGTTCCTCCTCCAGCTTTTGTGTACCGAAACCCGCATAACGGATCTTCTTTTCGCCGCAGTGCGGGCAAGTTTCCGTCATGGGAGTGGAGTAACCGCAATAATGGCACATCAACCTGCCGTTGGAATGGTGATAGGTCAGGGAAATACTGCAATTGGGGCAGGAGAGGACATGCTTACAGGCGCGGCAGGAAACAAAGGTATTGTACCCCCGGCGGTTAATGAGTAAAATGGATTGCTTATGATCCGTGAGATTCTGCTTGAGCTCCATCGCCAGCCGGTTGCTGATTTGCCCTTTGTTGCCCTGTGCGAGATCCTCGTTCAAATCCACCGTTATTACGCAGGGCAGCGTGGCGCCGCCATAGCGGTTCTGGAGCTTGTGCAGGCCGTAGATCCCCTTGCGGGCATAGGTATAGCTCTCCACTGACGGTGTGGCGGAGGCTAACAGCAGCAGCGCGTTATGTTCCGCACAGCGGAAAATGGCTACATCCCGCGCGTGATAGCGGGGCGAAGCCTCCGATTTATAAGTATGCTCCTGCTCCTCATCCATGATAATCAGGCCAATCTCGGGCAGGGGCGCCAATACCGCCGAACGGGTTCCCACCACAATGCGCACCCCGCCGCCTTGAATACGCTTCCATTCGTCCATGCGTTCCCCCACCGAAAGGGCGCTGTGGATGACAGCGACACCTTCCCCATAGCGGGTAAAAAATATTTGCAGGGTCTGGGAGGTCAGCGCAATTTCGGGCACCATCACAATTACATTTTTGCCCTGTGCCAGCACCCGGTCAATCAAATGTAAAAACACCTGGGTTTTCCCGCTTCCGGTTATTCCATATAAAAGCGACACCGCACCTTTCTCGGCCGTAGATTGCCGCCGGGAAAGCGCATCGCATACCGCCTGCTGCTCCTGTGTCAGCACCGTCTTCTCGGCTGGGATCCCGCGCGGAATCTGCTGGTAAGGCTTGCGGTACACCGCATGGCTGTAACTTTCAACCAGTCCCCTTTTGATTAAGGCCGTAATCACCGCCTGGGTGACGCCCGTAAAATACTGAATTTCTTTATAGGATACGCTGCCCATTTCCAAAAGCAGAGCGATAACGGCCGCCTGCTTTTTAGTGAGGTTCGGCAGTTCCGCTTCGGTCTCGTCCCGGGAACCTGTCAGCCGCGCCATCTTCAAGGTGGCGTCCTGGGCGCGGCGAATGGCATCGTCCGTTCGCACCAGATATCCCTGCTTAACGAGCTTCTCGAGCATCGGGCTATCGGGGGGCAATTCCATAATTTCGAGCAGCCGCTCCCGCTCCACCACCGCGCCGGATTTGAGCAAATAGGTGCAAACGAGCTTTTCCGAATCCGGCAGCTTCTCCAAATTTGCCTCCCCGATCTCCGGCGCGAGGGAATAAGAGGCCACCATCCGCATGTTAATGCCCCCGGGCAACAGACTTTTGGCCGCCTCAAAATAAGTGCAGAAGGTGCGCTCTTTTAAATAGCGCACCAGTTTCAACATGTCCGCATTAAGAAGCGGTGCCTTATCCAGCACCGCCGTAATGGGTTTTATTCTGCGCACTTCGCTTTCTGAAACCACTTCCATCACCAGACCCTGCCGTTTGCGGTTGCCGTTGCCAAAAGGCACCATCACCCGCACTCCGGCCTGTACCTGTCCTTCCAGTGAAGGAGGAATCAGATAGTCATAGGTTTTGTCAAAATGATATTGCACATTCTGTACTGCAATTTTTACGATAGTTGAGGGCATATTTTCGTGCTCCTTGCACTGATACTATGCTACCGCGCCTAAGCACTCAGCGGCAGCCATACTTGCCGAATGCAAAAGATAATCGCTGCAGCAAGGGGCCGCACTTCTTACAGAATCCGCTGATCCGTGACTTCTGCGGGCTCATACAATTTATAGTGGCCTCCCTGCAGTTCATCCACCGCTAGGCTAACAGGCTTTTCAATCAAAATATCGCCTCTTGCTTCGGCGTTCTGCGCAATGGAACGCGCCAATTTGGCCGCTCCAATCACCAAAGAATAACGGCTCTCATTATTCGGTAATAATTTTCGTAAATCCGGATTAATCATAGAAGTTCCCATCCCTTTCTGATTTGCTTATATCTATGCATGATTAGCCTTATCCAGCCACTCATGAATGATGGTGCGAATCTCTGCGACGGCTTCATCCAACTGATCGTTAACCACCACATAGTCATAATCTTTGGCATGTTCCATCTCGGACACGGCAGTCGCCACACGGCGCCGTATAGCCTCCTCGCTTTCGGACTGTCGGTTGCGGATGCGCTTTTCCAATTCCTCCACCGAGGGCGGCATAATAAAAATGCTGAAGTACTCCGGAAAAATATTGCGGATTTGCTGCGCACCGTTGACATCAATCTCCAAAATCACGCACTTTCCTTCTTGGAGCCACCGATCCATGGGCTCCCTTTGCGTACCGTAATAGTTTCCGCAATACTTATTGTACTCATATAATGCGTCCGCGTCAATCAGTCTTCTGAATTCCGCCTCTGAAACAAAATGATAATGGACGCCGTCTTGTTCCCCTTGCCGCATGCGGCGTGTGGTCGCGGAAATAGAAAGCATGATGTCCGGGTCCTCCCGGAGCAATTTGGCCAAAATGGTATCCTTGCCCGAGCCGGAAGGGCCGGACAGGATTAAGACTACCCCTCGTTTATTCATCCTCCGCCAGATCCTCCTCGTCTGCACTGTCATCCACCCGGTTTCCGACCGTTTCACACTGCAAATAAGTCAGGATCACATGATCGCTGTCCGTAATCAATACCGCGCGTGTCCGGCGTCCATGGGTTGCGTCAATCAGCGTGCCGCGCTCTTTGGCATCCTGAATGATGCGCTTGATGGGGGCGGATTCCGGGCTGACAATCGCGATTACCCGGTTTGCCGAAACCATATTGCCAAATCCAATGTTAATGAGTTTCATGAGTCCCTCCGGTCTATTCAATATTCTGTACTTGCTCACGGATCTTTTCAAGCTCCGCTTTGATTTCCACTACAATCCGGGTTGCACTCACGTTCTGAATCTTGGAGCCAATGGTGTTGGCCTCCCGGTTCATCTCCTGCAGTAAAAAGTCCAGTTTGCGTCCCACCGATTCCTTTGTTTGCAAGAGTTCCGCGCACTGGTCAATGTGGCTGCGCAGCCGCACCGTCTCCTCTGCCACCGCAATCCGGTCCGAAAAGATGGCCACTTCCGTCAAGAGCCGTTGCTCGTCCACCTTGACATCATCCAGCAGCTCCTGAATGCGCGCCTTCAGCTTTTGATTATACTCTTCCACAATCTGGGGCGCCGCTTCTTCAATCTGCGTAATATATTGCAGGATACGCTGCAGACGGAATGCCATGTCCTCCTGCATTCTTTTGCCTTCCAGCGTACGCATCGCCAAAAATACGATTAAGGCCTTCTCCGCCACCTGCTGAACCGCAGCCCAAATTTTATTTTCGTCGCTCTCTTCTTTTCGTACCACCAAAAGATCCGGAAAACGCGCCACTACCGACGCCGAGCAATCCTCACGCAGATTATACCGCTGTGCAAGCACCTGCAAAGCGGCCACATAGCCCGCCGCCAGAGAATGGTTGATCTGTACCACCGCATCGGCGGTTTCCAGCTCCTCGAGCTGTAAAAAGCAGTCAATTTTGCCCCGGGCGATATGCTGCTGAAAATAGGATTTAAGCTTTTCTTCCAGAAATCCGTATGCGCGGGGCATCCGGGCGGCAAATTCAAAAAAGCGGTGATTGACACTTTTAATCTCCACCGTAATGTTCATACCCTCAATTTGATCGCTGGCTCTGCCATATCCCGTCATGCTCTTAATCATACATTCTTTCCTTCCCGATCGTTATACGAATCTGCAATCAAAGTAACGAACCACTCCCCGCAACAGGGGCCGCGAGGGTATCAGGCTTCACAGAACGCTCCAGGGGAACGAGGAATCAGACCCCAGATGCCTCGTTATACTTTCGGCGGAGTTCAGGGATCGGATGCCCCGGCGCAGCCGGTTGCGTCCTAAGAAGCAAAAAGCCGAATCGGACGGCAGGGCGCCGATTCGGCTTGATACATCATGCCTATACGGGATGCACCTTGTTTGCCATGTCCACATGCGCCCCATCAATACCATATTGTCGGTTACGGCGGTTTTCAAAGAACTTGATGGCCACCTGCTGGAACTGTGCGTATGAGAGCACGTCTTCCTCCTGCTGGGCATATTCTTTTATTTCCGCACGCAGACTGTCGAGTTCGGGCTTTAGTAAATCGGCAGGACGGCAATCAATAATAGGATCCTTGCCCACGATCTTCTTCCGAAAAGCCGGATCAATTTTGGTGGGTGTTTTGCCGTATTTGCCGGCAATCATATCGCGGTATTCTTTGGCGATCATTTTATAGCGCTCGCCGCCGATGATGTTGAAAACCGCTTGTGTCCCCACGATCTGAGAGGTGGGCGTCACCAACGGCGGATAGCCCGACTCCTCGCGCACACGGGGAACTTCCTTCAGCACTTCCTCGAGCTGGTCCATCCGGCCAGCCTGCTTGAGCTGGGAAACCAGATTGGAAAGCATGCCGCCGGGTACCTGATACAGCAGGGTATTGGCATCCACTTCCAACATTTTGGGATCCAGTAGGCCGCTTTGCAAATACTTCGTCCGCAATGTCTCAAAGTAATTGCGGATTTCACTGAGCTTTTTAATATCCAGACCCGTGTCATAAGGCGTACCTTGCAAGGCCGCCACCATGGATTCGGTGGCTGGATGCGAGGAACCCAGCGCCAAGGGCGAAATCGCTGTATCAATCCCGTCCGCACCTGCTTCAATGCCCTTCATATGCACCATGGAAGCAAGGCCCGAGGTATAATGGGAATGCAACTGAATGGGCACTTTGACATGCTTTTTAAGCGCCTTGACCAGATCATAGGTTCCATAGGGCGTCAACAAGCCCGCCATATCTTTAATGCAGATCGAATCCGCGCCCGCATTCTCAAGGCGCTTGGCATAATCCATATAATATTGAATATCAAATACCGGCCCCGTCGTATACGAAATAGCCGCCTGCATATGACCGCCCGCTTTTTTGGTGGCCTTGATGGCTGTTTCCAAATTGCGGATATCGTTCAGCGCGTCAAAAATACGAATGATGTCAATGCCGTTGGCGATGGAACGCTCCACAAAGTATTCCACCACATCGTCGGCATAATGACGGTAGCCCAGCATATTCTGGCCCCGGAACAGCATTTGCAGCTTGGTTTTGGGACACAGCTTGCGAATAATGCGCAAGCGCGCCCAAGGATCCTCATCCAAAAAGCGCAGGCAGGCATCATAGGTGGCCCCGCCCCACATTTCCAGCGAATAGTATCCCACATCGTCCAGCATCTCGAGCGCGGGCAGCATTTCTTCGGTAGTCATGCGCGTCGCAATCAGAGACTGGTGAGCATCCCGCAGTATATTTTCTGTAATCTTAATTTTGGCCATAGTTTTTCTCCCTTCGCCCGCCGTCACTGCAGCGATATCAAAGCCGCGCCGGTATCTACACTATCGCCTTTTTTGACATGTACGCCCACTACCTTGGCATCCGCAGGCGACATAATCTCATTTTCCATCTTCATGGCTTCCAATACCGCCAGCACTTCGCCCTTTTTCACCGAGGATCCCTCCGTCACCTTAACGTCCAAGATAGTACCCGGGAAGGGGCAATTCACGACTTGCGCACCACTCACGGGCGCGGAGCTTGCTTTCTTTGCCGGTGCGGGTGCCGCTTCCGGCGCCGGCGCGGATGCTGCCGGAGCAGGTGCAGTGACCGCCACAGGGGCAGGTGCTGCTATCGGAGCCGTCTGAGGCGCGGCCACGCCCCCCGCTATCTCTTCCACTTCCACATCATAGGCTCTTCCATTTACCGTAATTCTTAATCTTTTCATGAAAACTCCTATTCCGCCGCTACCGCTGCGGCTATCCTTTATACGAATTCCTGATAAAGACGTTTTTAAAATCTTCTTAAACCAAGTTGGCGGCAAGACCGCCGGGATGCCATAGAAATCGTATGATCATTATCCGGCCCCCTTGCGGTGAGATTTGAGCACCGGATATGTGTTGCGCAGTTTTGCCAATATATCTTAGAGAGGTAAATTGACGTGCTTTTTCGGCAGATTGGTTACCCGCTTTCCCGCTAAGATATCCAATGCGCTGAGCAGCTTCTGCCTGGTTTCGGCCGGATGAATGACATCCGTCACATAAGCGTCCTGCGCCGCCTTAAAGGCTGAGGACTGGGTCTCGTGATATTCCTGCTTCAGTGCTTCCCGGTCCTCTCCCGCGGTCAGCCGGTCTTTCCAGAGGATGGTAATGGCCGCGTCCGGATTGAGCGCCGTAATGGATGCGCTGGGCCAGGCAAAGGTAAAATCCGCCATGGAGAAAGTGACATAAGCGGCCCCATAGGCTTTTCCGGTGATCAACGTAATCTTCTGCGTGGTCGCCTCGGCATATGCGCTGGTCAGCTTGGCCGCTTCCCGCAAGATACCGGAGAGCTGTGCCTGTGCCTGCGGCGCAAACCCAGGTGTATCCACCACCGTTACAACAGGCAATGCAAACGCATCACACATACGGACAAAGCGGGCAGCCTTAATACAATCCTCGCCGCTGATTTCCGTGCCATGCATCACCAGAAATCCGACCGTATTCCCCCCAAGTCCTGCCAGTACGGCTTTCATGCCGCCGCCAAAATCCGGCTGTAGTTCCGTAATCGAATCCGTGTCGCACACTGCCTGTAAAAAGGCGTCGGCATCAAGGCCTTCCGGGGAAGCTTCACAAAGGTTTTCCAGAAGCGCAGCCGTGTCACTGTTCGCTCCATACTCATTCAGCGGCGCCGGCGAAAGATTGTTGGCGGGCAATTGCGCCAAAAGACGGCGGGCATAGGCAAGCGCCTCCACATCGTCTTTGGCGGTAATATGCGACAACCCCGTCTTGGCCGCGGTTTTGGCGTCTCCAGTCACAATTTTTTGCGTCCCGGCCGCCACCTCGGGCGGGGTCAAAAAGAGCTCCCCTGTCTCAGCCATAATCACAAGATCCGCAGCACAGGCCACGAGCCCCATCGTGCCGCCACAAGGCCCTGCAATCACGGCAATTTGGGGCACTACCCCGGAAATAGAGCTGGACCAGGACAGGAACTGCTGATAGGCGGCCAGCATCTGCATACCTTCATTGAGCTTGGCACCGTTACTGTCATAAATGCCCACAAGCGGCGCCCCGGTCTGGGCTGCCAGATGATAGATCTTTTGAATTTTAGCCACTTCCGCCTGCCCGACGGCACCGGCACACACCGTATTGTCCTGTATGAACACATAAACCGCATTGCCTTCTACAGTGCCATATCCGGTAATAACCCCTGTCTCCCCTTCCACGGAAAGAGAAAAACGGTCAAGCTCCTGAAAAGAGCCCTCATCCAACAGTAAATTCATGCGCTTTCTGGCCGGTGTGGGGCTGAAACGCGCGCTTTTTTCCTTGAAATTTTCGATAAAACCCATGCGGATCCTCCTATTTCTATGCCGGTATCACGGCAAATGCAAAAAGCTCATGCCAGTAAACATAACTAAGCAAACTCCTTAGCGCAAGACGATAGCGCATTCAGAGGAATAAAGATACTACCCGCAGGCCTCTATTCCCGGTTTGCGATCCTGTCTTGCTTGCAGGAGTGTCAGGCATAAATATTGTGTTTAATTATATGATATTTTGGGAAATAGTACAAGGGTTTTCTACACATTTTTACATCTTGCCAGAATTGTGGGAATTTCTCCCGCCAGTACATTTCCCTGCCACGCAAAGCCCAACGGCAACAAAACATCCTCATATTCTTTCACAGAACACTTCGCAATATAAGCCCCCCGATTCGCCCCAAAGTACAAGGATGCGCGCACAAGCCCTTCAAAAACAAGGCCCTCATCGGCCCTCATCGTATGCAGCCAAAGCTTGTCCGCCTCGAGGGAAAACAGGCAGTAACCGCTACGTGTATCCCGCTCGTGTGATTCCACTGCATAATGGTTCTCTATCCATTGCTCTCCTGCCTCATGATACAGGATTTCCAGTTTTTCGGGTTCTGTTACCGGTAAGAATGTCAGCAAGCCATTACACCTCCTGCTTTTGCCCGCAGGCGTGCTGCAATTTATGCAGCTCCTGCTCGCTTAGGGCGCGCCACTTGCCTATCGGCAGCATCCCGAGCTTTACCGTGCCAATCGCAATGCGTTTGAGGCGAATCACATCCAGCCCGATCTGCTCACACATTTTGCGAATCTGACGGTTGCGCCCCTCGTACAAAATGATTTGCAGCACGGCCTTGCCCTCTTCCTTGCGGATCACATGCACTTCGGCGGGCGCAGTCTTTACATCGTCAATCACAATCCCCGTCATCAGGGCCGTCAGTTGTTCCTCGGTAATGCCAGGCCGCACGGTAACGCGGTAGGTTTTGGATACATGGCGGGCCGGATGCATCATGGCGTTGGCAAAGGTTCCATCATTGGTGAACAGGAGCAAGCCTTCCGAATCCTTGTCCAAACGCCCCACGGGATAAAGGCGCGTACCCGCCTCCGCTACAAGCTGCGCGGCACTTTTACGCCCCCTCTCATCCTGCAGGGTGGTAATAAAACCCCGGGGCTTATGTAGCATGATATATTGGCAGGCACGCGGCGGTACAATTTTCTTGCCCGCCACCATGACCGTGTCCTTTTGCGGTAAAATCTGATCGCCCAGGGAAGCGGCTCGGCCGTTAACCTTTACCCTTCCCTGCAAAATCATGTCTTCCGCTTTACGGCGGGAAGCAACGCCGCATGCCGATAAATACTTTTGTAGTCTGATCTTTTTGGATTCCAAAGAACCATTCAACTCCTCATTTTGTAAAACGCAAGATTGGGGTGCACACAGGCGTCTGCCTGCTATTTGGGCGGTGTGGCGTTATAGTATTTCTGGAAGCGCTTGGCAATCCAGGCCAATACTTTTTCATACCATTTTTCCTGCTCAGTCTGATCCGTTTCTTGCATCATCTTGCGCTCCACGGACCGGTCGGCCTGCAACGGGGTCTCGAAAATAACCGTGTCGTCAATGTAATAACGGGCCATGCCCATATTTTGTCCGGCAGTCACCGGGGCATATTCGAAACGGTTCAATTGAATTTTCCTTGTCACCCGACCCGCTTCCCCTTCCCGCAGGGCCGCATGGGGCGCGGTCTCCGGGGTCACGGAAACAGAGTCCTGCAGCCCGCCTGCCAAAGGTACGGACAAGTCCGAAAAGTCGCTGTCCAAGGTAACATTCTGCACCTGGGCGAAGCCGTAATCCAACATGTTCGTGTGGTCTTCCCAATCATTGGGATCATTGAGGGTAACCGCCACAATGGTCACCCCGTCGCGGCGCGCGGCCGTCACTAGGCAGCGTCCGCTTTTCTTCGTAAAGCCCGTTTTAATCCCAATGGCGCCCGGATAACTCTTTAAGATCCGGTTATGGGTGGCAAAAGCGTATTCCGCAGGCGGATCGGTGATTTTGACACGGCAGCTCTTAGCGGAACAAAAGGATACAAACACATCATTCTTGACCGCTGTCGCGGCAAGCAACGCCAAATCATAAGCCGTGGTGTAGTGGCCCTCCGCATCCAAGCCGGAGGGCGTCACAAAATTCGTGTTTTGCATCCCGATTTCCCGGGCACGGGCATTCATCATTTTAGCAAAGCCTTCCTTAGAGCCACCCAGCATATAGGCAGTCGCGTTTGCGGCGTCATTGCCGGACTGCATGAACATCCCGTAGATCAGCGTCTCCAGACTCACCCGATCCCCTGCTTTGAGGCCTAGCGAGGTGCCCTCCACATTGATCATAGCCTCTGTCACAGTGATTTCCCGAGCCAGATCGCCGCTTTCTACCGCCAGCAGCGCCGTCATCACTTTGGTGGTGCTCGCCATAGAGAGCTGCTCCTGTTCGTTCTTGGCAAGCAGAAGCTGATGCCGGTCCGCCTCCAGCACCACGGCAGCCTTGGCCGAAAGGGAGGGTTCTGCGGAAGCCGGAACGAGCAATACCGGGAATGCGCAGAGGAGCGCAAGAAATATCAAAAAAAGTTTTTTCAACAAATTATCCACCTGCCACCATTCATATTATCAGGTAAGCGCTGATTCATTCTGGGCCGATGGCTTGGTGAAAATTTTTTCGCAAAGGAGAGCTAAAAAAGTCGTACATATCCCTAATATCTAAGCTTTTTTAGCACAGAGAGGGCGAAAAAACACCACAAAGGTACGGCAGGAGGATGGAATCAGCGCTCACCGGAAACCAAGCATGGCTTGGTCTCCGTAATATATATGCAGATGATTGACCAAATTAGCATTTTTATACGAATCTGCAAGCAAAAATTTAGATTTTGCACCTGCTGCGCCGGAGCAAGCGATTCCTTTGCAGCTGACTGGGGGGCGCTGCATTGGGCCGTGTAAAACGCGGCAGCCAAAAGCTATTGCGCGGCGGAATCCGGATCCTCCGCCTTTTCTTTTTTCTTTTTGCTGAACAAATCTTTCACTTTATCAAACATCTCGGGAACCAGGTTGACAATCCGGTCGGCGGTATTTTCGCTTGTACTGATGTTCAGGATCTTCACGTCACCGTCATTGATGACGACAAACGCCATGGGGGTAATGGTGATGCCGGCTCCACCACCGCCGCCAAAGGCTTCCTTTGGGCTTTTACCGGGGTAATCCGTTCCGCCGGAGCCGAATCCAAAGGCCACTTTAGACACCGGAAAAATCACAATCCCGTCCTGTGCATAGATCGGATCTCCGACCACCGTTTCAACGCCTACCAATTCACGAATCTGCGTCATGGTTGTTTCCATCAATTCACGAATCACATGTTCCTGCATGTACCACACCGCCTTCTTTCTTTTCGTCTTTCTTTCGCATGATTTTCAGATAGCCAAACAGGGCGGAAATGCCGACCCCGATGGCAAAAACCGGTCGGATGCCCAACTTTATTTCCAGTTTGGCGCGGCTCTGCTCATGAACAAAATCAGGTTCAAAGATGACCTTGCATTTTTTCACCTTCAATAAGGTCTGTATCGCCTGCACGCTCGGAAAAACGACTCCGCAGAGCCGCCCGTATTGAAGGGCCGTCTGGGCCGCATCCTCTCCCGCAAAGTACATTTCCACGAACAAGTTGTAAACCCTTAAATGCCGCAAAAGAGTCTTGGAAACCTTGGTCAGCAGTCCGGCCATGGATTGCAGCGTTTCCACCGCGCCGCCAAAACCGCCTTTATCCAAAAGGGTTTGTAACCACGATCGCTTTTTCTCCCCTGCGGCGGCCTTATGCCGCTTTCTTGCAGCGGCTTCGGCTTTTTTTAAGGCTTTCTTCTCCGCCTTCTTCTCGGCGGCTGCCGCCTTTCTGGGCGAGCCTATCTTTTGGGGCCCCAAAAGCCTCAGAAAAACAAACAGATACGAGAGTCTTACCGTCAGCTCATGTGTGTATAATACTTTTATTTTTATGGGAGAAAAAAGTAAAAGGACAAGTAGAATACAGATTCCAAGAAAGACAAGCCAACCTGTCACAATCCTCCCTCCTTTTATCTCCAATGTGTTTGGCCGGGCCGCTATTCTTTGCTTTCCCTCCGGCGAATCTGCCTATCCGGCGAAACCGGACAGCGCAAATAAATTGGTCTCTTCAACGGGGTTCGTCTGGGCCGGATCTTCCTCGAAATGCTCCTGCGCGCGGGTGGGCAGCGCGGGCAATTCATCCAGAGAAGCAAGGGAAAAACATCGCAAAAAGTTGGAAGTGGTTCCATACAGCAAGGGTCGTCCCGGCAAATCCATACGGCCTTTTTCCTCAATGAGCCCTTTTTGGCATAGGCCGCTGATCACCGCCAAGCAGTCTACCCCCCGCACCTGCTCCACAAAGGAGCGGGTCACAGGCTGGTTATAGGCAATTACCGCCAACACTTCAAAGGCCGCCTGGGAAAGCGGCGTATTTCGCCGCATTTGCAGCGCCTCCCGAATAAGGTGCGCATATTCACCCCTGCTGCACATTTGATAGCGGTTCTCCATCCGCAAAATGCACACGCCGCTATCGCTCTCATCCATGCGTTCGGACAAGGCCGCAATCGCGTCCAGCACCTGCTGTATCTCAACCTCCAGCACCTGTGCGATTCGTTCGGCTTCAAGAGGCTCCCCCGCCGCAAACAGAATGGCCTCCACAGCAGATTTTATTTTCTTTTGTTCCAAGCTCATTCTTCCCCCTTGATAATTTCCAGCTGCGGCTGTCCATCCACGCCAATCGTACGTACCCGCTTGGCCTTGACCAATTCCAGGACCGCCAGAAACGTTGCCACCAAGTCGGAACGTGACTGGGCGCTTTGCAGCACTTTGTCCATTCGCACTCGCTGCCCTTTCCATAATTGCCGCATGACAAACACGATCTTGGAAGCCACTGATACGATCTTGCGGGAAACAATGCCTGTAAAAGCGGTTACAGGCGGTGGCAGACGCCTCTGCCCCTTACCGACAGCCATCTGATAGGCGGCTAATATTTCCTCGGGCTCGTGTAAACGTTTGTATACTAAATCCGGCTCAATATCTTCTGGCGAGCGCCCTATAAAGTTAAAGCCTGTGGCGATCTCCGAAAGCTGCTGGGCCACCACCTTGCAGTCCCGGTATTCCAGCAGATCGCCCCTCAGTTCGGTTTTGAGTTTTTCCGCTTCCTCATGCACCGGCAACAGGGAGACCGTCTTAATATAAATCAGCCTCGCCGCCATATCCAGAAACTCGCTTGCCGTTTCCAAGTCCATCTCATCCTGGGATTCAATCACCCGCAGGTATTGCTCCACCAGGGTAAATATGGGGATATCATTAATATTCAGTTGATGCTTGCTGATCAGATGCAGGAGCAGATCCAACGGCCCCTCAAAATCTGTCAGCTTAAAAGAAAGTTTTTCCATTTCTTCCCCTAAATATTCAAATCATTATGATTCTGTACTCAGATAAACAATTTGAAAACCGACCCTATGACAAAATTCATACCCGAAAGCACCATGCTGGTCAACCAAGAAATGGGGCCTCCCAAAAAGCCGACAAAAAGCAGCATCATCAGCACAACACGGATCATATTCTCATACTGCATCACCTTATAGTAGATCCTGTCCGGCAAAATCGCGTTCAATATGCGGGAACCATCCAAAGGTGGAATCGGAATGAGATTAAAAACCGCCAGGGAGGTATTGATCAATGCTGCATAATAAAAGAAAATATATAACGCTGAAAACAAGGAACCGGAAATAGCCCCGCTCAAGCCCAATAAATTGTTGATCTGTAGAAAGATCAAAAACAGGAATGCCATCAAGAGATTGGAAAGCGGCCCCGCCAAACCGGTAATGGCCATATCGCGCTTAGGTTTCTTAAAATTGCGCATATTGACGGGTACGGGCTTAGCCCAGCCAAAGCCTATCAGCAGGATCATCAGCGCGCCATAGGGATCAACATGCGCGATAGGATTGAGGGTCAGGCGCCCCTGATAGCGCGCTGTAGGATCTCCCAGTTTGTTGGCCGTCCAAGCATGGGCAAATTCGTGCACCGGCATGGTGCAGAACACCACAAACACACTGACCAAAATCATTGTAACCGCTGTTTGAAAGTCCATGCCTTGCCTAAGCGCAGAAAGCAGCATAATGTCACACCCCTTATATCTTATAGAATATTATACTCAATTTTTTTCCATTGCACAAGCGATTTCACTCGAACCGGTCCCTGTGCCCGCCACCACACGCGGAATTCCCGCTTTGTCCTTGTGGGTGCAAAGATTTTGTATGCCTGCCTGCGCAAAAATCCGCCTTACTTCCACCGCCTGCCCGATTCCGCATTCCACCGCCACTAAAGCGCCATCCCGCAAAGCCGGAAAATAGTGCTGCGCGATGGCCCGGTAAAAACGAAGGCCATCTTCGCCACCATCCAGCGCCATCACGGGCTCCCGCTGCACTTCTCGTTGCAAATCCGGCAAATCGCAAGTGGGAATATAGGGCGGGTTGCTCAGAAGCATATCGATTTCCGGCAATTTGTCAAGACCCTCCCCCTGCAATATATCCGCTGACAGCACGGTGACATTTTGCAGATTGTAGCGGGTCTTGTTTTTTTCAATATAAAACAGGGCTTCGGGAGAAAGCTCGACCAGATACACCCGGGCCTGGGGGCACGCAAGCGCAATCGATATGCCTACGCAGCCACTGCCGGCGCACAGGTCGACCACCACCGGACAGGATGCCCCTCGTATCTGCACCAGCGCAGTCTCCACCAGCGTTTCGGTGTCCGCGCGGGGGATCAGAACTCCCTCTCCTACAAAAAAAGGATGGCCCATAAACTCCCATTCGCTCAGCAAATATTGCAAGGGCATCCCCCCGGCGCGCCGATGGATGTCCTCCCGAAAGCGACCCAGCAAAGCGGGATCGGCTTCGCTTGCTTTTTCGAGCAAATACCGGCTGCGATCCATCCCAAAATGATGAGAAAAGAGGCAAAACGCATCAAAGGCGGGGCTGTCGCACCCCGCCTGCGTCAAAATCTTTTTGGCTTGCTGATAAATGTCCTGCAAGGTCAAATAAACTTCCATCCTTTTCGAAACAAAGCGTGAACAGGCTAAATCGCATCGTCCTCGGGATTATCCGTAATCACTGCCTTGAGGGCATCAATTGCCACTTCAATCTGTTCGGTATCGGGTTCCTTGGTGGTGATGCGCTGCATCCAAAGTCCCGGCATGGAAAGCGCCCGGACCAAGGGGCCGTCGTGACGTCCGGCAAATTTAATAAACTCATAACCAAATCCCATCACCAAGGGCAAAATCAGAATTTTCACGCCAACCCAAACCCAAATGCCTCTCTGCGCAACCGGCGTAAAAAAGGTCAGCAGGGTCGAAATCACAATGCCTAAAATCAACATCACAAAAATGAAGCTGGTGCCGCAGCGCGGATGAAAACGTCTTTGCGCTTTGACATTGTCCACCGTCAAATCAAGGCCGTTTTCATAACAGAAAATGGTCTTATGCTCGGCTCCGTGATATTCAAATACCCGGTGAATATCTTTGAGTCTGGATATCACAACGGTATATAACACAAAAATCCCAATGCGCATTATCCCTTCAAACAGGGCCTGATAATAACTAATCTTTCCTCCTGCCAGATGGGTGTTAACCAGGCCGAAAATCGCAGAAGGAGCCCACATAAACAATACCATCGCCAATGCAATGCCCAATATGGAAGAAAGACCGGCAATGACACCGAAGAGCTTGTCGCCCAAAATCTTCTCAAATTTGCCGGGTTCCTTTTCCTCCTGTGCCAAACCCGACTTTTCTGCCGACGTCATCAGGCAGTCATAGCCGATAATCATCGACTCAACGAATCCCACCACGCCCCGAACCAGGGGCCATCCCAGAAATTTCAATCTTTCTTTGGCGCTTTTCCGGTTTTTATATTCCGTGGAAATACTCCCGTCCGGCACACGTACAGACAGCGCCAGCCCTTTGGGTCCACGCATCATTATGCCTTCAATTACGGCCTGGCCGCCTACGGATGTCTTATGTGTTTTGTTCTGGTCACTCATTATGTTCAGTAGAACCTCCTTCAATTTCCGGCAATAATTCCACCGGGGCAATCGGCAAGTAATCCTCTGGAGAAACTTCCGCCGGCAGGGTAATTGTCACCGTAGTTCCTTCGTTCTCTACGCTGTCCACCTCCAGAATCCCGTTGTGCATCTGCACAATTTCATCGGAGACCGCCAGACCAATCCCGGAACCACGCACCGTTTTGTTGGCTTTAAAAAACTTTTCTTTTACAAAGGGCAAATCCCCGGCGGAAATACCGCAGCCTTCATCCGTACACCAAATGCGCACCTTACGCTCCCGAATTTCAGCCCCGACACTCACTTTGCCGCCCGGGCGGGAATATTTGATAGCATTGTCCAGAATATTGACAAAGACCTGCTTCAGACGGTCAGCATCCCCAAAAGCCGGGGCGGGTACATCGGGAACGTTATAGACAAGTTCGATTTGTTCGCGCTTTGCACGTTCCCGGAAAGCGAACACGGTCTCATCCAGCTCTGCCAGTAAATCCAGCTTGCCTGAGCGCAGATTCATACGACCGCTCTTCATGCGGGAGAAATCCAAAAGATCCTCCACAATCCCCGACAGGCGGTACGCTTCGCTAATTATAACATGCATTCCCTTTTTTAACAACTGCTCATCCGTAGCGCCGACCTCCGACAGGGTCTCACCCCATCCCTGGATGGCAGTCAGCGGCGTTCGCAATTCATGGGATACCGTGGAAATAAAATCATTTTTTAAATTGTTCGCATCCTCCAGATCCTGTGCCATATTATTGATATCATCGCATAAGGCCCCGATTTCGTCATCATAGGTCTTATTGATGCGGGCGTTAAAATCTCCTTGTGCAATCAGCCGGGTCGTCGCACTGATCTCCCGCACCGGCGCCACAATGGAACGCAGAAAGAACAACCCTGACAGAATGACCAACATCAGCACCCCAAAACAAGAAATGACAATGGCCACAATGATGTTACGGATCTGCTCGTCCACCAGTGTCAGCGAAACAATGTAGCGCACGGCCGGCCCCACAGACTGTCCGCTGGAAGCGGGCAAAAAGGTGGTATAGGCCATCACATGTTCCCCCGACTCCAGGCTGCCGACCCACTGAGCCTGCTGGGTTGCGGATTGCTTGGCCAAATAGTAATCATACATCTCGGTTTTATTCACCGGGAAGCCGGTGGAAGTGCTAACCACTTCTTCCTGGCTGTCAATTACCCAAACCTCCATCCGGGTCTTCTCTGTAAAATTTTCTACAAACTCGCGGGCTCCCATTTTAAATTCAGCGTTCGTCTTGCCGGTATAGCGGCTGAAAAAGACCGTGACTCCCGCCCCGCTGGAAGCCAGCGTACGCCGTATGCTGGTGTAATAATAATTTTGTATGAGGACCGAAAAAACAATGGCAACTGCCAATAATACCACCGTAATGACTCCCATGATGTTGACGATCCATCGGCGTGTGATACCCCTAATCCGCATAGTTACCTCCCATGTCCCCATTGGCGCAGGGAAAACTCAAATGACCCATTTATAACCGAGGCCCCAGATCGTCACGAGGTGCTTCGGATTGGAGGGCGCGTCCTCCACCTTCATGCGGAGGCGGCGGATATTGACGTCCACAATTTTTTCTTCTCCAAAATAGGCGCTGCCCCAAACCCGGTTGAGAATATCGGTCCGGTCCAGTGCGGCATTCGGGTTTTGAAAAAAGTATTCCATAATCTGAAATTCCACTTGCGTCAATTCAATGAACTGATCCTTTTTCATCAGCGTCCGGTTCCTGACATTTAGCAAAAAATCGCCCAAGCGAATTTCATCCTTGCTCTCCTGCGCTTCGGAGGGTTTGCTCATCGCTACCCGCCTATGTATTGCGTCCACGCGGGCTACCAGCTCCGAAGGGGAAAAGGGCTTCGTGATATAGTCGTCCGCGCCCACCATCAGGCCGGTCACCTTGTCCATTTCCTGTGTACGGGCGGTCAGCATCACAATGCCCAATACGCTGCTCTTTTTGCGCAGCTCCTTGCACAAACTAAAACCATCCATGCCCGGCATCATAATGTCAAGGACCACCACATCAAAGGCCCCGCCTTCTGCCTCAAAAATCCGGAGGGCCTCCTCGCCATCGCCGGCTTCCATCACTTCATAGCCGCCCCGCTGTAAGTTGATCACCACAAACTCCCGGATAGAGGCCTCATCTTCGGCCACTAAGATTCTTTTCATTCCGAGCACCCCTTTTTTCTGGCATTCATGAAGCGCCCCCAACAAGCTACAGGGGTTCGCTTGCTTTTTCTACAAGTCCGCCCCAAAGGACGGGGTATGTAAATCCGTATTAACGCCTGCTTTATATTCCACTCAATACCCTGTGAGTATAAAACTTGTATTTGCGCCTGGCTATCTTCATGCGCCGCGGAGCGCTTACCCCGGCGCTTCGGCTAAGACAAATTCAGGATAGATTCATCCCCCGCAACCGCTGCATTTTTAAGACACAATCCATTAACTCAAGCTCTTAAAGTTCTGTTCTAAAGTATCAATGCCAATGGCATAAAGGTTAGCTGCCGCACCAAGCCGTACCCCGTAGACCGTCCCGTTAACTCGCTTCCATTGGCTGTAACCGTCGGCCAACTGACCGCCGACTTCGCTTTCCTTATAGGCGCGGATGCTGAGCAGCTCCTGCCCGATTTCCTGTGTGCTTTCGTCCCAGATATAAAAGCTCCAGGTTCTTGTTTTGGCATCACTCACAACGGTCACCGTATCCAGCCACTCCAGCGGATATACAAAGATGTATCCTTCCGGCCGGTTGACAACACTGTAACTGACGGGCTTTAACTGGCCCTCCACATGCTGCGACCATTTCGTCAGCTTGAGCGCCCGTTCTTCCTTGTCAGCGCCAACCATCGGATATTCTCCGGGAATCTCCAATTGGCCATCCTCGTCAATATCCCGGCAAGTCAGCAGCACGTTGCGCTCGGTCAAGTTTGTGCTTTTATCGGTCGCATTATAAAACACGTTGAGCAGCCGATTATTGCTCCAATGAATAATCTCTGTAATCATTTTACTGTCGCCTTTATAGGAATCGACATAAACCGTTGGCGGCATCTCATCGCTCTTGGTGCTCAGCGCCGCATACTGGGTGACATTGCCGTCCATATCCGCGGCTCCCACTTCTTTTATCTTCCCGTCTTGCAGCGCGAGCATCCGTACCTTGGAGGTTCGCTCAGAGGTGTTCAGATTAAACAAAAGCAGATTCATCGTTCCGTTGCCTGTCATATCGCGCATGACCATCTCGGTATAGATATCCTCATAGATATTTTCCAAAGCGTCCTGCGCATTGTATTTATAAATTGAGATCTCTTTCTCGGTGCTGCTGGTTGCAGAGTCCCAGCTGATGATAATCTCCTTTTTGCCGCTGCCATCCAAATCCTCAAAGGTCACCGAATTGATATCCGTCCCGTTGCCCACAGCACTGTAGGTGGTTTCCCATTGGTCCCCCACCTTATCCAGAATCATAAAATGCACCACGGCGCTCTCGGAAAGCTTGCTATAAAATGTGATCACTTCGTCCTTGCCGTCTTGATCAAAGTCGGACATCACAAAGGCGGAGCGGTAGTTGCCCGTCTTTGGGGATTTCAAAATAAAATTCTTGCCCACTTTGCTTTCCAGCGCTTCCTGAATCCCCTTTTGTTCCCCATACAATTTGGGCGGACGCATAAAGGCTTCCGGATCAGAATTGGTAAAACTGCAAGCAGTCAAAAGCAGCATCACTGCCACCAACAGCACGCAACATTTCCATCGCAACATACCCGAACTCCGTTTCCGTCTCCCCGGTCGCCGGCACATACCGGGCCCGGCAATCTATCTATGGTTCTAAACAAAAATAAAATATTACAAAATTTCTTCACAATTGCAATGATACGAATCCCGGCAGGAACCTTTGCCCGCGGAGCATACAGCTGCGCGCCACAAAACTTAAATCGATAAAATTTTCCCGATTTTAATCACCAAAGTAATATAACATTTTTATTTGCCGGATAGTATTATAACATATAATTGAGCAAAACAATATATGAAATGTAAATATTCCCGTAAAAACAGGCGCGTGACGCTGCAAAAAAACGCCATCTCTAAAAAATGGCGTTTGGTCATCAGCCGCATCCTTCTTCGGTGGTACGCGCAAGCTATTCTGCCTGCGGCAGACTCCTTCTGGGTTTACGGGAATAGGTATTGCTCATCATCGCATCAATATTTTCCAGACAGGCCCCCACGCCCAGCGCCACGCACCGCAATGGCTCGTCCGCAATCCGAACCGGAATGCCCGTCTCGCTTTCCAGCAAGGCGTCCATCCCCCGCAGCAAAGCGCCGCCGCCCGTCAGGACAATGCCGTCCACGTAAATATCCGCCAGCAGCTCGGGCGCAGTTTTTTCCATTACAGAGCGCACAGCGGTGACCAGAATTTCCAGAGGCTCCTGAAATGCCTCCAACACCTCTGTGGAGGAAATTTCAAAGGTTTGGGGCAGCCCTGTCAAATAATTGCGGCCTTTGGCCGTTATTACAATTTCTTCTTCCCGGATATAGACGCAGCCAATGCGTTTTTTGATATCCTCCGCCGTACGCTGACCCACAAAAATATTGTATTTGCGTCGGACATATTTGATGATGGCCTCATCAAAATCATTCCCTGCCACTGCTATGGACGTCGATTCGGCAACATGCCCCAGCGTCATCACCGCGATGTCCGTGGTGCCGCCGCCAATGTCCACTACCATACAGCCATGCGCCTGGGCAATATCCAAGCCTGCACCGACCGCTGCCGCCAACGGCTCCTCCATCAGGCACACCTTGCGGGCCCCGGCTCCGGTTACGGCATCCAGAATGGAACGTTCCTGTACCCCGGTAATCTGACCCGGTGCGCTAACGATCACCTTGGCTTTAAAAATGGTGTAGCCGCAAATCTTACGCAAAAAATACCGCAGCATCATTTCCGTGGCAGCGAAATCGGAGATAACGCCCTCCCGCAGAGGACGGGTCACCGTAATGGAATCCGGTGAGCGGCCAAACATCTTTTCCGCTCTCCTGCCCACAGCGATCAAACGGCCATCCTGCGTGTTGGTTGCAATCACCGCCGGTTCCTGTAAAACAATCCCCTTGTGTTCTATATATATCAGAATATTGGACGTCCCCAAATCAATGCCAAGATTAAACCCAAACATGGCGCTCCTCCATTATCATAAAACACCCCGCGGCATGGCACGAGGTATCACTTGTTCCAACTAATACATCCGCAAAAACAGGAAAGCTCTTACCGTCTATTTTCCAGCGAAGACGCGAAACGTCCGCTTGGGCAAAACCAGCCCAAAAATCCTGCTAAGACCATGCTACGGGATAAAAATGTATTTGTCAATTCATTTTAGAAACAAACCTGCATTGTTTACTAATTCTTCATACACGGGAACGCACATCCCCTCGATAGCATTACCGGGTCGTAGCCGCACAAATGCCATAGACCGCCTTTGCGCCCGCCGCCAGCAAGCACTGCGCGCACTCATGCAAAGTCGCCCCCGTAGTCTGGATATCGTCGCAAAGCAGGATCGTCTTGCCGCTTACGCAGGCCCCTTCCTTCACCCGAAAAGCACCCTTGACATTTTCAATCCGCTGCCGGGCCTTCAGGGTATGCTGGGGCGCCACATCCCGGGCTTTGATCAGCAAATGCGGTTCAAAGGCAATCCCTCGATGAGGGGCAATGGCCCGAGCCAGCAATTCACTTTGATTATAGCGCCTGTCCCGATATGTATTGGTATGCAGGGGCACCACGGTCATGCAGTCAAAAGCAATATCCGGGAAGCATTTGGCAAGCGTCCGGTTCATCGCCTGGGCAAAAAATTGTGCATATTGTTTTTGTTCCTTAAATTTAAAGGACACAAGCGCCTCTTGAATTGCGCCTTCATAGTAAAAAGGCGCCCCACAGGCCTGATAGGCATAGGCAAGACGATGGCCGCTGCAATCCGACCGCTGCCGGCCGCAGCGGGGGCACAGGGGCGGCTGTATGGCAGGGAGCGTTGCAAGACAGCTTGGGCAAAAAGGCGTACCTGCGTCGACGATGGCATGACAACCGGCGCAACGCACCGGAAACAGCATCCGCAACAGCGCCGAAAGAACCGAGTTCTTTCCCACCCGCATCTCCTCCTCAATCATTCCGCTTTAACGCAGGGATACTCCGGCGCAGCCAGTTTAAACGCCGGAGCCATAGGTTGCATCCGTCTCGCACAGCATCGTTTTCAGCCCACTGTATCGCTTACCCTTGGCAACGTTTTGAATCATTCTTGAAACCACCTCTGCGTCTCCCAGCAAAATCAGCAGGCTTTTGGCCCGGGTCACCGCCGTATAAAAGAGGTTTCGATAACATAAAAGCGATGCGACCTGCAACACCGGCATGATCACCGCCTCATATTCGCTGCCCTGGCTCTTATGAACCGTGATGGCGTATGCGAGTTCCAGGTCGCCCAGGCATTCCATGGGGTAAAAGGCCGTCCGGTCCTCAAAGCGTATGTTCATCCCACCTGCACGCATATCAATGGTTTCCACCCGCCCAATATCGCCGTTGAAAATTCCAGTCCCGATTTCGCCGCCGTCCCGGGTCCATTCGAGGCCGTAATTGTTTTTCGTTTGCATCACTTTGTCCCCTTCCCGCAGGACAAAGGACTTCATGTGCAGTTCCTTCTTATGGATTCCCGGCGGATTCACCGCTTTTTGCAAAATTTGATTGAGCTGCACGGTGCCCAGCAGTCCCTTGCGGGAAGGGCAAAGCACCTGAATATCGCTGTCTGCCGAATAGCCGTAACTGGCGGGCAGGCGGCGGATATACAAATCCGCGACGGTCTGCTGCGCCCGTTCAGGCACCGGCTCTTTGAGGAAGAAGAAATCGCTGTCCCGCTGTGCAAGGCTTGGCATTTCCCCCTGTACAATGCGGTGCGCATTGGTAACAATGAGACTGCCCATCGCCTGCCGGAAAATTTCTTTAAGCTCGATGACAGGCAAGCGTCCCGAATCAATCAGGTCGTGCAGAACATTGCCGGGGCCGACCGGCGGAAGCTGATGCGCATCCCCCACCAAAATCAGGCGGCAACTCAAAGGCAGCGCCTCCAGTACACTCCGGAACAGAAAGATATCGATCATGGACACTTCATCCAAGATAACCACATCAGCATCCAAGGGATTCTTCTCATTGCGCGCAAAGAATTGCCGTTCCTCGTTACTCCATTCCACTTCCAGCAACCGATGGATGGTTTTGGCCTCCATCCCCGTCAATTCCGTCATCCGCTTGGCGGCTCGGCCAGTGGGCGCCGCCAATACAATTTTATAGTTTTGCCGCTCAAAAAGGCGAATCATGCCTTTGAGGGTGGTGGTTTTCCCTGTGCCAGGCCCTCCGGTTAAGATGAGTATCCCTTTGGCCACGGCGGTTTCCATGGCCTGCCGCTGTCTGTCAGCAAAAGTCAGATGCAGCTCCTCCTCGATTTGCCGAATCTCCTCCCTTTGCAGCAAAAATCCGGCGGGAGGAAACTGTAAAATACGCTTCAGGGTTCCCGCCGCATAGCTTTCCGCAGCAAAGGCCGATTGCAAAAACAAAAAGTCGATTTCGCGCATTCGTTTTGGCACTAACGCTTCTTCCGCTATGAGGGCTTCAATTGCTTCCTCCACCGCCTGTTCACTGCCTTGCAACAAGCTCATCGCAAGCGGAAGCACCTTATGGCGCGGGGCGCAGGTGTGTCCCGATTGATAAAGATTGTGAGCCAGCACATGCAAAATCCCCGCTTTCACGCGGAATATCGGATTTAGATGTTCCTCCATTCTGGCTGCGATCTCGTCCACCCGCTCAAAGCGGATATGTAATCCCTCACCACACAATATATAGGGATTCTTCTTGATAAGCTCCACACAGGCCACACCAAAGCGCTCATGTATGCGCAGGGATTCACTGGGCGTCAGTCCCCAGTTGCTCAAGGAGAGCATCACCTGCCGGACCGAAAACTGCTTTCGATATTCCTCCGCAATTTTTTCGGCCTTTTTGGGCGAAATCCCCTGTACTTCTACAAGGCGGTCCGGCGCCTTTTCCAAAATATCCAGAGTATCCTCGCCGAATAAATCCACAATCCGTTTCGCCGTTACTGGGCCAATGCCTTTAACACTGCCCGAGGACAGATACTGCAAAATGGCGGAACGTGTGGCGGGCAATTGCCGCTCCACAGATTCCGCCTTAAACTGCGGGCCAAAGGTGGGATGGGTATCATGCCGTCCGCGCACAATCAGCGTTTCCCCCTGACCACACTCGGGCAGAACCCCCACGACCGTGACCAGCTCCTCGCCTGTATCCAACTCCAAAACCGTAAAGCCTGTATGGTCGTTGCGAAAAACAATCGCACCGGCCACACCCGTCAATTCGGTCCATTCCTGTTCCAGCACTCTTTATCCCTCACCAACACTTT
The DNA here is from genome assembly GCA_031556545.1 of Oscillospiraceae bacterium. Classification (GTDB taxonomy): domain Bacteria; phylum Bacillota; class Clostridia; order Oscillospirales; family Acutalibacteraceae; genus JAVBST01. The sequence goes on from JAVBST010000004.1 coordinate 60,038, forward strand.
GCTTTGTCCGCTTTTACCGTACAGGTCTCTTTTTTATCACAGTCATAGCAGACCTCATTTTCTAAAAAGACGCCTTCTTGGTAGGCCATCAGATTCTTGATGGTGACTTCGGCAATTTCAGACAAGGCCTCCTTGGTTAGAAAGGCCTGATGGGAAGTTACCAGCACATTGGGGTAGGAGATCAGCCGTAACAAATTGTCATCGGTAATGACCACTCCCGAAAGATCTTCGTAAAAATAATCGCTCTCCTCTTCGTACACATCCAGTCCCGCACCGCCAATTTTCCCATTGCGCAGTCCCTCAATCAGAGCCTCTGTCTCAATCAGTCCCCCTCGAGAGGTATTGATTATAAACACGTCCGGCTTCATACGCTGAATGGCGCTCTTGTTTACAATATGCCAGGTGTCAGGGGTCAGCGGACAATGCAAGGAAATGATGTCCGAGCGCTCAAAGAGCTCCTGCATGGACACGTAAGCAATATCGGCATTTGGAGCCGGATAGGGATCATAGGCCATCACCTGCATCCCGAAGCCCTTGCAAATATCAATAAAACAGCGGCCGATTTGCCCGGTACCGACCACTCCGGCCATTTTGCCATACAAATCAATCCCCATGAGACCGTTTAGGGTAAAGTTTCCCTCCCGCGTGCGTGCGTAGGCTTTATGGATCTTACGATTCATAGATAATAACAGCGCCGCCGCATGCTCCGCCACGGCCCGTGGAGAATAGGCAGGTACACGTACCACATGTACTTTCCCAAAAGCGGCGCGGAAGTCCACATTATTGTAACCCGCACAACGTAGCGCCAACAGGTGTACGCCATAGGCGTCCAGCAAGTCCAAGGTCTTTTCATCAATCACGTCATTCACAAAAGCGCAAACCGCGTCAAATCCCTGCGCCAGCACCGCCGTATCGGCGCGCAGCTTATACTCAAAATAGGCAACTTCCATCCCGGCGCGCTGAAAGCCCTCATCAAAATACAGGCGATCATAAGGCTTAGTATCAAAAAATGCAATCCGCATGAAAAAGGGGCCTCCTCTTGGTTTTCAATCTAGCACTCAACGCCGCCAAACTGCGGCATGCCTATAAAAACTGGTCCGTATGCAGTTGTATGTCCTCCCTCCGCGATTATCGCATGGGCGAAGCAGCGGATGGGATGTCTCCATTACACCCGATTAAGCATAGAACAATTTCAAAATCAGAACATAATGAACCTTATTAGTATACCACATTGCCAGCGGATATACCAGTAATTAGGCTGCTCTCGCTCCACGCAAAAGCAGCCTAAGAAATTTTATAGATTACTGTCGCTCATTCAACAGTTTATTGAGTTCTTCCATAAAGGTATTGATGTCTTTAAAGTGACGGTAGACCGATGCAAACCGCACATAAGCCACTTCATCAATATCCTTGAGTTTTTTCATTACGAGTTCCCCAATGTAAATGGAAGTGACTTCGCGGTCAAGCGTGTTCTGCAAAAGAGCCTCAATCTCATCCACGGCAACCTCCAGCGTCTCAATGGATACAGCGCGCTTCTCACAGGCCCGTAACATACCGTTGAGAATCTTATTGCGGTTAAACACTTCCCTGGACTTGTCCTTTTTCACGACCACGATGGGTACGCTCTCAATAATTTCGTAGGTTGTGAAGCGCTTGGTGCACTTTAGGCATTCACGTCTGCGGCGAATTCGCTCCCCCTCATCCGTTGGCCGGGAATCAATGACTTTGCTTTCTTCGTAAGAACAAAAAGGACATTTCAAGCTCCCCTCACCTCCCCAATTTTTATATATTATAGCACAGGGAACGGGAAGGTTGCAAACAAATTTCTCCTATTATCCCAAATATTCCACCCCATATCGTTCCTCCAAATAATCTTCTATAAATTCCTGCAAAAACCTGCCCCGAATTTTTTCTTTTTGCAATAAATCAATCAACTCCTCCACCTCTTTTCGATCCGTTCCGACGTCCTCCAGCGTCTCTGTTTGGGTCTTGTCCTGCCAGCGGGTTGTTGCCCGAATGCCATACACCGGTACGGCTGGCAGCTCGTCCTCCTGCCTCCAACCCGAAACCATCTCAAAAGTTGATTCTGGCACTTCCCGCTTGTTTTTCTGTTGTTCCATTATGCTGATTAACGGCATTTCTTACCCCTCCGCACTGTTATTCGTGAATTAATTTCACTCTTAATTACATTATACTTGAAATTTCCATTCTGTCAATATATCATCCAATTTTGTAATAATATACCATATTGGTACAGAATCCGCCCTTTTTGCAACCAAGAACTTATATTGCATACGCAAGACAGACCGTGATACGACAGCCACAGTGCCGCAGAATTTTTTCCTGCGCTGTTGCACAGAAAAAAAATACCGCCGGAGTGCTAACACTCCAGCGGTTCCTTCTTCAATTATCAGGCGGGCACCTCGCCACCTTCCAGCGTAGAGGTGCAGTGGGGGCAACGCACCGCTTCCAAGGCAATCTCCGTTTTGCAGTAGGGGCAGTCCTTGGTAGTGGGCGCTTCCTCATTCTTGGTTCTGGTCTTATCCATGATAGAATTAATAATTTTGACCAGTATGAATATCACGAGTGCCATAAACAGGAAATTGATCACACTGGTGAGGAAGCTGCCAAAGCTGAGGGTTGCGGCTCCTGCCGCCTTAGCTTCCTCCAAAGTTGCGTAATGTTCACCGTTGAGGGCAATAAACCAATTGGAATAGTCTACGCCGCCAGTCACTAAACTCACGATTGGCATAATCACATCGTCAATCAAAGACTTCACAATGGTTTGAAACGCGCCTCCTATGATCACGCCAACGGCCAACCCGATCACATTGCCCTTCTCAATAAATTTTCGGAATTCCTGAAAAAATGATTTAATGCCCTTGCTTGCTTTCACGGTATGTAACCACCTTTCATTTTTAATTCCCATTGCTGAGAATGGATTCCAAATACATTTTGCCCTGCAGTAGTTCTTGCTGTGTCTTAAAGTTGTCCCGATACACTTCCATGATATAATCCCCGTCATAATGCATTTGCTGGAGTTTTTGGAAGAAGCGGCAAAAGTCAAAGCTTCCCTCTCCGGGCACCATACAAGTGTTCTCCGACATGTGGTCGTTGATATGCACATGCACCATGGAGGGCCCCAACCGTTCCACATATTCCATGGGATCGATTTTTTCCCGCACCGCCTGCTTAATGTCAAACACCATCTTAAAGTCCGATCCCATAAAATCCCGCATTGCACAGAGAAAATCCGGTAATCCGGCTCGATAGCCCACCACATTCTCCTGGGCGAAATGCACACCCCAGGCGCGCCCCATCTCATACAGCTGTGCAAAACGCGTAAAATATTCTTCCTGGCTGATCACCCCAGGCTGCCGGGAACCATGGATGACAATATACCTGGCCCCAATCTCACTGGCGGCCTCGCAATATTTTTTATAGAATTCAAGAGAATCATAAAAGCGCCGCTCATAATTACTGAAAAGCATCACGGTTTCAAACGCGGGGGTAAAGGGATGCACGGAAGAAATCCGTATCCCGTAACTATCTGCGATTCGCTTGAGGTTTTTGCAAAAATCCTTTTCCAGCTCACTGAAGGTATTGATAAATATTTCCGTGCAGGAAAATCCAAGTTCCCCCACCGTATGGAGAGCTCTTTCGGTTTCCTCCGGATAAAAACACGCTGTTGATACTCCTACCATGATTACTGCCATTTCTCTGCGCGGGCTCGGGCCATTCATTCTAAATATTTTCACTGCCGTCCCTTCGCGCAGCAAAGGTGGAAATGTGGCAGTGATCCCAAAAAAGATATGCATTTTACCAACATTTTTACATTGTATCTCGGTATAAAGGATGCTAAGATTATGACAGTCGTAAGCATTATACGAATCTGCAAGGGATACACTTGAAGCGTAAATTAAATACATAAAGGAGGAATTCCGTGATTACACGCGAGTTTGTGCAATCCATCCGGAAGATTAATCCAGTATCCAAAACCATTATTGCTTTTGGCGCAGCCTTATCCATGGGACTGCTGATCTTTGCCGCCGGGCTCAGCCTGAGCGCATCCGCGTTGGGTAACTACTGGCACTATCAAAAATTTGCCATTGAAATAGTCAATACCGTCGGACGAATCTTTGTCGCCGCACTCATTCCCGCATTGATTGCCGATTTGGTTGTCCAAGGACGTACATTCAAAATGTAACGCAAAGAAGTTAACTACATATACCGTGAAATGACCGCTCCAAAAAGAGCGGTCATTCTTTGGTTTATTATAGGCGCATTATGCAGTTGCCTTTTTGGCCTCCCGCTTGCGGTCGCGATACAACTCCCAAGTTACCCACAGGGGGCCCGCTACGAAAATGGAAGAATATGCGCCGAATATCACACCCACGCTCATCGGGATTGCAAAAGTGGTGATGGAGGTAAGACCCATGAGCCCTGCCACTACAGCCACGGTCATGACGGCGAGGAAGGTTGCAATACTAACATTAAGGGAACGCGTAAAGGTCTGTCCCATACTCAGGTTGAGAAGTTCCGGTTTTGTGAGCTTGCCGCCCATCAGGCTCTTGTTCTCACGAATACGGTCGTAAATAACAATCGTATCGTTAAGGGAATAGCCCAGTATTGTCAGCACAACCGCGATAAAATTGCTGTCAATATCAAAGCGGCAAATGATAAAGGTAAAGTAGACCAAAAGTACGTCATGGATGAGGGCAATAACCGCAGTGGTTCCAGCGGCAATCCCTCCGATTTTGCGGAAGCGCAAGGCTACATACAGCATCATAAAAATAGAGGCTAGGGCAATGGCGTAAATCCCCTTGAGTAAGAAGTCACGGCCCATGGAAGCATCCACACTGTTGAGTCTGAGCATGGTGAGCTCATTGTTCGGAAACGCATCATGCAGCGCCGTTGTGAGCTTGTCGCTTTGCTCCGTGGACATACCTGATTCGCCGGGCATGGTAATAATCAGGTTCTTTTCACCGGTGCTGGTGGTACTCTCTACCACTTCCACACGTGTTGCCATCTGATCGCTGACAATTTTATCAACCTCATCCATGCCCACCTCTCCCGCATAGGAGTAGGTCATCATGATACCGCCCTTGAAACGCAAATCCAGGTGAGTCCCCAAAATAAAGTTGGCAACAATACCGATAACCAAACAAGCTAAACTAATGGTAAAAAACAATTTCCGGTGTCCAAAAAAATCATAGTTTTGAATTTTACGCATTGTTTTCACCTCCGTAAAGCTTTTTGTTACGGAATGGTTTAAACTTGGAGAGCCCCATTACCATAGCTCTGGAGGCGGAAACACCAAAGATAAAGTTGGCAATCACACCCAAAAGCAAGGTGAAGCCGAAGGAATAAATTTCACCGGTGGTAACGGCGCCGAACATAAAGGTAAAGGGTTTAACGATGACCGCAAAAATATTGCTTGGCGGTCCAAAGCATCCCATCAAAATGATGGATACGATAATCACCGTAATATTACCGTCAAAGATGGCCGAAAAGCTGTTGTGCTGACCAGCCACAATGGCGGAGTCCAGCGTCTTGCCCAATTTCAACTCATCTCGAATACGTTCGCAGGTAATAACGTTTGCGTCCACACCCATACCGATGGAGAGAATAATACCCGCTATACCGGGAAGGGTGAGGGTAAAGCTGGGAATAAAGTTGAAAAGACCCGATACCGCCGCAAGGGAAAAGGCCACCTGTCCGAGCAGTGCGACTACCGCAACGCCACCCGGGAGCTTATACAGCAGTATCATGAAAATGGCCACCAGTGCAAAGGCGATAATACCCGCCAACAGCACCGCATCCAATGCATTTTTACCCAAAGTGGGGTTAATTGTAGAGTAATTCTTGGTCTCCAGTTTGAAGGGAAGCGCACCGGCGTTGATCTTAGCCGCCAGATCCTGGGCGTCCTCCGCCGTGAAAGTGCCCGTGATGGAGGCGTTGCCATTTGAAATCTGGTTTTGAACCGTGGGGGCGGATATCATGGTTTCGTCCATCCAGATGGATATCTGCTTATTGAGCAGCCTGCCTGTAGCATCGGCAAATTTGTCCTTGCCGGTCGAGTTCAGCTCCAGCGCTACATAATGCTTCATTTCCTGAGAATCCCACTCGGACTTAGCGCTCCTGATATCCTTGCCTTCCAGTACAACTGTCCCGGTCGCCTCCGTACCTTCACGGAAGGTCAGCTGCGCCGTCTCGCCCAACTCCTTGATCGCCAGCATGGGATCAAAATTGGATTCGCCCTCTTTCCAGGGGAAACGCACAATAATACGCTGCGAGTTCTGATCTGTATACAACTCATAGTCTGCGATATTTTGGCTGATCAGACGCTGCTTAATGACCGATTCTGCGGACTGCAGTTCTTCCTTTGTCGCCGTAATATCTGCCGGCGGTGTATAGGTAACCTCCACGCCACCTTGAATGTCAATACCCCACCGGATATCGCTTGCCCCTTTGATATAAATCGTTTTTACATCGCCAAATGTGCTGGATATACCAAAAAACGCACAATATGCCAATGCAAAAATGAGTAGGGCTACCACGAAAAACCGTACTCTACCCTTTCTCCTAACCTTCATCGGCCACTCCTCCAAAGTTTACTTCATAATGCGACAAACAATAAAACATCCTGCTTGTCCGCTTTACGCTAACATTGCTATTATATGGTTCTATACCGAAAATGTCAATCAATTTTATTGAAATCTCTCAGTATTTTGACAGAAAAGCCCTAGGTAAGCACGGAATTGTTCTTGACTGGTGGATTTGCGAGAATTTTCCCTTCCGGCACGGTAAAAAAGCCGCCAATGTCATTGCTATTTAGCGCTTTTTTTCATATACGGGCGAAAAAAAGAACAGATAGGCGCCATCCGCGCTAACCGCTTATCTCGGCTGTAAAAAATGCTAAAGAAATTCTATTTTTCCGCAAGGCGTTTTGTCTTGAGCCCTTAGCTTTGCAGCAGCTTCTCCACACAGGCCAGTTTCACACAGATGCACAGCAGCTCCACCGCAATGCCCAATTCCGATACCGGCGGGAAGGTCGGCGCAATCCGGATATTCTGATCCTGCGGGTCTTTCCCATAGGGATAGGTTGCCCCAGCAGGCGTAAAAATAACACCTGCCTCCTTGCATAGCGCCACCACTCGCCCGGCGCAACCGGACAGCACGTCCAGACTGATAAAATAGCCACCCGAAGGTTTGTGCCAGCTTGCAACCCCGGCCGATTTCAGTTCCCTGTCCATGATATCCAGCACCATCGTAAACTTGGGGCGCAAAACGGCCGCATGCCTTTGCATATGCGCACGAATCCCCTGAAGATTGCCAAACAGCTTCACATGCCGCAGCTGATTGAGCTTGTCGGGACCAATCGTCTGGAAAAACAGGCGCTTCTTGATGCTGGCCACATTATTTTCCGAAGCCGCAATGGCGCTAATGCCACCGCCCGGAAAGGTAATCTTCGAAGTGGAGGCAAACATTACCGCGCGATCCTCATGGCCGCACTTTGCACACTCATCCAGCAAGTTCAGCAGGGGGTCGCTGGTCCCATACAGATCATGGACCACATAGGCGTTGTCCCAAATGATGCGGAAATCCGGCGCCGTCTGCATGGCGGCAAGACCGCGCACCACCCGGTCTGAGTAGGTAATCCCCTGCGGATTCGAATATTTGGGGACGCAGAACATCCCTTTTACACTCTCGTCCCGCACCAAGGCTTCAACCTGTTCCAAATCCGGCCCTTCCGCCGTCATCGTGACGGGGATCATCTCCAGACCAAAATACTCACAAATGGAGAAGTGCCGGTCATACCCGGGGGAGGGACATAAGATCTTGACCTTGCTCTGCGCCGCCCAAGGCGCCCCGCCCGTACCGTGGGTCATGGCCTGGGCAATATAGTCGTACATTAATGTCAGGCTGGCATTGCCGCCGATGATGATATTCTCAGGGGCAACGCCCAGTATTTCTGCAAACAGCGCCTTACACTCGGGAATGCCGTCCAGGACGCCGTAGTTCCGGCAATCGGTGCCATCCGCCGCCTTATAATCGGTACAACGGAGCAGCTCCATCGACAAATCAAGCTGATCCGGACCCGGCTTCCCGCGGGACATATCCAATTTCAGATTCTTTTGCCGGTATGCATCATATTTCGCCTGCAACTCGGACTGCAAGGCTTCCAGCGCTACCTGGCTCATCTGCGTATACTCTTGCATACTTTTTCCTCTTTTCCTAAAATTCCGCGGAACCCGTGGTGCGTGGGAAGGGCAAAACGTCCCGGATATTGGAGATGCCGGTAAGATACATCACCATGCGCTCAAATCCCAGACCAAATCCAGCGTGTTTTGTACCGCCAAAACGGCGCAAATCCAAATACCAGCCATAGTCCTCCTCCTGCAAGCCCATTTCCTGTATGCGGCTTCGCAGCATATCGAGGCGTTCTTCTCTCTGGCTGCCGCCGATAATTTCGCCGATGGCCGGCACCAAAAGATCCATGGCCGCGACGGTCTTGCCGTCATCGTTGAGACGCATATAAAAGGCCTTGATATCCTTAGGGTAGTCGGTGACAAAGACAGGCTTTTTGAAAATCTGCTCAGTCAAATACCGCTCATGCTCCGTTTGCAGATCCGCGCCCCACTCCACCTTATACTCAAAACTATCATTATGCGGTTTGAGCAGCTCAATCGCCTCAGTATAGGTCACATGCCCAAACTCGGAATTGGCTACGCTTTCCAGGCGGCTGACAAGCTCCTTATCATAAAACTGGCTCAGGAATTGCAGATCATCCGGGCAGGTGTCCAGCACATACCGCAGGATATACTTGATCATATCCTCGGCCAGTTGCATATCGTCCTGTAAATCCGCGAAAGCAATTTCCGGCTCAATCATCCAGAATTCGGCCGCATGCCGCTGGGTATAGGACTTTTCGGCCCGGAAGGTGGGGCCAAAGGTATACACTTTCCCAAAGGCCAATGCCATGCACTCGGCCTGCAATTGGCCGGAGACTGTTAAAAAGCTGGATTTGGCAAAGAAATCCTGGCTAAAATCCACCTTTCCCTGTTCGTCCCGGGGCAGGTTATTGAGATCGAGCGAGGTCACGCGGAACATCTCCCCCGCCCCCTCCGCGTCGCTGCTGGAGATGATGGGCGAATGAGCATAGACAAAGCCGCGTTCCTGAAAAAAGCGGTGGATGGCGAAGGCCGTCACGGAACGAACGCGAAAAGCGGCACTCAAGGTATTGGTACGCGGGCGCAAATGCGCAATGGTGCGCAAATATTCAAGGGTATGGCGCTTTTTCTGCAAAGGATAATCGGGTGAAGAAACGCCCTCTACTGTGATTTCTGAGGCATGAATCTCGAAAGGCTGCTTGGCTTGCGGAGTCAGCACCACTTTGCCTGCCACCACCACAGCCGCCCCGACATTTTGCTTGGCAATCTCCTCAAAATTGGAAAGCTTATCCCGCTCAAAAACTACCTGCAGCCCTTTGAAACAACTGCCGTCATTGATTTCCATAAAGCCCAGGGCCTTAGAATCCCGAATGGTTTTCACCCATCCGCATAATGCCACTGTTTTTTCATCGGAAAGCCCTTGCTGATCCCGATACAGATCGGCAATCTCCGTTCTGATCAATAAAAACACCTCTTTTTCAACGTATCACTCTGCTTTTGATATCCACAAATTCCCATAGGAGATATACCTTCAAATTATATCAAATAATTCGGGGATTACAAGTCTTCGTCATAAAAATATTGATTTGTAAAGAGATTGCCCCTAATCACCGGCAACAAATTGTTCTCCTGCAGCCGCTGCGCCGCCAACATTACCGCAATCCCGGCAGTATCAAAATTGATCCCTCCCTGCAAAAAAACGGCGTAGGGTTCCCGAAGCGGCGCGTCGGCGGAGAGCTCAATTGAAGAACCCAGCGTGAACGCCCCCGCCGCCATAATAATGTCGGCGTCATAGCCCGGCATGGGCGCCGGTTCCGCAGCCGCAAAGGCGTCTACCGGAGAGCCGCTTTGAATGCCCTGGCAAAAGGTGATAAGGCGCTTATCGTCCAGCAGACGGATGGCCTGGATGATATCCGCCCGCGGCTCATCAAAACGAGGCAGGGTCTCAAATCCCAGCCGCTCAAAAAGCGCGGCGGCAAAAATTGCCGTTTTCAGAGCCTCCCCCACCACTTTGGGAGCATGGTAGAGACCCATGTACAACTCCCGGTTATGCCCAAGGGAAGCGCCCACCTCCCTGCCCACGCCGGGGCAGCTGTAGCGCTGGGCACAAAGTGCCACCAAATCCGCGCGTCCGGCTATGTATCCGCCCGCGGGCGCAATGCCGCCGCCCGGGTTTTTAATCAGGGACCCCACAATCAGGTCGGCGCCGACCTCGGTAGGTTCCTGCTTCTCGACAAACTCACCATAGCAGTTATCCACCAGCACCGCCACGCCCGGATGAATGGCCTTCACGGTTTGTACAATTTCCCCGATCTGAGCGCAGGACAGGCTTTGCCGGAGACTATAACCCCGGGAACGTTGAATGTAGACCATCCGCACCTGCGGGTCCACGGCCGATGCAATGGCCGTAAGATCGGGTTTGCCCTGCGCATTCAGGGATACCTCCCGGTACCGGATGCCAAAATCGGCCAGAGAACCACCCCCGTGCGCCTGATTCCCCATGAGCGCTTGGAGGGTATCATAAGGTTGGCCCGTAACGCTCAATACCGTATCACCCGGCCGGAGCACCCCGAACAGGGCCACCGCCAACGTGTGCGTTCCCGACAAAAAGGAGTGGCGCACCAAAGCGTCCTGCGCCCCCATGATCTCGGCAAATACCTGATCAAGCGTATCCCGTCCCCGGTCATCATAACCGTAACCGGTCGTGGCGGCAAAGTGCGATTCACTCACCTGATATTCAATAAAACTATGCAGCACTTTCTGGGCATTGTAAGCGGCGGTCCGCTCCACCTCATCGAAAAACATGGCGGTTTCCAACATCACTGCCGCCGCCGTCTGCTGCAATTTGGGATCAAACCTGAAAAACGGATTGTTCATTGCTATTCTCCATTATCTATCGTTCATTCTTATCCAAAAACGCCCATGTATCCACCACCGAAAATCCCCGTTTCTGATAAAAATATTCATTCCCGGGATGATCGGTCATCACGTAGATCCTTTTGCCCTCTGCGTGGAGCTGTCCCGCGATGTGCCGCGTCAAGCCCGTCGCCATCCCTTGTCCGCGGAAGTCCGGCCGGGTGGCGATCCCCCCTAATATAGCGGACGCTTCCCCAAAAGCTGTCACCAGCAAAGAAGCGATCCGCTCCCTGCCCTGCTGTAGGCAATAGGCGCGAGCCGTATGATGGCGGACCCGGTGGGAGAGATCGAGATACCACGCCTCAAAGCCTTTAAGACAATAAATGCCCGGATCACTCTCTCGGAGCAGGTCATAGACGGCCCGCAAGGGCGGGTTGGTTTCCAACACCCCCGGTAAAGAGTCCGTCGGCGCCCCTTGCCATTCCAGAACACTTCCCCTTTGGGCCAAGCGGACCTCTGGCCCCAGTCTATCGATCCAACTGCCGCATAGGGTGAGTTGCCGAAAAGGCAGCATCTGCAGAAATGCGGACAGCTCTTCCGTCGGGCCCTCTTCCGCCACCAGCGTCAAAGCGCTGTCAATCAGGCATAGCGCCGCATAGGGACTTCGCCCATCCCACGCTAACCAAAAGGAGGCAAAGGCATAGCCGGTGCCATACGCAGTGCAAAAGGACTCTATGCGCGCCCCCAGCGGATGTCGGCGGCAAAAACGCAGCAGGGATCCGGTATCCTGCTTGTCCACCAGCTTGATCATCGCATCATAACACTTGGCCTGAGGCTATCGCAACCGCCATGGCTTCCATCAAGTTGCGGGTATGCGTTAGATCCGTCTGGCTGATGACACAGTGAGCCGTGTGCAAATAGCGGCAGGGCAGCGAAAGCGCCAGTGTGCGCACTCCCTCCCGGCTCAGATGGACAGCGCCCGCATCATTACCGCCCGCCACCGCTTGCTTGGCCTGCACCGGAATTCCGCTGTGCGCCCCGATAGCGAAAGCGGCTTCGTAGAGGCTTCGGTCATACAGGGTGCTTCTATCCATAAAGGAAACAACGGGGCCCGCATGCAAGCAGCAAACCTGTTTCTCTTCTTCCACACCCGCAATATCGGCCGCCGTAGTCGTTTCGGCAACGAGCGCAAACTCAGGCTCCAAGGCAAAGGCAGCGGTCCTTGCGCCGCGTGCGCCCACTTCCTCCTGTACCGTAAAGGCAAAGTAGAGATCTGTCTCCTGCTCCTTGCCAATCATATCCAATAAAATAGCACAGCCGGCGCGGTCATCCAGCGCTTTGCCCCGCAGGATATCCCCGCCCAAGTGGCCGTATTCGCTATCAAACACCGCAACGCTGCCAGGCGGAATCAGGGTCGTGGCTTCCTCCGCGTTACTCGCGCCGATATCCATGTACATCCCCTCAAAGTCCGGCACAGAATGCTTCTCTTCCGGCTTAATCAAATGCACGGGTGTAATGCCGATCACGCCATATGGGCCCTGCTCAAAGCGTACCCGTCTGCCAATTACCGCGCGCGGATCCAGCCCGCCCACCGGGTGAAAACGGAGATACCCTTCCTCTGTGGCACCCGTTACAATAAAACCCACCTCGTCCATATGGGCACATAAAAGCACTTTCTTCTGCGCGGGACGCATCCCTGCTTTGAAGACGAGCAAATTCCCCAGCGCGTCCTGACGAACCTCGGCATGATCGCCGATGATTTCAAGGATGGCTTGACGAATCGCCTCTTCACGGCCAGATACACCGTCACAGGCGCATAACTTTTCCAGTATTGCGAGTAATTTCATTGTGCGTCCTCCCCCCGGGTTCGGATATAGGCGGCCAGCAAGCGCGCCGTGTTTTCCAAATCTGCGAGATCCACCACTTCCACCCCGGTGTGCATATAGCGCAGAGGCAGCGAAAGCAAGGCCGTGGGGATCCCAATTTTTGAGATTGTGAAGACATCGGCGTTGGTACCCGTCGTCCCCCCCATCACTTCGAGCTGATAGGGGATGCCTTCCTGCGCGCACAGCGCTATCATCCGGTCGCTCATGCGTTTGGCCAGAACAGGGGCAATGCCAATCATCGGCCCATCCGAGAGTTTGCCGCACTTATGGGCGGGCGTGCCGGGAGAAGCGGCAAAGCTGACATCCACCGCCACCGCTTCCTCAGGCTCACAGCGAAAAGCCGCCGGTTTGGCCCCCCGGGTGCCCACCTCTTCCTGCACGGAAAAAAGCACGGTCAGGTTGGCTTCGACCTTTTGCTGTCGCAACAATTCCAGGGCCCTGAGAATCGTTGCGATACCGGCCCGGTCATCCAGAGATTTGCCCGTAACACGGCCGTTTTGCAAGGGAGTGAGACTTTTCCGCAGAAAGACGCGGTTCCCCGGCTTCACTTGCGCCTGCGCCTGCGTTGCGTTGAGCCCGACATCCACGGCCATCTCTTCGATGGAGGGAACCTTGTCCATATCCTTGCTCAAATGTGGCGGTAGGGTGCAAACAATGCCCGGCAGGGGCGCTTTTCCATATACGGTCACGCTGCTGCCCAGTAATATGCGCGCATCCATACCGCCGCAGGCTGATACTTTTAAAAAGCCTTTTTCGTCAACATGCGTCACGATCAGGCTGATTTCGTCCATATGGGCATCCAGAAGGATGTGAGGCCCCTGCCCCTGCACACGGCCATAGAGGTTCCCCATCGCATCGGTCTGCGTTTTTGCATAATGGGATAAAAGAGACTGGGCGGCGCGCATTGCCTCGTCCTCTTGCCCTGCGCCGCCGTGCGCCCGGGTCAAGGTCTCGAGCATCCATTTTAACTCCATGGCTTTTCCCCTTCCTCCAAGGCCATTACCAGGCTCTTGTAATGCTTGCCGCGCACTTCGAAGTTTTTATAAGCGTCAAAGCTGGCACTCGCGGGCGAGAGGGAGACAATATCCCCTGGCTCGGCTGCCACCTTTGCCAAACGTACCGCATCCTCCATGTCCTTGGCATATAAGATGCGCATCCCCGAGGTCGCAAACTCTTTATGTTTGCGCACCACATTTTCAATCTGCGGTCCCGTTTTCCCCATGAGAATCAGCGTCTTGACCTTTTTTACAAGCATTGGCGCCAAAGGCTCAAAGGGAATCTTTTTATCATAGCCGCCCGCAATGAGGAGGATTTTCTGCTGCATCGCGTCGAGCCCTGCCATCGTACGCGTAGGATTGGTGGCAATGGAATCGTTATACCACCGCACCCCCGCGACCTCCCGTACAAGTTCCATGCGATGCTCCACACCGCTGAACTCCCGCGCCACCCGCGCCATATTTTCAGGCGTCACATAGCCCCAAAGGGCCGTGATGGCTGCCAAATAATTTTCCACATTATGATTGCCCCAGAGCTTTATATCATCTCGGCGCATCACCGGGTATTGTTCCCCTTCGTCACAAAAATAAATCTGCTCACTCGGATCTATATACGTGCCGCGCCGGGGGGCTTCCTTACGGCTAAACCAAAGCTGTTCGCCACGCACAAGATCCCCCATCTCCCGCGTGATGGCATTGTCAAGATTGAGAACACTGCGGGAAAACGCCCCCTGGTGCCACAAAATATTTTTCTTGGCATCCACATATTCCTGCATGTCCTTGTGCATATCCAAATGATTGGGTGCGACATTGGTCACCACCGCTACATCCGGGCTGCACCGCATGGAAATGAGCTGAAAGCTCGAAAGCTCCACCACGACTTTATCCTCGGGCAAGATCTCTTCAATGATGGGCAACAGGGGTTTGCCGATATTTCCCCCCAAATGCACGCGGAACCCCTGTGCCTTGAGCATTTCCGCAATCAACGTGGTGGTGGTGGTCTTGCCGTCCGAGCCTGTCACGGCAAAGATCTGCGCGGGGCACAGCTCAAAAAACACCTCCATCTCGGAGGTTATCACCACGCCCCTTTGGCGGTAGGCGTTAAGTTCCGGTAAATAAAACCGCATGCCCGGTGTGCGGAAAATGATATCGACATCAAGATCCTCTAAATAGTCTTTCCCCAGTTTCAGTGTTGCCCCGGAAGCCTCCAACTCCTCGGCTATACCCGCAAAATCGGTGCGTTCATGCGCATCACAGGCAATCACCTGCGCACCGTACTGTAAAAACTGCTTGATGAGAGGGGTGTTGCTCACCCCTATCCCACAAAAGGCAATCCGTTTGCCCTGCATACTCTCAAAGAACGCGACGGCTTTCCAATCCAATCCTACCCCACCCTTATGCAAACTTTAGCATGATTGCGCATGTGTCCACGCAGTAGACACGCGCTTAAATGCCGGAATAATAGTGCCCTACACAACACGAGGAAGGGAATTGAATTTCTACGCTCAATTCCCTTCGTAATATTATACGTTTATGATGGAAAAATATCAATACTTTCCTGTCTGATATAGGAAATTTCGAAGATTGCATTTTGAAAAAACCGCAGACAGACTGCCGGAAACGACATCCGTATAGGCCCGCCCGTTTTCACACAAGCTGCAAGCCACGAAAAACCAGATCCGGAAGGCCGCGCACACTCCCGGCGGATTTCGCGTGGCGATGGGGCCAGCGTCGCGCCGGCTCATATCAGGTTCCCATTTCCCGTTCTTTTTGAAAATGCAGCAGGATTTTTCGTATCCAGTCCACCGGAACCACGGTCGCGGCAATGATAAGGCTTACACGGAGCTCGGCCGGCGTGAGAGCCACCGTCCGGAACAAAGAGCCGCCATAGTAAATGAGTAAAATCTGAATGAACGCCACCAGCCCCATTACGGTAATAAAGGCCTTATTGCGCCACAGGTGTGCCAGAAGATTGAGGCGGTGGGTGCGGGCATTGAAGCTGTTGAAGACCCCCGCAAACATAAAAAAGGCGAAAAATCCCGTCATGAGATAGCGGTTGTCGGGCGCTTCGCGGAAGAGTCCGCGAATGGCCGGCATTTTGAGGAAGAGCACACAAAGAATGGCGGTGTATACACCGGTGAAGAGAATCTCATTCCACATATACGAGTTGATAATTTTCTCTTCCCGTTTTTTGGGCTTTTCGTTCATATACTCTTTCAGGGGCGCTTCTCCGCCAAAAGCGAGCCCGGCTAAAGTGTCCATCACCATATTAATCCAGAGCATCTGGATCACCGTGACAGGCGTATCGATGCCAATAAAGGGACCAATGATGGAGATGCCCACAGCGCAGAGGTTGACAGTGAGCTGGAAAATAATAAACTTTCGGATGCTTTTAAAAATAGTGCGTCCATAGAGAATGGCCCTGGAAATGGAGAGGAAATTATCGTCGAGAATGACAATATCGCCCGCCTCCTTGGCCACCTCGGTACCGCTGCCCATAGCGAAACCAACATCTGCCTTTTTGAGCGCCGGCGCATCGTTGACGCCGTCCCCGGTCATCCCGACCACCAGCCCACATGCCTGTGCGAGCCGTACCAGCCGACTCTTATCCGAAGGCAATGCCCGGGCCACAACCCGCAGACCAGGGAGCCTCGCCTTCAGTTCGCTGTCACTTAGCCGCCCCATCTGATCCGAAGTCATGACCGCCTCCGCCGGACCGTGCTTAACAAGGCCTAATTCTCGGGCAATGGCCACGGCAGTCTCACGACTGTCACCGGTAATCATTACAACCTGTATACCCGCCCGTTGGACCTGTCGAATCCCTCCCACGGCTTCCTTGCGGATCTCATCTCGAATCCCAACAATTCCCACCAAAGTCAGGTTTTGAAAGCCCATTTCTTCGCGTAAAGGCGCATCACTTGTCGCTAGCGCAATTAGCCTTACCGCTTGCTTCGCAGCCTCCATCATAGAATGCTGGAGATGACTTTGTTTTGCAAAAGTTCTTTTTTGACCATTTTCGTCATAATATGTAGTGCAGTAGGGCAGGATCTTTTCTGGCGCGCCTTTGATGAAAGTACAATGACTTGCTGCGGTTCGAATTTCGGCAGCGGAGTACTTTTTGGCGCTGTCAAAGGGAATCGATTTAATTTTGTTAATAATGGATGGGTCTGCCGCATATTTTCCCACATAGTCCAGCAAGGCGCGTTCCGTTGCGTTGCCTCCGATGGCCACCTTGTGTTTTCCCTGCTGGCTCAAACTGGCCGCCGTATTATACAGAGCGGACACCCGTACGAGCTCCCACAGAGGCTGATGCTTGCGCAACGCGGGGAGGTCGGTATATTCCTGATTGTCCCCGCTGATAAAGGTTTTGACCCGGAGCTGTCCCTTGGTCAGGGTGCCTGTCTTGTCGGTAAACAGCACATTGACGCTGCCCGAGGTTTCAATGCCCACCAATTTCCGAACCAGCACATTATCCTTGAGCATCCGTTTCATATTGGAGGAAAGCACCACGGTAATCATCATGGGCAGCCCTTCGGGTACCGCAACCACAATGACGGTCATAGCCAATGTAATTGCATTCATCGCAATGCCGGAAATATAAGAAAAATCTTTGATGCGCTGTGCAATCAACGCCATCTGAAAACCGTTGTCAATCATCAGGGAATTGAAAATATAAGCCACCGCCACAAAAAAGGCCCCAATATAACCCACGCGGCTGATGGTGCCCGCCAGATGGCCCAGGCGCAGCTTTAAGGGGCTTTCCCGGGGTTCCTCCTGCACTTCCCGGGCGAGACTTCCGAAAAAGGTTTTATCGCCAACCGACACAATCCGCATTTCGCCCTCACCGGCACACACCACAGAGCCGCAAAACAGCCGGTTCGGATCCTGGAATCCCCGTTTATGCTCGCCCGGCACAAAGAAGCTTGTGTCGGGACTTTTATGTGCCTCTTTGCTCTCTCCATTGAGCGCCGACTGGTCTACATCCAGTTCCCCTTCTAGCAAAATTCCATCTGCCGGAATCCGATCCCCCGCGCACAGGGAAACCGTATCGCCCTTCACCAGCTCCGCAACCGGCAGTTCCACCCGCTGGCCCGAGCGCCAGACCCGGCACTTGATTCTCGCACTCTCCTCTTGTAATTTTTGAAAGGCGGATTCACTGCCGTATTCCGACAGCGTGGACACCAGTGTCGCTAAAAAAATCGCCGCTGCAATCCCGGCCGATTCATAAAAATTGAGCGTCTTCATGATGAAGAGGGTGTTGACCGCCAGGGCAATCAAAAGAATCCGAATGATAGGGTCCCCGAAATTGGCAAGATATTGCCGGAAAAACCCTTTCTGCTTTTGATGGGTAATCACATTTGCGCCCGATTCCGCGCGGGCCCTTTCAACCTGCTGCGAATTCAGGCCTTTATAACCAGGTGCGCCGTCCCTAAACGCACTGCCTTTCATAGTCTGCATAAACCTTGCTCCTTCCGAATCGATCCGCCGTAATCAATCATATTCGGACAGGCAAGCGTTTATGACCATTTTGTGGGCAGCGGGTGATCCCTGCCGGTTGATCTGCACAGACCCCGTGGGCGCTCCTTTCCCTTTCCTTGCATTTTACAGCCATATGGGGTAAAATATTACTATCAAGTCGAAAAGGGGGACACGGGCATCTTGCCCCAACGGATGAATCTGACCATTGATGTAGGGAATACACATATTACTTTGGGCGCTTTTGATGGCGACGCCCTGCTTTTTGTGGCAAGATTGGCAACCGACCGGTTGCGTACCGACGACCAGTATGCCATCGAATTGCGCGATATTTTTAAGTTGTACCAGATTGCTTCGCAAAGCTTTTCGGGCGGTATTATCGGTAGCGTGGTTCCCGAGCTGACCACCTCCATCCAAAGAGCCGTCACCAAAGTTACCGGCATCAAGCCCCTGATTGTAGGACCCGGCATTAAAACAGGCCTGAATATTAAAACCCACGCCGCAGGACAGGTTGGCGCTGATTTAGTGGCGGGCGCCGTCGCCGCCATCACGAAGTATCCTCTCCCCTGCATCGTCTTTGATATGGGCACTGCCACCACGCTGAGCCTTATTGACGCCAATGCCTGTCTTTCCGGTTGCGTGATTGCCGCCGGGGTTGGCATCTCTCTGGACGCACTGGCCACCCGCACTTCCATGTTGCCCCATATCAGCCTGGATACGCCCGATTCCGTTATTGGCCTGAACACCGTGGACTGTATGCGCTCCGGCGCTGTATTCGGAGCGGCGGCCATGCTGGACGGCCTCGTGGAGCGCATCGAAAAAGAGGCGGGGCCCATGACATCCCTCGTGGCCACCGGCGGCCTTGCCAAAGAAATTATTCAGCATTGCAACCGCCAAATTGAATATAATAACAACCTTCTCCTGGAAGGATTGCATACGATTTATTTAAAGAACGTATAGCTTTCATGTTCGCTATATTTTGCGCTGCATCCTGTAAGTAAACACTGATTGCATCAGCGTTTACTGGGAGCAGCAGCAAGGAGGAATAAATATGCAAAACACTGCCATCCCTCAAAAGAAGCTGACGAACCCCTTTTACCTGACCCAGCTCGCGATTCTATCCGCCATTGTCATTCTTATGACCTTCGCGCCCTATGTGGGGTACATTTTCCTTGGCGGGGTATCCATTACCCTGCTGCATATCCCGGTCATTCTGGGCGCGGCTGTTATGGGGCCTAAGGCCGGTGGCATCCTCGGCACCGTTTGGGGCCTCACCTGCTGGATTAAAGCCGTCATCAGTCCCCCCAGCCCCTTGGAGGGCATTCTGTTCCGCAATCCCATCGTCGCCGTGTTACCCCGCATTTTGGCCGGGTTGGTGGCCGGATGGATCTTTCTGCTCTTTGTCCGAATTCTCAAAAACAATTGGATCAGCGCTGGCGTTTCGGCCCTATTGGGCACCTTGACGAATACGATCTTTACATTGGGCGCCATTTTTTTGTTTTTCGGAGGTTCCAAGGGCTCAGATCTTGGTATTACAGCCCTCGATTTGGGCAGCTTTCTCAAATTTATTCTGGCGACTCTGGCCGCCAACGGCATTGCGGAAATGGTCGCGGCCATCGTGCTGGTTGTCCCCATCAGTCAGGCACTGCTGGCATTGGGGCGCAGGTTAAAGGCTTAGGCGCGAACGCTTCCCTCAGTTCGCAGTAGAACCACGAAACAGGCATAAGATTACGGCCTAAAGCCGTGTTGGATGGATTATCCCTCCTGCACGGCTTTTTTCTATTGCTCACAGCCCTGCATATTCCCATTGCGGTCGTTCATAATAGTAAAAATGGGAAATCATGCGTTTGGTTGAGGCGTCTATGTATATTTCGTTAATTCGGTCGGTCATTCTGTATTTTGTGATTGTCATAACCCTGCGGCTGATGGGCAAGCGGCAGATTGGGGAGCTCCAGCCTTCTGAGCTGGTGGTCACTATCCTTTTGTCCGAAATCATTTCTATTCCCATGCAGGATCCCGGCATCCCGCTGGTTTCGGCTCTGATTCCTGTTTTCGTTTTTGTCTCACTGGAGATTATCCTCTCCGTACTCGCCATCAAGCTCCCCAGGCTCAGGAGTCTAGTCAGCGGGCATCCCATCATGATCATCCGTGATGGTCAGTTGGACCAAAAGCAAATGAAGCGTGTGAGGCTCAATATCACCGACCTCATGGAAGAACTGCGGCTCAAAAACATCTTCTCCCTAGATGAGGTGCAGTATGCCATTTTGGAGACCAATGGCGCATTGAGCGTGGTGCCCAAGCCTCTCTATAAGCCCCTGACCCCTCAATCCATGGATATGGAGCTTCCAGCGGACGCGGGTCTTCCTTTCGTGGTTATTTCGGACGGCAGAATTATTGAAACCGGCTTTGAAGGCTGCAGCATGCACGAAAGTGAAATCAAGAAGGTTCTGGACAAGCAACATTTAAAGCCCGAGCATGTGCTGATTATGACGGCGGATAAGCAGCATAATTATATTATCGTGAAAAAGGACGATGCCAATTGAAACGGATTTGGGTGGCGGTTGCTTTTTTAAGCATTGCTGTGGGCCTGTGTATTACCGGCACCATCCTGCTGCATGCCTCGTCCCAAAAGATCTGTCGCTTATTGGAGGAATGCAAGACGCTTTCCGACACACAGGAAGCCGTGGGCGCTCTCGAAAAAGCTGAAGAAATTCAGCACACCTGGGAAAAGAATTTCCTGCCCTATTATATTTTTATCCGACATGGGGAGCTGGATACTTTGGAACAGGGAATTGACCTGCTGCCAACATTGGCCAAGGATAAAAACTGGCCGGCATATAGTATATGGGTTCAAAAATGCTTGCACGAACTGGATCGTATCGATGACCTGGACCATCCGAACTTCCGGAATATTTTTTGACGGCGCCGGAGAAATTTTTTGCTTTTTACGTGTTGATACTCCCGCACGGCGCCCTCACACAAAGATCAACGCTTGCCGTTTTTGACTGCAAACGCTATAATAATTATTGTAATTACAAATGCATAGAAAGCCCAAAAACCGCGCCAGCACCGTGGAGCATAAGTCTCGGCGCTGCTGATAAAGGAGGCCTTGCCTTGGAAGCGAGCCCGTACATACAAAAATCGAAGCTGAGAATATTTGCCGGCTTTTACCGGCCTCATCTCAAACTCTTCCTCTTGGATATGGTCTGTGCGCTGTTTATCTCGACCGTGGATATTGCATTCCCCTTGCTTACGCGCTATACCCTCAACACCCTTTTGCCGCAAAATCTCTACGGGATTTTCTTTGGCTTGATGGGTGGATTGGGCGCGGCTTACTTACTGCGGGCACTCCTCTTATATGTGGTAACTTATTGGGGCCATACCCTGGGAGTGCTGATGGAGGCCGACATGCGGCGGGATCTGTTTACGCATTTGCAGCGCCTCTCCTTCAATTTTTATGATTCCAACCGCACCGGCCACATTATGAGCCGTGTAACCACCGACTTATTTGAAATTACCGAGCTGGCCCATCACGGCCCCGAGGATATCGTGATTTCTACCCTTACCTTGATAGGCGCCTTTGTTGTGATGTTCGGCATCAATTGGCAGCTTGCCTTATTGCTGTTGTGTCTGGTGCCTCTGGCACTGCTCTTCACCATTTCCCAGCGCAAGCGCATGTCTTCAAGCTCCCGCAAGGTCAAGGAGCATACCGCCGGTATCAACGCCGACATCGAATCGAGCATTTCGGGCGCCCGGGTGGCTAAGGCCTTTGCCAACGAAGCCTATGAGGTGGACAAATTCATGGCGGGCAACGAACGCTTCAAGCGTTCCAAAAGCCACTTTTATGCCAATCTGGCGGTCTTTCTCAGCGGCATGGATTTTTTCACCAGCATTTTCAGCGTCCTTGTCGTGGCGCTGGGCGGCTATCTGATCATGCAGCAAAAAATGAACATCGTGGATGTTTTGACCTTCAGCCTGTATGTCACTACTTTTTTGCAGCCGATCCGTAAACTGACCCAGTTTGTAGAGCAGTATACCACAGGGATGGCGGGCTTTGGACGCTTTGTCGAGATCATGCGTATGCAGCCCGATGTTACCGACGCTCCGGATGCCAAGTCCCTGCAACATGCCCGTGGTGACATTGAATTCAAGGACGTCACCTTCTCCTATAACGAAAAAGCCAACGTACTCACCCACGTGAATTTACAGATTCCGGCCGGAAAAACCCTTGCCATCGTCGGGCCCTCAGGCGGCGGCAAAACCACCTTGTGCCACTTGATTCCGCGCTTTTATGATATTTCGGAGGGGCAAATTCTTTTGGATGGTACCGATATCCGCAAGTATACCCTCAACAGCCTGCGCCAAAATATCGGCATCGTCTCGCAGGATGTCTTTCTGTTTGCGGGCTCTATCCGCGAAAACATCCGCTACGGCAATATTCACGCTACGGAAGCCGAAATTGTGGAAGCCGCCAAACGCGCCGAAATTTACGAGATGATTCAGGAAATGCCGGAGGGACTGGACACCGAAGTGGGGGAACGGGGCGTCCGGCTTTCAGGCGGGCAAAAGCAGCGCATCAGCATTGCGCGCATCTTTCTCAAAAACCCACCCGTTCTAATCCTGGATGAGGCAACCTCCGCCCTGGACACCCTCACCGAAAGGCGTATTCAGGCTTCCTTTGACGAACTTTCCAAAGGGCGCACCACCCTGGTGATTGCCCACCGGCTATCCACTGTCGTCAACGCCGACGAAATCATTTACATTGATGAAAACGGCATTCAGGAGCGCGGCAGGCACGAGGAGCTCCTGTCACGCGGTCAACAGTATGCACGGCTGTATTCGATGCAATTTTTGAAATAGCAAGGATGATCGCTTATGGCTTGTGTGATTTGTCCCCGTCACTGCAACATAGACCGCATGACACAACCCGGCTTTTGCCATGCCCTGGAGCATCCCCTCGTGGCGAAAACAATGCTTCACCATTGGGAAGAGCCTCCCATCAGCGGCACCCGGGGATCGGGCGCCGTTTTCTTTGCCGGCTGCAACCTACGCTGTGTCTTTTGCCAAAATCACACCATCAGTCAGAACGCTGTCGGCAAAGCGGTATCGATACCGCAATTGGCGGATCTTTTTTGGGAGCTGGAAAGCCGAGGCGTTCATAATATTAATCTGGTTACCCCTATGCACTTTGTCTCGCCCCTTGCAAAGGCCTTGGAAACAGCCAAAAACCGTGGGCTTCGGATTCCGGTGGTCTACAATACAAATGCTTACGAGACCGTGGCATCCCTACGGCGGCTGGAAGGGCTCATCGATATCTATTTGCCCGATCTCAAATACTTTGACGATACCCATGCCCGCCAATATTCCCATGCCCCAAACTACTTTGCCCATGCTTCGCAAGCGGTGCTGGAAATGCAACGGCAAGTGGGTGACGCCGTGATCGATGCGCAGGGCATCATGCAAAAAGGTCTCCTCATCCGGCATCTGCTTCTGCCAGGGCTGCGGCAGGATTCCATGCGCATTCTCGATTGGATACGAGCGTATTTGCCCACTACATACCTGAGCTTGATGGCGCAGTATGTTCCGGTACATGAGGCCAAAAACTATCCTAACATTAACCGCCGCATCACCACCTTCGAGTATGATTCGATCGTGGCTTACTTTTTCAAAATTGGCTTACAAAACGGATTTATGCAAAGCCGGGAGGCCGCCACTTCCGATTTTACCCCGGATTTCCTCTGATATAGCCAGCTATTACTCGGGCATTTACGAGGATTTTGAGGGAGTCTCTTATGTGCCGGAGTGACAGGAACATCGTAAGCATCTCGCTTCCAGCAGTGATACTTTCAACGCTTACGGCATATAATTCCCGCAAAGCAGATGTAAAGGCATGTCACTTTACAAAGATAAACGACATGCCTTTATTGTAATGCTCTTTCTCCAGCACTCAAATATGGAGATTTTAAGGAAAGTCACTATATGCCGGAGTCCTGTTGACCAGGTATCGCTTGGGGCGGCGTGGCCTTGCATTTAAGCGTGTGTCCGCTCCGCGGACACACTCGCATTATCGCTTTGGTAATTGGTGAATTTTTCCGCTTTTAATTGCCAAAGCAATATTTGCACCAAAAGTATTCTGCGCTTCCGCGCGTTAAAAAATTTTACCCGGAACCCAATTCCGATCTCAGGCAATAAGAAACGAGCCACTCTCCCGAGCATAGACCTCGGGGCATCAGGCTTCATGCAACGCTCCAGAAGAACGGGGTATCAGCCCCTGCATGCTGCGCCACACTTTCGCCGGGTTTTGCGGAGCGGATACCCCAGCGCAGTCGGCTAAATAGCCCCCAATTATTGTCCGCCTTCATCTTTATCGCTGGAATTGTTAACAAGAATTCCAGCTTGTTTAATGACCTGATTGCCAAACACGCTGCCTGCGGCACAAAGAAGCCCTTGTGTCAAAACAGAGAAAATCAGCTCAAAAATTTCGCGGGCATCGCTGAAGGGCTGTGTAGAAAACAGATAGCATCCGCACAGAAGAATTCCAACCCCCGACAGGATAAAGGGAATCCACGCATCGTTAATTTTTGTTTTTTCTTTAATGATCCAACCAATAAACCAAAGCACAGGAACCACCAACAACAATCCGGGTTCAATATAATCGCTAAAACTCATTCATATTCACCTCAATTTCTTCCTCTATCTCACTTATGGCTCCGGTATTTACATACAGGAATTTTGAGAAAAGCGCTTCCCCTCAGTAAACTCGAAAACATGCCACATGGTTTCAAAGAGCGCAGTTACTATTCAAGCGCAATATAGCTTGGGAATTCCGCTTGCGTGAGCTTAAGCCTCATTGCGTCCGCATTCGTTTTATTGTTAAATGCGCCTGTTTGCACACGGTACAGCTTATCAGGATACAGCTTGGAGATGGCGCTAAATCCGCTATTTTGGAGACGTTGTACCATCGCATCCGCATTCGCCTTGATGGCAAACGCTCCCGTCTGGACGCGGAACAAACGATTGGGAATAGGCACTATCGCTTTTACACCCTTATAAGGCAATCGATAAAGATCCACAAGTGCTTGGCCATAACAGGCTGCTTCAACTTCCAGCTCACCCTCCGTGTCGATGATCATACGATCCTGCGAGTCGATAAAGGCAAATTCCCCTAAGAAGGAGGGAACATTCAGTGAACGGGCTGCGGCAATACACCAGAAATCTATACCTGTTTTAACGCCGCGGCTATTTTGTCCTGCTATCTCCGCCTCGGAAATCCAATATTCCGCAAGTATCTCTGAACGCGGTGCATTATAGCCAATCCAGGCCTCACAGCCGTCGCCTTCTCCCGCGTTATGATGGATCGAAATGATGCCATCCGGATTGGCCGCAATCATCTTTTTGGTGCGATCCGGAACATGAACGTCTGTCGTCCGGTTCAATATCAGTTCACAATCGTAATTGGATAAAAAATCACGCAAATATAAAGCAACTTTTAAATTCAGTTCCTTTTCAATGAAATCTCTATAAACCGCTCCGGGGTCGACGCCTCCATGTCCGACATCGACATATATTCTTGTACTCATATTGTTTTAACCTCCCAGAAATTGGTGTGAAGACACCCACTATTTTTATATGCAGGCAACCTGCAATATGATACTCCGTACTTGTGAAAACATCTCTCCCATTTTCATATCGAAAAAAGCACAAGAAAAGCCCCGGCGAATTACTCCACCGGGGCTAACCATTTTGCCGAATTCCACATCACAATCCCGTTGCCATTCCATGGTCTTATCCGAGACCGTGACCAGAGGTATCCACTATTTTTTGTTGGAACTAAATGCTCCATGGCTCTTGCGACTAAGGGATTAAGACATGTGCTATACTGAAAATTATAAATCCCTCAAAATTAGCATCAAGGTTTTTAAAATTGCTCAGATCGCTTTTCGTTCCAGAAACATATTCGCCAAGGTTCACATCATATCGACCAGGAAAAATATATTCTACTGTACGGAAATATGCCTGCTAATCAAACGCTCGAGCCAATCCACTTACGGGAATTTTAGGCGGCAGGTAACCTGAAACTACTGTCTCTATCCATACCGGAAGTGCATCATTACTTGTTGCCTCCATCCCCAATAAGACAACTTTTTCATCTTATTACAGGACAACACTGAAGCAACATCCCCTGTGCTCAGACAAGTTGCCACATACTTGCCTGTCTTGCCGCACTGCGCGAACGCTACGCCTGCCAACGGTCACAAGGCTTTATGCCTTATATCTGGGAGCATGGAATGAAGTATCATCCTGCTTTCCGTTGCGTTTTAAGCTCCGGATTGCTTAATATTAAATGAACTTATTCCTGAATTCCCCTATCATTCTTCATTTACCGTTTCGTCAGCATCGCCACAGGCGGCAGGAACACACACGGTTTCTCTTCATTGTACATTGGAACCGCCTCCTTTGCTTACATTTATATAAAGGAAAATTACAACTCTGTCCTTTCCAAATCCCCTTCCAATTATTCTCTCATCCTTACACGCGGCCATTGCCTGGTACCGGAAACCAATGTTTTTCAAAACTCGCCAAGCCGCGTATAATAAAAGGGGTTGCGTTTTACGCCTACATTGAGAGGACAGCGTCTCTATTCCTTTATACAGCGAACCAACAATCGCGCTGGAACTTACCATAGCCACCATATATATGAATCTGTTGGTTCAACTATAGTATAAGATATTTCTAGGCAATTGTCAATACATTATATGAATTTTATATAAACATTATGTTAACTTTGTTATTTTTCCTCTCCATACTATGCCGCATTTGCCTACGGATATTTTGTCGAAAGCGCTTATGCGCAGGGACGGACTCCGTTGAAGGCAGCGCAGCTTTGTGTGTTAGCGCGTTTCTGTTGCCTGGCAAACGGCGAGGCCCACCCCGGAAGAGGTGGCCCTCGCCGTTGCAATCAAATTGTTGGGGCTTATCCCGATGTGCTTCTCATTGTACTGTAACAGGGCATCAGTCCCTCAGCACCGCCCCGGGGGGAGGGATAATCACACATAGCACAAACCCCAAAAACCACAGCGCATTTATGGCCTCGGCGCAGTTGGCTAAATCAGCGAAACAACTACATCAAAGGCTTTTGCCGCACTCTTCTCGCCCAAGGAATTGCCCGCGTAGGCATATAGGCGGCGAGGATTGCCCGCAGTACCGATCTTCACTTTGAGCACCCAAGTGCAAGTACCATCGGCATTCAGCGTCTTGCTGACCACCGTCTTACCCAGACAGGCGGCCGCCGGGTCGCTAGCGGTGCTGATGTTGGCGCTGTAAGCACCCTCGGCATTGGTTTTGATGGTATAATCCGCCAACACATTCACCTTGGCACTGCTGGGTGGCGTCACCGATATAACCTCCGGCGCCGCAGCGGTCTTGGTCACATTGATCTCACCCGCCAAGCCGGAGTTCACATAGCCGCTGCCGTCATAGTCAAACCAGACCCGCAGGTCACGTTTACCGGCGGTACCCACTTTCACCGTTGCCGTAAAGGTCTTCACATCGCCGGAAACAGTGGTCTGCAAATTCTGGAGACTAATCCCCCCGCCATTTTCATTGGTGAGAATCATACCCTGCACGCCGGCCGGGGCTTTTACTATAATCTGGAAGGGTTCGTCCACCAAAACCTTGCTCTTATCAATGGTAAAGGAGTTGGCGCCTACAGTTACCGTGGCTTTTACGCTCTTCATGTTGCCGTCCACGGTGGCGGTACCGTTCACCTCAAAGGATCCGGCACCGGCATAGGCAGCAGGAGCTACCGCATCCCAAGTCACCGGCACATCGCTCTTGGCGCCGGTAGTGACATCCATATTTTTAACCGTCGCCGGCAGCACCGGCGCAGTGCCCGGTGTCGTTGTGCAATAGATGCTGCTCTCCAACACATTCTTGGCATAGGCGTCTTTCCAGACCTGCATGGATGCGCGGGCCGTACCATTGACTCCCGAACCCGTAAAGAATACGCTGGTGCCGTTCCACGGCCATACGCCCTGCCCCACGTTGTTAGGCACGTTGTTGATAATGGAGAGAAGATCCGCGATATCGTCGCCCTGGGACTGAATGGTATAGGGCGTGCCATCCGGCTTGTTATTATCATTGCGGGCGGTACCGGAATAAGGAGGCGAACATTCCGCAATATTGAGCAGGGTGCCGGGCAGCAGCTTGGAAATTTCCACAAGGTTGCGCTCCAGCTCGCCATAAGAACCGTGCCAATCCTGATAATATGAAACGCCAATACGGTCAAGTTTGCTGCCCATCTGAGACAGACGGCCCGTCAACTGCGTAATAAACTCTTTGACTTTGGGAAATTTTTCGCTGTCGGGCAGGGGCACTTTTGCCGCGCCTTCCACAACATTGAACGCACAGTGGACTTCCGTCATAATCGCCGTATTGTAGTCGGTGGAGACTTTCCGCACAGCACGCACACCCGCATCCACCAAACGGGCCAAACGCTGGCAGGAGTCGAGATATTGCTGGTATTGCGCTGTCGTCACTTCGTCTTTGTGCCAATACTTCCAGATGATACCCCCACCATATTCATGAGCGTAACGACCGGAGGTATAATAATGGTGCTTGTCTACGCCGGATATATCATCGTACTCCTTGCCCCACATCATACCGTTGGTGATTTCGTTACCGATGGCAACCACAGTGGGCGCCGTGCCCTGCGCCGCCAAATCGGCAATGGTCTTGTACGTGAAATCATAGGTGGCCTGTACCAGCGCGTCGAAGGAGAGATCCGCCCAAGCATAGGGTTTGGGTTGATTCTGGGGGTCCGACCAGCTGTCCGCATAGTGGAAGTCGATCGCGGTATCCACACCTGCCGCCTTGAGGGCCTTGGCTTCCAGTAGCGTCACCGCAGGACTGCATTGAGGCAGACCCGCACCGATCCCCCCCGAGTAATTACTGGGGTTGCCGTTGTTCTCATTCTTAGCTTCGTTCCAGATTCTCAGGCGGATGACATCCCAGCCGAAGTCTTTCACGAGTCCAAAAATGCTGTTGCCGGCGGCAGCCGATTGCGGGTCGGCCAACCTGCCGCCGCGATAGCCTTCCATCGGGGGTGTATTGCCGGCATTATAGTAATATGTGTTGTTGTTGCTCCCCTGCTCCGACATGTCCGAACCGTTATACATGTTGTCACGCAGGTAATTGATAACACGGAATTCACGGATTGCTACCGGGACGCCGCCTGTGATGGTCAGTTTCAGATAACGGAGGCCTTTTTGGCTGAAAATGTCCGTGAATCCGCCCGCGACCTGTGTATTGCCCGTGCGGTCAGCCAACAGGGTCCACTTGCTCCCGTCTGTAGAACCTTCCAGCTTGTACTGGTAGGCGGCATAAGCGCTGTCAAAAACCACAACCGTTTTCCGCACGGCATCATAGGTGCCGCCCAGATCCAGCATGAACCAGCTGGCTGCATTGGTTTTGCCCGCGCTCCAGGTGGAATTGAGATCATCGTCCACCGCGAGTTTAGCCTGATCCGAATTCGTGCTCGCTGAAGCGGTAACCCAGTATTTCCCGGCAATGTTGCTCTCTTTCGGGGTATAGGCAGCTGTGCCGTTGAGGGCCGAGGTCGGCATCGCAAGTAGTGACGGAACCAAAATCAAGGCTGCCACCAGAGTCGCCATTACGCTTCTGCATAGACGTTTTCTGCTGTTCATCATGCTCCTCCTAAATAATTGAATTTATCTGAAACTGTTGCCACAGACCGACAATAGCCCACGCCATTGGTCATTCTTGATTGTACAAAGGATATATGGCTATGATCTGATCCGTCTGCATGCAGCCTCATGCCTACATTTGAAACCCTGAATCTCGCCCCATATATTTTCCGTGCCGATATAAAAAAGCATTATTTTTCCATCCATTCTAGCAATTAAATGGTAACATGGATTCCCGAGCAAGTCTATGGACATTTATATCTTAAATATGCAAAATTCTCTCTTTTTAATGAAAAATATCAATAATCATGATTGTATTTGTGATAAGCAAAGGCCGCAATATCCAAAACGGAAAAGTCCATAATAATTTAAATGAAAACAACGTAAACGTTCAAGAGGGCTTTTCATTTGGCTAAAATTATGCTACAGTAGTGAAAGAAAGTGAACAAGAAGGGAAAATCGATGAAATTCAATGCATTTGACGCCGGTATCGAACCCGGCGGATTGCGCAATAAAAGCGAGATTAAGATTTTGATCTGCTATATGCTCAGCAGTGTGGGCAAGCCTCTGACGCAGCAGAACATCAACGAGATTATTCAGGAGACAGGGCTTGCCAATTATTTCGAGGTCAATGACGCCTTGGCCGCTCTGGCCGCCACACAGAGCATCGCCTGTGTGGAAGAAGAGGGCACCCCCGCTTATTTGGCAACGGAGCTGACCCGAGAGGTGGCCAACACCTTGGAAACCGCCCTCCCCCTTTCCGTTCGCGAAAAAGCGGTACATGCCGCCGTACGGCTTTTAACCAAAATCCGCCGCGAGCAGGAAAACCGGATTGAGATCCGGCAAAACCAGGATGGCTACACCATCCGCTGCGCCATTTTGGACGGCAGCATGGAATTGATGTCCATTCAAGTGTATGTGGCCGACCTTATTCAGGCCGAAAGCATCAAGGCGCAATTTCTCGAAAACCCGGCCGCAATATATAACGGCGTCATCAACCTATTGGTGGAATAGGTTGATGACGCCGTCCGGTGTTAGATTTGACTTTTTTATTTGGGTTGTGAGGCTTCCTGCTCCTGTTGCAGCTTGGCCAGTTTCTTAGCCCGCACATATTTGCTGGGCGGTACATTCTTGTACTTCTTAAAAATACGAGAAAAATAAAGCTGATCATTAAAGCCGGAGGAATATGCCGCCTCACTGACGGACAGGCCATGTTCCCGCAGCAGTTGACAGGCCTCATTAATGCGGAAGCGGGTCAGGAACTCATTGGGCGGAATATTCATGTATTTAATGAATAGTCTGTATAAATGGCTCCTGGAAATGCCCGCGCTTTCGGCAATCTCATCCACATTAATGTTGCGGGAATAGTTATATTGGATAAACCGCAGGGCCTTCTCTACATATTCATAATCCCCGCCGGAAGCGCTGTCCTCAAAAGGCTCCGCAAAATCCATCAGCGTTGCCAAAAACAGATATAGTCCGCCAATCATGCGCGCTTCGCTGCGCGTGGAGGTGCCGTTGGCGTTATAGATATCCAGCATCGCCGATTTGATGGTGTCGTTTTCGCCATAATTATTCACAGGATTGGCCTGCGTCAACCCTGTTGGGCCCATCAGCCGGTCGGCGTCCGCGCCGTTAAAGCCCACCCAGTAATATTCCCATGGATTTTGCTGGTCGGCGCAATAGCTAACCACCTTAGTGGGGACAATCAAGAAAATATCGCCGGCTTTCAACTGATAGGTGTGGGTTCCGTCATGATAGGTTCCTTCGCCCGAGGATATGTAATGCAGCAGATAGTGGTTGCGCATGGCCGGACCCCAACTGTGATTGGGTTCGCATTTTTGAAACCCGCAGCTGTACACGGCCAGCCCAATGCTTTCCTGAAACGGCACTTTAAATGAATGCTTAAAAACGGAACTGTCCATGTCACCGGTCCCTTCCTTTCCACGGCTTGATTACAAACACCAATTGTGTTCAGTACGGAAATCAGAAGATCCAAACACCCTTTTTGAACCGGCTGCGCCGGGGCATCCGCTCCGCAGGATCCACGGCCGCGGTCACAGGGAGTGGTTCATTAACATCAACCTGTTGCTTTCCCTCATTATAACCTCAAAATCGAATTTCTGCAATATTGTGCAACAATTATCCATATATTTGATAGAATTATTCCGGGTATTTTCGCGCAAAAAGTGCTATGATATTATACAGATTGATAAAGCGCTCACAAACTAACCGGTAAAGGAGGGATAATGGGCATTGGCGAATTTGGCTGTTTTAACGCATGGCGCCGCCCTTGCCCTGACATATGGTAGATATTTCAAAACTGGCAGAACAATTGCGCGAGGGCCGTTTTGACAGCGTGCTTTCACCTCTCTATGTGACGCCATCCGAAGTGGAAGTGCAGCGCACACGGTACGAAAAGGCCACCGCCCGCTTTGCGGAAATCTTTGGCGGGGATCGTCAGGTTTCTCTATTCAGCGCCCCGGGCCGTACCGAAGTGGGCGGCAACCATACCGACCATAACCATGGCCGTGTGCTGGCCGCAAGTGTGAATCTTGACGTCATCGCG
The DNA here is from genome assembly GCA_031556545.1 of Oscillospiraceae bacterium. GTDB lineage: Bacteria > Bacillota > Clostridia > Oscillospirales > Acutalibacteraceae > JAVBST01. The sequence continues at coordinate 92,699 of JAVBST010000004.1, forward strand.
GTGGTGGCCCGCAATGAGGATTCTGTCATCCGCATTCAGTCGGAAGGCTACCTCATGGATACGGTGCATCTCAGCGATCTCTCGCCCCAAACAAACGAGGTCGGCAAATCGCGGAGTTTAATCCGCGGCATATGCGCCCGCATCCGGGAACTCGGATACGAAATCGGGGGATTTGACGCCTATACTACCTCGGCGGTGCTCAAAGGCTCTGGCCTTTCTTCCTCTGCAGCCTTTGAAGTGCTGGTGGGCACCATCCTCAACCACCTCTTCTGTGAAGGCGCCATTGATGCCGTCCGTATTGCGCAAATCGCACAGTATGCCGAGAACGCCTATTTTGGAAAGCCTTGCGGTCTCATGGATCAAACGGCTTCCTCGGTCGGCTCTTTTGTAACCATTGATTTCCTGGATCCCGAACATCCGGTGATCGAAACCGTTCAATTTGACTTTAGCGCCTGCGAACACGCCTTATGCATTGTGGATACCGGCGGCAACCACGCGGATTTGACAGAGGACTACGCCTCCGTCCGCAGGGAAATGGAAGCGGTGGCTGCATTCCTGGGACAGAAAGCCCTGCGCGATGTGGAGCAGGCAGACTTTTTGGCTGCGATTCCGGCTTTGCGCAAGGAGCTGGGCGACCGCGCCATTTTGCGCGCCATTCACTTTTTTGGTGACAATGCCCGTGTGCTGGCGGAAGTTGAGGCTTTAAACCAGGGTGATTTTGAAACCTTCAAGCAACATATTATTGCTTCGGGTCTATCTTCTTATCAATACAATCAAAATGTATACACCTGCAAGAACCCCTCGGAACAGGGCTTATCCTTGGCCTTGGCCCTTTCCCAGCAAATTTTGGAAGGGCGGGGTGCTTGGCGTGTGCATGGCGGCGGCTTTGCCGGTACCATTCAGGCCTTTGTGCCCCAGGATCTGCTGCATACTTATCAGCGCCGCATGGAAGAAGTTTTTGGCCCTGGCTCATGCTATATTCTTTCCATCCGGCCGGTGGGCGGCGTCAAAGTCCTTTGATAGTTGGTCTACTGTCCAACCCTGCGTTCATGGAACCAGCGTAAACGCTGGCCTGATCGTTTCGTGTCCTGTTTTGGATCGCTATATGCCAAAGCCAATCAGGTACATTCCTTGTCCCCGAGGCGCAACTTTATAAACCGTAGCCCGGCGAATACCGCACCGCTCTGCGGCGGGGAAATCTATTACAATATTTTCGGGAGGTTCTTCCTATGGCTGAGTTAAGATGGAATCCACTGATACAAGATTGGGTAATGATTGCCTCACATCGACAAGACCGCCCCCAGATGCCCAATGACTGGTGTCCTTTCTGTCCGGGTTCCGGTAAGGTCCCTGACCACTATATGGTATATGAATATGATAACGACTTCCCGGCTCTATCTCAGGCACCCCTGCCGCCAGACGATGTTGTCACCCCTTTCTTTAAGGCTAGGCCTGCCTATGGGAAATGTGAAGTCATTCTATATTCCCCGGAGCATACTACGACTCTCCCGGAATTGTCTGTGCCGCATATCCATAAACTGGTTGATTTGTGGGCCGAACGCTTTGACGCGATTCGGCAGGATGAAAATATTAAGTATGTTTTTATTTTTGAAAACCGTGGCGAAGTGGTGGGCGTGACCATGCCCCATCCCCACGGCCAAATTTACGGCTATTCCCATATTCCCAAAAAACTCGAAATCGAGTTAAATTCCAGCAAAGCCCATTATGACGACCATCATAGCTGTCTATTCTGCGATATGCTGCAAGCGGAACTGGATTTCAGCCGCCGGGTTATTTTCAGCACCCCTTATTTCACGGTCTTTTTGCCCTTTTTCTCTGAATATCCCTATGGCGTCTATATCATGAGCAACCACCATGTGGGCGATATTACACAGCTCAATGACATACAGCGGGAAGATTTGGCCAGAGTTCTGCAGGAAACCACCGGTATGCTGGATGCCCTGTTTGATTATCAATTCCCCTATATGATGTGTATGCACAATGCCCCTGTGAACAGCGGCGATACCAGCGACTATTTCCATTTTCACATTGAATTCTTTCCCCCTATGCGCTCCGCTGACAAGCAGAAATTCAACGCCTCTTCCGAAACAGGCGCTTGGGCACACTGTAATCCAACCGCACCCGAAGAAAAAGCGCAGGAACTGCGCACTGCCCACCAACGGTTTTTGCAGGCCAAATTATGCCCGATGGAAGAAGCGGAAGAAAAAGTACAGCATTTTTAGGCAAAAACAGTCCCATTATGGGATTTGTTTTGCAGCCGATATGCGAAGGGATCTAAAAAGGAGCTATCGGCTTGGCTGACAGCTCCTTTCGCATTTTTGAGAATCAATGTTATTAATGTGAAATATAATTTCTCTATATTGAATATTTTTATATAAAATAGTATAATGGCATCGTGCAGATTTTGCCAGTGACTACTCGCTGTCAAAAGAGCTGCATCAATAAAAAATGGAGAGAAGGATTAAAATGAAGAAAATGAAGCGATGGCTGGCACTGGTGCTGGCGCTCGCGGTGCTGACGGGTACCCTGACACTTACATCCGCAGCATCCGACAACGCGCAGACCAATGCGACTTACTACAACAACGCAGCCTTCAGTGCCGCCGACCCCGCAGTCATGCATGATCCCGTTTCCGGCAACTACTACGTTTATTCTACCGACGGCGCCACCAGCGGAACACGTTTCGGGATTTTCCGCTCGGCAGATCTGGTGACCTGGGAAAGACTGAATGGCGCCATGCCCAGTACAGGCCAATGGGGCAATGATTGGTTCTGGGCGCCCGAATGCTACTACAACGAAAAAACGGGCTGGTATTTCCTCTTTTACGCGGCCAGAATCCGCAGCAATACGGATCTGTGTGAGCAGCATTTCGGATTCCGCTCCTTTGACGAAGCTTGCAAGGTGGGAGTAGCCGTTTCCCGCAGCCCGGAGGGCCCCTTCACCAACATTGCGTCGACCCCCATCGACTATTACCCATACGATCCCAACTACTATGATGTCAACCAAATTATGCCCAATGTCAACACCCCGCCCAAAACCTTGGAAGAAGGCATGACTGCCCCTAAGGGTACATATCTGCCCTACATTGACCCCAATGTCTACTTCGATGACAATGGAAAAATCTACCTATATTTCTCCCGGAACTGTTACCGCGACTGGGTTTGGGATCCCGACCTGGGCAAGTACCTTGAGGAGTCCAACATCTACGCGGTGGAGCTGACAACAGACTGGTGGACCGATCCTGACGCAAAAACCCTGCCCGCTGTTGCGCCCGCCTACCGCAACGTGAACAAAGCGCCGACCGATGCCGAATCGGTGCGCAAGGATGGCTTTTTCCCCGTCATCAACTATGCCATGGAAAAGCAGGAATGGGAAAACGCGCATATCAACCGTGTCCCCACCAATCGCCGCTGGGCGGAGGGTTCCACCACCATCAAGTATTACTTTGACAAAAACGGCGACGGCATAAAGGAGCCCTATTACTACATGTTCTATTCCTGCAACAACTGGGAAAATGAATGGTACGGCGTCGGTTACGCCGTGGCCAGCAATCCATTGGGACCTTGGAACAAATATGATCTCAACCCCATCATTAAGCTCAATGCCGATATGTCCGGTACCGGACACGGCAGCGTCGCCTGGTCTCCCGACGGCAGCGAGCTGTTCTATGTCTATCATGCCCGCCCCGGCATTACCGGCGGTCGCCGGCTTTATCAGGACCGCTTGTTTATCGACGAGACCAAGATTGATGCCGATACGGGACTTCCGACCGTCTCCGTGAAACAGTCGGCCAATGATCAACCTGTCCCTTCGGGCGTGGCCCCCTATCTTGTCAAGGCCGACACATCTTCTCTCCGGCTACAGCCCGCCGGAACCTCGCAGATTAACTTTACTGTGCAAACGGCACAGGGCACAAAGCTTGCCCTCTCGAACGCACTCAACCGCGTAGTCGCCACCATAGACGATCCGAGCATCGCTACGGTTACGGCAACCACGGCAGGGGCGGCGACTGTCACAGCCGTCAGTGAGGGCCAGGCAACGCTGACCCTGCAATATCAGCGGCGCTCTTCGGACGGCAGCTACTATGACGTCACCAACACCGTAAACGGTGTAACGACACCCGCCAAGCTGACGGTTCCGATTGCGGTCATGTCAAAAATCCCGACCATTGCGATTGATAAGACACAGGCCGCCATCAACGAAAACTTTACGGTATCGGTGGAAACGGATGTCAATGTCGCAAAACTCCTGCTCGCCAACGAGAACGGTATGCCCTTGAGCGTCAAGAGCCTGACTTCCAGAACAGAGGATGACAAAAAAATCTTTACGGCAACCATGTGCCTCGGCACCGCGGGCAACGACAGGCAAATCCGCGTTGCGCTGGATTATGGCAAGGGCAAGGGCTATGTGGACAGCGGCGTATTCGGTACCATCGATATCACCAAGACCAGCGAAGCACCCAAGGTGCTTAAGGTCGAGGCCCCGGCAACCGCACTCGTGAATGTGGCCGCCAATTATGCGATCACCACCAATCTTGAAGGCTCATACAGCGCCAATTTACGCGCCAACGGAGCTAGCAGTGATTTGGGGAAAACAGTCGTTAGCAAGACGATGAACCCGGATGGGAGCTTCACTTGGGTCATCGCGGTCAAAATAGGCACCGCCGGCAACCGCGCTCTTAACGCGTATGCAGGCAACTCCATCGGGACTCGCAGCGATCCCTACCCCTTCGCACTGACCGTGAAATTGTTTTAAATTGCTGACCCCTGTTTTCATAACGCACCCCAGCAAAACCGCATAACTTCCCACAAGATGAGCTCCCAAAAAGCTAACCAATATATTACTGCAGCATAGGCTGAAATGAATCACTCCCCGCGGTAGAAACTGCGGGGAGTGATTCGTGGAGCGCCTCAGAGGGCAGTGAATCGGATCAGAATGTGCTGTGCTACATTTCGCTCGGCTTCCCGGAGGGGATGCCCCGTACAGCCGGTTGACAGAACATGGTAATAAGTGGTATTATGGTTTTCAGAACGGCAGCGCCTTTGCATGAGGCTATTCCCCCTCCCCTATTTTCCCTTTTGGGTTCTCGCCCGTTCCTCTGCGCACAAACACGGAACCTGCCGGGATAGCGAGCCTTTCCTTTCATTTTCCTTCGCAATACGAATAAAACGTTGGGAGCAAGTGGTATTATGGAAAAAACAATGAAAATCACCGTTGCAGGAACGGGCTATGTCGGACTTTCCAATGCCATTCTGTTGGGACAGCGCCATGAAGTCTGGGCAGTGGATATCCTCCCCGAAAAAGTTGAAATGATTAACCGTAAGCAATCCCCGATTGTTGACAAGGAAATCGAGGAGTATCTTGCAACCAGAGAATTGCATCTGACCGCCACAACAGATGCTGAAAAAGCATATAAGGACGCTCATTTCATCATTATTTCCACCCCCACCAATTATGACCCTCAGGTCAATTTTTTTGATACCTCCAGTGTTGAATCCGTGATTGAAACGGTCATACGGGTGAACCCGGAGGCCATCATGGTCATCAAATCCACGGTGCCGGTCGGCTTTACCGAGGATATGCGCCAAAAATACCACAGCGATAACCTCATCTTTTCGCCGGAATTTTTGCGTGAGGGCCAGGCGCTGTATGACAACCTATATCCCAGCCGCATTATCGTCGGCGCGCCCAAGCAGCGAAGAGTTCGGGCAGAAGCCGAAATCTTTGCAAACCTCCTGGCGGAGGGCGCAATAAAAGAGGATATTCCCACATTGATCATGAATCCCACGGAAGCAGAGGCCGTTAAGCTCTTTTCCAACACCTATTTGGCTTTGCGTGTATCTTATTTCAATGAATTGGATACGTACGCCGAGGTGCGTGGTCTGGATACCAAGTCCATCATTGAAGGCGTTGGACTCGATCCACGCATTGGCACCCAATACAACAATCCATCTTTCGGCTATGGAGGCTATTGCCTGCCCAAAGACACCAAGCAACTGCTGGCCAACTACAATAGGGTTCCCAACAACATTATCGGCGCGATCGTGGAAGCCAACCGCACCCGAAAAGACTACATTTCCGACCGGATTTTGCAATTGGCCGGCTATCCGCAAACCCCTGATCCCATCATCGGGATATACCGCCTGACCATGAAAGAAGGCAGCGACAATTTTCGGCAAAGCTCCATTCAGGGCGTTATGAAACGCATCAAAGCCAAGGGTGTCGAAGTTGTTGTATACGAGCCAACACTCACGGAGGACCATTTCTACAACTCACGGGTCATTCGAAAACTAGAGGAATTTAAAAACATATGTCATATAATCGTTGCAAACCGGTATAACGCCGATTTGCACGATGTCCTGAATAAGGTCTACACCCGGGATTTGTTCCTCAGGGATTGATATGCGCAATATGACTCCGGCATTTATATGGCGTGTTGACAGATCTTGTCGACACGCTCTTTCTTATGCCATCTATCCGGCAAAAAGCGGCATCCCTTCTCGCGAAAGGGGATGCCGCTTTCTAAACAGGATACGATTACTTTGGCAATTACAATAGGAAACATCTCGGTAGTTTTATCCATTGCCAACGTCATACTCGCGGTTCATACGGATAAGCATTATGACCCCGAGCGGGCATCGCGGCCGCGATGCCTCTTAGATCAAGGTGACTGCAACTTGGAAGGGATAGGGCGCGCTCTGCTCCCCTTGCACATTCCCCGCGTAAGCGTCAAGCGACCGATAGCCCGCTGAGCCGATCTTGACACCGAGTACCCACGTACAAGTACCGTCGGCATTCATGGTCTTACTGACGATCGTCTTGCCCAATTTACTGCTGCCGCTGTAAATGTTCGCACTATAGGATCCTTCCGCATTTGTGGTAATGGCGTAGCTGGCCAGCACATTCGCTTTGACGGTTGCGGGCGCTTGCACCTTTACAACAGCAGGCGCTTCCTTGGTGAGGGTAACATCCATGAACGCAGATGCGTTGGCGGCCACATAGCCTTTACCGTCTCCGTAATCAAGCAGGAGCGTAAATTGGCGGTCCTTGCCGGCGGTTCCTACTTTCATAGTCGCCGTAATGGTTTGCTTGCCGTTCTCGGCCGTGGATACAAGGCTTTGCAGGGAAACGGGCTGTCCGTTTGCGTTGGCAACGAGGATGCGCCGAACTGCCGCCGAGCATTGTACGGTAACGCCAAAGGTTTCATTGACCGCGACTTTTTCTTTATCAAAGATCATACTGCAGAGATCTTTTTCGGCCATCGCAATGACATTGCCTAACGTAACCGCTGCCGCATAGATCCCTGCATAGCTTAACTGGCCATGCAGCACGGCCTGCGCGTCTTCAACCGCTTGCCCCAGCAGCGCTTTATTAGGGACCTCTCCCAGTTGGCCGTATAAGGCTTTCGCCTTTTCGATCATCGCCCTTAACGGCGCGGTGTTGACAGATCGATCGGATAGCAGAATTTTGGCGTCACACCAGTTGGCATGGTCAAAATTGATGCCGTCTCCTCCATCCTTGGCCAGCAGGCGAATTGTTTTGGCATTTTCCGGCACAGCCACGTCAATCACCCCATAAGATGACATCTGCGTCATGTTTCCGGAATCATAGACGGACACGCCGTCTATGAACACCTGGAAGGCGACACGGTTGGTCGTGTTGCCGTTGTAAGTGCTGATACTGCAAAAAGCCTGAAATTTTTCGACACCCAAATCAGTAATATCGTAGGTGAGCCCCGTAATAGCGTGGCTGCCGATCCCCTTCTCGAAGGTTACCACTTTGCCCTCGCCGTCACGCCCGGTAAGGGGATTCCCGCTGCGGGCCTTATCTTTGACGCACTCCCCGCGGTCGCTTTTGGCGGAAGGGGTCATGTCACTGAGATAGAGTACCCGCTCATCACTGGGAGTTTTGAAGTTAACGGTATAGGTCACCGACTTGAACGCGTTCGCAGCCGTGATAGAAGCGCTGCCCGGCAGTGCGCTTACCTGCTTGACAGCCGTCACTTGACTGCCTTGCGTCAGGGCGAGTGAAATCTCCGGCACCAAATCGCCGGGCCTCAACTGTACCTCATAGCTGAATTTATCCACCGCAAAACCTTCTATGGATTTTCCGTTGATGAGCAAATCGGTGGCGGGGCGCTTTAGCTCCTCTATTTGGTTAATGGCAGCCACCAGTACGTCGTAATTTGTAACCAACAGTTTGGCATACGCAGGCAACGCATTGAATTTTGACAAAACGGTGTTGACGTACGCCTCTTTTTCCGCTAGATTCTCTCTCGTAATTGCGCCGATACCCTGAATGGCGGTGATGACTTCCACCACCAAATCCTGAAAATCGGTATATAACGGATATTTTATAAGGTCATCCGCGGTCGCGGGGGTAAAGCGCACGGCAAAGCCGGTGTTATTGTGCATCGCTCTACTAAGCGCCATTGTAGCATTCACAATAAAGGTATCCACTAACACATCGTTTACTTTTGTTTCATCCGAGGGGTTGGTATAAATCTCCGCGCGGTAGGGTGTGCCCGCCGTCAGGAAGGACAAATTGACCGCCAGATTTCTCTCCACGGCAGAAAGGCTGGAAAGGTAGAAATCGCCGCCACTCCGACGCAGCACGGTTGCATATTCTTCCATTTTAGATTCGATATAGTCGCTCTCATCCCATACGGTGGGCATGTCATCCCAGAGCTTGACTTCCGGCTTCACCGCCGTGCCGCCCGTGGGCGCGTCATACCAATAGAGATACTGCAGGGGGCTATAGAACATGAGGCTGCCAGCCATGCGGAAGGCTCTGCTGGTATTACGGGTCAGGGCATAGCACCAGGTATGGTCCGCCGCGCCTGCCACCATGCGGGTGAAGAGATATCCTAAATCTTCGCTTGCCAAGGGATTTTCCTCATCCCCGTGGATCGCTTCCAGGGTTAAGAGGTTGGGATATGTGCGCTCGTAGCCGGTAGGCAGCATTTCGTCATGGATATCGACCACCAGTTTGTTATCGGCCGCGATTTTCACCCAGTCGTACACCATTTTGGTAGTTGCCTGAGATCCGATGGGGACAAAGCCGAATTTGATGCCGTCGATGCCCCAATCGTTTACATAATGCTTAAACAGGGCGTCCAACTGCCCCTTCTGCCATTGATCCTGCAAATGCCGGAAATTCACATATACCACCAGCTTGATGTTCCTGGCATCGGCATAGGCTTTGATTTCGTTGTAATCCAACCCGGCAATGGTTTGCCAGGGATCACTGGACATATTGCCTTCGGGTCCATACCAGCCCGCGTCAAAGTGCGCATAGGTGATGTTATGCTCCGCAGCGTAATCAATGCGCTGTTTTGCGCCCGCCGTATTGAGAGTCGTCACGCGCAGGGCCTTGCCGGGCTCAATCCAGGAGGTATCGGCGATAGCACTGGGCGGATTGAGATTCTTGACCAGATAGTTATGGTTCAGCAAGTCGCCTTCCCGGCCTCCGATGACAAAGGTCCGCCAGGAAGAAGCAAAATCGCCTTTGGCAAGATTCACGTCCACCTCGTTTTTGATCTGTGTCGGATCCAGGCTCGAGTTGGTCGTGACCCCGTTAAACAAGGTGCGGATCGTCCCGCTTTCGGCGCCGTCCTGCGTGAAATGCACACGGGTATAATCCACCTGATTCGCTTCGGTGATGGAGAGCGCATACCCATTGCCGATAAGCGTCAAGGGTCGGAAATACCCCCTGTCCACAGCTTTCAACTCACTCACGGGCGTTTTGATTGCATGGGTCTGGTTGCCGTTCAGATGGACATAAGCCGTGGCGGTATTGTCGAGATTAAAATAGGTGAGTTCTTGTTTTATGACAAACTGAGGTTTTACATTATCTTGTGGGAAGACATAGCGGAAGGTCACGCCCTCATTGTATGCCCGTAAAACCACATCCATTTTGGTGCCGTCCCCTTTGGATTTCAGGTGGACGATTGCTTCATTGTACTGGTTGGGAATTTGTTTGCGCTCGCTGAGGAGATCCGTCCATGAGCTGTCCACCTGATTCGCAGTCACAGAAAGCAACTCGAAATTGGTGTTGAAGGTGCCGTAATCCAATTCCATACCCAGCTTTGAATTCTCAACCACACTTTTGCCCTTATAATCTATTTCATAATAGGGCGTGCCGCTACTGTCCAGCCAAAAGCTGGCGGTAATATTTTGATCAGAGGATTTTACTTCCCGCAAATGTTGGACATCGCTGTATTTTTCGGTTGCAGGCCGGTATGTAAAAGCGCTGTCAGCATCCAACGCAAATACACCCAGAGATGGGGTAAGGGCCGTCATGGTAAAAATAATAGCCAAAAGGCAAGCGATCACTTTGTAGCTTTTTTTCAACTGAATCTTCCTTTCTTTCATCTTGTCATCATTCACAAGACACGCTATTACTCCGGCATGCAATACAAGGATTTTGGGGGGATCCCCTAGGGCCAAAGTAATAGGTTCCACATAATGGGTATCTCTTTTGTAAAGGCAACCGGGTTGTTATCCTCTCCCTCCCGGATAAAAATTATATAATATCTCTAGAAAAATAGAAAAAAGTTGATATTACATCAATATTATAAAGGAAATTCTTGGGAGAGAATAGCGCCAATTGTACCGAAATTATGGATTATTATCCCTTAATCTTAACTATATTTCATATGAGTTGTACAAGATCGTCCTGGATTTCCCGAAAAGTAAATAGCTGTTTTGTACATTTTCTCTGCATAATTTTATACCAACAGCAAACCCCGAATCGGCCTTGGCCGATTCGGGGCAAAACACAAAAAACAGCGTATCCCTCTTGCTCTGCATGGAAGCCGATAGAAACGGGGGCGCTAACAGCCATGAGGCACCTTGCGTCCACTGCATTTTCACATTGGGATAATTAATCCCTTGTAAGTTTGTTGAGCCACCGGTGTTGCCGGAAGTGGAATGCGGCAACAGGAATTTTCAAGAATTCATCTAAGCAAAGCACCATATACACCATCACCGGCTCTACATGCCATACAAAAGCGCACAAATACCCGAGTGGTAGCATGACACCCCACATGATGACCGCATCGCACCAGAAGCCGAATTTCGTGTCGCCGCCCGCGCAGAATATACCACTGATCAACATGGAATTCATCGACATCCCCACACAATAACAGGCACATATGTAAAGCATTCCGTTTAGATAGCCCCGTGCTGTGTCGGTTAAGTCAACAACTTGCAATGCCAGCGGTTTCATGAGCAGCACTGCCGCACCGGCTAACACGCCAAAAAACAGCGCGTACCCATATAGTCGGCTCCCGGCTCTTCGGGCCGCTTGAAAATCACCCTTCCCCAGGTATTGACCCACCAAAATACTGCCGCCCCCGGCAATGCCCGTGCAGAAAACGAGGGCCAAATTTCTGACCACCACGGCAATTGAATTGGCGGCCACCATGTCGGAACTCACATGACCAATGATGGCAGCCGTGGCCGTCAAGGCACATCCCCAGACAATGAAGTTGGCCTGAACAGGCGTCGTGTAGCGAAGATAATCCTTAAAAAGATGGGAGTGCGTGTCATCGCGCGAGGGGAAACGAAACCGGATATTCTTCCCTTTCAGGGAATGGACGACGCAGCATGCCAGTTCGACAAATCGCGCGCTGACAGTTGCCGCCGCCACGCCGACGATGGCGTTTTCCGGCGCGCCGGGGAATAGCACGAAAATGCTCACGGCGTTCAGCGCAATGTTCAGGAACAAGCACGCAGAACTGACAAGCGCACTAAAGCGCGCTTCCCCCCGGCTCCTGGCCACACAGAGATACATTTGCGACAGGCTCATCGCAAAATAGGAGAAGGAAATCACCCGCTGATAGCGGGCGCCGTATGCGATCAGCTTGGGATCAGCCGTAAAAACGCGCATCAGCCAATCCGGAAAGCCCATTGAGGCTATAAAAAAGACAAAGGATACCATCACTGAAAACATACAGGCGATGCTTAGCACCCGCTGCATGGCCCGAATATCATTTTTTCCCGCATATTGGGCGGTAAGGATGCCCGCGCCCGTGGACAAACCCAAATAGAACAACGTCAGCACAAAGGTGATCTGCGCTGCCAGCGATATGGCGGACATGGCGGGCTGGCTGATTATGCCCAGCATAAAGACATCCGCCGAACTGACCATGGCCGAAATCAGATTCTGCAGCGCAATAGGGATGACGAGCCTAAGCAGGATGCGATTAAAATGCCTTTGATCCGGGGCTATTCCCTCAGCTCCATTATTAATGTCCCTTACCTCCTCATTTTTGCCTGGCCCGTATAGGGCCTTCTCCCATTATATTGGTTTTTCTCTTTAATTTCCAGTATTTTCATGTTAAGTGAAATGCGAAAAAGCGGAAAATATATGTAACGCATTTATTATAATTCTACAGCTTGAATTTCATGCACTACAGTGCTATAATATTATTCGATTTTTTGGAGCAAAATGAAGCTTGAAATCGAAACCTGTATTCTCCACATCAATTTAGTGAGGTGCTCTATGCGTCAAAAATGGAAGACCCTGGTGAAAGAAGACAGACCCTTTCTTAAACGTCTGCTGCCCGCGCTGCTCTTAGCTTTTGCGCTGTCTTTCTCCTTTATTGTAATCGGGATTTTCGATCTTTATCTGAGTAATATCGGCAATTATCCTTTCGCTTTTTCTACGATCCTATGGCCCGTCATCGGATTGGGGGTTGCTTGCTTAGCCATTATCACCCTTGTTTTCATTATCCTGCGGGGCAAGTTCTATGATTTGGCTATTTCCCTGGGCATTGGCGTTCTGCTGGCCGGCTACCTGCAAGGAAATTTTCTGAATATCAATTTGGGTGAATTAACGGGCGATACCATTCCGTGGCACTATTATTCCAAAGAGGCAGTCCTAAATTCACTGTTGTGGATGGCAATCATCTTGTTGCCCTTTATCCTGTATTATTTTAGCCGAAAAGTCTGGCGCGCAGCCTGTGTTGTGCTTCCCATCATCCTGATTGGCATGCAAGTTGCCGGCATTGCCTCGGTTGCCATGTCGACCGACATCGCCGGTAAAGAACAGGAAATACAATCGAGGATGCAAGAGGCCTACCTTTCGGACGAAGGGATGTTCGAAGTCTCCTCCAAAAACAATGTCATTGTGTTTGTACTAGACCGGCTGGATCAGAAATATATTGATAAGGTCAATCGTTTGCATCCGGGGTTCTTTGATAAATTTGACGGTTTTACCATGTTTCCGGATCATATGTCCCTGTACTGCCGCACTTATCCCTCTGTTACTTATTTGCTGACCGGCGAAATCAGCTATTTTGACAAGCCCGCGGAAACATTCTTTACCGAGGCTTATCAAAAAGGCAAGTTTATCCCCACACTGCGTGAAAATAATTATACCACAAAAATGTATATGGATGCCTATGCGGCATACAACAATGTCTCTAACTTGAATGGCCTGGCTGACAACATTAGATCTGCACAAGGAGATGTGCAAATCCGGCTCCCTTCGATCATGAAAAAAATGGTGCAGTTTTCGGCTTACCGCTATGCCCCTCATATTGCAAAACCCAGCTTCTGGTTTTCGGAAGGCGAGTTTGCCAATACAGTTGTCTTTGACGAGGACACCCAATATTATGATAAGTCCAACGATGCGTGGGTTATGCAATCCCTGCAGGCAAAAGGCCTCACTGTACAAGACCAACAAAACAACTTCTCCTATATTCACTGGATAGGATGCCACCAACCTTCTTTAAACGAAAACGGGGACTATGTGGGGGAGGAAAATACAGACATTACACGCCATACCATGGGAGAATTCAATCTGGTATATGAATACTTACAACAGATGAAGGCCCTGGGCGTATATGATAATGCCACCATTATCATTACGGGAGACCACGGTAAATCCGAAGACAGCCAAACATTAGGAACCTACAAAACAACGGGCTTATTCGTCAAGCCGGCCGGCAGCAAAGACACCCCCCTGCAAATTTCTAACAAGCCTGTGTCGCATGCAAATTTTGAAGCCACCGTGCTGGAAGGCGCCGGCATTTCCAAAGATGGCTTTGGGCAATCTGTCTGGGATGTCCCCGAAAACGATTCCACGCCCCGGCGGTTTCTTTATAAGGTGGATGATGAACCCTACCGTCTGGAAGAATACGCGGTTACCGGGGATGCCAATGACTTTAGCAACTGGAAATGGATTCGGAACATTCCGATACAATATGATCATTAAAAAGCGCACACCGATTGACTTATGCTACTTGATCCACTGTAGAAACAAGAAATGCGAGGTAATGTATGAAGCTGAAAGTCAAAGCGCTCCTGCAAGATGACCGGCCTTTCCGCAAGCGCTTATTTCGAGCACTGTTACTGGCCTTTGCCCTCACTTTTACCTTCATCATCATTGGCATCTTTGATCTTTATCTGGTGAACATTGAGATTTACCCTTTTCCTCTCTCCGCTATTTTTTGGCCCGTTTTATGCCTGGGGGCCACTTGCCTGCTGGTGCTTTCAATAGGCTTGGCGCTGCTACGCGGCAAGGTCTATGATATGGCCATCTCCATAAGTGCAGGCATCCTGCTGGCAGGTTATCTGCAGGGGAACTTTTTTGATCTGCATCTGGGGCAATTATCGGGCAATACGACCACTTGGCAGGATTATCTCAAGCACAGCCTCCCCAATGCTTTAATTTGGCTTGTTATTATCACGCTAGCTTGTGCTTTGTATCACTTCCACAAAAAAGCTTGGAAACTGGCAACCGTCGTATTGCCTATCTTGTTGATCGGCATGCAAATTGCAGGGCTTACTTCTGTGGCGATCGCCGCGGATGTATCTGTTAAGGCAAAAGAGGTGGCCGTACAGCCTCAAACGACCTATCTTTCCACTAAAGGTATGTTCGAATTATCCACAAAAGACAATATTATCGTCATTGTACTGGATCGGCTGGACACTAAATATATTGACACTGTCAAATCCGAGAATCCCAACTTTTTTGAACCGCTGGATGGCTTCACCTATTTTTCCAACCACACTTCCCTCTACAGCCGCACCTACCCCTCGGTAACTTACTTGCTTACGGGGAAGAAGTCCCACTTTGAAGAGCCGCCGGACACGCTTTTCAATGAAGCCTATCAAAACAGCACCTTCCTCCCAGAACTGCGCAAACACGGTTACACCACAAAACTCTATATGGACGGATATTACACCTATTCCCACGCCCGGCAATTGGAGGGTTTGGCTGATAATCTGGGAACAACAACGCACACGATGCAGACGCAAACCATGCCCATTTTGGGGAAAATGGTGGATTTCTCAGCCTACCGCTATTCACCCCGTCTGCTCAAGCCCGCCTTCTCTTTGCAGGAAAGAGATTTTAATAAATCCATTGCCATCCAAGGCGCCGACCCGGCCTACACCCCCAGTAATGACACTTGGATACTCCAACATCTGCGCGAAAGCGGCCTGACGCTGCAAAACCGGCAAAACAATTTTGCCTATATCCATATGGTGGGATGCCATGAAATTGTATTGAATGAGCAAAGTGAGTGTGTAGGTGAAAGAAACACTAACATCGTCAAACATACCCAGGGAGAATTCAATATTGTCTATACATATTTGCAGGAAATGAAAAAGCTTGGGGTATATGACAACGCAACCATTATCATTACCGGAGATCATGGCAAATCCGAGGATCGTAAAGATTTGCAAAACGGCGTCACCGTAGGGCTTTTTGTCAAGCCCAAGGGCAGCCATGGCACTCCTCTGCAGGTATCCAAAAGTCCCGTATCACACGCAAATTTTCAGGCCACCATTTTGGACGCCGCAGGCATTTCCACGGAGGGCTACGGTCAAACAGTTTGGGAAATTCCCGAAGACGCCCAAATTACCCGCCAATACTTATATAAGGTTGATAAAGCCAACGGCCATTTTCTGGAGGAATATGAGATTAACGGGGATGCGAATCTTTGGTCCAATTGGAAATTCATCAAACGAACACGTATCAAATATGACCGCTAAATGACAACAAAAGCCTTGCTGATGGACTCAGCAAGGCTTTTGTGTTGTCATTCGATATGTCTCTTGCCATAGCGAACCCCTCAGCGCTGTATGTCGCTTTTGTGTCCGGTAAGCCATAACCCAATCGTTTTCATCCCTTGTTTTGTTCCTTCCATTTTGCCAACTGATCGGCCAATGCGGAATTCCCAAAACTCTCCTGCTTCTGATTTGCCAAATAGCTTTTAATCGCGGCTTTGTTGGCGCCCGAGGAAGTTCTACGTTTTTCAAAATCCGCCATCCGCTCCCGGTAACCGCAGACACATACAAAGAGCCGCTTTTCGCCCTCGCCGCGCAGCTCCAGCTTCTTGTGACAATTGGGGCAACGGGCGTTGGTCTGCACCGCAAGGCTCTTGCGGTATCCGCATTCCCGATCGGGACAAACCAGCATCTGCCCCTTTTTGCCCTTAACTTCAAGCAGAAACTTCCCGCAATCCGGACATTTTTCCCGAGTCATATTATCATGCACATACTTGGCGTCGCTCGCAATCACAGATGAAACCAGCTTGGCCGCATAGCTGCGCATGTTGGCAAGAAAGGCGTCACTTTTGGCCTGCCCCTTACTGATGAGCGCCAGTTGCTGCTCCCATTTTGCGGTCAGTTCGGCCGACTTTAAATCCGGGGGAACAATCGCAATCAGCTGAATGCCTTTAGAGGTAGGCATCAGCTCCTTCCCCTTGCGTTCAATGTAAAAGGTACTGAATAGCTTTTCAATAATATCGGCGCGCGTCGCCGGCGTCCCCAAACCACTGGTGGTTTGCAATACATCCCGCAGGGCTTTATCGCTGACCTGCCCGGTGGGATGCTCCATCGCGGAAAGGAGTGTCGCCTCCGTATAGCGGGCAGGCGGCTTGGTTTTGCCACTGACCAGACTGACGGAGCGAACCGTTAGCCGGTCTCCCTGTGACAGGGGCGGCAGGCTTTGTCCGTCATCCTCTTCTTCCTCTGGATCATTGGGGGCAGAGACGCCATAAACCGCTTTCCAGCCCGGATTTTTGACAATCTTCCCTTTGGCATAGAATTTCTCTTTGCCCAGGGTAATGGTCAGCTTGGTTTCCTCATATTCAAAGGGTGGTGACAAAACCGCCAGAAAGCGCTTGACCACCAAGTCATAAATATTGCGCTCTTCAGGTGATAAGCGCACCAGATCCGCAGGTTCCTCTGTGGGGATGATCGCGTGGTGATCACTAACCCGCTGATTATCGACGATGTAGCGAGTGGAGAGCGGCCTGGCTTTCAGGAGCTGAAAAGCCATTTTGGCATAGGGGCCCACCGCGATACTCTTGAGACGGTCAGGCAAGGTAGGGACGATGTCATCCGTAATATAACGCGAATCCGTCCTTGGATAGGTCAAGAGCTTGTGCCGCTCATACAGCGACTGCATGAGCGAAAGGGTCTCCTTGGCCGAATAGGCATACTTTCGGTTGGCATCCCGCTGAAGTTCTGTCAAGTCATAGGCGGCAGGCGGCGCTTTGTGCTGATACTTCTTCGTTAGGCTCGTGACAGAAGCGGGTTTTCCCTGCACTTCGGCCAGTATGCTTTCGGCTTTGCCGCGGTCAAACAGGCGCGACTCCTGCCGGTCATTCATCCACAGGGCCGAAAAGCCGTTACACTCTGCTTTTATCGAATAATAGTCTTTAGGGACAAAATGCTTGATTTCCTCTTCCCGCGCCACAATCAACGCAAGGGTGGGCGTTTGCACCCGTCCGGCCGAAAGTTGGGCGTTATGCTTACAAGTCAGCGCCCGCGTCACATTTAAGCCGACCAGCCAGTCCGCTTCGGCACGGGACTGCGCCGACCAAAACAGATTGTCATAATCACGTGCGGGTTTGAGATGCTGGAATCCCTCACGGACCGCCTTCGCTGTCTGCGATGAAATCCAGAGGCGTTTGGCCGGCTTCCTGCATCCGGCTTTCATGAGGATCCAGCGGGCGACCAGCTCACCCTCACGCCCGGCATCCGTCGCAATGATGATTTCGGAAACATCCGTGCGCTTTAGGAGGTTCTGCACAACCCGGAACTGTTTGCCGGTCTCCTTCATCACAACGAGCTGCATTTTCTCAGGCAGCATGGGCAGCGATTCCAGATTCCATTCCTTATAGCGCTCACTGTAGACTTCCGGGTCTGCCAGCGTAACCAAATGGCCTAAGGCCCAGGTCACTATATATTGATTCCCAACAATATAACCTTCTCCCTGCTGGCGGCAACCCATGATTTTGGCAATTTCCTTCGCCACCGAGGGTTTTTCCGCTAATACCAGCGATTTAGGCATTTGAATCTCCCCTTTCTGGCAATTGGGTGCTTGCGAAGGCTTCACACACTTGCTGCATCTTCCCGCAGGTCAGGCGTCCCTCCGGACATCGGCCCGTCACAAAACAGCTGGGACCCATATGCCGGAAGAGGGCCGGTGCCCCCTCTCTTAACAGCGACAGCATGTCCATGGCGATGGTTCGAACCTCCCACTGCGCCCGGTTGCAGGTGCGCAGTTTGAAAAACAGCAGCAACTCCCGGGCGTTCATGGTCGTGGTAATATCAAGGGTATTGCCGCTGAGAGCCAGATACGCTGCGTCCTCCGCGGGAACACCGCGCTTCAAAAGGGAATCCGCAAAATCCGCGTTGCGCGCAAAGGCCTGCCGGTATTTTCCCAAGGCGTCCGGATTTTTACGTACGGATTCCGGCATAATATAGTTGTGTTTTTCCACTTGTGCCAGGGAAGGAATCATAATGCTCTGCATCCGGTGGCGCGCAAAATGGGTGATCCCCGCCAGAGAAACATGGTTAATGCGGAAAGTAAAGACAATGTTTTCGAGCGCTCTGGGACGCTCTGAAAGCATATAGGCTCGAAGTACTTCCTCAAGGACAGCCGGATCCCGCAACTGCGTCTCGATGGCAGCGCTCTGCATGCCCGTAGCCTGTATCAAGGTCGTTTGGGCCACCAGATGCGCCGGATGCTCAGACCCTGCCAGCAACTCAACGCAAGGCGTAACCTCCCCTACCTGCTCCGTATCCGTGACATGTATGGATGAGGGAAGGGAAAAGGGATGCAAATCCTTTTTGTCTCCCACCGGCCCAAAGATGGCCGGTGCGTATTCCTGCGCCTGCCGCAACAGTTGTTGCCCCAGCTTATGGATTTCCGGAAAGGCTTTACCGCGTCCCTGGAGCATAGCTTGTAACATATATTGGAGCTCACGCGCATTCATGGAGCAATAGAAATTGCTGAAATAACAGTATGGCAACAAAAAGCGTGCGTCTTCCTTGGGAATGCCCTGTTCGATCAAAAAGGCATAATCCGTAAACAGCGTATCGACATGGGCGCGAAAATCAGCCGCCACTCCGGGCTGTGCAAAATCCGGCACATAATAACCCACCTGCGAAAAATCGACATAACGCCGGGATTTGACCGTGAAAGAGGCCATCCGGAACTCAATCATAAACTGCTCCACAAAGGCGCTGACATTGTGGAAGGCAATATTAAAATAAATATGCTCCAGCACCGAGGTATGCCCCGATGCCATCACTTTTTGGATTAATGCCTGGTTCTTTTCCGCGTCCGCGGAACGCTGCAAGATGTCTATAGCATCCCCTGCGGTGGTGGAAATGCGGGCCGCCGCCGCACAGATGGCTTCGCCTTTCTCCGAGATCCCCACAATCATGGCCCCCGAAGGATTGTTCCTCTGTTCCATTGATTCCCGTCCTCACTGTATGAATTCTTTCCTTAGTGTAACATAATAGAGGCAAGGAAGTAAACAAAAAGCATAATAATCCTGCTATTCCTTGGGTGATGAAAAGCGAGAAACATTCCAGCCGCCGGGCGCACTGTAAATATAAAGCCATGGATTGGCTTTTCGGCGTGCCGAGACCGTTACGCCCTGCGAAGCGGCGTATAGCCGCCTATATGCGCCTCCCTCAAAACCCCTGTATTTAATGGCGAAGTAATATAGCCCCCCTAATCAAAGCGAACACCTTGCAATTACCGCCTAGAAATGCTATAGTATTTATCATTATGGGATGAATTTCCATGTGTAAAAAAGGATGAGTGGATTTATGAAAGCACAACTGGAAGCCATTAGAAAGGCCGCCTTGACGGAACTGGCTAATGCCGCGGATCAGGGCATTCTCGAAACCTTGCGCGTCAAGTATACCGGCAAAAAGGGAGAGCTTACCCAGATTCTCAAGCAGATGGGCAAACTCTCGGCCGAGGAGCGCCCGGTTATCGGCCAACTAGCCAATGAGGTGCGCGAAACCATCGAACAGCAAATCGAAATCCGCAAGAGTGCCCTAAAATCAGAAGGGATGGCGCTGCGCCTCGAAAAAGAGGCCCTTGATGTAACCATGCCGGGCAAACGCCACAGGCTGGGACACAAGCATCCGCTGACCCTGGTGCAGGATGAGATTACCGATATTTTTCTCGGCATGGGTTTCTCCGTAGCGGACGGCCCCGAGGTGGAATGGGATTATTATGCCTTCGAGGCCCTCAACATCCCCAAGAACCACCCTGCCCGGGATACACAGGACACCTTCTATTTTTCTGAAAATATGCTATTACGCCCCCAGACCTCCCCGGTGCAAATTCGCGTGATGGAGCTGCAAAAACCCCCCATTCGGATTATCGCGCCCGGCAGGGTCTACCGTTCGGATACGGTGGACGCCACCCACTCTCCCCTCTTCCATCAAATTGAGGGGCTTGTAGTGGATCAAGGCATCACCATGGGGGATCTCAAAGGCAATCTGGAAACCTTTATTAAGAGCCTTTACGGGCAGGATTCCAAGGTGCGTTTTCGCCCCCACCACTTCCCCTTTACAGAACCTTCCGCCGAGGTGGATGTCTGCTGCTTCAATTGCGGCGGAACAGGCTGCAGCCTGTGTAAAGGAGAAGGCTGGATCGAAATTCTCGGCTGCGGCATGGTGCATCCCAAGGTTCTCTCGGGCTGCGGTATTGATCCGGAAGTCTACAGCGGTTTCGCCTTCGGAATGGGACTCGAACGGGTCGTCATGCGGCGGTTTTCCATTGACGATATCCGGCTCTTCTTTGAAAACGACGTGCGCTTCTTAACGCAGTTTTAGGGGGAAATCATATGAAACTTTCTTATAGATGGCTTAATGAATATGTGTCCGTAACCGCTTCGCCTAAAGAGTTCAGCGACCGGATGACCATGACGGGTTCCAAGGTGGAAACCTATGAAACGGAGGGCTCGGATCTCCAGAATATTGTTGTGGGCAAAATTTTGTCCATTGAAAAGCATCCGGATGCCGATAAACTGCTGGTTTGTCAAGTGGATATCGGTCAGGAAACCCTGCAAATTGTTACAGGTGCCACCAATCTGCAAGAGGGGGATATCGTCCCCGTAGCGCTGGACAATTCCATCGTACACGGCGGCAAGAAAATCAAAAAAGGCAAGCTCCGCGGCGTGGAAAGCTACGGCATGCTTTGCTCCCTCGCAGAACTGGGTCTGTCCCTGTGCGACTTCCCCTATGCGCTGGAAGACGGTATCTTTGTCCTGCAGGAGGATTGCCGGCTTGGGCAGGATATTCACGAGGCCATTGGCCTGAATGATACCACCATCGAATTTGAGATTACTTCCAACCGCCCGGACTGCCTGAGCATCTTTGGACTCGCCCGGGAAGCGGCCGCCTCCTTTGATTTGCCGCTGACGTCGCCGGACACCTCGGTAAAAACCGGACAGGGCGATGTGACCGCCCTGATGGATGTGCAAATACACGATGCCGATCTCTGCTACCGCTATACGGGTGCGGTGGTGCAAAATGTACGCATTGCCCCCTCTCCCCGCTGGATGCGGGAACGGCTGCGGGCTTGCGGCGTGCGTCCCATCAATAACATTGTGGATATCACGAACTATGTGATGCTCGAATACGGCCAGCCCATGCATGCCTTTGACCTGCGCTACCTTGACGGAAACGCCATTCATGTGCGGCGGGCCAAGCGGGGAGAAAACATTACGTTGCTGGACGGCACGGAAAAAGAATTAGCTGAAAATATGCTGGTCATCGCTGACTGCCAAAAACCCGTAGCAGTGGCCGGCGTGATGGGCGGCGAGCACAGCGGTATCATGCCCGATACTCAGTCAATCCTGTTTGAATCAGCCTGTTTTAACGGTTCGAGCGTGCGCACCACCGCCAAGGCCTTGGGCGTGCGCACCGAATCTTCCGCTCGTTTTGAAAAGGAACTGGATCCAACTGCCTGCATTCCCGCCTTGCAACGCGCGTTACATCTGGTGCAGCTGCTCGATGCGGGAGATGTTGTGGAAGGGATGATCGACCGCAACAAATCCATCGAATGGGTACGTACGATCCCCTTTCAGCCTGACTGGATCAGCCGCTTTCTTGGCATCGACTGTCCTGCGGCTACCATGCAGTCCTATCTGGAGAAAGTCGCGTGCAAGGTGGAAGGCGGACAAATACTCGTCCCCTCTTTCCGTCGGGATTTAGAGCACCCTGCGGATATCGCCGAGGAAGTGGCGCGTTTTTACGGCTACGAGACCATTCCGAGCACACCCTTACGGGGTAGCGCTACAGGGCAATTAACGGCCAGACAAAAGTTTCTTTCCAAAGCAGGACAATGTCTGCGTGGCTGCGGATGCAGCGAAATTGTCACCTACTCCTTTATGGGTCCGAAGGCCTATGATAAGATCGGCCTGCCTGAGGACAGCCCTCTGCGCCGTTCCCTGACCCTGCAAAATCCGCTGGGCGAGGACACCAGCATTATGCGCACCACGGCACTCCCCTCTATGCTTGAGGTGCTTTCTCTCAACTATAACAACCGCAACGATGCGGCTTGGCTATATGAATTTGCTACAGAATATATCCCCGTTGGCCCTGACACTTTACCGGAAGAGAAGCAGAAAATTATCCTTGGCGCCTATGGCGGGCAAATGGACTTCTTTGCGCTTAAAGGGATGGTAGAGGAACTACTGGATACCCTTTCCCTGACTGATTACGAGGTAGAAGCCTTGCAGGATGAGCCCGCGTTCCATCCCAACCGTACAGCTGCGTTGCGGATGGGTGAAAAACACTTGGGCGTACTGGGAGAAATCCATCCCCTTATTCAGGAGAACTTTGAGATCGGCCAAAAAGTTTATGTTGCCATATTGGATGTGGCATTGTGCTTTGGGCATACGCAAACCGAAAAAGCGTATCGGCCCCTGCCCAAATATCCGGCTACCAGCCGGGATCTGGCTCTGATTTGCGAAGCAAGTACGCCTGTGTCCACCCTGCAAAAAACCATCGCACAGGCCATTGGGCGGAACCTTGAAAAGATCGCACTCTTTGATGTCTATCAGGGCGCGCAGATTCAAGAGAGCAAGAAAAGCGTGGCTTTCAGTTTGACGCTGCGCTCCAATGAGGGCACGTTAACAGATGAAGAAGCGGATGCCGCTATTCAAAAAGCGCTAAAATCCCTTGCGAAAATCGGTATATTTTTACGGAATTAGCTGCATTTATGGTGATTATTTTATCAGATTAAAGACAAGTCACATTACTTTTTTACATTTAATTGTTGTTTTATTGGTATTTCTAGTGTATAATGAAATCGTTAGGGGTGAGAGATGATGAATGATAAGACTATGACCTTTTCGCTAAGCGATGATTCCGAACTCGAGATGAAACAAATTTTAATTGCGGTTTATGATGCGCTCAATGAAAAAGGCTATAATCCTATCAGCCAGATTGTGGGGTATATTCTCTCGGAGGATCCCACCTATATCACCACTCACAACAATGCCCGAAGTCTCATCCGTCGTATTGACCGGGATGATCTTCTGCAGTCCCTGTTACGGTCTTATCTCTCTGAATAGCTGTAACATCCGGGCGTCCTGCTTCACAGGACGCCCTCAGCCTGTCAAAGAAGGTCGCTTTTAGCGGCCTTTTTTGGTATAATGGGAAGGGGTGAAAAAGATGATAGAAAGAGCATCGGATTTGCGGAGTCAAGCAAAGATAACGGATATAGA
>JAVBST010000005.1:0-119236 GCA_031556545.1 Oscillospiraceae bacterium
ACAGATGCCCAGCAGGTATTCGTCCTTCTATATCCAATATTTCTACAACGCCTCGCAAGTCTTTCCCTTTTTCCAGCATCTTTATCACCCAAGACCATTATACCAAAAAAGTCGCCCAAAAGCGACTTTTTTGACAGGCTGGCGCCCCGGCACTTTTGTGCCGGGGCGCTTTTGTATGCATAGGATTCTTTCTCTGTTAAAAGGTGGTTTCGACAGCAATGCCCTTTGTCAGGGAGGCGCCAGGGTCAATAATCCGCTGATTCCGGGAACCACGGAAGGGCAAGGAGAGGGTTCTTTGTGCCAACAAAAAGGGACCATCCACCAGATAATCGCTCTGGGTAAGCAGGGCGTGTATTTCCGGATGGCTTTCGGCTTTGGGCATAAGCGCTTCAATCGTGTAACCCGTATAGGTCACGACATTCAGGCCCCGGTCATGCACGGCCCTGGCAATGGCCGCCAGAGGCACGGGTTGGCAAAAAGGTTCGCCGCCGCTGAAAGTCACGCCGGCCAACAGCGGGTTTTTCCCAATGGCGGCAAGCAGCTTGTTTGTAGTACTTTCATAGCCGCCTTGCGAATCCAAGGTATGGGGATTCTGGCAGCCTTCACAGTGGTGAGGGCAGCCTTGGGTAAAGATGACAAACCGGTAGCCCGGGCCATCCACAATGGATTCTCGAATGATGCCTGCCAGCCGAATCGGGATACACATATTACATTCCTTCTCGTCGTGAATCATGAAAAAACAGGGATGGACGGTAAGCCAGTCACCGGCCATTCCTGTTTCATTTTTTGTGCATAGGTGTATTATATCTCTTCCAGCGTACCGGCGCCGGTATGCAGCGAATGCTTGACCCGGTCCTCGACTTCTGCCTGCTTTGCGTCGTTGAAACGCTCGAGTGTTCCCACCAGGTACCCGGTGATACGGCGAATCCGCTCAAAGGAAGGGCCGTCCTCTTCCTTGCGCCCACATTGTGGGCAAGTATCCTCAATCACGCCGCTGAACCCACAGACGGGATCCCGGTCGAGCGGATGATTGACGGATCCATAACCGATGCCCTGTTCCTTCATGCAACGCACAACGGCTTCAAAGGCTTCCAGATTGTCGGAGGGGTTGCCGTCCATTTCGATATAGGTAATATGCCCCGCATTGGTCAGGTTATGATAGGGAGCCTCGAGCGCAATTTTCTGGTAGGAGTCGATGGGGTAATATACGGGAATGTGGAAGGAATTGGTGTAATAAACGCGATCGGTCACGCCTGGGATTTCGCCGTACAGCATTTTATCCAAGCGCACAAAGCGACCGGAGAGTCCTTCCGCAGGGGTGGCAATCAGAGAGAAGTTGAGGCCGTGCGCTTGGGCCGCTTCATCCATTCGGCGGCGCATATGGCCGACAATTTCGAGCCCCAGATTCTGCGCCTCTTGGGATTCGCCATGATGGAATCCCGTCAAGGCCTTCAGTGCTTCCGCAAGTCCGATAAAGCCCATGGTAAGCGTTCCGTGCTTAATCACTTCCCGGATTTCGTCATCCATGGAGAGCTTTTCCGAGTCCATCCAGATTCCCTGTCCCATCAGGAAGGGGAAGTTGCGCACCCGTTTGCGGGCCTGTATCTCAAAGCGCTCCAGCAGTTGGGCGGTTACGAGATTGATTTTGCGGTCAAGCTCCTCAAAAAAGCGATCCACATCTCCGTGGCTGCGAATGGCAATTCGGGGCAAATTGATGGAGGTAAAGCTTAAGTTACCACGGCCCCCTGTAGTCTGGCGATCCATATCAAAAACATTCTGTAGTACGCGGGTACGGCAGCCCATATAGGCAACTTCCGTATCAGGATTGCCGGGTACGTAATACTTGGCGTTGAAGGGGGCATCCAAAAAGGAGAAGTTGGGAAAAAGGCGCTTGGAGGAAACCTTGCAGGCCAGTTTGAAGAGATCATAGTTCGGGTCCTCAGGATTATAGCTGACGCCTTCCTTGACCTTGAAAATATGGATGGGAAAGACCGGAGTCTCGCCGTTGCCGAGGCCGGCCTGGGTGGCCAACAGGACATTTTTAATCACCATGCGGCCCTCTGGCGAGGTATCGGTACCATAGTTGATGGAGCTAAAAGGAATCTGAGCCCCCGCGCGGGAATGCATGGTGTTGAGATTGTGTACCAGGGCCTCCATCGCCTGATAGGCGGCACGATCCGTTTCCGCATAGGCCTTTTTGACGGTAAACGCATGCGCTTTTTGGATCAGCTCTTCCGCAAGCTGATAATCCTCACCCAATATTTTGGCTTCTATTGCGCTGTAACCGTTGCCGTTAGTCAGCAAGGGACACAGCCCATGTTCTTGTTCAATTTTTTGCTGGAGCGCCCCAGCAATCTCCTCGGCGTTGTCCAAACCGGCAAGCAGTTCAAGCGCTTTTGCCAGATTGCGGCGGTAGAGCTTGGCATAGGTTTTGGCAATGCCTTTGGCCATGGAAAAATCAAAGTTGGGAACGCTTTGCCCGCCATGCTGATCGTTTTGATTGGACTGAATGGCGATGCAGGCCAGGGCCGAATAGGAGGCAATATCATTGGGCTCCCGCAGGAAGCCGTGACCGGTGGAAAAACCACCGTCAAAGAGCTTGGTCAAGTCAATTTGACAGCAGGTGGTGGTCAGGGTTAAAAAATCCAGGTCATGAATATGGATATCACCATTTTTATGAGCTTGAGAATGCGCGGGGTTCAGCACAAACAGCTCGTTAAACTGTTTGGCACCCTCTGAGCCATACTTGAGCATGGTGCCCATGGCCGTATCGCCGTCAATGTTCGCATTCTCACGCTTAATGTCGTTTTCTTTGGCAGCTTTAAAGGTAAGACCCTCATAGGTTTTCATAAGCCGGGTATTGCGTTCCCGAATCCGGGAACGGTCGGCGCGGTAGAGGATAAATTCTTTGGCCGTACGGGCATGTCCGGTTTTGATGAGCACTTTTTCAACGGCGTCCTGAATCTGTTCCACGGAAGGTACAAACAGCTTCTGCTCCGTTTCTATGTATTCCACAACCTCATGAGCCAGCGCCAAAGCAGAATCGTAATCCTTACCGCCCGTTGCCATGGCCGCTTTGTAGATGGCATTGGCGATTTTCTCAATATTGAAGGGGACTTCCCGTCCGTCCCGTTTGGTAATAGTTGCAATCATAACCTGATTCCATTCCGTCACTGCCGTTGTGACCTGAGTTGCAGTGCAGTTCCGCTCGGCTGTTTTGGAGGAATTGCAGCGAAGAATACAGAAGAAACCAATTTGTTCCCATGAATAAGCCATTGGGGGGTCAATAACAAAGAAATACTACATATAGTGTACTAGATCGAATCAGCTATTATTCTATAGCATATATGGACCTTTGTCAAGCCATAAATAATAAAATAATGTTCCCCAAAAGCTCTTGTTTTTTCTTTTTAAATCTCCGCTGATTCCAATGATAAAAAGCAGAAGGTTTCTGTAAAAAAACTTTTTATAAATTTCTATGATTACCATTGCATGCCACTGGGGGCGATGATACAATTAACGTATTACCTTGGCGATTAAAAAACAATGCCGGATACGACTGTATCCTGGAGGCTTTTATGATAAGACGTATGGTAGCGGCCCTGTTAGTATTGGCTCTGTTATGTGCCGTGTTCTGCGGCTGTAAGAAAAAAAGCCGGAGTGAAAACACCTTCACGTTTCCTCTGAGCGCAGAACCCCTTTGTCTGGATCCGCAAATCGCGCAGGATTATGCTTCTTTGACGGTCATTTATCAGATCATGGAGGGGCTGACCACACTGGATGCAAACGGCAATATTCAGCCGGGCCTGGCCAAGGACTGGGAGATTTCGGAGGATGGCACCAAGCTGACCTTCCATTTACGGGAGGATGCAGTTTGGCATGTCCCGGATAAAATGCAAAAACAGATGCCCACGGATTTTCGTGCAGGCATTACGGCAGAGGATTTTGTTTTTGCAATTAAACGGGCCTTGGCGCCCGATACCCGTGCGCCTGGGAAGCAGGATTTATTGGCGATCCGGGGGGCAGGCGCCCTGGCGCAAGGTGAGAGTGGTACGGAATTGGGGGTAAAGGCACTTGATGCATACACCCTGGTGTTCGAGCTCACCGCTCCAGATCCAGACTTTCTCCGTTTGACGGCTTCGCCTGTTTTTATGCCCTGTTCAGAGGCCTTTTTCCGCTATACAGCGGGCAGGTATGGCTTGGAGGCCAACAAGATTTTGTCGGCGGGGCCTCTTGTACTATCTGCGTGGGAGCATAATACCTTCCTCAGTCTGGTCAAGAATCCGGATTATACAACCCGATCCATTGTGGCGGAGTCCCTTTTGCTGCCCATTATCAAGGAAGAAGCCGAACGACTGAGCGGGCTGCGGGAGGGAACCTACGATGCTGCCGGCTTACCGGATGAGAGTGATGCTTCGGAATATGCCAAAAGTGGATTGCTGACCCTTTCGTATCGAGACGCCACCTGGTCTCTGGTGCTGAACCATGAAAATAGTTTATTCCAAAACATACATATGCGGCAGGCCTTTTTGTCCTGCGTGGAACCGGATTCGTTGGCGCAGGCAGGCGGCTTTACCTTAGCGGAGGGGCTGATACCGCCCACATCCCGAATCGGGGAGAGCTATTACCGGGATCTGGCCTCCGCATGTACCTCTATCGCGCAGCGTGAGACGGAGGAAAGCAGCAAGGAGCATTTGAATCAGGGCTTACAGGAATTGGGGATGAAGCTAAGTGCACTGGAAAAGCCCACGCTATTGTGCCCGGATACCACGCAGGCCAAATTGCTGACGGGCCTGATGCTACAGTCATGGCAAAAGAAATTTGGGTTGTTTATCAATTTAGAGCCCCTGTCCTTTGAGGAATTGCGGGAGCGTGTGCGTGCAGGGAACTATGATATGGCTTATTATCCTGTAACGGCATCCAATGAGACGGCAGTATCTTTTATGAAGATGTTCGAAAGCGGTGCTTCCGAGAATATAGTGCGCTTTCAATCGCCGGAATTGGATGAGCGGATACAGCGCCTGCAAACGGCGCAGGTGGTATCGGAAAAAGTAGAAGCGCTGCAGGATGCGGAACAGTATCTGCTGGATCAGGGCCTTGTTTTTCCTATCCATTATAAGGATAGCTTTTTTGCCGTAAGTCAAAAGACACGGGGCGTGGTCGTCCGGCCATTTACGGGACTCGTGGATTTTACACAGGCCTCCCGGATTAAATCATAAAATATCTCCCCGGCAGTATGCATTGCCGGGGAGATATTTGTTTGTCACTCAATATGTAAGGATGGGTGTTATGTATTAAATTTCATCGTCCCAGTATGTGTTTTCCGGAGGCAGTTCCAGCACTTCCGGCTTTTTTAAAATACGCCGGAACATTTTGATGGCAGTGGCAAAATAGAAGCCGTCACAGATTCGCTCATCCAGCACGAAACGCAACCCGATTACTTTTTTCTCCGTAAGATGCTCCTTGTCCACAAAGCAGGGAACCTTCTCTTTTTGTCCCAAAGCCAAAAAAATGGAGCAAGTACCAAATTCGTACAGGTGATGGTAGGCAGGGGTGACACCCAGTGAGCCCAAATCCGTGATAAAGAGGCTGCAATGGAAGGGGCTGGCCTTTTGCACAAATCGTGGCAACAACCCTACCTTATCAAGGTTACGTGCCAAAAAGACAACAAAGGTAATGAGAAATCCCGGTACAAAGTGAAAGAACTTGGTGAATAAATCGGTTGCGTTATCCTCTTTTTCCACCAGTATTTTGGCAATTTCCGCATTGGTTTTTTGCACAACCTCACGCAGGGTGTCCTCGGGCTCAAAATAAGGGAGGATGGGGGTTTCTTCACCCTCCAAATTCATAGACTTTTTAATGATTAAGGCGAGACGAATATTATTGCGCGCATAAATCTTTTTGCCGATAATAAAGCGGTTCATGCGGGGCTTTTGGGAAAGCACCCGTACAATGGCCGCCATGATGACATGAATGGCGCGCAGGTCTGACATGCCTTCGGCCCGTTTGCGGTGCACATAACGGTCAACAGGCTCAATATCCAGCACCTCGTCAAACATGTTGGCGCTGGTGGTGCGAAGTGGCATAATTCTGGGGACAAGCGCTAAGAGCGGGTCTTTGTTGCGTACGCGCCAGCCATCGTAACGGTCTCCCCATCTACGTTTCTTTTTCTCCAACCGGGACCCTCCAATATGGTTTATCTGCAAAGCAGTGCAAATGCATAAGAACAGCTTCAAAAAAGCAATGTGAATCTAATTCGCGGTATAAGTCTACCATTATTTAATCTGAAAAGCAAGTGTACCAACGCATCCACATAAAAAACCCAAACATAGATCTTTCTGCATTTCCAAAAGGTCCATGTTTGGGCGATTGGCTGTAGAGCATAGTGATTCCAATCAGTCAGGCAAATTTTTTGTTTTTTCCGTGAGTCCCTGATGAAAAAGCGACTTAAGATCCCCGAGCGCCTGTTGCTTTTTTTCCACATCCAACTGCCGAAAAAACAGCACCAGCTGCTGTTCTTCTTTAGAAAGAGCCGATAAGGCATCAGGATCTTGCGTATTGCGATTGTAATTGACTTCTGCGTCCTGGAATTTGACGGAAGGAGCACGTTGATAGCCCAGGAGGGAGTCAACCGTGATATCGTAAAGTTTCGCGAGCATAATAATTGTCTCAATATCGGGGCGCGTTTTGGAAAGCTCATAATAGCTGTAAGTGGAGCGATCAATATTCAAACTTTCCGCAACCTGCTTTTGGGTAAGGCCGTTACTTTCCCGAAGTGACCTAAGTCTTTTTCCAACCATCAAAACACCACACTTCTTTTTAATCCGACGTTATTATACATCATATCACTACCTTGTGCTGAAAATCGTGAAAATGATTCACTGAAACAAAAAGAATACAAAAAAACTAGTCATTATTTTGAGAATAATTTGGAACAAAACTATTATTTACCTTCTGAGGGGCGGATTTTATACTTGAAATTACAAACAATCTACTATATAATGAACTGGGCTTGACGGTCAAAATATAGCAAAAAAGGAATGTTGCTCCAAGACCTTTTTGGAATGATAAATGGAAAAGTGATCAACATGGCCCTCTTTGCTTTGGACGGGACCTTATGCGAAACCTTCTCAAATCTGCCGCAGGGGAGGATTCGGAATTCTTACCGCAGCGGCGGCGGGAGAATAGGAGTATGGCTATGAAAAAATTGATTCTGTACGCACTGGTATTTAGTTTGACCCTGGGTATGTTCACTTTGGGAGGGTGCAAGTCCAAGGACTCAGATTCCTCCTCCAATGCAAGCTCTCAGCCCAAAGAACAAGCTGGAACAGAGCATAAATTAACCTCCGCAGATTCCCAGTTGGAGGAGCCG
The DNA here is from genome assembly GCA_031556545.1 of Oscillospiraceae bacterium. GTDB lineage: Bacteria > Bacillota > Clostridia > Oscillospirales > Acutalibacteraceae > JAVBST01. The sequence goes on from JAVBST010000005.1 coordinate 7,373, forward strand.
GTTCAAGGGGAGCAAATTGCCGTCATGCACACCACGCAAGGCGATATTTACTTCCGCCTCTTCCCGGATGTAGCGCCCAAGGCAGTGGAGAATTTTGTCGAGCATGCCAAGGCGAAATATTATGACGGCATGATTTTCCACCGAGTGATTAATGATTTTATGATCCAGAGCGGTGACCCAACGGGTACCGGCACAGGTGGAGAGAGCATCTGGGGGAAAGATTTCGGCGTGGAAGCCAATGCCAATGCACGGCATTATAGAGGCGCATTGTCCATGGCCAATACAGGGCAGCCCAATTCAAACGGCAGTCAGTTCTTTGTGGTGCAAAACAAAACCGTGGATACTTCCATGACACAGCAAATGGAAACGCTGCCTGACAATTTCTCCAAAGAAGTCATTGAAAACTATAAAAAACGCGGCGGCTATCCCTCTTTGGATGGGAGTTATACGGTGTTTGGGCAGGCCTTTAAGGGTTTAGATGTAGTGGATAAAATTGCCGCTACAGAAACAGCCGCCGGCGATAAACCGATCACAGATATCAAAATTACGGGTGTGGACATCACAACCTTCGAAGGATAATTCACAGCTTCAGGGTTGCGGCGTATCCGCTCCTCGAAATATCAATGAGAACAGCTTGCCTAATGCTTACCAAATAAGGCAAGCTGTTCTTATTGTATCCAGTTTTGGGGGAAATGGTTACTTTTTGATGACCTTATAGAAATATTTTTTAACCGGACACCCCACGAAGGCCGCCATTAGCCAAGCGCAGATGGGGGAGGATGCTTCGCTAAGCCACGAGGGGCCTTCCGTGCGCCCTATGAGCTGCTGGTTGTGCAGAGGGATTCATATACATTCTTGGAAGGCAAAAGGACGTTTATGCCCACAAACTAAATTTTATTTTGGAAATATCATTGTAAAACAAATAAGCCGGAATGCGATACGGCAATCCGGCCATCAGTAGCAAAGGGTTGGTATGTTAATTAATAGTTTCGGACCAGGTGTTCATACCGGGCGTAGGCTTTTTTTACCGCATCATCCCAAGAGATGTAGACGTGTTCGGCCGCCTGTATGCCGATTTGGCGCAACTGTTCTTTGCTTTCGACCGCCTTCAGCAATCTGTCCGCACAGCTCTCTGCGTGCTCTTCCGCCAGGAAGCCGGAAAACTGATCCTGTACCCCCTCGGCCGCACAGCTGCCCGTAATCAGCAAGGAGGGGCATTCACTGGCAGCGGCCTCTCTCACGACGAGCCCGTTGGTGTCGTAGGTAGAGGGAAACATAAAGAGATCGGCCATGCTGAAGTAACATCGGAGTAGTTCGCGGTCCAATACGCGGCCCGTGAAAATACAGCAGTCCTCCAGCTTTTGCTCGGCCACATAAGCTTCAATCTCGGCGCGGTCATAGCCGTCGCCGACAAACAGCATTTTGAAGGGGAGCCCCTTATTGCGCACAGCTCGCAGAGCATCAATGGTCAGCCGAATGTTTTTATACCACATCATACGCCCGACAAACAAAAAAACAAACTCGTCGTCCTGTACGCCGTGCTGTTGTTTCAGTGCCTCAATCCGGCTTTTTTCCACCTTTCCTTTGGGGAAGGAGGATCCGTTTTCCATCACCATATAATTGCCCTTATAGCCGAGCGACTGCAGATTTTTACCCGCACCATCACTGACCGCCCAGACCTCATCCGAAATGCCGATGACCGAAAGGATAAAGTCCTTGACCAGCTTTTGCATGACCCGAAGATTGAATCTTTCCGCAATGTCGATGTCATATTTAGTATGGTAGGTCAAAACAACCGGCATTTTTTGGTCATGCGCTACAAATTTGGCCAGCAACCCCGAGGTAAAGGGGCTGTGCACATGCAAAATATCCAACCGGTCGGAGCGCAGTTCATCGATGGCCTTCAGCCCCAGGGGATTGCCGGCCCGGTATCCGATCTTTTTATCCATAGGGATGGAGGGGTAGCGCACCACTTTAAAGGAAAAGTTATCTGCAAATTTGGGGTATTTTGGGGTTGCGACCACACTGGTGCCATAATCCCGGTTGATGATTTCCGCATAATTCAAGACGGCATTGGCCACACCGTCCATGGAAGGCATGAACGAATCGGAGAAGAGTCCTACTTTTAAATGCATCAATTTTGTCCCTCATTTTAACCGGCTGCGCCGGGTCATCCGCTGTATAAAACTCGCCGGAAGCGTGGCCGGCATGGGGGTCTGATTCCCTCGTAGTGGATACGCCGGGCACTTCGTTCGCGATCTGTTCACATGCCGCTTTGTGAGCCCTCTGGGGCGTTCCATGAAGCCTAACCCCCCGCAGTCTCTGTCGTGGGGAGGGGTTCATTTTAAACGCGTATCCGCAGCGCGGACATATGCGCATTATTACCTTGGAAATTGATAAAACTGCCGGAATTTTTCCGGCTTTTCATGGCCCAAACAACAGATATAGTAGATTTTGAGATCTGTTTTTAGGGTCATATATCCGTTCTAGTATTATGATACCCTTTTTACCTCGGTAAATCAAGTATATCCTGTTAATGATACCAATACACGAAAAAAGTGAATAACTTCTTAAAATCATATTGGAACTTCTTAAGAATTGCATTATAATAGAGTCGATGTATGTAAGATTATTTATGTATTTTAAGAATCGGATGGCAATCCGGCGATATACGCGTTCGGCGTGCGCAATGAGATACGCCGCCAAAGGCCGCCTTGAAGACGGCCTTATGTGCGGCAAAGGGATGCTTCACGATGATCACATCATTTTGGAGTTTGATGGGAATAGTATGGGTGTTACTGCGCATGTGTCCGCTCTGAGGACGCGCGCTTACAGGCAAGGCCACGCCGCTTTCAGGCGCGCCTTGGCGACAGGAACGGTGTCAGCATCCCGCCTTCAGCGGTGATGGCGCGGCAATTTGCTGCACGCTTTGCAATCATCATGGAATAGTTGCAAAGTTCACCGGGCGAGAGTGCCTCTGCCAAAATGGCGGGGTCTTTCTCCGCCAGGATCTATGTATGCGGGACAAGCCTAATGATACGGCAATGAATGATATAGCTGTGGCGGCAGCGGGAGGATGGAAAAAATGGAGCGTCAGTTTTCAATTTCGCTTGCGAAAATCATCAAGGTGCATAGCTTGGAGGTCATCTATACCCCCAAGGAGCCGGAGGATATTTACGTGACCTGTAGTGAAGTGAACCGGCCAGGGCTGCTGCTCAGCGGTTACAGTGGTTATTTTGAACCCGAGCGGCTGGAGATTATCGGTTTATCTGAGATGGGCTACTTAAAGAGCCTGTCCGACAAGGAGCGCTATAAAAGCCTGGACAAACTCTTTTCGCAAAGGCCACCCGCGATTATGGTGACGCGAAAATTAGAAGTTTTTGACGATATGATGGAGCTGGCCAAGAAGTACGAAATCAGTATTCTGCGAACCGCAGAAAGCACTTCCAGCTATCTTTCCACCTTGATCTCCTACTTGAATGTGGAGTTGGCGCCCCGGATTACGCGCCATGGTGTTCTGGTGGAGGTGTACGGCGAAGGGGTACTGCTGCTTGGGGAGAGCGGTGTCGGCAAAAGCGAAACGGCGATTGAGCTGGTCAAGAGGGGTCACCGCCTGATTGCTGATGACGCGGTGGAAATCCGGCGCGTATCTTCCACCACGCTGGTAGGCACCGCCCCCGATAATATCCGGCATTTTGTGGAATTGCGCGGTATTGGTATTGTGAATGTGCGGCGCATATTCGGCGTGGGCGCTGTCAAGCTGACGGAAAAGGTGGATATGGTGATCCAGCTGGAGGCCTGGGATAGCAACAAGGTGTATGATCGGATGGGGCTTGATATTGAATATATGGAGCTTTTGGGCATTCAGGTGCCCATGACGGTGATTCCTGTAAAGCCCGGGCGCAATTTGGCCATTATACTGGAAGTGGCTGCCATGAACAACCGCCAGAAAAAAATGGGATACAATGCGGCACGGGAACTCCTGCAAAAATTGGGGATGGAACCTCCGCCCGGGGCTGACACGCAGGAGGATATTGAAATCTGGCAGCATTAAAGGATCGGGGCCGCGCGCTTTGCAATCATTGTGGGATGGCTGCAAAGTTGACGGCAGATAAACGCTTCTTTTAAAGTGCCTGTATGGATATGCGGCACATGATCACGGATTCTCTGTAGGGGATTACCCTGCATTATATAAAGAAATGGGGAATAAGAATGTACTATATAGGGATTGATTTAGGCGGTACCAATATTAAGGTGGGTGTCGTGAACGAGAAGTGTCAGATTATCGGCACCGGCAAGTTGAAAACGAATGCAGGCCGCTCGGCGGAAGCGGTTTTTGACGATATGGCGCAGGCGGCCCGAACAGCGGTCGCCAACGCAAAAATTTCGATGGATGAAGTGTGTGCTGTAGGCATGGGATCCCCCGGAACCGTCAACAATGAAACCGGGATGATTGAATTTGCAGGCAATCTGCAATTTGTGCAGGTATCCGCGCGTAAACTTTTGGAGGAACGCTTAGGAAAGCCGATATATATGGACAATGACGCCAACTGCGCCGCTTTGGGCGAAGCCTTGGCCGGCGCGGGCAGAGGGTTGCATACCTTTGTGGCCGTGACGCTCGGTACCGGCATCGGCAGCGGCGTGGTGATTGACGGTAAAATTCACAATGGCTATAATTATGCCGCTGCCGAGATGGGACATATTGTTATTTGCATGGATGGCGAGCAGTGTAACTGCGGCCGCAAAGGCTGCTGGGAGCGGTATGCCGCGGCTACGGGGCTCATTCGCCAGACACAGCGGGCGATGCAGGAGCATCCTGAGAGCACCATGTGGAAGCTGGCAGAAAATAATATAGAGAAGGTGTCCGGGCGTACTGCTTTTGACGCCATGCGGGCTGGAGATCCGGTGGGCAAGGCGGTGGTGGATCAGTATCTGCGCTATGTAGGCTGCGGGCTTGTCGATATTGTCAACACCTTTCAGCCGGAAATGATTTGCATTGGCGGCGGTATCTCCAAAGAAGGCGAGACGATTTTAGCGCCCCTTCGCCAATATATTGAAGCGGAGCGCTTTAGCAAATATGCGGTGAAGCAAACCCGGCTCTGCTGTGCCGAGCTCGGCAACGACGCGGGCATTATCGGGGCTGCGATGCTGGGCAGAGCGTAAATTTCATGAATTAGGCGGGAGGAAAAACATGGATCGTCTTGCGAAACTGGCGGATTTGTGCGCACAGCTCCATTGCGCCGTCAAGTATGGGGAACCGATGGCGAAATATGTGAGCTTTAAAATCGGCGGTCCGGCGGATTGCATGATCGAGATTCAAAATCCCGAGGCCCTGTCTCCCGTATTATCCTATATTAAGGATGCGGAGCTGCCCCTGTTTGTGCTGGGCAACGGCTCCAATTTGCTCGTCTCAGATGCGGGCATTGCAGGTGTGGTGCTGAGGATGGCGATTGATGCCCCGCCGCTCCTGACGCCCGAGGGGATGATGGTTTGTGCGGCCAGTGTATCCCTCAAGCGGATCTGTCTGTTTGCCCAAGAACAGGGGCTGACAGGGCTCGAGTTTGCCTATGGGATTCCCGGTAGCGCAGGCGGCGCGGCGTTTATGAATGCGGGGGCCTATAGCGGGGAGATGAAGGATGTTCTGGTCAAGTGCGAGCATCGGGATTCGAGTGGGAAGGCAGGGGTCTTTACCGGATCTGCGCTCAAACTTGCCTACCGTCACAGCGTGTATGCCGAGAGGCCCTATGTGATTACAGCGTTGCATTTGCAGCTGAAAAAAGGAAGCCCGGACGCAATACAGGCGAAAATGCAGGAATTTATGCAACGGCGCAAGGAGAAGCAACCCCTCGAATATCCTAGCGCCGGCTCGGTCTTTAAACGTCCCGCAGGCCATTTTGCCGGGACGCTGATTGAAGAATGCGGCTTGAAGGGGCGGCAAATTGGCGGTGCTAAGGTCAGCGAAAAGCATGCCGGGTTCATTATCAATACGGGCGGTGCCACCTGCGGAGATGTGCTGCAACTTATCGAAACCATTCAGCAGGAAGTGTGCCGGCAGACCGGCATTATGCTGGAACCCGAGATCCGTCGGGTGGGAAAATCATAACCGTCTGCAGGAAAACATACGCTTCGCGTATTCAAGTTAGTTTGCCATATAAGGAGGCTTTTAAAAAAAGCATGGAATTTATTATTGTGACAGGCCTTTCGGGTGCGGGCAAGTCCCGCGCTATTAACGTGCTGGAAGATATCGGCTATTATTGTGTGGACAATATGCCGCCGGAATTGATCGGCAAGTTTGTGGAGCTGTTCTTACAGTCCCACGAACAGTGGGACAAGGTGGCCATCGTCACGGATATCCGCGGAGGACACTCCTTTAGCAATATGTTTGCCAGTTTGGAGCAGCTGAAAGCGCAGGGCTGCCAATATAAAATACTATTTCTGGATGCCTCGGATGAGACGCTCATCAGCCGCTACAAGCTGACAAGGCGTATGCATCCGCTGGCCAATATGCAAAAGGGATCGATTGAGCAGGCCATCTCTTATGAGCGCAATTTGCTTTTGCCGGTATTGGCCAAGGCAGATTATATCATTGATACCACCAATGTGACGCCCATTCAACTCAAGGAGCGCATAACCACCCTCTTTTTGGGAAACGCTTCTTCGGGCTTGCATATCCACTGCCTTTCCTTTGGCTTTAAGTACGGGCTGCCCTCGGAGTCGGATCTGGTTTTTGATGTGCGTTGCCTGCCCAATCCTTACTATGTGGAGGAATTGGCGGGTAAAACGGGATTGGAAGAGAGCGTCAAGGCCTATGTGATGTCCTTTCCGCAGGCGCAGGGGCTTGTGCCCAAGCTGATTGATCTGATTGATTACCTGCTGCCCCATTATTGCGAGGAAGGCAAAAGCCAGTTGGTGATTGCGGTAGGCTGTACGGGAGGAAAGCACCGCTCGGTGGTATTCACAGAAATGATGTATCGTCATCTGCTGGAAGCGGGGATGCGCGTGAGCGTGCATCATCGGGATATTACCAATGCATAGAGGTGGAGCGGCCGGGGGGAGGGATGAGGCATGTCCTTTTCATCGGAAGTGAAAAAAGAATTAGTGGGCATCCCAGTGGTGGAAGACTGTTGCCAAAAAGCATTGGCCTACGGGCTTTTGCTTTTTTCCCGTTCTTTTACAAGAGAGAGCATGCTGCTGCAAACGGAAAGTGAGGCTGTGGCCGGGGTTTATAGCGAGGTGCTGCAACAAACGGCGGGCATCATGCCGCAGGTGCGGCAATCTACGGCCGGAACCTTTCAATTGCAGGTGGACACACCGGAACAGCGGCTCAAGGTGCTACGCACCTTTTTCCATGAAGAGGCCGCCGTGACCTTGCGGATTAACCGCGCCAATTTGCAGGAGGAATGCTGTATCAGCGCCTTCCTGCGCGGCGTTTTTTTGGCCTGCGGAACCATTACGAATCCCGAGCGGGATTATCATATGGAATTTGCGGCGCCTTTTTTTAAGCTGAGCCAGGATCTGCTGACTCTCTTGCAGGAGGTGGATTTACGGCCCAAGGAGCTGCGGCGCAAGGGTTATTATATTCTCTATTACAAAGAGAGCGAAGCGGTAGAGGATCTTTTAACCCTAATGGGAGCCACCCATTCAACGCTCGAAATCATGGGGATTAAAATTTACAAGGATTTGCGCAATAAGGCCAACCGGGTTACCAATTGCGAGACGGCCAACATCAACAAGGTGGTGGAAGCCTCCCTCCAGCAGATTCAGGCTATACAATGGCTGCAGCGGCATCATGGGCTGGACAAGCTGCCCGAGGAATTGCGGGAGATCGCCTATTTGCGGTTGGAAAATCCTGAAATGTCCCTGCGGGAACTGGGAGAGCTATTGAAAAAACCCTTGAGCCGCTCAGGGATCAACCACCGCATGAAGCGGTTGTTGGCCTATATGGAAGAGACGAAAGTATCGGAGAAGGATTAAAATATGGCGGAATTTGCCCATTTACATGTGCATACGGAATATAGCTTGCTGGACGGCGCCTGTCGGATTGGTCCGGCGCTCGACCGCGCCAAAGCGCTGGGACAGACGGCACTGGCCATTACAGACCACGGCGTGATGTATGGGGTGATCGACTTTTATAAGGCGGCCCTGCAGCGCGGCATCAAACCCATCATTGGCTGTGAGGTCTATGTGGCGGCGCGCTCCCGGCAGGAGAAACAGCATGCCTTCGATGCCACAAGCAGCCATCTGATTTTGCTCTGCCAAAACAATACGGGCTATCAGAATCTCATTCGTCTGGTCTCGGAGGCGTGGACGGCCGGCTTTTATTATAAGCCGCGCATCGACCATGAACTGCTTGAACAGCATCACGAAGGGCTCATTGCGCTTTCGGCGTGCTTGGCGGGCGAGATTCCGCGCGCCCTGATGCGGGGCGACTATGAAGCGGCGAAGCAGACGGCGCTATGGTATGACAACCTTATGGGGCGCGGCAACTTTTATCTGGAATTGCAGGACCACGGGATTCGGGAACAGCAGGAGATTAACCCGCTCTTGTGCAAGCTCTCGCAGGATACGGGCATTCCGCTGGTAGCCACCAACGATGCCCATTACATAGAAAAGCAGGATAGCCGGATGCAGAAGGTGCTGATCTGCATCCAAACCAACCACCGCATCGATGAGGAAAATCCCCTCGAATTTCAAACGGAGGAGTTTTATCTCAAATCCCAGGCGGAGATGGAGGCGCTTTTCCCCTATGCACCCGAGAGTATTACGAATACCGGCGCCATTGCCGAACGCTGCAATGTGACCTTTGAGTTCGGGCAAACTAAACTACCCCATTTTGAGGTGCCTGACGGCAAGGATCACTTTGCCTATTTTAAAGAAATGTGCTTTGTGGGGCTCGCGGGGCGCTATGGCGAAGAACCGCCGGAGGCTTATATCCAGCGGCTGGAGTATGAGCTTGAGACCATCCGGGACATGGGCTATGTCGATTATTTTTTGATTGTGCATGATTTTATCCGCCATGCCCGGGAGAAGGGCATTCCGGTAGGGCCCGGACGTGGCTCGGGCGCGGGGAGTATCGCGGCCTATTGCGTGGGGATTACGGGTGTGGATCCCATGGCCTACAATCTGCTGTTTGAGCGTTTTCTCAATCCCGAGCGGGTGAGTATGCCCGACTTTGATATTGATTTTTGCTATGAGCGGCGGCAGGAAGTGATCAACTACGTCGTCGAGAAATACGGCATCGACCATGTGGCGCAGATTATTACCTTCGGGACTATGGCGGCGCGGGCGGCCATTCGGGATGTGGGCCGGGCGCTGGGGATTGAACTGAATACAGTGGATCAGTTGGCGAAGATGGTTCCCTTTGACCTGCATATGACACTCGAAAAGGCGCTTAGGGAATCACCGGGGCTTTTGCAGAGCTATCAAACCAACGCGCGGGTTCGGGATCTCTTGGATATGGCCCAAAAGGTAGAGGGGATGCCTCGCCATGCCTCGACCCATGCGGCGGGCGTGGTTATCACCCACGATCCGGTTTCGGCCTATGTGCCGCTGGCCGTCAATGACGAGGCGGTGGTGACCCAGTTCACGATGACGACCTTGGAAGAACTCGGTCTGCTCAAAATGGATTTTCTGGGTCTGCGCACGCTGACCGTAATTGAGGATGCGAGTCGGCTTATCCGGGAGCAGGAGCTCGGCTTTGATATTGAAAAGGTCTCCTTACGGGACCAAGACACGTATGCCCAATTTGAGAAGGGGCATACGGAAGGTATCTTTCAGTTTGAATCGGCGGGGATGCGGCGGATGCTCGTGCAGTTAAAGCCCGAAGCGTTGGAGGATCTGATTGCGGCCATTTCTCTTTATCGGCCGGGGCCGATGGAATCCATTCCGCAATATATTGAGAACCGTCACCACCCCGAAAAAGTGAAGTATCTGGTGCCGGCCCTCAAGCGCATTCTGGACGTGACCTATGGCTGTATTGTGTATCAGGAGCAGGTCATGCAGATTTTCCGGGAACTGGCGGGCTATTCGTATGGCCGCGCCGATATTGTACGCCGGGCCATGTCCAAGAAAAAGCACGATGTCATGGAACGTGAGCGGCAGGTGTTCATTTACGGCTGCGAGGCAGCGCCGGGGACGCCCGCCTGTGATGGAGCGGTCAAGCGCGGTCTGACGCCCGAAGGGGCAAGCGCTATCTTTGATGAGATGGCCTCCTTTGCCTCCTATGCCTTCAATAAATCTCACGCGGCGGCATACGCCCTTCTGTCTTTTCAGACAGCCTATCTCAAGGCCCACTATCCCTGCGAATTCTTTGCCGCGCTACTGACCAGTGTCCTGGAAGATGCGCGGAAAATTGCCGAATACTGCCTCGAGTGCCGGCGGCTGCGCATTGCCGTATTGCCGCCCCATGTCAATTTTAGCGGCTTGGCGTTTTCCACGCAGGAAGGTGCGATTCGCTTTGGTCTGCTGGCCATCAAGAATTTGGGCCGCGGCGTGATTGCCAAAATCATCGAGGAGCGGCAGGCGGGAGGCCCCTATACCTCTCTGGAGGATTTTTGCAGGCGTTTGTATGGCAAGGATTTTAACCGCCGCGCTTTGGAAAATATGATCAAATGTGGAGCGCTGGACGGATTGGGGCTCAACCGCAAGCAAATGCTGACCACCTTTGAGCAGGTTCTGCAGGGAATTGACGCGGCCAAGCGTAAAAATGTGGAAGGCCAGATGGGCTTTTTCGACAGTACGTCGCCAAGCGCCGGTGCGGCGGTATCGGTACCGCCGATGGCGGATTATCCACAGCGGGAACGCGTTGCCATGGAGACGGAGATCCTTGGTATTGCCTTATCGGCAGGCGCCTCCCCGGCGCCCTCGCCGCCACAAAAAAAGGCGAAGCGCCCCGGGCTATATTTGAGGCTCCCGAGTGAAAACTGTGAGAGCCGGATAAAATCGGAACAGTTACTGGCGCTTTTTGCGGGCCGCACACCGCTGTATTACTACTATCAGGACACGCAAAAATACGTGGCAGCGCCCGCAAATAAATATGTTTTTATCAATGAGCCGCTGCTTTGCGAATTACAACGTATTTTGGGCGAGGATGCCGTAAAATTCATTCAATAATTGCGATATCTTTCGGATTTTCATTTTTTAACTTGACATTGCGAGTCGGAAGTGTGTATTATAATATGACGGCACATTAAAGCGAAAAAGAATGACAATATGCTTGAAAATATAAATCGGTTTACAATTGATTTGGAAGCGTAGAAACAGGAGGATTGATTTCATGGGCGCACAGACAATCGGCGTATTGACCAGCGGCGGCGACGCCCCGGGGATGAATGCCGCCATCCGTGCGGTAGTCCGGGCAGGCTGCGTTGACGGCATGCGCGTGATGGGGATACGCCGTGGATTTAACGGATTAATTCATGGTGATATGTTTGAGATGAACTTAAGAAGCGTGTCGGATATTATTCATCGGGGCGGGACTATGCTCTTTACGGCGCGCAGCCCCGAGTTTAAAACGGAAGAGGGCATGCAAAAAGCGGTGACGGTTTGCCGCGAAAACGGGATTGACGGCATTGTCGTCATCGGCGGTGACGGTTCCTTCCGTGGCGCGCAGGATTTATCCGTGCGGGGTGTGCCCTGTGTGACACTGCCGGGTACCATCGACAATGATATTGCCTGCTGTGATTATACCATCGGCTATGACACTGCGATGAATACGGTGATGGAGATGGTGGACCGTATCCGGGATACAGCCGAATCCCATGACCGTTGCAGCGTGGTGGAAGTGATGGGACGCCGTGCCGGTTATCTGGCTCTGAATGCCGGAATTGCCGTGGGCGCGACCACGATTTTGATTCCGGAAGTCCCCTTTGATGTGGAGCGGGATCTCATTGAGCGGATGCGAAGAACCCAACTGACGGGCAAGGAGCATTTTATTGTGATTGTGGCCGAAGGCGTTGGCCATGTGGAAGAAATGTCCAAGCTCATTCAGGAAAAAACAGGCGTCGAAACCCGTGCTACGGTTTTGGGTCATGTCCAGCGCGGCGGCTCGCCAACGGTGCGGGACCGCGTATTGGCCAGCCAAATGGGATACCACGCAGTGAAGCTTCTGGAAAAAGGGATCGGTAACCGGGTGGTTGCCGTTCGGCAGGATGAAATTGTCGATATTGATATTCATGATGCCTTGGCGATGCAGAAAAGCATCGATATGCATTTATATCAGCTGGCTCACGAAATCTCCATTTAACCGGTTATGCCGGGGCGGCACCATGAGCGAGATAAGCTTGCGGATTCGCCACACGGGGAGTATGGGGGCATCGCAAGCAGAATAGTTGCTGCTTGCGGCATGAAAAAAAGCTTCCTGAATTTCCGAGTGCTTATTTAGGATGAATATTAAGTATAAAAGTATGGATTCAAATCCACCGTTCCTCGGGAACGGTGGATTTTTTGTGTGTTTATACCAAAGATCGGGAAATTCAAAAAATTGACAGGCGGGGACTTGATTTTTATTTTAAATCCTTATATAATGAGTACAGTGGTTTGAAATGGATGAAAGTGGATTGAAATTCTTCAATTATCTGCAAAAAGGAAGGGATACAGATGCTCATTGGCGAGTACCAACATAGTTTGGATCTTAAAGGCCGCATCTTTATTCCCGCAAAACTCCGGGAGGATCTTGGCGAAAAGTTTGTGGTAGCCAAGGGATCGGGGCAATGCCTTTTTGCATATTCCAAAGAGGAATGGAAACGCCTGGAGGCGGAAATTAAAAAGCTTCCTATGCAGACCGGCCGTCCGCTGCAGCTCTATTTTTTTGCAAGTGCGGCAGAACTGGAAGCCGATAAGCAGGGCCGCGTTGTCATTCCGCAGAAGCTGCGGGAACATGCGGGCCTGGAGAAAGACGTGACGATCATCGGCGCTTCAAGCCGGGTGGAAATATGGGATACCTCCCTTTGGGAACAACAGTGCGAAAATTTGACGCCGGATTCCATTCAGGAAGCCATGGGGATGCTGGGCTTTTGCTGAGTGGAACGTGAAATATAGGTTGCCGTGCCACGCTAACCGCGCAGTATTCTTGGGATAAAAAGCTTGGCGGAAGGGTGGCGATGGATATGGAATTTACACATAAGCCTGTGATGCTGCAGGAGGTTTTGGATCTTTTGAAAATCCGGCCCCAAGGCATTTATGTAGACGGAACCGCCGGCGGCGGCGGACATGCCCGCGAAATTGCCAAAAGGCTGCAGGGCGGACGACTGATCGCTATTGATCAGGACCCTGACGCTGTGCAAGCCGCGACGGCGGCATTAGCGGATTATAACTGCGCCAAAGTGGTGCAGGCCAATTTTACGGAGCTTGCCCGAGTGTTGGCAGCGGAAGGCTTAACGGAAATTGACGGGCTCCTTCTGGATTTGGGGGTTTCGTCATATCAGCTTGATACAGCACATCGGGGATTCTCCTATCACAATGAGGCTCCGCTTGATATGCGGATGAGTCGGCAAGGTTTCTCGGCGGAGGATCTTGTCAACACCTACTCCGAACAACAACTCAGTGAGATTCTGTTTCGATATGCGGAGGAGCGGTATGCGCGTAGGATTGCCCACGCGATTGTGAAGGAACGGGGAAAAGGAAGGATTACAACAACCCTGCAATTGGTGGAAATTATCAAAAGCGCGTTGCCGGCAGCGGCAATGCGGGACGCGCATCCCGCCCGACGCACCTTTCAGGCGATTCGCATCGCCGTAAATGATGAGCTCAATAAACTATCAGAGGCGTTGGATGCAGGTTTTTCACACTTGCGGCCGGGAGGCCGGTTGGCAGTTATCACCTTTCATTCCCTGGAGGATCGGTTGGTGAAAACCTGTTTTGCCCAATGGGCGCAGGGCTGTGTATGCCCGCCTGATTTTCCCGTTTGTGTATGCGGAAAAAAGCCGCTGGGAAAGCTGGTGGCAAAAGGGACAGCGCCCAGCCGTGAGGAGATTGCAGAAAACTTAAGGAGCCGAAGCGCAAAGTTGCGTGTGGTTGAAAAGTGCTTACAGGGGTCCGATGCTTAGGATGAAAACTTACACAAGCCCTGCTGGCTGTCGTGTAGAGCGCGATGCAGCCGGAGAATAATCTAAATGCTCAATTTCGCCTTGGCTTTATACTATATTTTGTGGTATAATAGTACAAATAAGCACTATATGGAGGGAGGGGTCGACTTATGCAGAAAAATCAGGGAAACCTGGCCTATGATTTAAGTAAGTTTGAATCGAAGGAAGTCCGGAGACGGCAAGACTTGATTGACCGGAAAAAGGCAAAGGATGCCGAACGCAAGACCAAACTGGAAATCAAACAACAATTGAAGCAAGAGGCGAAGGCTTCCTCTCGCCAATCCGTCAAAATTATGTTTATAACCTGCAGCATGGTGGCTTTGCTGGGTTTTATGATTTACGCCCGCGCCCAGGTTTTTACCCTGGGGCAAAAGGTGGACAGCCTCAATGATGACATCGCTATTTCCGAGAGTGAATATACCCGCTTGGAGATGGAGTTGGAGGCAAGGGTCTCAACAGAGAAGGTGGAAGCCTATGCTTCGAAAGAACTGGGAATGGAAAAACTGAATAAATCCCAAATAGAATATATTGACCTTTCGGAAGAAAGTAAAATTGTGCTTTCTTCACCGCCGGAAAAACAATCTTTTTTTGAAAAAATTACAGCCCAAATAGAAGCCCTGAAGGAGCAGCTTTCCTGAACGAGTGCCCGCACTCGAAGCTGTTTTGGATGGTTGAGGCAGGTGGCGGGGGCACCTGTGGATATCGCTTTGGGACACATCGGAAGGACAACGGGAGTTGAGAACAAGTGTCTTAACTCTCGTTTTTCTACACAGTGAAACGATTTTCGGCCACCGCTTTTCCGCTTGCACAGACATCTTGGCGCATAGAGGATATTTTGGGACGATGGGCATAGCCCGTAATCTTCCATCATAAATTTGAGTAGCGGACGTATCATAACCGCCTGCTGTTTCCATTGCGTGATGCAACAGTTGGCTTGCCTTTGCCGCATTATATGCAACAAAAGGTACGGTTCGCGGGATGCCGTGCCATAATTATCGGCCTGCGGCTTGGCCGGATTAAGGCTAGTAAAAGTTTTTAATTGCAGAATAGCGTAAAAAAACTGGGTTACCGGGTATGAGAAAGTGAGTTCGGTGAAATCATGGCAAAAAAACCTACGAGGCAAATGTGGAAGCGCGCCATAGTTATACTCATGGTGACCGCCTTGGTTGGATTCGGCGGGGACCTGATTAGTTTGGCCAGAATCCAACTGTTGGATAATGAGCAGTACCAGATGAAGGCGGAACAGCAGCAGCTCAGCGATACGGTGATCAATGCCCAACGAGGCACCATTTACAGCAGCAATATGGTGAAATTGGCACGCAGCGCTTCGGTGTGGACGGTCTATGTGGTGCCTGCCAATTTTAAAAAGGACTCCGAGCGGGAGCTGGTGGCTGACAGCCTCTGTGATATTCTGGAGATTGACCGTGAAGATGCGATCAAGGCGATGACGGGTACCTCGCATTATATGGTGCTGGCCCGGCGCATCGAGAATCCCGTCAAAGACCAGGTGAGCAAATTCATTTTGGAAAATGAGTTCAATAATAAGATGGGCCTGACCGAAGACAACAAGCGGTATTATCCCGGCAATCAGCTACTCTCGAATCTGCTGGGATTCACGGGTACGGATAATCAGGGGTTATCCGGGGTGGAAGCCTACTATGACAAATATCTGACGGGGACACCTGGGCGCGAAGTAAAAGCCAAGGACGCCGTACAGGAGACACTTCCCAGCCAATACAAAACCCGGATTGATCCTATTCCCGGCAACAACATTGTGCTGACCATTGATGAAGTGATGCAATACTATATGGAAAAGAATCTCGAACAAGTGGTGAAGGACACCGGTAGTGATCACGCCACAGGGATTCTGGTAAATGTAAAAACCGGCGATATTTTGGCCATGGCCACCAAGCCTGACTATGACCCCAATCATCCCTGGGATATTGCCGACGAGACGGAAGCGCAGCGTATTTCGCTGCTGACGGGAGACGAAAGGAGGCAGGCGCTGAATGCGGCCCAGAACAAGCAATGGCGTAACGCGGCGGTGTCTGACACCTACGAACCCGGCTCGGTGTTCAAGGCGATAACTGCGGCCGGTGCGCTTGAAGAAAAGGTGGTCAGTGAGACGGACGCATTCACCTGCACCGGATCAGTGACCGTGGCGGGAAATGTGATTCACTGCCACAAACGCAGCGGTCACGGCCAGGAAACCTTTGCGGAGGGGCTCATGAACTCCTGTAACCCCGTTTTCGTAGCCGCCGGTCAACGCTTGGGATCACATCTGTTTTTTAAATATTTTAAAGGCTTCGGTCTGACCGAAAAAACGGGTATCGATTTACCCGGCGAGGCACAGGGAATCTATTATCAGGAAGAAAAATTGGGAATTTCCGAACTTTCCAGTGAGGCATTCGGGCAAACCTTTCAAGTGACGCCCATGCAAATGGTCATGTCCTTTAGCGCCATTGGCAATGGTGGCAGGCTTATGGAACCCCATGTGCTTAAACAAGTGCTGGATGAGAAGGACAATGTTATCTCGACCGTACAGCCAACGGTAAAGCGGCAGGTCATTTCCGAAGAAACGGCCGCAGAGCTGCTGCTGATGCTGGAGCGAGTGGTTAAAGAAGGTACCGGCAAGAACGCCTATATACCCGGTTACCGCGTGGCAGGCAAAACGGGTACCTCGGAGAAGGTGGGCAAGTACAATGAGGACGGCTCCAAAAAATACATTGCCTCCTTTGCGGGGATTGCGCCTGTAGAGGATCCGCAGTTTGCGATTATTATCGAAGTTGACGAACCCCGCAATGGCAGCGTACAGGGCGGCGCCATTGCAGCGCCTCTTGCCGCCGCCATTCTCAAGGATATTCTTACCTATAAAAATATTGAACCGCACTATACCCAGGAGGAGCTGGAAAAACTCGATATCGCCGTGCCTGATGTAGTGGAAGATAAGCTGGCAACGGCCAAAAATAAGCTCAGAGCAGCGGGCCTGGACGTACGCGTGGTGGGGGACGGCGAAGCGGTGGTCCGTCAGTTCCCGGCAGCGGGGCAAACCACCCCCAAAGGCGGTACCATTGTGCTCTATACCACCACGGACGGCAATGCCGAAAAAACGAAGGTACCGAACTTGACCAACCTTACGATTTCTCAGGCCAATATAGCCGCCGGAAACGCGGGGTTGAATATGAAAATCACGGGGAACGCGCTGGAGAGTGCCGGGACGATTTCCTATTCACAGAATATCCCTGCGGAAACTGAAGTGGAAATTGGCACGGTGATCACGGTTTCCTTTAGACAGACACAGGGGATTGAGGATCCCACAGATCATTGACAGGATGATTCGGGGATAACGCTGCGTCGCCGGACATTCGGCAGAAAGGGCGCAGACCACCAGACTTTGGGGGATTTGAACCATGAAACTTTCACAGCTTTTGGCAGGTATTAAGGTAAAAAACACCTATTCGGATATTTTTGTCACGGATGTCGCGGAGGATTCCCGCAAGATTTTGCCGGGCAGCCTGTTTGTGTGCAAAAATGCCAATACGACGGAAGGCCTCGCTCATGTGGAGCAAGCGGTGAAGGCGGGCGCCTGTGCAATTGTCAGCGAATACGAGATTCCCTTTCCCAATGTCATTTTGGTGGAGGATGCCGGGGCGGCCTATTCGAAGCTGTGTATTAAGCTTTTCGGCAGCTTTTCGCGTCAATTACAGCTTATTGGCGTGACGGGCACCAATGGAAAAACCACCACAACCTATTTGATTAAAGGCATTCTGGAGCGCGCAGGGTATAAGACGGGATTGGTGGGCACGGTGGAAAATCAAATTGGAGATCAGGTGATTCCGGCCAAATACACAACGCCGGAACCCCATGAGCTGCAAAACTTATTTTTACGTATGGTGGAGGCGGGCTGTCATTATTGCGTGATGGAGGTTTCTTCCCAAGCGCTGGAACAGGGTCGTGTGGAGGGCTGCCATTTTGCCGCAGCCGTTTTTACCAACCTCAGCCATGATCATTTGGATTACCATGGCACGATGGAGAGCTATTTGGCTGCCAAGCAGATCCTTTTCCGGAAATGTGACGTTGCCATTGTCAATTACGATGATCCGTATGCCCGTCAATTCCCCGGCAATGCCGCCTGCCGGCGTGTCACTTTTTCCGCAAGCGCGGATAAAGCGGATTATGTTGCGAAAAATATCCGTATGAAGCCGGACGGGATTGCCTATGAATTGGTGGGCAATGAAACGATCGGCCGGGTCACCACCCATATTCCGGGCATTTTTTCGGTCTATAACTCCATGGCGGCGAGCGTGTGCGCCATCGAGTTGGGAGTCCCCTTTGCGGCGGTGGTGAAGGCGCTGGCGGATATTCCGGGCATCAAAGGGCGCATGGAGATTGTTCCGACCGGCCGTGATTATACGGTAGTCATTGATTACGCACACTCGCCCGACGCCTTAAGAAAGGCGTTGTATGCTTTGAAGGAAGTTGCGTCGGGCCGCTTGGTAGTGTTGTTCGGCTGCGGGGGGGATCGGGATAAAAGCAAACGGCCTTTAATGGGAGAGGCGGCGGCTGAAATTGCCGATTTCCTGGTGGTAACCTCCGACAATCCCCGCACGGAAGCCCCCCAAAAGATCATTGAGGATATTTTGACAGGTGTTAAAAAACACGATACGGAGTATACCGTCATTGAAAACCGGCGGGAAGCCATTCAATTTGCACTTGAAAATGCGCAAAAAAATGATATTATTTTATTAGCGGGTAAAGGCCATGAGCTTTACCAAATACAAAAAGAACGAACCGTTCATTTTGATGAACGCGAGATCGTGGCAGAAATCTTACAGACGGATAGGGCGGTGTAAAAGGACTTGGAAGTATTGCAGTTATCAGAAATTGCGGCAGCCGTAGAAGGCCGTGCGCAGGGACGTATAGAAGTAACCGCGATTTGCACAGACACCCGGGCCATTGAGCCGGGTTGCTTGTTTATCTGCTTAAAAGGCGACCGCTTTGACGGGCATGATTTTGTGGAGGAAGCCCTTGCCAAAGGAGCGGCGGCAATTCTGTGCAGCGAACCTCTTTCCCTTGCAGCTCCACAGGTGTGGGTGCCCGACACCGGCGTCGCTCTGTTACGGCTTGCTGCCTATTACCGGCGCAAATTTACGTTGCCGGTTGTGGGGCTCACAGGCAGTGTGGGGAAGACCACCACCAAAGAAATGGTTTTTGCGGTGCTTTCTCAAAAATATAAAACCCTCAAAAACGAGGGCAATCTGAATAATGCCATCGGTCTGCCCCTGACGGTATTCCGCCTGGATGCAAGCTACGAGGCGGCGGTGCTTGAGATGGGGATGGCGGATTTTGGGGAGATTGCGGCCCTCACGAGGGTGGCGCAGCCGGATATCGGCATCCTGACCAACATCGGCGTATCCCACATCGAAACGCTGGGCAGCCGTGAAAATATTTTAAAGGCCAAGCTTGAGATTTTGGAAGGCATGGCGCCCGATGCGCCCCTCCTGCTGAATTTGGACGATCCGCTGTTGCAAACCGTGCGGGATACAGGGCGGCCCATGATTACCTATGGAATCCATAACCCGGACTGCCAATACCGTGGCGTGAACATTGCACACGAAGGCTTATCCACTCACTTTGAACTTGCATATAATGGAAAAAGAAGCACTGTGACGCTACCCACTGTGGGGGAACATAATGTATATAATGCACTGGCGGCTTTTGCGGCCGGGCAGTTTTTGGGCGTACCGCCTGATCTGGCAGCGCAAGGCCTACAGGGTTATGAACCGGCAGGGATGCGCCAGCGCATCCGGGATTATCAGGGCATTACCGTGATTGAGGATTGCTACAACGCCGCGCCCGATTCCATGCGAGCTTCCCTGGGAACCTTGCGGGATCTGCCCGCCCGAAAGCGGGTGGCAGTGCTGGGGGATATGCTGGAGCTCGGGGAGATTCGCGAGCAGGCGCACCGGGATGTGGGCGCTTTTGCGGCGGATTGCAAGCCGGATGCACTGTTCGCTTACGGCGAGGCAGCCGCGGGATACATAGAGGGGGCAGCGAAGGCGGGCTTTACACATTGCCGGCACTTTATGGAGAAAGAGGCCCTGACAGGAGCTTTGTTGCAAACGTTGGCAGAGGGAGACGCTGTCCTCTTTAAGGGGAGCCGGGGCATGAAACTGGAGGAGGTCATTCAGCGTTTATATGAGAGGTGGGATAAGCGGTGAATACATTTGCGGTTGCGTTGACAGCGATCATTTCTTTTGCCGTAACCGGGCTTTTGGGATTTAAGCTGATTCCATGGCTGCGGCGGTTAAAATACGGACAGACCATTTTGGACATTGGCCCGATTTGGCACAAGAATAAGCAGGGGACGCCCACCATGGGCGGCATCCTGTTCATCGTGGGAACGCTCCTCTCCATGGTACTGATTGTGGCGGTGGACTATTTCACGGGCGGAAAATATATTCTGGGGGAAACCCCCATTCTCAAAACCAAGCTGTGGGGCGGTTTTGCCATGGCGGTTGGATTTGCATTGATTGGCTTTTTTGACGATTATATCAAAGTGGTCAAAAAGCGGAATCTGGGGCTGACCGTTAGACAAAAAACATTTTTACAGCTTCTGATATCGGCCGGTTATTTGGCAACGCTGTATATGTCGGGGCAGCGCTATACCTACATTCCCTTTTTAGGGCAAGTCAATTTAGGGATTTTTTATTGGATTGTGAGCATCGTGGTCATCTATTTCTTTGTCAATGCCGTGAATTTAACGGATGGGATTGACGGGTTATGCTCGATGGTCACGTTTATCGTAGCGGTCGCCTTGATGATTGCGGCGGGTATTTTACAATATCGCGGCATGAGCGCGCTGGCGGCAGCGCTGGCGGGGGCTTGTGCAGGATTTCTCATCTGGAACTGGCATCCGGCCAAGGTGTTTATGGGCGACACCGGTTCTATGTTTTTGGGCGGCTTTTTGGTAGCGCTGGCCTATGGGCTGGATTGTCCGGTCATTCTTCTGCCGATGGGCATCGTCTATATTGCAGAGGCCCTCTCAGTGGTGATTCAGGTTCTCTATTATAAACGCACCCATAAACGGATTTTTAAAATGAGCCCCATTCATCATCACTTTGAGATGTCGGGATGGAGCGAGAAAAAGATTGTGCGCGTATTCAGTCTGGTGGGTGCCATTGGCTGTGCCATTGGTGTGCTGTTACTCTATTTTGGATAACGGACCGGGCGCTTCATTCGGTAAGATCGGGAGGCAATTATGGCGAAAAGAAACAACCCAAAAGTAAAAATGCTTGCGCAGGGCGGATTTGATATCCCCTTCTTTCTACTGACCATGGTCTTGTTGACCATTGGTCTGATTATGCTGTTTTCCTCCAGTTATGCCTATGCCATCTATTACTATGGAGATGGCCTCTATTTCTTTAAAAAGCAGTTGCTCTTCGCCATTATCGGAGTGGTGGGCATGATTGTTGTATCGCGCCTGAATTACCATACGCTGCGGGTAGCGGCATGGCCTATTTTGGGTCTCTCGTTGCTTCTTTTGGCGGTGGTATTGATATTGCCGGGGGACGAAAAGGACTTTCACCGCTGGATCAATTTGGGCTTTACCACTTTTCAGCCCTCTGAGATTGCCAAGTTTGGCGTGGTGCTATTTTTTGCGCATATGATTTCTCTTAATCAAAGCAAAATGAAAACCCTGCGCTACGGCATTTTGCCCTACATTGCCATTTTGGGTGTGATGGCGTTTTTGATGCTCAGGGAACCCCATCTTTCGGGAACCATTCTCATTTTATCAATGGGAATCGTGATGATGTTTGTGGGGGGCGCCTCCTTAAAATGGTTTGGTATTTTTGGCGGCGTCGGCGCGGGGGCATTGGCGGTATATTTATTTGTGTTTAATGGCATTAAATATGCCCTGATCCGGTTGCAGGCATGGACCGACAAATCCTTTAGTCCTATGGATGCCCGGTGGCAGGTCAACCAGTCCTTATATGCCATCGGATCGGGCGGCTTTCTGGGAGCCGGTATCGGCAATTCCAAACAAAAGTATCTATATGTCTCGGAGCCCCAGAATGACTTTGTTTTCTCAATTGTTTGTGAAGAACTCGGCTTTATTGGCGCGGCCCTGATTATTCTCTTATTCGCGCTGCTGTTATGGCGCGGCTTTGTGATTGCCATGCGCTCCCCCGACCAGTTCGGCTCTCTGCTGGCAATCGGCCTAGTCTTTCAGGTGGGTATGCAGGCCGCCCTCAACATCGCGGTGGTCACGGACAGTATTCCCAACACCGGTATCAGCCTGCCCTTCTTCAGTGCCGGCGGTACGGCATTGGTCATGCTCCTGCTGCAGATGGGGGTCGTGCTGGGGATATCCCGGTATGCCAGTGTCCAAAAAACTTGACCGTTATATTACGATGACAAGTAATTGCCAACGTAATCGTAGAGGCCGCATAGAGATTGCACGAAATTGGCGCCGTGGCGGCCGCGGCAGAATGGATGGCAGATGAAATTAGTTTTTGCAGCCGGAGGTACGGCGGGTCATATCAACCCCGCGTTGGCCGTAGCCTCTTACATACGCGAGCATCAGAAGGGCGCTGAAATTCTGTTTGTGGGTACCGCTGACAAGCTGGAGGCAAAACTGGTGCCCCAGGCAGGTTTCCGCTTTGAGACCATTAACATATCGGGCTTTCAGCGCAAGATCTCGTTCCAGAATATCAAACGCAACGCCGTTACCCTTTCCAATCTCCTGCGGGCATCGGGCCAGGCCAAACGGATTTTGCGGGACTTTAAGCCGGATGTAGTCGTCGGGTTTGGCGGCTATGTCTCGGGTCCTGTCCTGCGCAAGGCGGCCCAGATGGGGATTCGCACGGTGACGCATGAACAGAATGCCTTCCCCGGTGTTACGACCAAGATGCTGGCCAAAATGGTGGATCGTGTGATGTTGACGGTTCAGGACGCCGAATCCCATTTAAGACCGAAGCACCCTTGTCTGGTAACAGGTCTGCCGGTGCGGGCAGAGCTGCTTCAAGCCAACCGTGAACTGGCGCGCTTTGAGCTGGGTTTGGATGAACGACCGCTGATTCTCTCGTTCGGCGGTAGCCTGGGCGCGAAGCGCATCAATGAGGCAATGACAGAATTCATGGCGCTTACCCATCACGGCGCGCCCTATTACCACATCCATGCCATGGGGCAATACGGGCTGTGGATGCCCGATTTGCTTCGGGAAAAAGGCGTTGATTTACAAAATGAGCCTCAGATTATGATCCGGGAATATATTGAGGATATGGCGCGTTGCCTGGCGGCTGCCGATCTGGTTATTTGCCGGGCAGGGGCCAGTACCTTGAGCGAGATTGAGGCAGTGGGACGCCCTGCCATCCTGATTCCTTCCCCCAATGTAGCGGAGAATCACCAATATCATAATGCCATGGCGCTGGTTCGCCGTGACGCCGCGATGATTCTCGAGGAAAAGGATTTGGGCGGAGAAAAGCTCAAAGCGATGGTGGAAGCACTTTTTGCGGCGCCGGGGCATTTGGCCGAAATGGCGGAGAACGCGGCTCAAATGGGGGTCCCGGATGCCAATGCATTAATTTGCAAGGTGATTACGGAGCTTGCAGTTCCAGTTTAAATACACCAATAATTAACCTTTCGCATAATATAAAACAGGGTGCATAACCCTCTTTTGTTGTTTAAATGCGAAAGGGTGAAACGCATGTCGAGATTCATCGTAGAAGGCGGAGGACGCTTAAACGGAACCCTCACGGTCCATGGTGCGAAAAACAGTGTCCTTCCTATCCTCGCGGCCTGTCTAATGGTAGACGATGTCAGTGTAATACATAATTGTCCGGATTTGTCTGATGTACATACCTCCATGAAAATTATGCGTAATCTGGGTGCGCATGTGCGCAAGGACGGGAATCAACTGCACGCGGACTGCCGTGCGCTGGACCAGGTGGATATTCCGGATACCCTGATGCGGGAAATGCGATCCTCCATTGTCTTTTTAGGCGCCATTGCCGCCCGGATGGGGCAGGCGCGCATTTCAACGCCCGGTGGCTGCGAATTGGGTCCCCGGCCCATTGACCTGCACCTTTGGGCTCTGCGTAAATTGGGGCTCGTCATTGAAGAAGAGCACGGCTTTTTGAACTGCCGGGTGGAGGGCAGGCTACAGGGCGCAGAAATTCCCCTGACGTTATCCAGCGTGGGTGCTACGGAGAATATTCTTTTGGCGGCGGCTACGGCCAAGGGCAGAACCACCATTATCAATGCCGCCCGGGAGCCCGAGATCAGCGACCTGGCGGATTTCCTGAATGGCTGCGGCGCCAGAATTCACGGCGCGGGCGAAGGCGTCATTACGATAGACGGCGTGGATGGCCTGTATGCGACGCACCATCAAATCATTCCCGACCGTATTGTCGCGGCAACCTATATGGCGGCGGCGGCAGTAACGGGTGGAAATCTGATGCTTAAGGGAATTATTCCGGCGCATTTAGGGCCTATGATCCCGGTGTTTGAGGAAGCGGGCTGTGAGATTACGGTCAAGGAGCATATGCTGAACATTGTGGCTCCTACCCGCCTAAGAGGAGTCCGGCATGTTAGAACCGCGCCTTATCCCGGCTTTCCCACCGATGCGCAGCCGCCCATCATGGCCATGACAACCGTGGCGGACGGTATGAGCATGTTTGTGGAAAATATCTTTGAAAGCCGGTATAAACATGTGAGTGAGCTGGCGCGGCTAGGCGCCAAAATCAAAGTAGAGGGCAGAGTGGCCGTGGTGGAAGGCGTTTCCGACTTGTCGGGCGCGTCGGTCATGGCATCGGATTTGCGGGGTGCGGGTGCACTGCTTGTAGCGGGTCTGTGCGCCAACGGGATCACTGAAATCAGTGGCCTGAAGCACCTCGACAGGGGATATGATAAAATAGATGAAGCCCTACGTTCGGTAGGAGCCAAAGTGAAGAGGATCGAGGAAAATGAAGCAGAAGGACATTCAGGTTAGACAGGTTGACCGCGAGGAGATGCGGCAAGCGCAAGCAAAAAGGATAAAAAAGATCAAACGCCGCAGAGCAATCTTTTTTTATTCCTTTTTGCTTATCCTTGTACTGGGAATCGGCACGACGCTTTCCTTGACGGTGCTGTTTAATATCCAGGAATTTGTGGTGACAGGTAACACCCGGTATTCGCAGGAAGAAATCATTGCAAGCAGCGGTATCCACAAAAATGAGAATCTTTGGCGCTGCAATTTCAAAAAGGCCCAGAAAGCAATATCGGATACCTTGCCCTATATCAATGCTGTCACCATCAAGCGCGTTTTGCCCAATAAACTGTCCGTCGAAGTCACGGAAAGCACCCCCAAATGCGCCGTGCAGGGACAAGCCGGCTATATTTTGATTGATGAAAATAACCGGATTTTGGAAATTAACGCCCAGAATATTCCGGAGGGTGTGGCGATATTGACCGTTTCGGGGATGAAGGCGCAGCGGCTGGGCGGCACGCTGGAATATGAGGATGAGGAAATGGCAGGCTTGATCCAAAAGGTGCTCAAGGCCATAGAAGAAAGTGAGATTGGCCATATTAACGCTGTCAATGTGGCCGACAAAGTGAACATTCAGCTCACCTATGATGGTCGATTAACATTAAAGATCGGGACCGCCAATGAGATCCAATACAAATTGCAATTTGCAAAATCCACCCTTGAAAAGCTGGAGCCGGATGCCCGGGGCAGCATTGATTTGAGTGTCTTAAAAAAGGCGGTTTTCAAACCGACCGGTTAAGGGGAGACAGAATTTTTTCCATTTTATTTCGAAAAAACAGTTGTGTGATAATGGAACAATGAGATCTGAAAAACGATAAAAACAGGGCAAAAAATTCAGGTTATTTCCTATTATGGGAATTACAGGGTTAAAGAACGCGAAGGAAAAATATTTTTTCAGGAAAGAGTAAAATTATTCCAGAAAAATATTTTGAAGTTAAGAAGGTAGTTGTTGAAATTTGTGTTTGGGCATGGTATGATACTATACATAGTATCAGAATCCGGGATCAAACCTCTAAGTATAAGGGAGGACGTATAATGTCATTTGAGATTGATAATGATTTTGATTGTGTGATACAGATAAAAGTCATCGGTGTGGGCGGCGGCGGCGGAAATGCGGTTGACCGGATGGTTCGTGCGAAGATCCAGGGTGTGGAGTTTATTACGATTAATACCGATAAAATGGCATTATATCATTCCCAGTCTACTCATAAAATTCAAATTGGTGAAAAGCTGACCCGCGGCCAGGGGGCCGGTGCCAGACCGGAAATTGGGCAAAAAGCGGCGGAAGAGAGCCGTGAAGAGGTTGCCGATGCGCTCAAGGGTACGGACATGGTGTTTATTACTGCCGGTATGGGCGGTGGTACGGGCACGGGCGCTGCGCCGGTAATTGCCAAGATTGCAAAAGAAATGAATATTCTAACGGTGGGGATTGTGACAAAGCCCTTCCAGTTTGAAGGCAAGCGCCGCATGGAGCAGGCGGAAATTGGGATTGCGGAGCTGGCCCAGTATGTGGACAGCCTCGTTGTGATTCCCAATGAGCGCCTCAAGTATGTGTCGGAACAGAAGATTACCTTGGCCAATGCCTTTGAAGTGGCGGACGATGTTTTGCGCCAGGGCGTGCAGAGCATTTCCGATCTCATTCAGGTACCCGGCTTGGTCAATCTGGACTTTGCCGATGTGTCCGCTATTATGAACGCCGCTGGTTTTGCCCATATGGGCGTGGGCCATGCAACCGGCAAGGAGAAGGCCGAGCAGGCAGCCAGAATGGCCATTTCCAGCCCGCTGTTGGAGACTACCATCAATGGTGCGCAGGGTGTTATTATCAACATCACTTCCTCTTCCGATATCGGCTTGGAAGAGGTGGAAACAGCTTCCACCTTAATTACGGAAGCGGCACACGCCCAGGCGAATATTATTTGGGGCGCCACCTTTGACGATAATCTGGATGATGAAATGATTATTACGGTTATCGCAACCGGCTTTGGAGACGAGGGCAATCCTGTGCCTGTACAAGCGGAAAAGGCAGATTTTGCGGAGCCTCCCCATTCTCGTTTTGCCGCCAAACGCGGACTGCCCCACAACAGGCAAGCTGAAAACCCACAGCCTGTGCCGGCGCCTGAAACGCTGACCGCGGATGAGGATTATATTGATATCATCAATATTTTCAAGCGTAAATCGGACTGATTTTTCCCCCAAAAGGATACATAACAAAAGCCATGGGATGCAGCGCAGGTTGCACCGCATGGCTTTTTGTTTAGGAATAATCAAAAAGTTCTCAAAATTTTTCCACTTTTTATTG
Organism: Oscillospiraceae bacterium; assembly: GCA_031556545.1. Taxonomy (GTDB): domain Bacteria; phylum Bacillota; class Clostridia; order Oscillospirales; family Acutalibacteraceae; genus JAVBST01. The sequence continues at coordinate 34,785 of JAVBST010000005.1, forward strand.
GAAACGGTGGTATAATAATAGATAGCAAGTCTAGCTGTACAGGATAACCTGTACCCCATATAGGCTTAGCTTTTTAGGACAGGCTGCCGCATTGCAAAGCGTGTACGCGGCGCATTGGACGTAACAAAAGGACAGGAGGTTATTATATGGAATTCAAAGGAAGTCGTACCGAAGCCAATTTAATGGCGGCATTTGCGGGCGAGTCACAGGCCAGAAACAAGTATACCTATTATGCCTCGCAGGCCAAAAAAGAAGGGTACGAACAAATCAGCGCTCTCTTTACGGAGACGGCAGACAATGAGAAGGAACATGCCAAGATGTGGTTTAAATACCTTAAAGGGGGTAGCGTTCCGGGGACAATGGAAAATTTGCACGATGCGGCGGCGGGCGAGCATTATGAATGGACGGAGATGTATGCGGATTTCGCGAAGGTAGCCCGCGAAGAGGGCTTCGACGAAATCGCGACCGCACTGGAGAGCGTGGGCGGCGTGGAGAAAGAGCACGAGGCCCGTTATCAGAAGCTGATCCAGAATTTGGAGCAGGGCATTGTTTTCAAGCGCACCGGCGAAGTGGTCTGGAAGTGCCGCAACTGTGGGCATATTCATGTGGGTCCGGCTGCACCGGATTTATGCCCCACCTGCAAGCATCCACAGTCCTATTTTGAACTAAAAGCCGAAAACTATTAAGGGGCCTTCTCGAAGGGCGGTTTCAGCCATGCTGGAGCCGCTCTTTTATATGCGGCCGTTTTCGATGCGAGGGTATGCGCTCCAGTGCCATCCGTACGGTCTTGGGGTCGTGTTGGGATGACATACCTTACGACTTGTGAAAATGGTGATATGCAATAATTGTTATAAAAAAACATAGAAGAGGGGGTTGACAAATCCAGGAAGCAGATGTATTATTGTATTAGTTGATTAATACAATAATACAGAGAGGAGATGTCGCTTTGGAACTCAATTATGATCTGCGAATGCCGGTGTATTTACAGATTATGGAGAGCATCAAGCTCAAAATTCTTGCGGGCGAATGGGCATCCGGCTCCCGGGTTGCCTCGGTGCGGGATCTGGCGGTCCAGTTTCGCGTTAATCCTAACACCATGCAGCGTGCCCTCACGGAGCTCGAACGCAATGGCCTGTTGTACAGTGAGCGCACCAGCGGGCGGTTCATTACAGAGGATGCGGCGCTGATGGAACGGGAGCGGGAAGCGATGGCCACAGCCAATATTCTTGCTTTTCTGACCAGCATGCAAGCGTTGGGGTATACAAGAAAGCAAATTGAGGAGAAAGTAATTTCGGAGGTGTCAGCTTATGAATAACGTGTTGGAGATTCAAAATCTCAACAAAAGGTATGGTCCATTTTTAGCGCTGCGCGATGTGAATATTCGCATTGCCCCGGGGAGCATTACGGGCTTGCTGGGGCCCAACGGCTGCGGTAAAACGACCACCATGAAGATCATTGCGGGATTGATCATGGACTATCAGGGCGAAGTGCGCATTTTAGGGGAACATCCGGGGGTGTATACCAAGTCCGCCGTTTCCTATTTGCCTGAGAAAACCTACTTTAACGACTGGATGAGTCCCAAGGATACCATCCAATACTTTTCGGATTTTTACGCAGATTTTGATGCCGCCAAAGCGGAAGAGATGGTGCAGCGTTTTGGTCTCTCCATGAAACAGAAGCTAAAGACCATGTCCAAAGGGATGCAGGAGAAGCTACAGGTCATTTTAGTCATGTGCCGGGTGGCAAAACTCTATCTTTTGGATGAACCTCTTAGCGGTATCGACCCGGCGGCGCGCAGCGTCATGCTGGATGTTATCCTGAACAACTACACGCAGGATGCGGCGCTGCTGCTTTCCACCCACCTGATTTATGATGTGGAGCGTATTTTTGATTCCATCATCATGATGGGCGGCGGGGCCGTCATATTGCAGGATAGCGTGGACAATATCCGTGAGCAGCACGGAAAGTCGGTCGAAGAGCTTTTTAAGGAGGTATTCAAATGCTAGGCAAACTGATGAAGCATGAATTCAAAGCCACCGGACGTCTGGTCCCCCTAGTTTTTATGGCGTGGGCTATTTTTGCTCTCTCGACCTTTCTCACCCGCCAGACCGGCTGGAATGCTGCAAGCGGCATTTCGCTTTTCTTTTTTATCATTGCCGGTGCTGCCGCAGTCATTATTACCTATGTGGTTGTAATTACACGGTTTTATAAAAGCATGTACGCGAATGAGGGATACTTAAGTCTGACCCTGCCGGTGGAGGGATGGAAGCTCATTTTTACCAAAGTGCTTACGAGCTTTATCTGGATTACTTTGAGTTACGCGGTAATGATTGCTACCATTATCTTAACCGTTGTATTTGCAATAAAAGGGAACTCCGGCGTATGGGCGGAATTCAAGGAACAACTCTTCATGGTGTTCGGGATCAGGGAAAAAGATTTTTGGAGAATAATCCTCTATTCCTCGGTTGCCGCCCTGATTCAGACGCTGGCGGGCATAATGCAAATCTATTTTGCCATCACGCTGGCCAATACGGGTAGCTTTCAGAAAAACGCCGTCGCCTTCTCCTTTGTCTTCTATCTGGCGATTAGCTTCATTGTCCAAATGATTGGTATGGGACTGATTCTATTTGTACCCTTGAGCTTCTATTTTGGTTCGGACGGCGCGAAAATTGTCTTTGAACCCATGATAAGTTCCATGAATCAGCAGGTGGTGGACAAAATCGGGCTTTCCAGTACATTACTGGATCTGGCATGCATTGGCGGTCTCTATGCCGGAATTCTTAAACTGTTACAACGCAGAGTCAGTGTCCGGTAAAGCAGCATCCAAAAATCGCCCCACACTTACAATAAGTGCGGGGCGATTCCTTCATTTGCAAGAATTTGTCAGATTACAGCTTGGCTTTCAAATCGGCAAGCTCTTGTGAAAGCTCCTGGGGCAGGGTATCGCCCAGAGTGGAATAGAGTTCGCCAACGCCGGCAGCTTCCTCTTTCCAGAGGGCCGTATCCACATCCAGCAGCTTTTCAAGCGTTGCCGGGGTAACATCCGCGCCTTCGATGTTGATATCCTTGGCGTAGGGGATATAGCCGATGGCAGTTTCCTGCGCGTCCACGTTGCCTTCGCAGCGTTCAATAATCCAGTCAAGCACACGCATATTGTCGCCGAAGCCCGGCCACATAAAGTTATCGTCCTCATCTTTGCGGAACCAGTTGACATTGAAGATTTGGGGTGCTTTGTCGCCAAGCTTTTGGCCCATGTCAAACCAATGCTGCCAATAGTCGCCCATATTGTAGCCGCAGAAGGGCAGCATAGCCATGGGATCACGCCGTACGACGCCGACCGCGCCAGCCGCAGCAGCAGTCGTTTCAGAGCCCATGATAGAGCCTACAAACACACCGTGATTCCAGTTGCGTGCCTGATAGACCAGAGGCGCCAGTTTGGCGCGGCGTCCGCCAAAGACAATGGCTGATACTGGGACGCCCTGTGGATTTTCGAATTCACTGCTGATGCAGGGGCAATTCTTGGCGGGTGCGGTGAAACGGCTGTTGGGATGTGCACCTTTTTCGCCGGATTCGGCGTTCCAGGGTTGACCCTTCCAGTTGAGGGCGTTGCTGGGCGGATTTTTGTCGAGGCCTTCCCACCAGACCGTGTTATCGTCCAGATTATGCACGACATTCGTAAAGATGGTGCCCTGCTTTGTGGAAGCCAGAGCATTGGGGTTTGATTTATCATTGGTGCCCGGTGCTACGCCAAAGAAGCCGTTTTCGGGATTAATGGCATAGAGGCGGCCGTCCGGCCCGATACGCAACCAGGCGATATCATCGCCCACGCACCAAACCTTATAGCCCCTTTTCTGATAAACTTCGGGCGGGATGAGCATAGCCAGATTTGTTTTGCCGCAGGCGGAGGGGAATGCGGCGCAGATATATTTAACTTCGCCCTTGGGATTTTCGAGGCCCAGGATGAGCATATGCTCGGCCATCCAGCCTTCCTTGCTGCCTTGATAGGAGGCGATGCGCAGAGCAAAGCATTTTTTGCCCAGCAGCACATTGCCGCCGTAACCGGAGTTTACGGAAATAATGGTATTGTCTTCGGGGAACTGGCAGATATAGCGCTGTTCTTCGTCGATGCTGCATCTTGCGTGCAGGCCTCTAACCCAGTCGTTGCTATCGCCCAGCGCATCCAGCACGGACTGTCCGATGCGGGTCATGATGGCCATATTCAAAACCACATAAATGGAATCGGTCAATTCAATACCCGCTTTGGAGAAGGGAGATCCCACCGGGCCCATGGAATAGGGGATAACATACATGGTGCGGCCGGCATAGGAGTCCTTGGCAATGCCGTATAAAAGGGAATAGGCTTCTTGCGGGTCCATCCAATTGTTGGTGGGGCCGGCGTCCTTTTTGGCTTTGGAACAAATAAAGGTGCGGTGCTCCACGCGTGCCACGTCATTGATGGCCGTGCGGTGCAGGTAGCATTCCGGCAATTTCTCCTGATTCAGCTTTATAATTTCTCCCGTCGCACAGGCTTCCTGTCTGAGCGCGTCAAGCTGTTCCACAGAACCGTCAATCCAAACTACCTTGTCTGGTTTCACCAGTTCAATTTTTTCCTCAATCCAGTTGAGAAGCACTTTGTTGTTTGTCATAAACGCTCCTTTTCTCCGCGCTGGCATGATTCTGATAAAGCCTCCTCCACTTGCGCGGAAAATGAAGGAGTAGAATAAAACTTCCTCACTTTTGATGAGAAAAATAATATATACTATTATTATACTCCCCTTTTTCGGGGGATTCAAGGAATAAACTGTGAAAGGTTTAACGGTTTATTCCATTTTTTTCATTCAAGATGAATAAAGGTGAAATAAATCCTGCATAACGGCTTAGCCCGTAACATAATTTACCTCAATCGAGCGGGTCGAATAGGCGTTTAAATGCAGCGGGGCAACTTGTCCCGCCTGCGCTTCATAATAGGCCTGCGCACCCACCATAGCCGCGTTATCTCCACATAGGGAGAAGGGGGGCAGGATGAGCGTCCAATTGCTTTCGTTGCAGAGGGATTGCATACGCTGCCGCAAATAAGAGTTGGCACAGACACCACCGGCCAGCACAATTTTGGAATGACCAAAGTTTTTTGCAGCGAGGGCGGTATTTTGACATAAGCAGTCCACAACGGCTTTCTGGAAGCTGGCTGCCGCATCGGCCAGGAGGATCGGAATATTTTTCTGTGCCGCATTGTGTACCAGGTTGATCATGGCTGTTTTGAGGCCCGAGAAGCTAAAATCATAGGGCTTCCCCTCCACCCGGGGACGGGGGAAGGGGTAGGCGTCGGGATTGCCCTCCTGGGCCGCCGCATCCAGATAAATGCCGCCGGGATAGGGGAGGCCCAAGGTGCGCGCGGCTTTGTCAAAGGCTTCGCCCGCCGCGTCATCCCGGGTACAACCGAGAACGTGATAATCGGTATAGTCCCTCACCTCCAGAATGTGGCTATGTCCGCCTGAGACAACCAGCGCCAAAAAGGGAGGTTCCAGTTCGGCGTGGGCAATATAATTAGCGGCTACGTGCGCGCGCAAATGGTGCACGGGAATGAGGGGCTTGCCGGTGGCATAGGCGAGGCCTTTGGCAAAGTTGACCCCCACCAGCAGTGCGCCGATGAGGCCCGGCGCGTAGGTTACCGCGATGGTATCCATATCGGCAAGCGTCAACCGTGCTTCTTCGAGGGCGGTCGTCAATAGCCCATCGATGGCTTCCACATGGCGGCGGCTGGCGATTTCCGGCACGACGCCTCCATATATTTTGTGTTCTTCTACCTGTGAGGCAATTACGTTTGCGAGCACGTGCCGTCCGTCTTCCACCACGGCTACGGCCGTTTCATCGCAGGAGGATTCAATGGCTAATATTTTCACCTAAGAGAACTCCTTTAGAAATTTTGTCATGATGATCGCATCCTCGCGGGGATCTTCGTAAAAATGGGGGCGGATGCCCTGCGGCTGAAATCCCTTGCCGGCATAAAGGCGGATAGCAGCCTGATTGGAGACACGCACCTCCAAGGTAAGCAGCGAGGCCCCCTCTGCCACTGCATAGCAGCATAGCGCATCCAGTAACACGCCGCCGATGCCCTGCCTGCGGTAAGCGGGAAACACGGCCAGGTTGGCAATATAAACCTCGTCCAGAATGTGGTGCGCGCCGAGATAGCCGGCCACCGCATCCCCGGATTCTGCCACCAGAAAGACGGCTTCGGGCTTTTCGAGTTCTGCCGTTAGCCCCTCCAGCTTCCAGGGATGGGAAAAACAAGTGGCCTCCAGTGCCGCAAGAACGGGCAAATGCCGCCGCTCCATCCGGAGAATCCGTATGCCCATTCGCTTAAGCCTCCTCTTGCAAGCGAGGCAGCAAAGCAGTTAAGGCCAGCTCAATTTGCGCGGCACAAGCCTTGTAGGTTTCCATGGAACCGCCATAGGGATCATCGATATCGGGTGTGAAACTAAGGACCTTGTCCGTGGACAGTTGCAAAAAGGCTGCCTGTGAGGCTGTCATGGTGACAATGCGGTCGGACTGCTCCATGAGCGCCGGCGTCAGGCGACGTGCCTTATGGGAGGTGAGGGAAATTCCCTTCTCCTCCATGGCCATGATGGCATTAAGATGCGCCGATTCTCCCTCAAAGGCAGCCAGTCCCGCGCTGGAACAGGTGAATTGCGTGAGGGCCTGTTTCTGGCAGAGGGCTCGAAACAATACCTCGGCCATGGGGCTTCGGCAGGTATTCCCCGTGCAAACAAACAAAATGTGTTTCATATCTTACGCTCCATTATCCTACTTCGTATCATACCAGGTTTTGCCCGTGTGCACATCGGCAATCAGTCGAACTTGCATCTGGCAGGCGTTTTCCATCTCTTCGTCCACAATACGGGCCGCCAGTTCCGCTTCCGCTTCCGGCGCCTCCAAAATGAGCTCATCATGCACCTGCAGAATCAGCCGGGTGGCAAGGCTCTCGGCCTGCAAGCGGCGGTATACCCGGATCATGGCAATTTTAATAATATCGGCCGCCGCGCCCTGGATGGGCATATTGCGAGCGACCCTTTCCCCAAAGGCGCGCTGTACGGCGTTCTTGGAGGCAAGCTCGGGCAAGTAGCGCCGCCGGCCAAAGAGGGTTTGCGCGTATCCGCATTCTTTTGCTTCCTGCACCACTCGGTCCATATATTGCTGTACACCGGCGTAATGGCTAAAATAGCCTTTGATATACTGGTCTGCTTCGGCACGGGTTACGCCGATATCCTTGGCAAGCGAAAAAGCGCCGATGCCATAAACAATGCCGAAATTGACGGCTTTGGCGCGGCTGCGCATCAGGGGCGTGACCATGGACAAGGGCATATTAAAGACCTGCGAGGCGGTGATGCGATGGATGTCCTCATTGGCATTGAAGGCTTCAATCATGGTCTTGTCGTTGGAGATATCGGCCAGTACCCGCAGCTCAATCTGGGAATAGTCGGCGTCCACAAGCAGGCAGCCCTCTTTGGCAATAAAGTAGCGGCGCAGTTCCCGGCCCAGCTCCTGACGGGTCGGAATATTCTGTAGATTGGGCTCGGTGGAGGAGATGCGGCCGGTTCGGGTCTCGGTCTGGTTCAGGGTCGAATGGATGCGTCCGTCTGCACCCACCACCTTGACCAGGCCGTCACAGTAGGTGGTTTTGAGTTTTACCAGCTGCCGGTATTCGAGGATCATCGGGATGATGGGATGAACCTCCATCAGACTTTCCAATACTTCCACGTTGGTGGAATAACCGCTTTTGGTCTTTTTCTTGGCGGGCAGTTGTAAATCGTTAAAGAGCACTTCTCCAAGCTGTTTGGGGGAATTAATATTAAAGGGCCGACCCGCCAGCTCATAAATCTGCCGGGTGAAAGCATCGATTTGCGTTTCCAAATCTCGGCCGAAATCTGAAATGCCCTTTACGTCTACGAGAAAGCCCACCGTCTCCATAGAGGCAAGCACTTCCGCCAGGGGCATTTCGATGTCATACAAAAGCTTTTCCTGCTCGTTCGCCTCGATTTGTGCCTGTAATTTTTCACAGAGCAGGGGTAGGGCAGCGGCAGCGATCACCCAATCACGGTCAGACGTCTCGCCTTCCAGTTGGCCGGGTGCGACAAAATATTCCTGCAAAAGGCGGGGGAGTTCGTAGCTGGTGGCGGAGGGATTGAGGAGGTAGGCGGCCAGCAACGCATCAAAATGGAAAGGGCGGTAGGGGAGACCCTCCTGCATACAGTAGCGGTACAGGGGCTTGACATCGTAGGTGCAACACAGGATATCCGCAGACGTGAACAGTTTTTGGAGGAAATCCGTAAACGCAGGGTGCGTGTGCTCAATTTTATAGACGCTTTCTGGATGTGTAATATAGAGGGTTTGCAATACGCCATTTTCCAGTTCACTTAGGAAGTGGGCACGGCCTTCCGCTTGCAGTTTCGTATATAATGCCGCCAGATCCGGGGATGCTTCCAGAGTTATCTTCGGCGCGGGGGCATCGTCTATGGCTGTCGGCGGCACATCCTGCGCGGGCAGCTCCAGCTTTTCGAGCATTGCAAACATTTCGAGCTCCGACAGCAAACGGGTGGCGCCCTGCGTGTCGCAGACACCGCGGCTGTAGGCGTTTAGCTCCGTATCAATAGGGACATCTTTGGCGATGGTACCCAGAGTACGGCTCAAATAAGCCAATTCTTTGCCGGCAATTAGCTTGTTGCGCACCGATCCGCTCACGTCTAAGTGCTCAACCTCCGCATATATTTGCTCAAGGGTGCCAAAGCGGGTGAGGAGATCCGTGGCGGTCTTTTGTCCGATACCCGGCACCCCCGGGATGTGATCGGAGGCATCGCCCATGAGAGCCTTCAGATCAATCATCTGGGCGGGGGAGAGGCCGTATTCCTCCAATAGCTGCTGTTCATTATAAATGGTGGTGAGGGGGCGGCCCATCTTGGTGGTGGCCAAATATACGTAGACACAGTCGGAGACAAGCTGCAAGCTGTCCCGGTCGCCGGTGGCAATGCGGCAAGGGATGCCCTCCCGGCAGGCGGCTTGGGCGAGCGTCCCCAAAATATCGTCCGCCTCATAGCCTTCGGTCTCCACAATCCGATAGCCGAGCAAGGTGAGCAGCTCTTTTACCACAGGCAGTTGCTCCGCGAGTTCGGGCGGCATGCCTTTGCGTCCCGCCTTATATTCGGTATAGAGCGCGTGGCGAAAGGTCGGGCCGCGCATATCGAAAGCCACGGCCACCTGCTCCGGCTCGATCTCATGGAGGAGTTTGAGAAAAATATTCATAAATCCGACCACCGCGTTGGTATAGCGCCCCTGTTTGGTGGTCAGCAGCTTAATGCCGTAAAAAGCCCGGTTGAGGATACTGTTTCCGTCAATGGCCAGTAATTTCATGTGGGACCGTCCGTTCCGCCGCGCAAACGGCAATTCGTGATTGGATACCTTGTCATATTATACCACAAACTTTGCGGAATCAAAGAATGAATTTCCGTGGGCAGAGAATCGCGGGGCTGTTTTTCCGTGATTATTTGCTTGTCCGTACGCGTGGCAATATGTTACAATATTATTTTAGCAATTATATGGCAGGAAAAATTTTGGAAGTGGTACCGATTGTCCAAATAATAATGCGCATGTGTCCGCTCTGCGGACACATGCATAAATTTAAGGCCGCGCCGTTTTCAATGGCGCATGGCCAATATGACTCCGGCATATAAGGGCTTCCTTTAAAATTCCTGTTTTTAAATGCCGGAGTCATATCAATTAGAAAATGATGCGGAGAAAGAGGGAACTGGGTTGTATATCGGCAATGTAGAGATTGAGGGCAAGGTTGCGCTGGCGCCAATGGCCGGTGTAGCCGACCGGGCCATGCGGGAATTGGCGATAGAATATGGGGCCGCATTTGTGGTGGGCGAGATGACCAGCGCCAAGGGGATCCATATGCAGGACCCAAAATCCTTTCAGCTTTTGCAAGTTGGATCGAAAGAACATCCATGCAGTGTGCAAATTTTTGGCAATGAACCCGAAACCATGGCGGAAGCAGCAGTGAAGGCAATTGACTTTACGCCAGACTTTCTCGATATCAATATGGGCTGCCCTGCTCCCAAAGTAGCATCCAGTGGGGGAGGAAGCGCTTTGTTGAAAAATCCAGCTCTGGCAGGGGACATTATGAAGGCGGTTGTAAAGGCATCTAGCTTGCCGGTTACGGTGAAACTGAGGACTGGGTGGGACGATAAAAATATCAATGTAATCGAGATGGCACGGCGCGCTGAGGATGCAGGAATAGCTGCGATTATCCTGCATGGACGCACCCGGGCACAGATGTATGCCCCCCCTGTAAATTGGGACTGGATCCGGCAGGTGAAGGAATGTGTCCGGATTCCGGTGATCGGAAACGGGGATGTGACCGATGGGGAAAGCGCGGCTACAATGCTGGAACAAACGGGCTGCGATATGGTGATGGTTGGCCGGGGTGCCTTGGGCGCCCCTTGGATTTTCGCTTCGATTCAGGCCTACTTAGACCGGGGCGAAATACTGCCCGATCCGCCCTTGGCAACGCGCATGGAAATCATGCTGCGGCACGTCCGCCTGCTATGCCAATACAAAGGGGATTATATTGGGATGCGGGAGGCACGCAAACATGCTGCCTGGTACATTAAGGGCTTGCGCGGTGCGGCGGCTCTGCGGCAAGAAGCGGGCAAGCTGGAGAATATCGTGCAGCTTGAGGCACTGGCCGAGCGTGTGTTGCAATTGGACGAAGAAACATAAAACCCCGTTCCACCCACAAAACTGCGCGGGGAGCGGGGGGGCGTACCGTTTTTCTATTGCGGGATGCGCTCCAGATCAAACCAAAAGCAGACGCCGTTCTCCCAATTGTCCTGCCCGAAGGGGAGGCCGCTTTGCTCCTGGATGGCGCGCACAATGGAGAGGCCCAGTCCGTACCGCCCCTGTTGGCGGTTATGGGCTTTGTCGGCGCGGTAAAAGCTATGCCATATTTTTGCCTGATCCTCCGGTGCAATCTGTGCGCCGGTGTTATATACGCGCATCCGCAGGCGTCCGTCGGCTTGTTCCTCGCAGGAAAGTACAATCTGTCCCCCCGTATTGACATGGGACATGGCGTTGCTGAGATAATTTTTGAGAATTTGCTCGGTTTTGCCGGGGTCCGCCCATACAGTCATTGGCTCCGGCAGCCGGTTTTCCAGAGCAAAATTTTTCGCAGGCGTTGTAGCGTCCATCTTTTCCAAAAGACGGCCTGTCAGCTCACTCAAGTCAAAGGCCATCTTTTGCAGTGCGATATGCCCGGATTCATACTGGGAAAGCTCCAAGAGATCCAATACTAAGGTGTTCATCCGGTCACTTTCCTCGATGATAACATTCGCGTAGTTCTCCCGCTTGCTCGCATCGGTGTTGATGTTGAGCATAAGGCCTTCCGCATAGCCCTTGATGATGGAGATAGGGGTTTTGAGTTCATGGGAGACGTTGGCCACAAATTCCCGGCGCATGATATCCAGTTTGCGCTCCTGCTCAATTTCGTGCTGCAGCTTTGCATTTTTCTCGGCTAAGTCCTGTAAGGTGGCGCTCAACGTATCAGATAGATTATTGATAGAGGCACCCAGTTCCCCGATTTCATCCTGGGTGTGCGGATTGAGTTTCTGATTAAAATCCAGTTGGGTCATTTTTTTGGTGATGGTATTCATCTGAACAATGGGCTTAGCAAAGTGCCGGGCATAAATCAAGGCCCACAGCAAGGCCGCCACCAAGAAAATCAGGGATACAGTGAGCATAAAACGGTTGGAGATTTCGGCGCTCTTTTCGATGAGGGATTTTTGTGTACGCAATTCCACAACAATGTTATTGCTCAGATATTTCGCATAGATGATGTATTCGTTGCCCATAGAGTCCAGCGCGTCTTGAAAAACACTGCCGTCTTTTCTTTGCTCCGAAGAGAGCACCTGCATCCGCTGGCGAATGAGCCCATTCAATTTTAAGTCGAAGCCGTTGGGCATCTCCCGCATGGAATTCCACATGGTCATATAGAGCAGCTCACCGGCTTCGCTGTAAATCTCAATTTGAAAATTATTGCCGCTTTCAATGCGGTTGAGGGTTTCCGTGCTGGCGGTTTGATTCGTCAGATCCAGCGCTTCAATCTCCTTGGCCGCGTCCACCAGCATGTTTTTTTCGCGTGTGATATAATATTGCAATAAGAGGCTGGAGTTGGCGATGGCCAATCCGCCGGCAAATACAATAAAGATAATGGAAATCTGTAAGAACAAGCGCATCCATATTTTACGTCTCATAGCAAAAATAAAGGCCTCCTAAGGATGTACAGCCAGATATTACGCCGGCAATAACAGCAGGAAAAATTTCGGCAGATTTACATTCAGTCAACTTGCAACCACCCCATGATGGTTGCTAAGAGCGCGGCATCTTGCGACGCAGGGGCTTTATAGCTCCAATTTATATCCAATTCCGTAAATGGTCTTGAGATGCTCGGCGCCCCATGCCCCCAGCTTTGTGCGAAGGCGGGCCATATGGGAATCCACCGTGCGGGTATCGCCCACGTAATCATAGCCCCAAATGGCGTCGAGCAGTTGATCTCGCGTGAATACCCGGTTTTTATTGTGAAAAAGCATGGCGAGTATTTCGAATTCCTTGAGCGCCAACTCGACTGGGGCGCCGTCCAGAAATACTGAAAAAGCCTCTTTATCCACCACCAGGCCTTTTTGCTCCGCAGGATTCTCTTTGATTGCAGGGGCCGAGCGCCGCAACAGAGCGTCTACGCGCTTCACAAGTACGGCAGGAGAAAAGGGCTTGGTGACATATTCATCTACACCCGCTTCAAAGCCGGTGAGCGCGTCAAACTCTTCCGCGCGGGCGGTCAGCATAATAATGGGAAGGTTCGAAAACTCTCGAATGAGACGGCAGGCTTCCCAGCCATCCATTTCCGGCATCATGACATCCAGGATCATGAGCGCCGCATCCGGATGCTGTTTGAGCAAATCAACAGCTTCCTGTCCGTCGGCAGCTTCCAGTGTCTCATAATTCGCTTTTGCCAGAAAATCAGACACCAGGGAGCGGATAAGAGCCTCATCGTCGGCAAGAATAATTTTTGGCATTCGATATGCACTCCGTTTCATGGCTCTATACATTGCCGGAGCCAAAGTGTGATGGTTTGGTGGGCTTTGAACGGGCGCTTTGCAGAGACTGCAGCGGACCACCCTCCAAAGTATAACACCGCCTGGCCTGATATGCAAACGCGTGCCCAGTGGGGCAAGTATGCACTTTTTACACGTTAACCATATAAGAAAAGCTTGCATTTCCTATGCGGTAATTGTGAATAATTTGTAAACAGTTGGCGATTTTTATGGAAACTTTTATGGCTATACATTTTTGATTGTATATACGCAGAACTGAAAAACGGCAATTATTTTCAAAAATAGAGGGTGTAAAGGTCGAAACTTGTCTGTTTTTATCGAATAACTTAATGTCATGACAATTGAAAAACGGAATTTTTAAAACTTATCAACATTCTCAACAGACTTTTCAACAGTGTAAAGGATTTTTAACTTACGCATAAAATCCCTTTTTCAGGGAATTGACTGTATAGTTTTACGCTGGATAACGTATAAAAATACTGGCACTTGTTGCCATGCGTTAGAAGGAGTATAATAGAAACAAAAGATTTGACGGAATTTAGCTGGTTGCGTCGAGACGAACGTTTCCGATGCACGAGATAGCCAGACACAGATATGGATTTTATGATTTACGGGGGATACGCTTACGCTCCGGGGAGCAGGGCATGTATACGATTGGCTTTGACGCTCAGTGATCCTTACGAGGACACAGAGCGGTTGTGTCCAGCGTCACGCTGGTTCAAAACTCAAAAGATGCGGGGGAAAGCATATGGCACAAGATCAAAATACCATTTTGATTGTTGGGGGAGGCGCATCGGGACTGATGGCCGCCCTTTCTGCGGCGACGGTCTTGCAGGAAAACGCAATTCCAGGCTGGGTGATTGTACTCGAACGGATGGATCGAGTAGGGAAAAAACTGCTGGCCACTGGCAATGGCCGCTGCAATCTCTCGAACCTGCGGGTAGCCCCCAGCTCCTATAACGATCCTGATTTTGTGGAGCCAGCCTTGCATGCCTGTGCGGTCCATGATACGCTGACGCTTTTCGAATCGCTGGGGATGATGACCACTTGTCAGGAGGAGGGGCGGATCTATCCATATAGCCTGCAGGCATCGTCGGTACTGGATGTGCTGCGGCTGGAGTGCGTGCGCCTGGGCGTCATATTTCATCTTGAATTTGAGGTGAAGGCCATGGTGCCAACGCGCAGGGGATTCACGGTGGCCAATGCAACCGGAACATCTTTTTCAGCGGACCGGGTGATTATTGCGGGCGGCGGCAAGGCGCAGGCAAGCCAGGGGTCCAATGGCAGCGCCCATCGGTTACTGCAAATGCTGGGGCATAATATTACCCAGCTCTATCCTTCTCTGGTGCAGCTGCAATCGGATTCCCTCTATCCCAAACAGCTCAAGGGGATTCGGGTGCGGGGCAAGGCCTCCCTGTCGATGAATGGACAGCAGGTAGCGTCTGAAACCGGAGAAATCCTGTTTACAGATAGAGGCTTGTCGGGGATTGCCATCATGCAGCTGTCCCGTGATGTGGAAAAGGCGCTGGAGGCCAAGCAACGGGTCTCCGTGCTGTTGGATTTGTTGCCCCATTTTACCCGGGACGAGATTATGATCCTGCTTCAAAAGCGCAGGGAGCGGGACCCGAAACGGGATATTGGTTACTTTTTAACCGGCTTGTTGCATAACCGCCTGGGGCAAATCTTATTGCATTCCACCGGGATCTCGCCCGATATTGGCAAGGCGGACAAGCTTAGTGACCAGGATCTGCACAATATTGCGGCGGCTTTCAAAAAGTGGGAGTTCAATATTACCGGGACGATGGGCTTTACACAGGCACAGATAACGGCGGGCGGGGCCAGAGTGTCGGAGTTTGAGGCAAAGACGCTCCAGTCCAAACGCATCCCCGGACTGTATGCCTGCGGAGAAGTGCTGGATATTGACGCGGGCTGCGGCGGCTATAATCTGCAATGGGCGTGGTCGTCGGGCAAACTGGCCGGAACAGCGGCCGCATTATCACTGCAAGGAGTTTTAGAGCTTGCTGAGAATTCATGAAATTAGATTATCGTTATCCGAATCTACGGAGTCGCTGCCCCAGAAAGCAGCGGCTCTTTTAGGCATACCGGCGGAGCAGATTCTTACCTGGAAGATTGTCAAAAAATCGGTGGATGCCCGCAAAAAGCAGGATATACATTTCCGCTATGGAGTGGAAGTTACCCTCGCGAATGAAGCGCGTATTTTGAAGACCGCACCGTATAAACATATTGTGAAAGCGGAACCCTATCATTATAAGATATCGCAGGTCGAGGAGCCAACCGGCGCGCCTCCCATTGTTGTGGGCATGGGGCCTGCGGGATTGTTTGCCGCACTGATTTTGGCGCAGGCGGGACTGCGGCCTGTGGTAATCGAGCGGGGCAAGCCGGTTGCGGAGCGCGGCGCCGATGTGGCCGCCTTTTGGCGGGAGGGCAAGCTGCATTCCGAATCTAACGCTTTGTTTGGCGAGGGAGGCGCCGGGACTTTCTCGGACGGAAAGCTGACAACGGGGATTAAGGATCCCCGTTGCCGCAAGGTATTGCAAACAATGTACGAGGCAGGGGCCCCAGAGGAAATCCTCTATCTCGCCAAGCCCCATATCGGTACCGACCGTTTGCGGGAGGTCGTGGTCAAACTCCGCGAAACCATCTTGTCCTTAGGCGGCACGATCCATTTTGAAAGCAAGATGACAGCCCTGCAAATCGAGCAGGGACGCATTATGGGCATACGGGTGCAAGAGGGAGAAGGCAAATTTACGGAAATGGATGCACGTCATTTGGTGCTGGCCATTGGCCACTCCGCCCGGGATACCCTCACAAAGCTGCATGAGCAGGGACTCTTCATGCAGCCCAAATCCTTTTCAATGGGGGTGCGCATTGAGCACAAGCAAAGCCTCGTCAATACCTCGCAATATGGAAAAAGCGCGAGTCACCCGGCGTTGCCACCCGCCGAATATAAGCTTTCCTGTCGTCTCCCGGATGGCCGTGGCGTTTATACTTTCTGTATGTGTCCGGGCGGGCAGGTAATTGCGTGCGCTTGCGCAGCGGGAGAAGTGGTAACCAACGGGATGAGCCATTACCGGCGGGACGGAGAAAATGCCAATGCGGCGCTGTTGGTAGGCGTCACACCGGCAGATTTTCCCGGTTCCCATGCGTTGGCAGGTATACAATGGCAGCGGGAAATTGAAGCGAAAGCTTTTGAGCTGGGCGGTGGGCGGTATTTTGCTCCCGTTCAATTGGTGGGCGATTTTTTGAAAAACCAACAATCTGCGTACATGGGGGATGTGAATCCCAGCTACCAGCCGGGGGTGGTTCCGGCGGATTTACAAAATTGTTTTCCGCCTTATATCCTTGCCTCGCTACGGGCAGGCATTCGAGCCATGGAGCAGCGGCTTCCCGGCTTTGCCCATCCGGAAGCAGTGTTGACAGGTGTGGAGACGCGCAGTTCCTCGCCGGTGCGGATCATGCGCAACGCGGAATATCAGGCCAATATTTTGGGGATTTATCCCTGCGGCGAGGGCGCAGGCTATGCAGGGGGAATTATGTCTTCGGCAGTGGATGGCATTCGCTGCGCGGAACAAATCATCCAGCAGTATCGCTGACATCATGACGGTTGAAAAGACGCACACATAAAGTGCGCAATCTTGTTAATACTGCAAGTATCCCCGCAAATGTCGAAATGATGATGGAGGCATTTATGATACCGATTATCTTGTTTGGCGAGAAAAGTGATATGCAAATCAGTATTCAGCTGCGTCGAATTTTAAAAAATTATGGCGGATATATTTACGTCCATGCGGGGGAAGTGTTTGAGAAGGCAGAGGGGACTCCCCGGTTCCTGCTTTATGAATGTGATGAAAGAGATACTCTGGATTTGGATCAGGGCATCGTTGTTTTTAAAAGCAAGATTTCATTGCTGACCAAGAATCCGCAACTGTCCAGCGGTGTGATTTCTGTGGTGGAATCGGAAAATAAAACTGCCCTGTTTTTGCTCAACCATACGGAGAACCGCGCCATGACCTGCGGCATGTCGCCGCGGGATACCTTGACCTTGTCCAGCTTTGACGATAACAGCGCCTCCATTAGCCGGCAGCGGGAGATCCAGACGTTGAGCGGCCGCAGTATTGAGGCGGGGGAGACAACGGTGAAATTTACCGCTCCTTTGGCGGAATACACCCTGTTGGCTGCTTATGCGGTCCTGCTTTTGTCGGATGCGGAAGAGGAAGTAGAGATCCAATTATAACGCGGGTGTTTTAGGCGCAGGAAATAATGGATAGTTTAGCTTGAAAGTTTCCCTTTTATGGAACTGGCTATTGCGAATTGTGTTACGATCTTCTATAATGTAAATGAATAACATATATAGAATATTAACATACAAGTTTGCTCGATTGCTTCCGCTGGTAGACATAAGGGGGAAATCTTTGTGGAAAGACCACCTTTGAATATTCCAGCCGCGTTTGTCCGGCTATGGCAGTCCAGGGATGAACTACATGTTCGAAGCATCCGAAAAAGCGTTTTGAAATATTACTTAACCTTTCCGCTGCTGATGATTTTTGTAAATCTCGAGTATAAATCTGTTTCCTATCCAATGCATTGGTTGGGATTGACCCATGTTTCGCTATTGCCCTTTTGTTTTTGCTTGGGTGCTCTTTTCATGTTGCTTGTTCCCGAACGCCGCTATACGGCCATTGCGCGTATAGCAGCTGTTACGATGTGCGTCGGCTTTTGCTTGCGCTTTGTGCCTTTGCCGTGGCTGCAGGGGATCGGATTTATCCTGTGCTGGCTTTCCTTGGGGAGCAGCGGCATTTGCGCGTTATTGTTTTTCTGTACGAAGATCCACAATGCGGAGCGCCTGGTCGGGATTCTATCGGAGGTAATCCTGGTCAACGTCTATGCGCTGATCCAGGGGATGGTGGGCATTCCGAAGCCGGTCGTACTTGTGTTGTCGGCTACGGGGATGGTGCTGCTGTTTTTTTGCCTACTGGCTTTCCGGGAGGGAGATACCGCGCCTGTCACCCATCCGGACGCTGCGCTGCCACGTGAAAACTATTGGGGACTCGTATATGTCATTCCATACTTTATTATCTTGCAATTTTTTAATGAATATATAGCCTCCCCTATGAGCTTTTCCAATATTGCCCATGCTTTAGGAGGATTGGCTGCCGCTTTGGTGGCACTCATTATTCAGTTTACCTTCCGGCGCAGCTCATGGCATATTTGGAATGTGCTGATCCTTTCCGCCGTGGTCAGCGTGTTGTGTTTCTGGATTCCGGACGAAGGGGGAAGGGTGCCCGGTTCGTTGTTTACCGGCCTCTTCAGTTATGCGGGTGACATTGTACTCTTTTATACTTGTGCTTGTGTCATCAAACGCTGTTACTCTTTTCGGTTTTTCAAACGCTTCCTGCTGGCCTTCTTTGGTACGTTGCTCGTAGCCTTCCTTTTTAGCGCTATCATCGTGCGTAGTGGGGAGCAACTGCTCTTACTCGGATTGTCAGCCACCATTGGCATTGTGTTTTTCGGCATCACCATGCTCTCACCCTTGTTATATAATAAGCTTTTTGCTGCAGAATGGGCAGATGAGCTGCATCAGGCCGATATGATACCGATTCTGCAACGAATGGAGCAGGTGGACCGGTTTCAAAATCTGGGACTCACCCCCCGGGAACAAGAGGTGTGCGTATTACTTCTCAAAGGCTGTACCTTACGGCAAATTGCGGCGAATCTTGGCATTGCCTTTTCTACGGTCAATACCTATTATAAGGGCTTATACCGGAAGCTCCATATTAACAGCCGGGCGGAGCTGTTTTTGATGTTTGGGGTTGAATCTAAAAAGGAAAAAACAGAATTTGCAACTAAACACTGATATGACAAGGCGATCCTGCGCCTCCCTAATTTTAGGGAGGCGCTTTTTTGCGCGCCTTCCCTAAAAGATGCGAATTGTTAAATCGCCATGTACGCATAATAATAGAAGAGAAGACAGTGGAGACTTAATGAGAGAGACACAAGGCGCCCGCGACAGATTCGCGATGCTAGTTTTTTGCAGTTACTCGTTTCAGCAAAAAGAGTTTATCAAAATCCAGCGTCTGCTCCCGTGTAAAATTCTGTTACACTATGCATAAGGTCATCCAATTGGGTTTTAGAAAAGGGGGGAGAGCGGTGATGCGGTTTCACAAGACGCAATCTGACTTTATACCGATTGCACCCGATGTAAGCGATGAAGAACTGCGTACGCGGGTTAAGACCCTGACTGCGGAGGAATTCCGTGTATACGAATGGCTGAGAGAAGCCTATAGTATGAGTTGGATTGCAGAGACATTGATGAAAAAGCGCTCCCAAATCAGAGCTATTTCGCGCGAGGTGTACACCAAGCTGGGAGTGAACAATTGCCGGGACCTGATCCGCTTTTATGCGGTGCTGGACAAGAAAAGAAAGGTGCATTTTGGGCCGGAAGAGATTTCGGAGGATCCAGAGCCCCTCCTAAAAACGAAAAATGGCCATTAGCCGTTCTGCCGGAATGCTGCTATGGGGGTTGTGGCAGAGGAATGTATCTGGGGAAGATGTAGCGGGTCAGTAATCCCGAGCCCTGGGAAGGGGAGATGACATCATGATAAATGCTTTCTCGTCTAAAACGCAGAGGAAAGAAAACAAAAAAATCTGTCTACAAAGTGGGATGCTGATTACACAAACGGAGGTGTGCTGTGGAAGGAACTATGGCTATCGGATGAAATGCGGTGCAGTTTACACGGCAAACGGAAATGATCATAATGATTTCCAGCGAAAAAAGGGATTTTGATTATTGAGTATAGGGGAGGATTTTATGAAAAAGCTTACACGGAAACTTTGCATATGGATGGCGGTTCTATTGTTGTTTGCGGCCCTGCCAATGTTTGCGCAAGCGGAGAACATGGACACACGCACCTTGGCTACGGTGAATAAGCCCGGCGTAGTGCTCGTTTATACGACTTGGACTGCTACCATGAAGCTGTATGAATTTACCCTGGACAGCTCATTTGAGGAAGCGATCACGGAAGAGATCCTTGCAAGGGTGTCAACAGGAGAGATTGCCAGTGATGAGGCCTCTATTATGTCGGCTTACATACAACTTTTTACACAACATATGAAAGACTACGCAGTGTTTACCGGCAATGTAGACACCAAAGAAGTCAGCGCCAGCGGAATAGGGACCGGATTCATTGTTACCCCGGATGGATATCTCGTGACCAATGCGCATGTGGTGCAGGAGGATGAAGAGACACTATACCGCTATTTTGCAATATCCAACCTGCAGGATCAGGCCGACACGGATGTTACTTCCCTGGTGGAAGAAATGCGCAGACAAGGGTACAACATGCCCCAGGATGAAATTGATGCGTTGTATAGCGCCTACTATGACTTATTGACACAGAGTTTTGAAATTAGCGACTTGCAAAGCAGTTTTCAGTGCTTTTTGGGCAACGTGACTCCCGGCAGTAATGTCAGCGTTAAAGGTGTCAAGATGGATCTGCGCAAAATTGGAGAACCGGCGCCCGGCAAAGATATAGCCATTTTAAAAATTGATCAAAACAATCTGCCAACGGTGACGTTGGGGGATGATACAACCATCCAGACCGGCGACCAAATTTATGCTATGGGATACCCCGCCTTGGCGACTGTCTACGCACCCGTGGATATTGACCAGGCGTTACAGGAACCTACCCTGACGCAAGGGATTGTCAGTGCCAAAAAACAAATGTCCGGCGGTTGGAGTATCATTCAAATGGATGCCGCCATTCATGGGGGCAACTCCGGAGGCCCGCTGTTTAACAGTGCCGGAGAAGTGATCGGAATTAACACATTCGGTATGGTAGAGGAGAGCGGCGCGTCGGCTGATGGCATGAATTTCGCGGTGCCCATCAGCATTGCCAAACAATTTTTGAATGAGATCAATGTAACGCCGTCGGAAAGTCCCTTTACCACAAACTTTAAAAAGGCCCTGGAAGCCTATAACGCGGGGGACTATGATACCGCACTGGAATTGTTACGCGGTATTAATGAAACCAATCCCGGTTTTCCTGTGGTGCAGGATTTGCTTGCACAAGCCCGTAACGCAGCAGATACCAATCTGCAGGCATCGGATACAACCGTGACGGATGGTGGCTCAAAAGGCAAAATTTTGGGGATGGGGAGTACGGTGTTCATCTTACTTGTAGCGGGCATCGTGATACTCATTGGCGGAGCGGTTCTGCTTCTTGTAATGATGAGCAGAAAAAAGAAAAAGTCACCCGTAGCAGCTGGAGGCGCACAGGCAGGAGGCTATTCCTACCCGGGTTATCCTCCTCAGCAGGGCCCTTCTATGAACTATCCTAATACAGCGCCCGTGCAGCCTCCTCGAGAGCCTGCAATCATGTCTGCGGAGTCTCAGCCGCCCAGAGAGCCGCAGAGTGGATTGGCCGAGGGAGCGGGTATGGGGCAGAACAGGTATCCTTCTGCGCAGCCCGAATCGGGCGTAACCCAAACGGAAGCAGCCCCTTCTATCGCTGAAACAGCGCCGGAATCGCAGGTGTATACCGGCAGTCAGGGCATACACTGTGCCCAATGTGGGCAATCCTTGACACCTGACATGAAGTTCTGTGATAAATGTGGATTTAAGGCAATGGACGCTCCGCTCCATTGTCCGCAGTGCGGCGTGCAATTGCAGGAAAACGCGAAGTTTTGCCCAATCTGTGGCGCCAAAGTATAGCGAGTATGAGCTTAAGTATATCGCGCTCATATGGACTATGTTATAAAAGCGTTTAAAAAAGTTAGACAGTCATTTTGGCGCAGTGTCCGGCACTTGAACAATGCTGGACACTGCACATTTTTGCAATTGCGCAATGATTTCGTTTTCGAACAATGGTTGGCGTGAGGTAGCCACGCTGAATTTGCCGGATGAAGCTCGATCTCACATCTCCATAAGAAAAACATCTTACTCAAAAAAATAGAGGTGCTGTCACATGCAAAATTCCTGCCTGTGCAGATACGCAATTTAAATGGAGCATAATAGATCTGTAGTCAGAATGTGATGATTACGGCCGGAATAATCCGTCGGAGCAAACACGCTTATAGGATGATAATATATAAAAAACAATAAAAAAACATCAAGGAAAATAATAGATTGAGATGTAGATATTGACACTTATAAAAGCGGATGAAAATCTAATAATACTACTGCAAACGTGGACTAGATTTAAGCAAGGAGTGTATAAAAGATGGCAAGCAATGGTAAACAATCCCTTGTTCCTGAAGCCCGAGAAGCTCTTAATCGTTTTAAGATGGAGGCAGCCAGCGATGTTGGCGTAAATCTCAAGCAAGGATACAATGGCGATTTGACCTCTCGCCAGGCTGGTTCCGTTGGAGGCCAGATGGTGAAGAAAATGATTCAGTCTTATGAGAACAATATGAAATAAAAAATTCTTTTGAATTAGGGGGTTTACCGGCTGGTCCGGTAAACCCCTAAATTTTTTCAATAAATATGGATCAAAATCTTGACATTATCAAAAAAACGAGTATAATTATTCTTGCTGTCTATGCGGAATTGTGTAATGGTAGCACGGCAGACTCTGACTCTGTTTGTCTGGGTTCAAATCCTAGTTCCGCAGCCATCCCCGGAATTGCGCATTGATGCGATTCCGGGGCTTTTTGTGTTTCGAAATTTTTTGTGAGCAATATATGTAAAGAACGTCACAATGGGGCGATGCCCAGCAAGCCATAGGTATCACTTTTTTCTTTATTAGTGGTTTTGCCTCTCGAGCTTTGCGATTCGCGGGATTACAAACAATTGCACGAAAAATTTATATATAGCATTGATATTTGGGATAAAAGTAGTATACTGGAAATACGAAGGAGGGACGTGATATGCCAAACAAACTCAGGCTGTTTTTTGTAATTCTTTCTTTTGTCTTGCTATCGGGCTGCGCTGCGCAAGGGGCGTCGGTAGATGAATCCGGAGGAGTCTCTGCCAATAATTCTATTGCAGCGCCTTCAGAAATATCCTCTGCAGACAATTCTGCCATAACATCAAACACATCCTCTGTTGAAGTCCCTAAGGTGCCGCCCGAGATCCATATCACCGTGGGAGGCCAATCTTTCAATTATGCTCGGTCCAAGAAGGTTTGGGATGGGAAAGAATACAATGCACAGCCTTTTATAAAATTATGCAAGGGGCAATCGGCCTCCAGCACCTTTACGCATGTGAATTTTGGGACGGTCGCGATGGTGGATTTTGGCGATTATCCGCCGGAGGCCGTCGCAATCAGGGACGCGATTATCCAGGAATCGGGAGCGTATATGTATGATGACAGGGTCACGATGGATGTGGAATTTCAATTGGAAGAGGGGAAATGCACCTTTATCATTGCCGAAAATTTAGCGTCATGTTTGAGTTCTCAAATGCATGAAACGGATTATAGGGGCATTTCCATAATGGCCCGTTGGGGAGACAATAAATGCGAGTATGGTTTCGTGATCGAAACGGATGTGCCTTAGCCCAAAGGAGAAAGATTCTCGCTGTGATGCATTCCACTCGCCTTAAAGCAAGCTTCGGGCTCTGCCTGGGCGCAGTTCTTATCCAAAGCCACTTCAGGAACCGCTTAGCCATGTCGCTTAAGCGGTTTTTTTATCTGAAAAACAGAGATTTGTTCAACAAACAATAAATGTAGGCTCTTTTTGAGGGGCTCATCCGTGGCAGCGCCTTGGCTGTTTTGGCAGGCATCTTTTATTTGGTTTATGATATTGCCCTGCTCCTATATGTTTGCCAATTTTTCACCGAACCAACATACAAGGAACATTCGCCTTGTATACAATAATATCAGCCGTATGACAGAAGAGATTGATTGATTTTGCTCATAAAAGATACTATAATAAACGCAAAACAAAACAGGAAAAAAGTCGGAGGAACAGACGATGTACAAAATATTGATTGTAGATGACGAGGATGCTATCCGTATTGGTTTGCGTGAATATGCGGAATTCTTAGGCTACGAGGTTACCGAAGCGAAAGATGGCATGGAGGCGGTAGCGTTATGCCGGGAAGAGGATTTCGATGTGATTGTCATGGATGTTATGATGCCGAAATTGGACGGCTTTACGGCGGTGAAAGAAATCCGGAAGCATAAAGATATTCCAGTATTGATGCTGTCGGCACGTTCCGAGGAATACGATAAATTGTTTGGGTTCGAATTGGGTATTGACGATTATGTAACTAAGCCGTTTTCGCCCAAAGAAGTGATGGCCCGCATCCATGTCATTATTTTTAGAAACAGCAACCGGCCGGCCAATCCTATGGAGCTGCATGAAACCTATACCTTTAATACGCTGGAAGTCAACATCACGGCGAGGAGTGTAACCATCGACGGGAAAAAGGTGGATTTGACACCCAAGGAATATGATTTGCTTTTTTATCTTGTGAAAAATAAAAACATTGCGCTTTCCCGCGAAAAACTGCTTTCCGCCGTTTGGGGCTATGATTTTTATGGGGATGACCGGACGGTGGATACGCATATCAAGACCCTGCGTATGAATCTACAGGCCTATAAAGATTGCATTGTAACCCTGAGAGGAGTGGGCTATCGATTTGAAGGCTGATAGGAAGACGGTTCCATTTGCGCCAACATCTGCCCCCAACAGCTTTTTGGTGCACCTAAAAAAAAGAATCGACTACAAAGGACTAAAGTTTAAAAACTGGATGTATCTGATGATATTTTCGGTTTTGATTTTGGCCGTTCTATGGGTTCTGCAATTTGCTTTTCTAAACACCTTTTATCAAAGCATGAAGTTAAATGAAATCAAGCACATTGGCGATCAGGTTCTGGAGGAATATAATACCGGAAATTTCGTGCAAGTCCTGAATGAATATGCATTTAAAAATAATTTGCGCATTATCATGCTGGATGAAAATGGGAATGTGATTAATAGTTTTGACGGCTTTAACGCCCCTTCCGGACAATTTAACAGCCCTTTCTCCAGGATGCGTATGATGTTGCCGCAAAGTGAACTGGAGAACATTCAGAAGAGATTTGCACAAAGCAAGGACGAGAGAATCCATTATTTGAGTTCCAACAGGCAAAATGTAGAGGGTAATCCCTCCGATCCTCCCAACAGGATCATGCCGGGCAATCTGATGGAGATGTCGCAGGCGGTCTATGTCGCGAAAGTGCAAGGTGCGGATAATACGCAAAATTACTTATATGTCAGCAGCTCTATTCCTCCCATTGATTCCACGATTTCCGTTTTAAGGACGCAATTCATTATTATCACGGTGATTTTGTTTGTTTTGTCCGCGGTGGCGGCACAGATTATTGCCAGAAAAATGTCTAAGCCGATTATCCAATTGACAAAGTCGGCAGAAAAGATGGCCAAGGGGAATTTGAATGTGGATTTCTATGATAAAGGCTATACCGAGATTCATCAGCTGGCCTCCACGCTTAGTTATGCCACCGAAGAATTGCGCGGCTTAGATCATTATCGCAAAGAATTCATCGCCAACGTTTCCCATGATTTGAAAACCCCGCTAACCATCATAAAGTTTTATGGGGAAATGATCAAAGACGTTTCCGGGAACAATCCGGAGAGACGAGAGGCCCACTGCGATACGATCGTCAAAGAGGCGGATTGGCTTTCCGGAATGGTCAATGAAATTCTGGAACTTTCCAAACTGGAATCCAATAGTGTTGAGCTGACAAAAATGCGGGTAAATATCAGCGGCTGCCTGGCGGAGACTTTGTCCAGCTTTGCAATCTTGGCCGAAAAAGAAGGATATATTTTTGAAACCCATATGGAGAAAAATTTGTGGGTCAATGCCAATGAACCTTATATCAAGCGGGTACTCTACAATTTAATCAGCAATGCGGTGAACTATACAGGGGCGGACAAGCGGGTGATCATCTCTTTGAGAGGGATTCAGGATACCGTTCGCTTCGAGGTAACGGATACGGGCGTCGGCATCCCTGAGGAGCGGCTTAAAAGCATCTGGGACCGCTATTATAAATCCAATGAAACACATAAGCGGGCCGTCGTTGGTACAGGGCTGGGCCTCTCCATTGTCAAAAATGCGTTGGAGCTGCATGGCGCGGCATATGGTGTGATCAGCACGCCGGGACAAGGCAGTACATTCTGGTTTGCGATGCCCCAATGCTTCCTTCAGGGAAAAGAGCAGATGAACTAAAAGCGTTCCTCACAAGGGGCGGCACAATAAAGCAGGATTAGGAAACATGTTTCCTAATCCTGCTTTATTGTATATTGCTTACTTTGCGTAGTGATAAAACTCCTCTAGTTGCCATCAAACACATTCAGATCCATATATTTTTCATCACCATTATAGCCTTTTAGCTTAGCTCTGTTGGTATATTGCCAGAATCTCCATGCTTTCCCATTCGAAAGCGCGGATTGCTTTTTGTTGAAAAAAGGTATGTTGTACCTTTCACGAAGTTTTCACAGAATTCACGCATTTTGACCCTTGCGCCAACATCCTGAAAAGCTAGAATACAGACAGATGCAACACCGTCGAGCAAATCAAAGGAGGAAACACCTATGTTAGTGATCATTAACGCCTTAAAAAGCATCGCCAGATCCAAGGGCAGGAATATTCTCATCGGCATCATTGTTTTGACCATCGCCGTTTCATCCTGTATTGCCTTGGCCATCAGGAGTGCTGCCAGCAAAGCGGAAGATGCGGGTCTGGATTTAGTCAATATCACAGCTTCTATTTCCGTGGATCGGCAAAAGCTGGCACAGAGTATGCAGAATGGAGCCAGTTCCGGCGGCAATAAGGGACAGCCCGATATGGAAGGTATGCGGGAGCTTATGTCTCAGTATCAGGACTTGAGTTTGGAGGAACTCCAGACCTACGCCCAATCGGATTTTGTCAAGAATTTTTACTATACCGCATCCATTTCGCTGGACGCTTCTGGCGATCTGGAGCCTTACAGCACGGAAAGCAGTGATACTTCCAATAACGGCGATTCCGGCAATGCGGCTCCGGAGACACAAGGGCCAGGGGGGCAAGACATGCGAGGCGGCCCCGGTGGCGGCGGTGGCATGATGATTTTCAATGGCAGGGCCATGGGCGATTTCTCCCTGACGGGCTACAGCGCGGAAGATGCCATGACCAAATTTGTCAGCGGCACCTCGACAATAACCGATGGCGCGATGTTTGACACGGCCTCTGCCGATTTAAACTGCCTTATCAGCAATGAATTGGCCGCATTCAATGGCCTTAAAGTGGGCGACAAAATAACCCTGGCCAATCCTAGCGTGGAAGAGGAGACCTATACATTTACGGTTTCGGGCATTTACACCGATGCTTCCAGCTCCACGGAAACGGGCGGACAGATGCGCTTTGGCACCTCACAGGATCCGGCCAACCTGATTTGCATCAGCTATGGCGCGCTTAAATCCATTGTCGACCATTCCGTGTCGGCCTCCACGACCACTACGGATGATAACGGCAATGAAAGAGAAACCAAATTGACTAGCCAGGTCTTGGGCACCTATGTTTTTGGAAATAAAGAAGATTATGCAAACTTTGGCGCCGAGCTGACGACCAAAGGCCTCTCCGAATACTATGCCCTTTCTTCATCGGATGTCAATAACTACGAAGCCAGTCTCGTGCCTTTGCAAAACCTTTCAAAATTTGCCTCAACGCTGCTCTTGATTATTCTCGGGATAGGCGCCGTGATTCTAATTGTGATCAATGTCTTTAATATCCGCGAGCGCAAATATGAAGTCGGTGTACTCACTGCCATTGGTATCAAAAAAGGGAAAGTCGCCATGCAGTTTGTGACGGAGCTTTTATGTATCACTTTGATTGCCATTGTACTGGGTTCTGGTATCGGCGCGGTGGCATCTGTTCCAGTCTCCAACAGTCTGCTGGCCTCCCAGGTAGAACAGCAGGAATCCGAAAGCCAAACCCAGAATCAGAACTTTGGCAGAACCACCATTCAGGGTGGAGGTCCAAGGGGTCAAGCTCCCAGCATGATGATTGGGGGATCCGGCAACATCGGCAATATGGGGCCGGTGGATTACTTAGACCAAATTAACGCCACCACCGACGTAAGCATTTTGCTGGAACTCATTGCGATCGGTGTGGTGCTCACCATCATCTCCAGTCTGGCCGCCGTGGTATTCGTGCTCCGTTATGAGCCGCTGAAGATACTGGCCAACCGCACGTAAATACACTTTGTGTTAAGATGGTTTGCGATCAAAGCGCAATTTGAAGGAGGAAATATGATGAGTATACTTAAGTTGGAAGATATCAGCTATTCCTATGACGGTCGCGTGAAGGTGCTGGAGCATATCAATTATGAGTTTGAAAAAGGCAAAGTCTATGGCATTGTCGGCCGCTCGGGCGCCGGTAAAACCACCCTCCTATCACTGCTATCGGGGTTGACGTCTCCGACCGAGGGGCGCATTCTCTTTGAGGGTCAGGATGTCAAAAAAATTGACCGTTATGAATACCGCAGTCATTATGTGGGTGTTATTTTCCAGAGCTACAACCTGCTTCCACATCTCAACGCGGTGGAAAACGTGGAACTTTCGATGCGGGCATCGGGCAAAAAGATTCCGGATAAAAGAGCGGCGGCGATGGAACTGCTCGAAAAAGTAGATCTGGACGAAAACTTGGCCAAGCGCAGAATTCTCAAGCTATCCGGCGGGGAGCAACAGCGGGTGGCCATTGCCAGAGCCTTATCGTATGATCCGAGCATCATTTTAGCTGATGAGCCTACGGGCAATTTGGATTTGACCACCCAGGAAGAAGTGATGGATATCTTCCGGCGCCTTGCCCAAGAAGAAGGGAAGTGCGTGATTATTGTGACCCATTCTCCTGAGGTTGCCCGTTCCGTTGACGAAGTTTATGAACTGGCTTCGCTGAGAGCCAGCAAAAAGCGCAGAGGCGGGAATCAGGACGCCATCGCCGCCAGCTAAAAACCTGCTTGGGCGCTGACTGCAGGGCAGAGAACCAAGCGCAATCTTACAGGAGGAGAATCCGATGTATAAGTTTTTGATTGCCGACAGCGATATTTACGTTCGCGGTATGATCAAAGCCGCCGCAGAGGCACAGGGCTACAAGGTCACGGAAGCGGAAGATGGAAACGCCGCCGTGCAACTGTGCGCCGATCAGGATTTTGACATTATTGTGATGGATGTCCGAACCCCTGAAAAGGACGGATTCTCCGCCTGCAAGGAAATCCGTAAATTCAAAAGAACCCCCTTCATCTTGATTTCTGCGCTCTGCGACGAGGATAAGAAGATGGCGGGTTTTGAAGCGGGCGCCGATGATTTTATGCTAAAGCCGCTGTCTGTCAATGTGCTCATGGCAAGAATCCATGCCATTTTACACCATCCCGCTGCACGGATTAGCTCATAATTGTCCAGCGGCCATTAGCGTCATATGCGCTTCCTCGATGAAACCCAGACCCATTAACAAAAGCCCGGTCAAAAAATGACCGGGCTTTTGTTAATGGGTGAGATGCCAGTGCGTATGGTATTAATAATTCTCTGCCTTGATCTGGAAGAAGGACTGCGGATGTGCGCAGACCGGACAGGTTGCCGGCGCCTGTTTTCCGATCACAATATGCCCGCAGTTGCGGCATTGCCAGAGGGTGTCGCCCTCACGTGAGAACACCAAGCCGCCTTCGATATTGGCGAGCAATTGCAAATAACGCTGCTCGTGCTCTTTTTCAATCTTGGCAACCTGCTCAAATAAAAAAGCAATTTTCGCAAACCCCTCTGCCTTGGCTTCCTCCGCAAACTTGGCGTACATGTCCGTCCACTCATAGTTTTCGCCCGCCGCAGCATCCTTCAGATTCGTTATGGTGTCCGGCACCTTCTCATCGTGCAGGAGCTTAAACCAGAGCTTGGCATGCTCTTTCTCGTTTTCGGCGGTTTCCATGAACAGCGCCGCGATCTGCTCGTATCCGTCTGCTTTTGCCTTGGAAGCATAATACGTATATTTGTTGCGGGCCTGCGATTCGCCCGCAAAGGCCGCCATCAAGTTCGCTTCCGTTCTGGTTCCTTTTAATTCTGCCATGACAAATCCTCCTGTGTGTAATATTCATTTCATAGGCTCGTTCCCAAACATCTGCATCAATCGGATTCACATGCAGAACAGAGCCCTTTGAAAACAATGTCGTGTCCCGTAACCGTATACTGTGCAGATGGCGGTAAATGGCCGTAAATATCCTCCAGTATCGGCATATCGATATCAAAAATGCGTCCGCATTGGTTGCAACGCATATGATAATGCGGCCCCAGACGGTTATCATAACGGTCGGCAGATGATGGGATTTGCACGCGCTGGATGCCGCCCTCCTGCGCAACCTGATTCAGCACGCGGTATACGGTTGCCCTGCTGATGTAAGGCATCTTGCTCTTAACACATTCATAGATTTGATCCGCCGTGGGATGCTGTCCCCGAAAGGCCTGTAGTGCATCCTGCACCGCCTGCTTTTGATGTGTATTCCGCTTCACATGCTCAAGCATGATGCTCATCCGTACGGTATAGACCGGGACGACCACATGCTCACGTCACCACCTCTTATGTTCCGATTTTAGCTGGCTGCGCCGGGAGTGGCGCTGACACAACCCGTCATGCATTCGGCGCAACTTTTGGGAATTCTTAGTAAGGACACGCTTGACTTTTGTGATTTATAATATATAATATTAATTAGGATTATGTATTAATAATACACCGTGCAGGAGGAAATGTCAATGAAAAAATTCAAGTGCACCATGTGCGGACATGTGTTTTATGAATCGGAAGCCGGCCGGGATGCCGATGGCCAACCGCAATGCCCGGCGTGCGGGGCGCCCTTTGCATTGCTGGAGGTGATAGAAGACGGTGTCGATAGCGCCATGGAGCCGTCTGCCGCGGCAAGTAGCCATCCGCTGGGCTATGGCGCCTTTGCCCGGGTGGATGAAACCTGTCGCTATATGGCCGATATTCATCAGATGGCGGTGAGTGGTGAAGCCATCATCACCTCCATGGGTATTAAGGCGCCGGTGCCCAGTTGGGATGATATTTTGATTTTGGGTGCACAACTGGATCCGATGCCCTTGGAAAGCACGGTGGAAGTGAATACGCGCACGGTGATTGGACGGCATGCCCAAAAGCCGTTGGTGATTGAAAATCCGGTTTATATTTCCCATATGTCCTTCGGCGCACTTTCTAAAAAAACTAAAATCGCATTGGCCAAAGGAAGCGCGCTTTCTAAAACGGCCATGTGCAGCGGCGAGGGCGGGATTTTGCCAGAGGAAATGGCTGCGGCCTATAAATATATCTTTGAATATGTACCGAACCTTTATAGTGTTACACCGGAACATCTGAAAAATGCGGATGCCATTGAAATAAAAATCGGCCAGGGAACCAAACCCGGACTGGGCGGCCATCTGCCGGGCGAAAAAGTGACGCCGGAAATTGCCGCCACACGTGGCAAACCAGAGGGGCAGGATATTCACAGCCCCTCCAAATTTGCGAATATAAATACAAAAGAAGATTTAAAACAGCTGGTGGATACCCTGCGGGAGCAATCCGGGGGCCGGCCTATCGGAATCAAGATTGCCGCGGGTCGGATTGAACGCGATCTCGCCTTTTGTGTGTACGCCGCTCCCGATTTTGTGACCATTGACGGCCGAGGTGGCGCGACGGGAGCAAGTCCCAAGCTGATTCGGGACGCCACCAGCGTGCCGACCATTTACGCGCTGCACCGGGCCCGAAAATATTTGGATTCCATACAATCTGATATTGCCCTGGTCATCACCGGCGGACTACGGGTCTCATCCGATTTTGCCAAGGCGATTGCGATGGGTGCGGACGCGGTTGCCATTGCAACGGCCGGACTTATGGCGGCGGCCTGCCAGCAATACCGGATTTGCGGTACCGGCCAGTGTCCTATGGGCGTGGCCACGCAAGAGCCGGAGCTGTGCGAAAGGTTGCAGGTGGATACCGCTGCCAAGCGGGTGGAAAATTATCTGAACGTCACACTGGAGGAGCTGCGGGTATTTGCCCGCCTGACCGGTCATCAAAATTTGCATGATTTGGCCCTCGAGGATCTTTGCACGACCAACCGGGAGATTGCCGAATACACCCATATCCCGCATGCTTAATGGCTATCCCTTATCCAATTTAGGCGTCAATTTGCGTGATCTCATGCAGCTATATGGGGTAGACGACTGCGGCCGATGCCGGGAGGCGGCTTAGCGGATGTCGAGATCATCAGGGCGGGGTACTATATTGATATAGATACTTTCGCAAAGGAATTTGATGCCGTTGCGATATTCCTTTTCAATTGCCTCGAGGCCATTGTCCCGCTTTGCAAGATTTTCTAAAAGCATGTATAGGGCAAAAGAATATATAATACGGGAAATCCAATGGAAGTTCGCCTGCGCAATCTTACCCATTTTATGTAATTCATTCAAAATGGTTTCAATATATTCTATAGAGTCATCGATCAGCACCTCGTGGTAGAGATCGGCAGCAATCTTATTCTCGTATTGCAGTGCCATGACAATCCGTGTGATTTTTAGCATCCTTTTGTGGCCTTCGGGGGTACCAAATGTATAATAAAGCATTGCGAAAACCTCTGCCAAAGGCTCTGTCTTCGCAGCTTCCAGAACCGTGCGGATAGGCGTGCGGTATTTGGCGAAATTCTGTCGAAACTCTTCCAATATAGTATTCAGAAGATCTTCTTTGGATTCAAAAAAATAGTACATAGAGGTGTGTTTGATCCCGGCGGCCGCACCGATTTCTCTTGTGGTGCAATGCCGGTATCCTTTTTGGGCAAAAAGGTCAATGGCAGCATCTAAAATCCGGTTTTTGGTGTCATTGTCTTTCGTCATACAACACAACCCCTAACATGAAGAAATTCACATTATTATTTTATCATAGTAAAATTACAGTGTCCAGCTTTCTTGCCATTTTTCTAAAATTTAATTCTCGAAAAATATTAAATATTTATAACAATTGAAAGACTGTTAATCATTATAGCCTATATTATACGATCCAATGTTAGTTAGAATTTTGGCGCTAAAAATTTATAATTTATTGATAAATTGCGAAAAATGATTATTCTCTATAAACACAAATTGTATTTCGGGATTATGTAGAGATAGGTATTTGGGGATTTTCGAAGGCCGGGATCAGGATATGGAAATTACAAGGTCCCCTGTCGTGGATACATTCTACGACAGGGGACTCGTTACTGGCAGTGCTGGGAAACACTCACAAGAGAGTGGTAACTAAAAAGGATGATGCAGAACCGACCCACATCTTTGTATCCAACTAGATCAATGTTACATTAATATAGAAGAGATCGCTCTTTACATCGCCGACCTGCGCATAGAAGCCGCGATTGCTGCCGGCGGTACCGATCTTGATGGTGTACTTCCAGGTGATGGTGCCATCCGCGCCGGCCGTCTTGCTGACGAGGGATTTCCCCATATCAGAACCGCTCGCGTTTTTGATGCTTACGCTAGTCGCGTTTTTGTCGGTGACAACGGTTACCTCTGTGGCTACGTTCACCTGGGTCGTCTTCAGCCCGTTTGAGAAGCCGGCGCTCTGAATGCTGGAGACCGGGGGCAAGATATTAACCGTAAAGGTGCCATTATTACCGTTTGTGCCATTTGCATCCGTGGAAACAACCGTAAAGGTTCTGGCGTTACCAATGGTGCCAACTGCCGTTTGGATGGTCCATACCAGCGAATTGCCGGCCACTTCTTTGGTGGCGCTCTTGATCGTAACGCTTCCGCCGTTCGAGTTCATTAATTGCAGCTTTTTCACATCCAGGGCTGTGGGAACTTTTACGGTAAAGTTCTCGTTGACATAGATAGGATTGGTCAGGATCTGGATGGCATTGGCCGCGTCGGCTGCCGTTGCTGTGAACCCGTGCGCGGGAGCGGTGTAGGCGCCGTTGTTGCTCAGGTTATTGGCCCTGCCGAAAGCTAAAGTCTTCATCATGCTGTTGAGAATGTTCTTGGCAGAACGCTGGATTTCGCCCAAGGTTACCAAGCCGTTGTTGTAACCTTGCTTCAAGGTAGTGGCGTTGAGCATGCCTCCGGGCATGGTCAGATCGTTCTGGGCGCGGATCATGCTGGCGTCGCCGTTATCCTTGCTGGCGGTCCAGTCGGTCATGACGGTGCCGACGAAGCCCCACTCGTTACGCAGGACGTTGGTGCAAAGTTCGTAGTTGGAAGCGGCATGGCTGCCGTTGATGAAGTTGTAAGAGGTCATCATATACCAGGGATTGGAAGTTCGGACCGCAATTTCAAACGCTCTGAGGTAAATTTCACGCAGGGCCCGTTCCGATACAATCGAGTTGCCGTCCATACGGTTTGTTTCCTGGTTGTTGGCCGCAAAATGTTTGAGGGTAACGCCCACGCCCTTGGACTGAACGCCACGGGTGACGGCCGCCGCCGTTGTACCGGAAATCACCGGATCTTCGGAATAATATTCAAAGTTTCTGCCGCACAGAGGAGAGCGGTGGATATTCAGGGCGGGTGCCAGCCAACCGTCGATCTTATTGAGCACACAGTCGTTGCCAACCGCCGCACCGACTTCTTCCATCAGCTGCTCATTCCAGGTGCAGGCAATCAGAGTGCCAATCGGGAAGGCTGTAGTGCCGCCATTGACTGATTTATCAATACGCACACCGGCGGGGCCGTCCGCTACCGTGGCGGCGGGGATGCCGTATTGCAGCATGTAGCCATAGCCGCCCGCAGAGCCTTCGGTGCAATCGTCCGGCAATTCATGGATTTCAAAGAAGGGTGGGTATACCAAATCCATACCAAGGCCGGACGTGATTTTGGCGAGATCGTCAATGGAGAATTGCGCAACAAATTCGTCCATCGTACGGGTGCCGTTGTATACGTCAATCAGTTTGTAACCCTTGTCGCCGGTTTGGGGAATCGCAGGCACGGGCGCATAAACGATTGCGCTGCGCGGAGCGGTTCTTGTGGGCGCTGATTCGTAGGTGCCGTCCGCCTTCAGGCGATTGAAGGCAACTTCCGGAGCCATTTGTTGAGTCAACTGTTGGGTGACCTTGGTGGCGGCCAGAGAATAGGTGCCCGCCTTTGTCACGTTCTTGACGGAATTGCCGACATAGATGTCATAGTTGCCCGCTTCCATCACATAGGCGGATTTTTGGATTTTGCCGCCGTCGTCATAGGAAGCCATATCGGCTGTCTTGTATGTAAGGGTAAGAAGCTGCGATTCGCCGGGCTTCAATAAATGGGTTTTGGCAAAAGCCGCCAATGCTTTGGCCGGTTTACCCAGCAAGCCCTGCGGCGCGCCGTAATAAACTTCAGCCACTTCTTTGCCCGCCACGGTGCCAATATTCGTAATTTTTACTTGGGTGGTAACCGTCTGATCATTGGCGGTGCAGGAGACGATATCCTGCTTAAAGCTGGTGTAGGACAAACCAAACCCGAATTCAAATTGTACGGGTACATTGAAGGTTTCGAAATAACGGTAGCCCACATATACATCTTCCTGATAAACCGGATCTTTCATGCCGAAATTAGCGGAACTGGCATAATCAGCATAGTTGTATGCGATGGTATCCACGAGCTTGCCGGAGGGATTCACTTTACCGGAAAGGATATCCGCGACCGCGTTGCCTTGCTCCATACCGGCCTGCCACATCATTAGAACGGAATCGACAGCATAGGTATTCATCCAATTCATATCCATGATAGCGCCCGCATTGACCACAACGGCCACTTTGTCAAAATATTGGGTGACCAGTTGCAGCATTTTTTCTTCTTTGCCGGAGAGATAGTAGTCGCCTAAATCATCGGTGGAGGTGGTCCTGCGGTCGGCGCCTTCACCACAGATACGGCCAATGGTTACGATAGCTTTGTCGGATTTGGCTCGAGCCGCCTGTACAATGGCATCGGTTAAGGGCATTTCCGGATAGCTGGTGTTGCCGCCCATGTTCCCTAAAGAGCCGGATTCTCCTTCGCCGGAGGGATTGTCCGTACAGAATTGCGTATAAAGTGCGGCCAAGTCTTCGTTGATTTGAATGTCACCGCGATTGCGCAGCCCCTGCAAAATGTTAATCCTGTAGTCTGGGGTCACGTTGCCCGAACCCGTGCCGCCTTTCACGGTATCGATCTGGGTTCTGCCGAACACCGACACTTTTTCCCATGGCTGAATGGGGAGTACCTTGTCCTGGTTTTTTAAGAGAACCATGCCTTCCGTGGCGGCCTTATAGGCGGTTTCAGCGCCTCCGTTGGCCATGGCGGCCGAGGCCGTTCCTCCCCCGAGCACAGACCCCACCAGCAGTGAGCATCCGAGCAGCAGCGAGACGACTGTTTTCCTGAACTTTCCCATTGTACATTCCCTCTCTTTGTAAATTTTTTATTATATTTCAATAATCTGATGTCGCTGTTAAAGCAAAATAAAATTATTGAAAATAATAAGTAAAGCGGGTGCGGAAAACAAAAAAACCTCCAAATTAATAACAAATAATTCCTGGGAGAAGTGCCGCTTTTTTTCGCATAAATAAAACAATAAATGTTGAGAATGTGATATAAGTGTATTATAATAGTCCTAAACCGTTGGTTCAACCAACAAATTCCAGATGTTCTGTTTATTTACTTACAACCTGATGAGAAATTGTTGCTAAAATGCTAGGTTTTGGGGGAGCGCCTGCTATATGGGGATAAAGATGGACCGGCGAGTTGTATACACAACCCACATTATTAAAAAATCGTTTTTGGAATTATTATCAGAGAAAAAATTAAATAAGATCACCGTGCAGGAAATTTGCAAAAAAGCGGATATTAACCGTGCTACGTTTTATGCGCATTACGCCGATATTTATGATTTGATGCATCAGATCGAGTCTGAAATCATCCAGGGTGTCCAGGCAATTCTGGATAACTATGCAAGCAATCGGGACGGTGGCATTATGCTGCTCACGAAATTTATTGAAGAGAACGCGGAGTTTTACAATACCTTCCTGAACAACCGGGAGAATTGGGAACTGATGGACAAGCTGTCTGATACTACGCAAGAAAGTTCGATAAAAAGATGGACAAGTGAACCGGTAAGAATGAGCAGGCGGGAAGCGGAGTATCTGCATACATTTTCTGCCGGGTGCTTCCTTAGCATTATTAAAAAGTGGCTGAGTGATCATGAAAAAGTATCGGCAGAGGAAATTGCCAGAATGATCATTATCTTATTAGAGAGTAGTACGCAAGCTTTTCTCGAAGCGTATAAGGAGAGGCAAGGGGACGGTACGACGAAGTGCAATCCGGACGATTAAAAACGGAAAACTCCTATATCGGGAGCTTTCCGTTTTTAATCGATTGCTCAGCATAATTCTACCAGCGCTATTTTTCGCATTTTTGTATGTGATTCGATTTGTGCGAAATTTGAAATCTATCCCCACGGGTGGATGGAATGCAGGGGTTCCGCTATGGGTGCGGGGCCCTGCTTTATATGGACTTTGCTGCATGCTCAATGAGGGGACACGCGCACCGTCACAGGGATGCCCTTAGCCTTCGGCTTTTCGGAAAGAACCGGGCGTGACGCCTTCATAGCGTTTGAATGCGCGGTGCATCGTCAGGAAATTGCCATAGCCGACCTTTGTGGCAACATCATGAATGGTGATGCTTGTCTCGTTGATCAGCTGCTTTGCATAGTTCAGCCTTACCATGTGGATATAATCCAGGATGCCCGCACCGGTTTCGCGTTTAAACAATGCGGTAAGGGCGGGCGCGCTCATGCCAAAAAACTCAGCAATCATTGCAGACGACAGATTGGGATTCTGATAATTGTTGTTAATATACGCGTATAATTCTTCAATCTTATTTTTGGGTTCCGCGGGCTTGGCGGAGCCTGTGCGGTGCATAGACACCATGACTTCCTTCAAATCTTCATATACGGCTGTCACTTTTTCCTTACCGGGATTTAAGGAAAAGGTATGAATAATATTCATCAGGTTAGCGGATGCCGGGGAATGACTGCCGGCAAGTGAAAACAAAATGGAATACAGCATATAGAATATTCTCATGTTGTACTTTTGCATATCTTCCCCCACTTGCGCAGGCAGATTGTCAATAAGGTTTTGTACAATACTGAATGCCATATCTATTTTGTTGTTTTTAAGATATTGCACCAGACTGTGGCAGGCATCCAAGAATTGAAAGGTGCTGTCTTGAGGCTCAAATTTTTGTGGCGCTAAATATGTGGGCGAATATTCTCGCAATTCAGTCGCGATAGGGCTCCTGTTTACGGCCTCTACATAGGCCCATTTCATAGAATCTAATTCCGAATAAAAATGGCTTGCCGTAACGATTAAGTCAAGGTCATACTGGTTGTTTAGCGTCTGTGTGAACTGTGCCACTTTTTCCTTGCTTTGTTCCTCATTTTCCGAATTATCTACAAGAACAAATCCGAGTAAATAACTAAAATTATCCAGTATAAATAGGGAGAAGCCCTTTTCGGACGCAATGCCTTCACAGGCGCTGCGAAAATCCGATATCCCGTCACTGAAATCCTCGTTTTCGCCTTCTGCCTGTGGGTTGTATAATCCTGTAATGTCGCCCGTTGTATCTATGGAGATCACCGCATAAAGCTTTTTTTCCAAATCAAATCCAAGGGAAGCCAACGTGTGCTTGAGTCCCGGCGTCACCTTGCCGCCGTTTATTAAATTGAATAGTATACTGTTACGAAGCAGGGTGTTTTTAACTGTCAACTCCATCAGGGTTTCTTGATTTTCTTGAAAAAGCGTGGTATGGCGCTGCTCGAGTTGTTTGTATTTTGCCTCTGTGATCGTGTCAAATTCTTTCGACCTTCTAAAATAGCGGTAGATTAGCAGGGATAACATATATGTAACCAGCAGCGATGCCAAGAGCGCTATAATCAGTCCGGCGCCGGAAAGCATGCCGGCATGCGGTTCCGATGCAGGGAAAAGTGTAAATACTCTCAGTTTCGTGTTGTTGTCCTTCATCAGAAGAACGTTATACTCCTTTTGCTTGATTTTTATAGTTCCCTGGGTAGATAATGCATTGATTTCTTCCTCGCTGAGAATGTTTCCAAAAGACAGCTCACTGGTCTTGGGGGATACAATGGCATGATTGTTCTCCGCCGCGATGACAACGGTTGTTTCATCATTCGGAACGGTTCCCGCGAGCATGATATTCAACATATCCTTAGGGAGAATAAAAACCAAATAAGTCTGGTTGTAAATTTTGCTGGCGGCAATCAAATATTGCCTACCGGTTTCTTCAATCGTGGTGATCGTGGCAAAAAACGTCTCATCCGGGCGGACGAGATTGTCCCAAATTGCATCCGTGATACCGGATGCAGCAAGGGCATCGTATGGCGAGCTGTAAATTTTATTGTGGTTATCAACCGTGAAGTTGCTTCTTTCAAAATATAAAATGCCGGTGTGCTGTTTAATGGGAAAAGTCTGGTCCAGGGTTTTGGCCAGGGTTTCCAAATCGCTATATGCGATATCACGGACCTGCATTCGGGAAATTTGTTGTAGTTCCTCGGAGGCGACCAGCACTCTGGCAGCCTGTTCGTATGCTACAATCGGTATCTGCACCGTCTCACCAATTTTTTCACTAATATCCATCTGGGAATTATAGATCATGGCATCAATTTCTTGGTTGCTAGATTGTTCTTGCAGCATAAGGGTGCCGATACTGGCCGCGGTGATAAGGAAAAAAGTTAAAAGTAAAAAATAGAAACCTTTATTCTTGTAAAATAGATGTATTTTCCTCAAAATTCCCACCTCAGAACCATTATATCATTCCCAGGAAAAAAAACAACGTAATTAGTTATTGGAAGAGTAGAAAATCTATTGAAAAAGTGATATATCATTTTTTATTATTCTAATCAGAACTATCGTTTTCTGCCGAAAACATACAATTTGTTCCAATGACAATTTTTATTTTCTAATATTCGATAATTACATGCTATTAATAGCATATTCTCTACAAAAAACTGAAAGTTGACCCTATTGTGTTGTGTGAATTATACTAGATCCGTATGGCGGATTGTATATTTTTTGATGAATATAGCTTGAAGCCATACCGATTGATATCGCCCTCAGGGGCCTTTAGGGAAACGAAAATATGTAAATTTAAGGAGGAACAGACAAAGGAAAGAAGAAAAAGAAAATGGAAAAGCAGATGAAAGTCTAAGGTGCAGGGAAAGTTAAGGGAAATTCTAAACGCTGGTAAAAAATGATTAGGAGATGAAAGTTGTGAAAAGAAACACGAGGAAGCTTTTGTCAACACTGCTAGCATTGGTGATGCTTTTAACGGCAATCAGTGTTGCGGCTCCAATGTCGGTTTCCGCTGCTTATGGCGACCAAAACGGCGACTACACGACATATCCCGATACATATCCGAAAGAAAAGATAGTGGATATGACAGAAGAACAAATTTCAGAAGTTGTTGAAGCGATCATCCGCACCATGAAAACAGATGAATTTTACAGATTTGCGGGTGGCGCTTCCGCTGGCAGCAGCCGCAAAGGCTACGGCACGGGCTACCATGCCGGCCTGGGACGCCTCGGCGTACCGGTTCTCCGTATGTATGACGGCCCGCAAGGCGTGATCTCGCAGTCCGGGAATGAAACGACGAAGCCGATCAGTGAAGAAGGCCTTGTCAGTACCTGGAGCAGAGAAACGGCTTACAAATTTGGCGCGATGAACGCTGCCATGAATAAGAGCATCGCCGGTAACGTGCAGCTCGGCACGCAGTATGACAACGTCCGTTATCCGTTCTATCAGCGTTCCAGAGATACCCTCGGTGAGGACTGGTACCTGACCGGTGAAATTGGCGTGCAGGAAACCAAAGCTTTGCAGGAAAATAACGTTATGGCTACGCTCAAGCATTTCGCCGTATACTCCGGCGGCTCGACAGCGGTGACAAGAATTGACGAGCAGACGATGCATGAGCTTTATCTTTCTGGATTTGAAAAGCCTGTCAAGGAAGGCAACGCTTCCGCCATCATGTCCTCCTACAACGTCATCAACGACATTTACGCTTCGGCCAATATGTACATCCAGTACAAAGTGGCGCGTGAATGGTGGGGCTTCGACGGCGTGTTTATGACGGATTGGGCAATGGGGAACCAAACGAACTCGGCGTTCCTGGGCACAGACCTTGAAATGCCTTCTATCAGCCGTAACTCAGCGACGGCGATAGACACGGCGATCTCCAGCGGTTTGATGAAATGGTCGCAAATGGAAGATATCGCACGCCATTATCTGACGGCTCTCGGCGAGATCGGTTACCTGGGCCTCTGCCAATTTGCCCAGTATGAAGGCCCGAACGGTGAAAAATATATTGCCCAGGACTCCACCAGAGACGTCCCCGGCAAAAATCCCACAGCCGCAGCGCAGGCTGCCGCGTCCATCGAAATGCCGGATCCTCCCCAGGGACAAGCCCGCATTGATTTGCTGACAGCAGCAGATAAAGTGGCGCTGGAATCGGCCGAAAAGGGCGCTGTCCTGCTGAAGAACAATGCCGGCGCGCTCCCGCTCAAAGCGAGTGACGGCTCCATTGCACTTATCGGATTGACGACAAAGAATCTTGTTATGAGCCACCACAGCGAATGTTCCTTTGGCTGGCTGCCGGCAATGACCAGTGTCGGCGAAGAACTGCCCAAGATTTTAACCGCCAATAATATTAACTCTTATGTCGGCATTGATACCATCGGTGCGAATATCCCTGCCCAGTATCTCTTTACGGATGCAGCCGGAACCACCAACGGTGTTGTGCGTACCGGCACAAACGAAAAAGGCGAGACGGTAGACGTCATCGACCCCGACCTAAACTACAGCACAAACGCCAGATCTTACTTTAATGCCGCGGGCGGCAGAGCCTTCCCGAACGGCTCGACCTACACGGTTACCACATATCTCAAGGCGCCCACTACCGGCCAGTACACGCTCCGCCTGACAGGTATGGGCGGCGCGCTTACCGGGAACTGCACCATCACCATTG
This sequence comes from Oscillospiraceae bacterium, assembly GCA_031556545.1. Classification (GTDB taxonomy): domain Bacteria; phylum Bacillota; class Clostridia; order Oscillospirales; family Acutalibacteraceae; genus JAVBST01. The sequence goes on from JAVBST010000005.1 coordinate 76,937, forward strand.
ACGGTGCAAACACAAACATCAGCAGCGGTATGACAACCCTTTGGGCGACCACGGGTGTTGTGCGTACAAACTCTGGCATGAACGTTCCTGCCGGAACCAATGTAAACCTTGTTCAGGATACGCTTTACAGAGTTACCTTTACGGTAAGAGCGACACAGGCCCTCAGAGACTGCCAGGCCAATATCACGTGGCAGAAACCCGGCGATGCGCAGGCGAATCTCGATGCCGCTGTCGCAGCAGCCTCCACCGCCGATACGGTCGTATACTGCCCGTACAGCCTGGCCCCGGCCACCAACCTGGATCTGGATGCAGCCCAGAAGAGCCTGATGATGGATGTACTCAACGCCGCGAAAGCTGCCGGCAAAAAGACCGTTGTGGTTCTCACGACCGCTATGCCTCTTGTTGTCAGCGACTGGATTGACAAGGCCGACGCGATCCTTTGCATGTGGCTCCCGGGCCAGACGGGCGGCAGAGCCATGGCAAATATCTTGTCCGGCGTTACCAATCCCAGCGGTAAAACCGCAGTAACATGGCCGAAAAACGCCAGCGATACCCAGATGGGCGTACTGAATGCCTCCAACCCGAACTACGCGGATATGTACACCAACAACAAGTACAAAGAGGGGATCTTCTCCGGCTATCGTTGGTACGATGCGAAGGATATCGAGCCTCAGTTTGCATTCGGCTTTGGTCTTTCCTATGCCAAGTTCGAATACTCCGGTCTCCAGATTAAGAAGTCCGTGAACCCGCAATACGGCTATGGCTATGATGTAACCTTCACCGTCAAGAATACCGGTACCACTGTGGGTTCCGAAGTTGCTGAGGTGTATCTCGGCGCAGCCACCATTCCCAACGGCGTATACAGCCCGGACGCTCTGAATTGGAGCGACGCGAACTTCCCGAGTGCGACAAACTATCTCATGCAGAATAATCGCCCGGCGGACTGGTCCAGCTACATTTTCCCGAGTGTTGCAGGTCCTCAGATGGCGAAGAAACAGCTTGCCGCCTTTGACAGAATCGAAAATCTTGCCCCCGGCGCAAGCAAGACGGTCACCGTTAAGGTGGAAGCCCGCGCACTATGCTATTGGGATGCCCGCAAAACAGCCAACGGTGCAGGAACCGTATACGACAAGTGGGTTCTTGCGCCCGGCAAGCGTGACGTTTTGGTCGGCGCTTCCTCCAGAGATATCCGGTTGGAAAATAAACTGGATGTCGATCCGGTTGCGAGTCCCTACAGCAAGATTGAAGTTGCCGGTCCCGAAACGGTATACACGAACATTCCGTTCCAGTTTACGGTTACTACCGATCTGAACGCCATCGGACTGAATCTGCTTAACGAAAGCGGAAAGACCATCGGCATTACCGGTATCATGCCCAAGCAGGTCGGCAAAAAGCTGATTTGGACCGTTACCACCGCCATTGGCACCCCGGGTCTTGGCAGAAAGATTTCCATTCAGGTCAAGACACTCATCAACGGAAAACTCAGTGGCTGGATCGATAGCGGCGCTTCTCTGGTGCTTGATGTGGTGGATCAGGAGGCCGCGGTTAACAGCGTTACCTTCAGCAAAGTGGTTGCAGCTGTAAATGAGGATGTCACGACCACCATCATCACAAATCTGGGCGCGAAGTCTCTGATGGCGACAAATGAAAACGGCTCCAAGATGGGTATGACGCTGGTCACCAAAACACAGAATGCCAACGGAACGATCACATGGGTCTATACCATGAAATTTGGTTCCAAGGGTATTGGTAAAGCCTATAAATTTGCTGCTGCGGGCAGCGATAAGGTTTATACCGACAAAACATTTATTGCAGTCATCCATATTGTCTAAGGCTTTGTACGCGCTTCTTTTTCTCCTGTAGTTGTGGCAGTCTCCTTTAAATTTCGTGTTGATATGTTTCCTTAAGTCATGATATCATGAAGACAGCCGCCGGCCGTTCATCTGCGAGCATGCAAAGCGGATTTTATGGCCGGCGGCGACTTTGAGCCAAGACGCCCCCTTGCTTGTGCTGGGGAATGATCCTTTTCGTTTGCCCGGCCAACGCGGCTAGCGTGGCTGTGCTGGGGCTGTTCCGGCGTGGCACATCGCCTGCGGCCTGTATCGCATGCACCGTGTGCCAATATGGCGTAATCTGAAAAATCCGAAAGGAGCCGAAAAATGAAGAAGAAAACAAAAAATAATCTCTTAGGGTATTTCTCTACTATATATGGCTACATATTTTTAGCATTGTTTTATCTAGTATCAGGATATGCGCTTTATACCTCGGCGATTAAAACAGCCATCTCTACGGTTTCGGGCGTATTTAGCTACATGTTTTTACTGACCCTTGCCATCTTCCCTTTTTTTGTGCCGCTAGTATGGAAACAACAAAAGCAACATGAGACAGACAGTGCTTTGGGGGAAGTGCTTTCAAAATTTGGTTCGACTTTTGTATTATTTCTTTTTGGTGCGCTGATTCTTGTATTATATGCGATTATATTGGCTGTCGCCTCCACGATACCGCTTGGAATTTTTCTTTCCAGCCTCATCGGACTCTTTCTATTGGCGGGAGCCATCATATCGATTCAGTTATATATTGCCTATGTGATCCCCAACTATGTTGCTTCGGTCATAACCGGCATAGTTGTTGGCGCGATTATATTTTTCCTGGATGTGTTTGCCTCATTTATCCCGGTCAGTTTTTTAAAAGACATCCTGCGGTTTTGCTCCTTTGAGACGAGATACGGACATTTTACAAGGGGGCTTGTATATATATCTGACGTCGTGTTTTTCTTATGCGTATTGCTTTTTTTTCTGTGGCTGACGGTAAGATCGTTGGCAAAGAGACAAGTAGACGACGGCGGCCAAAATAAAAAAACCTCGCGTTTCAGCAAGGTTCACAGCCAAAAAACAAACAGTGGCGCAACGGTGGCGGTAGCCCTGTCAGCACTCGCCCTGTGCATTCTTACGTACGCTTTCCTGCCGGTACGGGCGGACCTTTCACAGTATCAAATCTATTCGCTTGCCAAGGAGTCCAAGGAGGTTCTGAAAACACTGGAGGGGGATATTACCATCACAATCCTTGAGGAAGAGGAAAGCTATGTGCATCAGATGCAATACAGCGCGTACTTTTATCAGGCCAATGCGTTGATGAGGCAGTACGCGAGAAATTCATCCCACGTAACGGTCAATTACGTAGATCTCCAAAAAAATCCTGATTTTATCCATAAATATCACGCCTACAGGGTCATCAAGGAAGGCAATATCATTGTTGAAAAAGGAGATAAATATCGTATTATTACGCAAAGGGATTTGTTTGAGCTATCCTATGAGGATGCACAATCCTCCACCTTTTCCATTAAAGCATCCAAAGCGGAAAGTGTGATTACCTCCGCTATTGCATATGTAAACAACCAAGCCAATATAAAAGTTGATTTCCTGTTAAATGGCACGGAACATGAAAACTATAAGAATTTTGCGGATATGCTTACGGAAAACGGATATGACGTCAATATGATTGATATCACGTATCGGGATGTTGACCCGGATGCTACGCTGCTGGTGATTTTTGCGCCTTCCATCGATTTTCAGCAAGAAAGCATGGATAAGATTTCGGCTCACATGTTGAATGAAGGATATTATGGAAGTTCCATTTTTTATGTGGCCAATTCCGAAACGGCGGAGGAATTGCCGAATCTTGATGCCCTGATGCGGTCATGGGGGATGAAGGTTATCAAGGGCAATGTTTGCGAAAAGGATTCTTCCTATATTCTTAAGGGGCAAGATGGTTATTTCTTTGAATCCGCGCATGTGGTAAGTGATTTTTACTCCAGGCTCCTGAACACGGATTTGCCTGTTGCGATTCCGTACAGCCGACCCTTGGTGGTGAGTAACGAATATGCTTACTCTCTTTTTGGCCTTCTTCAATCCAGCGATAAGTCCGAGATTGGCTATCCGTTTTATGATAAGCCTGAGGATTATGCAATTGAGGATACCGAAAACGGCCCTTATTATACCGCTCTGCTTTCGTCCTATTATGGCACCGACCTTATGGGCTTCCAAACCGGGGATGAGGGACATATTGCATTAATCGGCTCTGAAAGGGCTTTTGACAAGGAATGCCTGGATAATGCGCAGTATAACAACCTGCCGTTTTTCCTCAATTTGACCGACTATATTTCGGGGCGCGAATACGATACCGCTTTTCTGGATACCAAAACCCTGCAAAGCAGGGCGCTGGATCTTTCTGCGGTGGGGGAAACCGTATTGACCCTCTGCGTTGTGGGCTTGGTTCCGCTTATATTTGTGGCAATTGGAATTCTTGTGTTAATTAAGAACAAGAAAAAGCGGGAAGAGTAGCCTTGGTAAATGGCGCAATTTCGATTTTCAGCGATTACAAGAACGTCACTTCGGTGGCGTTTTTGTCTAGTATCAGGATACGGCGCCAAACTTTCCTGGATGAGATGGAAAAGAAAGCCGCGTACGTACATTTTTTGCATTGCACCGATAAACACCAAATAAACACCAAGCGGCAGCGATTTGGGAAGGAAAGACAAAATAAAAATACCGCATAACCCAATGGCTATGCGGTATTTCTGTGGCTATGGGCTATAAAAAAGATATTTTTGGCTTTTCGGTGTCAGACTTTGAACCCTCGTAAATGTTTCTTATAAAAAGTTTCACATTTTGTTATTTTCCAATTCTTTAATACGAGTTTCCAACTCCTTAAGTTTAGATTCGTAATACCTTGAAAATTCAAAAATAATCCATACAATAAAACCAACCAATATTGAAACGGCGATTTCTAATAAAATTGGATCGCCTGATTCAATAAGTCTCCAACCACCTAAAAAAACTAGAATGTAAATAGATACGAAAGAAATTATCGTGCAAATAAGCCAGTGTAATATCATTTTCATTTTCTGATTTTTCATTAATTATTCGCCTGTCTTTCTAACTAATATATTCATTATAGCAAAAACCTGTCGAAAAAGTAATTTCAGCTTTTTCGACAGGTTTCTACAAATTCTGGTCGGAGTGTCGGGATTCGAACCCGAGGCCTCTTGGTCCCGAACCAAGCGCGATACCAAACTTCGCCACACCCCGATATGCAATTTTAGATTATCGGTGTCACTTTCAAAAGAGAGAGGCCGAATCGGTTTGGAAATAAAATCCACCTGTTCTTACGCATAGCTATGATTTTGGGTCTCTCCAGCGTGGCACGGAATCTATTATAAATCAACTCTGCTAGAATTACAAGCATTTTTTCGTGGTTTACACACATGTTGAAGATTGCAAGTTGAATTGGCTGCGCCGGGACATCAGATGTGCGAGACTTGCGAGAAGCGTGGCGCGGCATTTTGGGTTTGATTCCCTCGTAGCGAACACGCCGGAACCTTCGTGCGCGATCTGCTCATGCCGCTTTGCCTTCCCTCTGGGTCGTTCCATGAAGCCTGAACCGTACCGCGCGGCCTCTGCCGCGGGAAGTGGTGCAGTAAGTGCTGGCTGTAGTGTAAAAAAAGCACAAAAGAGCAGAAATATAACGGGAAAACTCGTAAAGTATAAATGCTTTACAACCATAGGTGATATCGAAAGAAAAAAGGCTGGAAGCGCCATTCACAGCGCTTCCAGCCCTTTGCGGTTCATCAATATTTTTTCTCGTTACGCATTGCCTTGACAAGCTCCCCAAGTTTCGGAGGGTTTCCGTAAAGCAGGATACCGATGCGGTAAATTTTTGCGCCCAACCAACCACATAAGATTGAAGTGAGCAGTGTGCCAAGCAGGGAAATCGTAATTTGCCAGAGGGGGACATCCTCCATACTGATGCGCGCAAACATTACCATGGGTGCGAAGAAGGGGATAAAGGATGCCACGGTTGTCAGGGCGGTGGGATGGAGCAGCCCCATAAAAGAAATGAAAAAACCTACCATAAAGAAGAGGATCAAGGGCATGGAGGTGGTATTGATATCTTCCACCCGACTGGCTAGGGAGCCTAGGGCTCCGAACATAAAAGCATAGAGGAAATAGCCCAAGATATAGCAAATAAGACTGAAAAGTAAAATATTGGTAGGTACATTGAAAATGGATTGCACAATCGCATTATCGGCCCAGCTTTCCGCGTTGAGCTGGTAGAATCCTGCTGCCGTAAGGATGAAAACGGCCATCTGCGTGAGTCCGGCCAAACCGGAGCCAATGATCTTGCCAAACATCAGATTCAGAGGTTTAGCCGAAGTAATGAGCAGTTCCATAGCCCGGGAGCTTTTCTCCGTAGCGACAGATGTGGCCACCAGTTGGCCATACATCATCATGGAGACATATAAAAGAAACAGCAGGATGTAGGTATAAAAATAAGTTTGTTCAAATCCCTTGCCAACTTCCTGGGCGTCTAGAACCGGCACTTGTATCACTTGCATGACCTCGGATTCCGTGAGCCCATAAGCCGTCATTTTTTGGGTAGAATAGGCGTTCTTTAATAGATCCGCTAATTGCAATTGCAGGTCCGGCACCAGAATCTGTTTTTGATAATAGTTCGCGTGCAAGGGTGTATCAATGATCAGGGCAGCGAAGAGATCACCATTTTTGATTTTTTCTTTCAAGCTGTCCAAATTTTGTTCCGGTTCGATTGCAAAATGGTAATCGCTTAGGGTGCCTTGTGTGTAGAGCGCCGCATCCGAGTAGTAACCTGTCTGATCTACAATCATCACCTGTTTCAAGCTACTCGGATCCTTGCTTTGGGAATTTTCTTGTCCGGTCTTGAAAAGCTGGGTGATAGAGGGGAAGGAGAGGGCTACAGCAATCAGGAGCACAGCAAGGACGGTAATAATCCGGAAGGTTTTATTCTTCAAATAACTTAAATATTCGAACTTCAAAACGGTTGTAAACTGCTTCATTGCACATCCCCCGCTTTCTCCACAAAAATATCTTCCAGTGTGGGTTCCATGACTTCAAAGCGTTCTACACCTATATTGCGGGATGCTAATGTATGGAATAAAAGATCTTTATCGTTGCTGTGTTTGAGCTTCACAACAACGCCTGCTGGCTGAGGCGTAATGGCTTCGATGATATCCAAATCCTGCAGATGGTTTTTCCAGACATCGGGCTGCTTTTCATTTTGTCCATCGAAATGCAGCAGGATGCGGGTGCGGTCATAGCTGCGCTTGATTTGTCGTAAATTGCCGTTCAGTACAATTTTGCCATGATTAATGATGGCGAGGTTTTCACAAAACTCCTCTACATACGACATTTGATGGCTGGAAAACAAAATAGTTTTACCCTGTTTAATCAAATCCTGAAATATGTTCTTGAATAGCTGTGCGTTAACGGGGTCCATGCCCGAAAAGGGTTCATCCAAAATGACGATGTCCGGATTATGTATGAGCGCGGCAATGAGTTGTACTTTTTGCTGGTTGCCTTTGGAGAGGGTATCCAGCCTTTTCACATAGGCGGCCCCCAACTCCATGCGAGACATCCATTCTTTGGCATTTTGATCTGCCTGCCTGGAGGATAGGCCTTTGAGTTCGCCAATATACAGAAGTTGTTCCTTGATGGTTTTTTTGGGGTAAAGGCCTCTCTCTTCGGGTAAATATCCGAAAGTGACATTGGCCTTGGAAATGGGCTGCCCATCGACGGTAACGCTGCCCGAATCCGGGGGGAACACGCCCATAATAATACGGATGGAGGTAGTTTTACCAGCGCCATTGCGGCCCAATAATCCAAAGGCACTCCCGCTGTGTGCTTGATAAGAAATGTCACGTAAAACCTGATTATCACCATAGCTTTTGCAGATATGATTAATTTCGAGCCTCATAACACCCTCCTAAGCCTAAGTAAGGTAGAATTTTCTTCTATTATATACGTGATCCGAACAAAAGTAAAGCATTCCATTCTTTGAAGAAAATGGGGGTTTTCTTTGCCAAGGTACAGCCGTTTAGGAGAACTCCATAGTTGTACGATTTTCACCAACAACGGGACAATGGCATATCCTATTATTGGAGTAATCCTATGTAAGAAAATAATCTAAACGCAACCAAAGAATATTTTTTACTGAAAACTCCTATTACGGACAAAGGACTGATGTGAATTATGGAAGAGATATATGAATTTATCAATCCCTTTTTAATGATGAATCCGGAGGGAAGTGCGGAACCGCCGATGGAACCCAAAATGATGCCCGAAAGAATGTCTCCCTTGCCGGAAAATCCTGTGGTGGCTATGGCATATATACCGTATCAAAACATGAATAAGGTATATGACGATGAGCAAGGGCTGGATACTGGCACCATGTTTCCGGAATTAAATAAGCCGTTTCTGGGAAGGGGAGGCTATTAATATGAATGAACGTGCCAAATTAATGCGCATGCTGTCTGCGGCGCAGTTTGCACTTTGGGAAATGCATATGTATTTGGATACACATCCCTTTGATAAGGAAGCGATAGCCCTCTTTAAGAAGCATGAAATGAGATATGCGGAACTGAAAAAGGCCTATGAAGAAGAGTATGGTCCGTTAACCATACGGGGTGAGGGTATGCCGGTAAAGTGGCTGGAGAATCCCTGGCCCTGGGATTATGACAGGGAGGATTAAATAGAATATGTGGAGTTATGAAAAAAAATTACAGTATCCGGTAAAAATCAAAAATCCAAACCCCATGTTTGCGCAAATCGTGGCTACGCAATACGGAGGGCCGTAGTGCAACAGGTATGATTTTTTATGGATACATAAAGAAAGAACCATCTAATTTTTATCAGGTGTCTTTGACAGCTCTTTTGATAAAAATTCAGATAGTTCTTTTAATTTTTGTTCGATATGTTCTTTTGTTGGTGGGTTGAGTACCACCAATTTTATTTTGTTTTCACTCGCCATGCAATCACCGCTTTCAAAGCTTCTTAGTAAGCTTTATGAAAGTGGGGGTGTCCGATATGTAAAAATTTTTATTATACTTTTATTAACATATTTTCAATAATATAATTTATAGCAGGCATACTATGTTCAAAAAATGGTATGTTCTTTTCTTTGCATTTTTCTTTGATTTCTTTGATTTCTTTAATTACATCTGTATAATTGACATCTGAACCAGAGTCAACAAGATATTCGGATGATTGGCCTTCAATATAATTAAAATCATTTTCTAATAAACCTATTCTATTAAGAATATGTTCATTTGTTGCTAATCCGCTTGAAAGTACACATGATATTTTATTTTCACAAAGATTAATTATTTCCAGAGCTTCACTTATCGGAATTATTTTATTTGGATATAGCGGACGAATTGTAAGAATGCTAAAAATATCTAAATCATACAATTTCTTTAAAAACTCAATTCTCTTTTTAGGAGTTGGAATAATATTACAATCTTCAGTTTTAGAGTATGACTCTAGTGCTGGAATTGAAACGGCTAGAAATAAATATTTTTTGTTTTTCCTCATTTTTTTATTTAATTTTGAAAGTCTTTCTAATTCCTTTTCATTAAAAACATTTCTTGTAATAGCAATAATATTGCAATTATATTTCTCGAACAATGTCTCACATAATTCAATTCCTTCTTCTGGTACAATGAAATTTTCACGTTTTTGAGAAACATAAACAATGTCAAAATTTTTCCCAGCCAGGCTATCAACAATTTGTCGCACAGATCGCGGTTTGTTTTGTGGTAATTCATATGTATAACAATGTTTGCAGTTAAATGTACATAAACCATCAAATGATACTAATTCTCGTTTATTAATATAATTTCCCATTTCTTCACTCTCCAATATTAATTATATCATTTCTAAATTTATCTTCAAGTAATAGATAGGAATTCATCATCAGAAAGTAAAGTTAAATAACTCGAAAAAAAACTGCTAACATAAGAAGCTATATCCAATAATTCATTAATAAATTCTTGTTGTTTGGATTGACTACGTAATTTATAATAATTTTCTAATACAGTTGCATTTTGATTAGATAAAAAATCAAATGTTATTGCTCCTATCATTTCCCGGTTTCTAAAAATTGGTGAAGCCAATATGGCATGGCAATCTGCTTTGCCAGTATCTATTTGAGGGCTAAATACTTCTACACCAGAAAACCCTTTTCGATAACTTTTATTCCTTTTAAAGTCATGAAATATTGAATTACCTGAAATACTTACATTTCCAACAATTCCAAAATTTTTAGGTTTGGGTTGACGATTAATATTTACTTTTTTACTTGAGTCAAACCATGTATGGCGAGTATCATCTTCATCAAACAGTACAATGATACATCTAATATTTTCATGGGAGTTATTAGAAATTAAATATTTTTGGAAGAGCAATAAAAAGAAATCGAAAAAATAATTGTCAATTAAAGAAGTATGGCTTATATTAAAGTTATATGTTTGTAAATTTATATTTTTTTCTGTATTTTCGCTTATATCATTATTATTATGTTTAAAAACAGAATTCTGAATATTAGGATTTATAATTCTTATAAAGTTTTTCGCAGTTTCATCCCATGTAAATTTTTTTAATTCCTTATGTAATGATTCACTTTGCCGTTTGTGTGATTTATAACCTTCTAATACTTCTTTTATCTTGTCTGATAAATTATTGAGGTCATCTAAATCTAATTTATCATTAACTTTTTCTTTTACAATGTGATTAAATTTTATGTTTGTTATGTATAAATCTAACCCTAGGTTTTTAAGCATTTCATACAATCCAGAGCGCTTTGTCAATATTAACGGAGTAGCAGTAGCTATTGATTCGCATCCGACTAGGGAAAATCCTTCATAAAGAGATGGCACGATACACAGCTTACTTTCCGCTATATATTTTAATACTTCTTTATGACTATTTATAAATGGTATAATTTCTACATTATCGCTTTTGCCAGAATATTGAGATACAAATGAATCTATTTCCTTATAATCTTCCTTTGTTGGATTCGCATAGCCTACAATATGTAATTTTGTGTTTTGCAATTCTGACACATCTTTTAGTGCTTTTAATGCTTGTCCAAAAGCAGCAGCCGTTAACCGTGCTTGTTTTAAATCATCATCTATTCTTCCAATGATGACCGCACGATTTTTAGGATTTGTAACCTCAGGTAAATCTTCAGTTATGCCGGGAATTAATTCAAAAACTATTTCATCATCCTTTTTATTTTTATCGATTTTTGATATGGCAGACGCTTTTAACGTAGGTCCAATTGCAACTACAATATCTGATGAGGTTATTATCTCAGCTTGTAGTTTTTGTTTTTCCTCTGAATTTTCAATATTTTTTGATTTGCTAGTATAATAATCACTATAGTCCATATGGTGGAAAACAATACTCTTAGTATTTTTATTGTTGTATATTTTCTTGCAGGCTTTAGAGCATTTTACTGCTGTTTTTCCTGTATATATATCATGACCAATCCAATATACTTCTTTGGAATCTTGAATTTCATTTTTTAATAAATCCATAATTGTTTCGATATTATGAAATTTATCTTTTTTTAAAGATTTTAATGAAATACGTATTTTGGAATATTCTTTTATATCCGAAGAATCAATATCGTCGGTTAAGCAAATAATTTCATGCCCTATATATTTTTGAGATAGGGCAATGCACAAATTGTGATTAAAAGAATTGATTCCCCCATGGGTAGCTCCCCATGAAGTTGCAATAAAAATAAACGTACTCATTTTACAATGTTCCTATCATTTATTTTTAATAACCTGAGTAAAATTTTAGCATATTGTTAGTGTTTTAGCAAGATGGATTATAAATCCCCCCCCTCTAAACCCTACTCTTAATTAAGAAGAGGACACCATGAACCCACAAACCACTAATAAAACATCCCACAAATGCTTGATATTACAACAATTGTCTTCATAGGAAAGAGGGAGGTCTCGGCTTTAGAAAACCCGAGACCTCCCTCTTTCTACATCTATTACAGATCAATTGTATATTAATAATATCTAGATCATATTGTGTGATGTAGTAGTGTGTGAGTGTGGTGTTAGTTAGGTAGGGTTTAGGGGGTGTTCTTTTCTTTGTTCGCCCGGATTTCATCCTAAAGAAAAGAACCAAAAGAAACGACAAGGGGATACCCATAATGAACCATCTTCCCCTTGACCTCTGATGGCCAGCTGTTCCTCCGGCTCCCTTTTTGGCTTCGCCGTTATTTTTATGTTTTTATCCTCATATCTTGTTATTACCGATATGTAAAGGGGGTGGTAAAAGTTATTCTGACAGAACGTGACGACATCATTCTAAGAGAAATAGCCAGATGGCGGGGCTGTCTTGGCCGACAGATTAAAAAAATTGGTGGCTTTACAGGAACCAGAACGACCGACGCGAGACTAAAAAAGTTAGTCGATAACGGTTATTTAAAGCGAAAGCGATATGTCTATGGTGTCGCTGGAATTTATCAAATTACGCCGTTTACCAAACGCAAGCTAGGGTTGGATGTTTCAATCAGTCAAATTCGCCTAGATCAGATTGATCATGATATTGCCGTTGTAGATACTTATTTATACTTTAAAGATAAATATAAGCTTAAAAGTAAGGATGTGATCAGTGAAAAGGAGTTCCGTCATGAACAAGGTTTTGTTACCCGCGGTCATGCACCGGATTTTCTATTCAAACATCGCGGTAAGCTGAATTGTGTAGAGGTGGAATTTTCAGAGAAGGCCAAAGACCGCCTAGAGAAAAATGTTAAAGATAACTATGTAAAATATAATAGTCAATATTTCATTCTGGGAAGCAATAGTCATAGGGTAAAAAAGTGGTTGGAAGACTTTGCCAAGAAATACCCTAACATTACGATTGTTAAATGGGAGGTGATATGTGACTATACCAAAGACGTTTAGAATGTTTATCCCTTTTCTATGCTTTGGGATGACATTCATTTTTATTTATATCATGCATTTAATGTTGTCAAAAAAAGTGAAGCTTAAAACATTGAATGAGGCGGTGGACACACTGGACGGATATGGCAGTTATCAAGCACCAGGGAATATATCCTATAAAACGCTGATCGGATATAAGTCAGGGATTACGCCAGTTTTCACAGATGACCAGGCAAAACATATTTTTTGTTGTGGCACAACTGGGAGTGGTAAAACCGTAGCCTTGTCCAACTATATAAAAAGTGCCATTGATAAAAATTATCCCCTGTTGCTGGTAGATGGCAAAGGTGATATAAATTTTGGTTCTATTCTCGATATTGTGAATCGTCTTAAAGGAAATAAAAAGCTATATGTCATCAACATGACTGACCCTAAAAATTCATCGGCTTACAATCCCTTTAGGGACGCTAATTCCACGGCCTGTAAAGATATGCTTATTAACATGACCGAATGGAGCGAGGAGCATTACAAGGCCAACACAGAAAGGTATTTAGAGCGTTTAATCAAGCTCTTGACCTTATCAAAGATAACTTTATCTTTTAAAAATATTGTTAACCATATGTCACCTGATCATATGGAATTGTTGAGCGGTGATCTTGCTAGAAAAGAGATAATCAGCAAAGAGGAACATTTAAGCAATCTGGAACTGATCAAAACAAGTGGCAGTATCGCGTCAAGTGCCAGTGCCAGATTTAGTAATATCTATGAAAGTGAAATTGGCTCTATTTTTGCAGATGATGGCATTGACATTTATTCAGCTCTAAAGGAAAAATCAATCATACTGTTTGTTCTAAATCCGCTTAGCTATCCCGAACTATCACCGCTTATAGGCAGGCTTATATTGATAGACGCGAAAAAAGCGGTCAGTAAAATGTTTGTGGGGCATATCGCGCACAGGCTCTTTTTTATTTTTGATGAGATTAATGTTTATGCTTCCCCGACACTGATTGATTTAATCAATAAATCCCGCAGTGCCAACGTGACCTGTATTGTGGCAACGCAAAGTTTAGCCGATTTAGAATATGCTTACGGTGAAGCATTCAAAGAGCAGATCATTGAAAACTGCAATAATTACATTATCATGCGTCAAAACAGTGCCAAGTCATCCGAACAATGGGCGAAGATTATCGGCACCAAAAGAACAATGGAAGTTACCTATCAGATTGAACAGAACAAAGAGTATTCAGCGGGTACGGGATTGGGTTCCGCAAAACTGGTTCGGGAATTTATCTATCACCCTGATGATATTAAGGCGTTAAGGACAGGTGAAGCTATTTACCTATCCAAAGATGAACATGTCCACGCTAAAATCAAAGTATATAAACCATTTTAATATGGGGGGTATCTTCATGATAGAATTCTACAAGAAAAATCCCATTTGTTTTATATGCTCCATAGCTTATTATGTTTTTTCGGCTATGATGTTAGGTGGTACATTCTGGAGCTTTGTTATTGCTCTTGCTATATATCTGTTTGGCCTTATGATGGTGTTTTCTGTTTTAGGAGAAATGTTTCTTAGATTCTTAAATGGAATTAGATCAGTTGAAACTAACCGTGAAAGAGAATACTTAAACCCTATTTTTGATGAGATTTACACCAGAACAGGGTTTAAATCACGCCAGTTTATCGAAATAGCAATTATAGATAAGATCGAAATTAATGCCTGTGCATTAGGTCAGCATACGATAGCCGTAACTAAGGGAGCTATGGCAACATTCACCGAAGATCAATTAAAAGGCGTTTTAGCTCACGAATTCGGTCATATCAGAAATAAAGATACTATTGGAATTCTGTATGTCCTAATTGGCAATGGCCTGTTTTCTATTTTAGTCTTTGTCTTTGATATTATGATAAGATGGTTAGAAAAAATAGCTTCATGGACAAAATATAAAACCCTGAAATTTCTATGTACCATTGTAAGAACCATTTTAAACGCTTTTGTGTTTGTTGTTATTTTTACTATGAAGTTTGCATTATCCTTTAACAGTCGTAAACGTGAATACATTGCTGATTCTTATGCTCAATATTTTGGTTATGGAGAGGGGTTGACTGATGCTTTATATTTACTGGAACAGATGAATTTAAACGACAACCGCAAAGCCATACAAAAACTGACCGCCAGTCATCCAAGGCTTACAAAAAGAATTGAGATATTGGAGGCTAGACTAGCGAACAAACCGCTTAGGGAAAGTTTTTTGTCCAGATATATTGATTTTCAAAATGCCAACTCGTGAGGTTGCACACGTATTTTAATAAGAAATGAGGGTTCGTCATGGCAGTATGTCAGATATGCAAAGGTAGCGGGTATAAGGAATGTAACCGTTGTGGTGGCATTGGGAAAATGGCAGGAGGAGAACGATGTTATTATTGCAAGGGAGAAAAGCAAGTGTTTTGTGAATTCTGCAATGGTAAAGGATATTATGATAAGGATGAATAATGAAAGTAAAAAGGAACAGTCCCAGTAATGCAATAACCGTATTTAATCGAATACTAAATAACAAACAGTCAAAGGATTTTTACCTTTGGCTGTTTTATGTTATATCATCAAATTGTAAGAGTTTATAAGGTGGTATTTTTAAAGCATCCGCAATAACAAATAGAGTTGCCAAAGAAATAGGCGTAGTAATATTAGGCGCTTCTATCTGCCCCATAAAACCCAAGCTTTTATTAGTAAGTTCGGCAAGTTCTTCTTGGGTTAGGCCGTTCAATTTGCGATAATATGCAATTTTCAACCCAATTTGTAGATAACGCTTTTTATCAATCTCGTTCAAGCCGATCACCCCTACATAATTTTAACAGTTCGGCTTGACAAGTTGTATGTGCTAGAATATAATATTTACTAGCTGTTAACTAATATTAGCTATGTAAAAACTAAAGAATTTATCAATGAAAATAAGTAAGTACTGAATGTAATCCGATGTTCTCTTTTTCTGTTGATACACAAAGATAATATTTATAGGGGTTGTTGAAAATAAAAGATGACACGAGCACTATAACCGTTATTGATGATGTCGGCAAAGAAATTAAGTGTACCATTTTGTTTACTTTCTCTTTGGAAGAACCAGAGAATAGTTATATCGTCTATACTGACAATACGACTGATGACGCGGGAAGAACAAAAGTGTATGCTTCAATTTACGACCCAACAGGAGAATCAACAGCACTAAGGACAGTTGATACAGGAGATAAAGCATGGAGGCACATCAATAGTACTCTAATATCAATGCAAGAGGAAATTAGAAGACTGGATATGGAAAAATCTTAATTTTAAAGGAGTGCAACAAGATGGACAACAAGAAATTATGGAAAAGGGGTATTGCTTTATGTGTAGCAATATTTTTAATTGGGGGTATTTTCACAGGGTGTAGCTTTGGCAGGGGTTCAAGAACAAACAATTTTAGTCCTAGTAAATCTGAATCTAAAAATACATATGATTCATCTGTTGTTGAATCCCATGAACCAGAAGAAAAAACAGAACTGGATCTTGATTTAGAAAAATATTGGGATAAGGAATTTTTTACAGAAGATGAGAAAAAATTGCCTGAATATTCTTTTCCTGAGGCAACTAATGGCGATAAGGTAGTTGAGGAAGTTAGAGTATATTATGAACTACCTGATTATATGGTTAAGGGAGCTACCCTTGGCAATGATTATTATAAGGACTTAAATAAGAATAATTTTCTTGGGATATCATTAGATAATAGTGCTGAAAAAGAAGTAACGATTAGTGATATTATTCAAGAATATTTGAAAATATATGCATATCAAACGATGAATAAAGATTCTATACATAGTGATAGAACCCCATTTGTTATATATAAGTCTGGATATAAGATTCTAGAAATAGGAATTATTAGAGGTAATGGAGAGTTAGACCGTATTGAGATCTCATTTGAAAATGAATTGGTGTCAAAAATTATTAGAAGTATAGGTGAAGTTGTATCCGAAAAACCATACGGTTCAAAAAGGATTGAACTAGAACTTGTTTCAGGAGATATAACTTTATTTTATGATCAATCATTAAGTTATAAAAATACGGATGGTGATGGAGTTTCAATAGGGGCAAGAATGTATCATAATAAATTTCCTTCATATAAAGATGAACCAACTATTAGAAATAGAAAGCCTATATATTCAATAAGATATAGTTCTTGTATCGGTGAAAATGATATTTATGGTGATACGAAAATAGTTGATTATAATATATATGCTAACTGGAACAATAAGATATTATCTATAAAGAATGATGATATGAGCATTTCGGAGTTTATCAATGAGGAAGAAAGTACGATTAATAATGTTTTTGGTCAAGTCGATGAAAATGTAAATTTTACTCCTGCTATATAAATATCAACACAATAGTATTCAATTTTAGAAAGGAATGTTTAGTGAAAAAAGCATGGAGTATATTATTATCATTGATAATAATATTTTGTGCCTCTGGATGTAGTAATCAGGCATCGCCGGAATCTTTACATCAAGGGGTATCCAGTGCAAGCGCGATATCCACATCCAATAAAAATCAGGAATATATTACATTAAGGGACTATGATTTTAAATTGAACGGATATAGGTTTTCAAAAACAACAGACGGAAAAGATGTAATTGTTATTTCATATGATTTTATAAATAACAGTGACAAAGCGACAAGCCAGTACATATTAAAAGTCCAAGCTTTTCAGGGAGCAACCAGTTTGAAAAGTAATATTGGCCAGCTAATAGAAAGTGATCCTTTTACCAATGCCAATATAGAGGACATTGAGCCGGGAGAATCAATAGAAAATGCAGAAATGTTTTTTGTTCTGTTAGATACAGGCACAGCCATTGAATTCAAAGTATCTCCTGACTTTGTGGTGAACCCTCAAGGGGATGATCTTTATACGACAACAATTCAGTTAGACGGTGAAGTGTCGGTTACCGAAACAAAAGCAATAGAGACAGCCGCTAACATTGTCAATTATTATGTGGATATAAAGGATACCCGACCATCCATAGATACTATGGATGGTGGAGATGTGGCAGTGATCAATTTTTCTTTTTCTAATCTTGGAAAAGTAGATTGTCCGCCATCTATATTGAAATACACAGCTTATCAAAACGGAAAAGAGCTTGAAAGAGCTAATTTTATTAAAGATGGCTCGGATGCTCTTGATCACTTTGGTCGAACCATAAAAAGCGGATATGCTTGAAGAGGTTGAAATCGGTTTTAAACTTTTAGATAATAAAACAGATATTGTATTAGAGATGAGTGAGCACATAGAAGTAGAGGGGGCAAAGCTCACAAAAACAATTCCAATAGCTTAATTATCAAGAAAAAATGTCAGTATCAATTTACTGGCATTTTTTCTATGCTCATAAATAATCTTATATTAAAAGGGGGATAAAATGAATTTAAAAATTAAAGAAAGTTTTAGTAATGGGAAAAGTTTATATGAAGTGATAGAGAACTACATAAAGCTTCTTTTTCAAATTAAAAAAATGTGATGTAATTCGTTGTATTTTACTACTTAATGCGTGTATAATGTTGTTAAACAATGTTATACACGGAAAGGAGTTAAATGTATAACACAATAGAACCTGCACACTTATACAAAACTTGCATTTATATAAGGCTTTCTAAAGAAGATGAAGATAAAGAACATAAAAGAGAATCAGAAAGTGAAAGCGTTCAAAATCAACGCAGTCTCTTAATGGCCTATCTTAAAAATAATGGGTTTGTATTAACTAAAGAATATGTTGATGATGGATATAGTGGTACTACTTTCGATAGACCTGCTTTTAATAAAATGCTTAATGATATTGAAAAAGGTAAAATTAACTGTGTCATTACAAAAGATTTATCGAGGCTAGGAAGAGACTATATTCAAAGCGGATATTATATAGAAAACTACTTTCCATTGAAAAAGGTAAGATATATTTCTATTCTTGATAATGTTGATACATTCCTAGACAGTGCCAATAATGATATTGCACCTTTTAAATCATTATTTAATGACATGACAAGTAAAGATACTTCTAAAAAAATAAAAAGTATTTTAAAAGATAAAAAAATCAAGGGCAAGTTTATTGGTAGCAGTCCAAGCTTTGGATATATGCGTGACCCATTAGACAAAGGACACCTTGTCCCTAATCCCGAAACAGCATCGATAGTTAAAAGAATATTTAATGAGGTTTCCAAAGGTGAAAAAATAAGTAATGTTATTGATAGACTTAACAAGGAAGGTGTGCCAACTCCAAGTAAATACAAAGGTCTTAAAAAATCATCAAGACAAATTAATGGGGATATCTGGACAGTTAGTTGTATCAATAAAGTATTGAAAAACAGGATGTATACAGGTGATATGATTCAAAATGTTCAGGCAAAATTGAATTACAAGTCTCAAAAAAGGGTTGCTTTATCACCAAGTTATTGGATAATTGTTGAAAACACACATGAACCGCTGGTTTCAAAAGAGGTGTTTAATAAAATTCAAAACACCCCTTACAGAACAAGAATAACGAAAAGGAATAGGGAAAAAAGACTTTTAGAAGGTCTGGTTTATTGTAAAGAATGTGGTAACGCTATAAGCGTTAGTTATAGAAAACCTAAAGATTCTTGGACAATGAATTGTAATAGGTATTCCAGAAGTCCAAGACAAAGATTATGTGCGCCTCATTTTCTTCTTTATAATAAATTTGAAGATGCAATCTTAAATCAGGTTAAAGAAACTTGTAAAACTTTATTAGATAAAATAGATACGACAACATTATCTAAGGCTATCCAAGAGGATGATAAAAATAAAGATACTATCAATAAAAATGATGAAATAAAGAATTTGAAATTTAGTATCAGCAAGCTACAAAAGAAAATTGATAGTTTATACGAAGACAGATTTAATGGGATCATATCAACTGATACTTATATAAGATTATCAAAAGATACAGAAGATAAAATAAGAGCATTAAATTCTAGGATTATCATACTGGAAAATGAAACCAAAGAATCACAGTCAGAGAAATTAGATTTAATAGGTTTAGAAAAGAAAATTAAAAGGCTGATAAATATTAAAAATCCAACCAGAGAATTATTATCCGCTTTGATTCAAAAAATAGAGGTGGATCAATACAAAAACGTTGAAATTACGTATAGTTTTAGCTAACTACATTCTGACCATCTCGAGGTGGGGATGACAATAATGTAGTTAAAAAGTAAAAGTGTATAACATTGTTTATATTCAAGGAGTATTTCTAATATTAGAAATATTGATTTTTTTATTTATACAAACCAAAACAACGCTGATCCTCACACAAATGCCACAAAAATCTAATTGAAGTTACATAAATTTGCCCTTCCTTTATGAATTGCAAGCGTTATAATGTGTACAATGGGAGAAAATCTCATGACATAAGGAACCCGCTATCATAGCGAGTTCCTTTTTGTATGCAAGGACGGTGATACTAAATATTGTATTGTTTCAAAATTCCATAACTCCACAGTAAAAATCGACACATTTCAACAATGGCGTTTGATATAATAGCGCCAATTTTTATTTAAGGGGGTGGCTTTATGCAAAAGCGTCTGATTAAAAGAATTAAATAAAAAAGCAACTTAAAGATGGTAGTAAAAAACTGACCATCTTTTTTATTAGCCAAAGGGGGAACTATTATGTACTGTGATAAAACATTATCAAAAGTAATTTTAGAAAATTTTGATTTTGAAGAAACCAAAAAGAATATAAATAATTATTTTGTGAATTTAGAAAAATTAGTATGGGAATGGGCAAAATTAAACGCCCAAAAAGGATTGACAGCTCATTATGACTTTTCGGTTGAGTATAAAAGACAACCATATATTCCAGTCGGGAAAGATGAATTCGATTTATCAGCTAAAAATCATAAAGAAGATCAGTTAAAGAAATATATATCAAGTTATTATTGGGCGAGCAGTATATTATCGGAGATAGAACAGTTGTATATCAAAGAATATTTTATTAATCGTAAATATCAAGATGAGTTAGTGGATTTATTGGGGTTTGATAGTCGTGATAATCATGAATTTAGAAGATTAAGGCGAAGTGCTGTTTATAAATTTGCCGACTTTTTAAATTTAGTGGTAGAAAAAAGTTAGGGGGGATATCGCGATGGAAAGAAAAGCATTAGTAAATGAAATAACCTGTTTTTATTTTGATTACAAGCTGATTAATAAGTCGATTAAAATAAATGAAATAAAAGACAGGATAGATCAGCAATTAGAAGATATTGATTATGTTGAAAGTCTGATCAAGGAAATTATAATTAAAACGAGCAATCGTAAAGATATAGATATCGTAAAATTAAAGGAATTACGCTTAGAGCTTGAAAAAATAAGATTAGAGTTGGAGTATAAGGACTTAAATGACCTATAAGTGTAATAGGACTGGCTAACATTTTAATATTTATGAATAAAAATGTTTTCATGGCTTATAAGCGACAGTGGAAACGTTTTTTCTTTTCCCTAAGGGGGTGTTCATATCCAAAATGGAGCTTGTTATATAAGAGTGTCAACAGATGACCAAGTAGAATACTCGCCAGACGCTCAATTAAAGGCCATCAAGCATTATGCCAAGCAAAACGACATTATATTGACTAAAGAGCATATATACGTTGATGAAGGTATTTCAGGGAAAAGAGCGGATAAAAGGCCACAGTTTATGAAGATGATAGCCACGGCTAAAATAGTGCCAAAACCGTTTGATATTATTTTAGTACATAAATTTGACCGTTTCGCCCGTTCAAGAGAAGACAGCGTTGTCTATAAATCACTCTTAAAAAAAGAAGCAGGGATTAGAGTTATATCAATTACCGAATCAATAGAGGATGATAAATTTTCGGTTATACTAGAAGCCATGCTTGAAGCGATGGCAGAATATTATTCTTTAAACCTTGCTGAGGAAGTTAAAAAAGGCATGACAGAAAAAGCCGAACGTGGAGAGTATCAGACAACTGCTCCTTTTGGTTATATTATGGAAAATAAAAAACTTGAAATAATACAGGAAGAAGCTAAGATCATAAATCTTATTTTTAATAAATTTGCTGGCAGAGAAATGAGCATGGTACAGCTTGCCAATTACATTAATAGCTTAAATGTTAAAACCAAAAGGGGCAATCCATTTGAAAACAGAACAATTGATTATATATTAAATAACCCTGTTTATATTGGAAAATCTCGTTGGACACCAACAGGTAAGCTCAAACGTAATTTTAACAGTCCTGACTCAATTATCAGAGACGGAGAGCATGAACCGATCATAGATATGGAGCTATGGGATAAAGCACAGGAGCGGATCAGGGAAAACAAAGAAATTTATCGTAAACATGAAAAGAAAGCCATGGCAATTAAAACATGGCTTAGAGGTCTTGTCAGATGTTCGGCATGTGGATGTACGCTTGTCGCTTATCAAAATAAATATATGCAATGCAACGGTTATTTAAAAGGCAGGTGCAAACAAAGTGCCCATATCACGATTCATAAACTTGAATTAATCGTTTTAGAAGAACTAAGAAGGACATATGCGGGTGAAGTTTCAATTAATATTGTTCCAAGTGCGAACGATATAAGGGCAACAACTGAATTTGAAATTTTGCAGGAGCGACTAGATAAAATTGCTGATAAAGAGGCGAGAGTTAGAACGGCATATGAAGACGGTATAGATACGATTGATGAATACAGGGAAAATAAAAAAAGGCTTTCAGAAGAGCGTGAAAACCTTAAAAATGCATTGGTATCTCTCAAAAGCAATATAATGGAAAGCAGACACAATAATGAGATTACGAGTAGGATTACCAGTGTTTGCGATATTTTGACCGATAAGAATGTTGATATGGAAAACAAGTTTCAAACGGCTCGCTTTTTAATCAATAAAATTACATATTCAAAGCCTGAAAAAGTGCTTAAACTGGAATATAAATAAAAACCATACACAAGAGAAATTCAGCATAAAAAACGATCTCTCAATTATACCCTGCAAAATAAGCTGAAAAACTTTACAAACGGCGTAATTATGCGGTTTACAGAATCATACCTAAAGCAATACGGAGGGCCGGATGGAGAACTTGGTGCTTCGTTGCGATATTTAAGCCAGCGGTATTCCATGCCGTATGCCGAACTCAAAGGGTTACTTACCGATATCGGGACCGAGGAGGGGGAAATGCGCCTTTTTCATAATTCATGAGTGGACAAGCCTTGAAGCAGGCTGCGGATTCATAAGGTTTTTTCGCGTGGAAAGCTTGTCCGGTACCGCAAGAATGACCCATTTGGAATCAATACAGCGGCGAAACAAATAGAGAGCCGCCAGGAAAAGATCATCCGGATCTTCATCTAGCGGACTTGCTTTTAAGATTTTCACCTATTTGTTCCATTTGCGAGGTGGTGAGCAGATCCCTTTTCACCAAAGAGAGCAGCATTGATTTCTGCAGATGAAAAATAAAATCAGCATTTTCCTTAAGATTGATTTCTGGAACCGGCTCGCCAACATATTCCCAGTTGCGTGGCTTCATATTCTTACACCTGCTTTAATCGGTTTCTGGTGCAATATATGAAACGATGTTTTGTCCATATTCCGGTCTGGGGTTACCGACATTAAAAACACAGGTCGGCCATAGAAGATCATTGAACCGCGATGCCCGTGGAATTGCTTGGTTTTATCACGAAAGCTCCGGGCCCTTTTGCATCCACAAGCTAAGCGCAGATAAGCATATGCTGCTTACCTGCGCTTAGCTTGTGGTTAGAGATTGCGGCCCCGATTGAATCCGGCAAGCTTCAACCGACTGCACCGGGACATTCGCTCCGCAAAACTCGCTGGAGGTGCGGGGCAGCGTTTTGGTCTGATTCCCCCGTAGCGAACACGGCGAGAACTTCGTTCACGATCGGTTCACATGCCGCTTCGCGGTCCCTATGGGGTGTTCCGTGAATGAAGAATAAAAAAGGAACTTTCTAAATGGAGAACCCCTTGCCGAGGCTTCGGCAAGGGGTTCTTTGGCGCTTTACGGCGTACCGCGGGTACGCCTGTAAAATTATTGAGGCAATAAAAGCGCAAGCATCAAACTACATAGAAGTGCAATGATTAAACAATATCAACCAGAACCGAAAGTCTATTCATTCCTTCCGCGCCAGTCTTGTCATATGGGATAGCAACCAGTAATCTATCCTTACCGGCAGTGCCAAAAGAAACGCTATAAACCCATGTTACGGTTCCGGCATTCGTTGTTTTTGAAACCAGTGTTTTTCCGATTTCTTTATCCAGAATATTAACGAATTTAATGGAATGAACAAGCTCTTTGGAGACTACCGTGACATTGAATTTTGCATTAGCGGTAGCAGAGGTTACACTGGATGTGAAGCTGACGAGTTCGCAGCTGGCTGTCGGCAGCGGATTGGAAACAGCGTCAAACTTAACGGTCGCACCGCTGTATTCGTAACCGGAATTGGACGTAGCGCCTGCGGTTTTTGGATAAATATTGGCCGGATCTTTGGTGAGAACGCTGAGGATTCTGCCATTGCCCGCCGTACCAACCGATGTAACGAGTGACCATACTCTCTTGTTGTTCACGACCTTGGAAGTATATGACTTAATAGAAACTGCCTTGCCATATTCACTCTCCAGTTTAGGCAGGGAGGTAACAGAGAAGGGCGTGGTTACATCAATTGTGATGTCTTCGTTGGGACGGATAGGGCCAACATTTGTAATTTTAGCGGTTGTCGTTATAAACTCTGTCATAGCGGGTGTTCTCAGTGACACATTCATGACTCTCATCACGTTTTTCTGCAATTGCGCCTTGGAGACGGAATTCATCGGATCTTCAGCGCCAACCAGCGGCATGATGCTTGAAACAGGCTGGTTGGTACCAGGCATGATGACGTCATTACCGGCTTTAAGCGTGTTGCCCGTTGTGCCGTTGATATTCCAGTCAGTCATGACAAAGCCCTTGTAGCCCCACTCACCACGGGTGATGTTTTCAAGGAGATCATAGCTACACGATGTGTAGTTGCCGTTTACTACGTTGTAGGAAGACATGATGGTATAAGGCTCAGCTTCCTTTACACAGAGTTCAAAGGCTTTGAGGTAAATTTCACGGGCTGTACGCTCTGCCAGGATCGCATCCGTCAGTTTTCTTGACGTTTCTTGGTTGTTCGCAAAGAAATGCTTGATCGAGACGCCAGGGCCCCTACCGAATTCGTCCTTCACTGACTGTACGCCCAAGGTGTTGGCGACTGCCATTTTACCCGCGAGATACGGATCTTCCGCAAAATATTCGAAGTTACGGCCGTTTCTCGGATTGCGGTGAATGTTGAACGCAGGAGCAAGCCATATATCCGCGTTGAATATTTGCAGTTCTTTACCGATCGTTTGGCCGACTTCTCTGAGAAGGGCTACGTCCCAAGAACATGCCTGCGCGGATGTATTCGGCCAGCGTGTGGCGTTGTGCTCAAATGCCTGGCCGGCGTAGTTGGTGTAGAAGTAAGACGTACCACCCTGATCGCCTGAGCTTATAACGCCCAATCGGGTATATGTTCCAACTCTTGTGATTCTGACGCCCGCAGGTCCGTCAGGACAGGCCAGAGATGGATTGCCCAAACGTACAATGCTGTTTGTATGCTGCGCGGAGCCGCGGAGGTCTTTTGTCTTAATAAGCCAAGTGTTATTCAACTGTTGCCCATCATAGGAACCGGCGTTTGAACCCGTCGAGATTCCGGCAAGCTCTAAGGTTGTAAATTGAGCGACATATTCCTCCATGGTGATGGTGCCGTCTGCAACTGCCTGGAGCTTGAACGTCGTGCTCGGATATTTCGGAGCGGGGAGTTCTTTCGGTGCTTCCACGACTTTCTTCGCCGCAGCGACGGTGAAAGCGTTGGTTCCGAGGTTAACCGTTGAAGCGGCTGTGATTTCGTCAGCTTCCACAGCGTATGAATACGGCGTTACCATGGTGCCTGTGCTGTTAAATTTGCTGAGAGGAGCAAATTGACCTACAAGCGTGGCTTTCGCATTTGCCGTCATGTCAAGCTGCTTTGTGAGCTGCTCCACATTAATTGCGCTGGCTACGGTTGACTTAGCGACAACTTTTGTATTTCTGGATGAGTTACCTACTCTGAAGAGATACTGGCCGGCGTCAACTACATACGCAGAAAGACTTTCGTTATAGGAGGAAAGGTCTGATGTTGAGAATGTGATGGTAACCGTCTGGTTTGCGCCCGGTGCGAGCAGGTTTGTCTTTGCAAAGCCCGCGAGTTCCTGATAAGGCTTTTCAACGCCCGTCGCGTCCGGAGCGGAGAAGTATACCTGGACAACTTCTTTACCCGCAACGGTACCCGTATTTGTTACCCTCGCGGATACGGTGATGATGTCGGTGGTTGTGTTTACGGATACGCTCTGGTTGGAAATGGCGAAGTCTGTGTAGGAAAGTCCATGTCCGAACGGATAAATGATCGGGACGTTAAACGTATCGAAATAACGGTATCCTACATAAATTCCTTCTTGGTACCAGGAAGCATTAAAGGTTCCGACAACGGTGTTCGGATTCATAGAGGATGTTCTATAAAGGCCGGTGTTCAGAGCGGGATCCAGCCCATAGTCGTTATAGCTTCTGGAGAAGTTATTGTTGGTGTAATAGTTGTCATAAGCCGCCCAGGTGTCGTTAAGTTTGCCTGACGGATTTACATCGCCAAATACTACGTCATAAGCAGAGTTTCCGGCTTCCTGTCCGCCCTGCCAGATCGCCAGTATGGAATCAACACCGTCAACCGCGACATTTGTTAAATCCACGATACCGCCAACATTAAGGAGGACCACTACCTTATCAAATTTGGCCTTAAGAAGGTTGATCGTCGATACTTCGTTGGCCTGGAGCCTTACATCTGTGTTAGAGTTTGTTCCAACACTTCTGTCGCTGCCTTCGCCGGATGTTCTTGTGATCACATAGACCGCTACGTCATTGTCGAGAGCCGCCTGCGTGATAAGCGCTTCGTTGGGCACGATTTCCGTGGAGCCGCTGCCTGCATAGGCGGCGTTCACGTTTGCGTCAAGAATAACGCCGTTGTCCCGGAAGCCCGCCAAAATGCTGATATTGTACTGGTTGTTAACCGCGCCCGAGCCTGTGCCGCCGTAAATTGTGTTTACCGCGCCTTTGCCGAACAAAGCAACCTTAGCGTTTTTTGCCAATGGGAGAACTTTGCTGTCATTCTTGAGAAGAACCATGGATTCAGCACCCGCACGCCTTGCGACGGCGGCATGCGCCGCTTCTCTTGTAGGATCTGCCGTTGCTGCGGATGCGGGGAGCATCAATCCGGACACAATGATCGCCAATGACAACAGGATCGCTAAAATTTTGCCAACTCGCTTCATTTTATAATTTCCTCCTAAAATTTTTTTGCAGTGGGCCTGTTAGTGAACCATCCTTTACATGGCAGAACGTCATTCTATAAGGAATATAACGGTCTTTCCGCCATTTTAACGTTCCTGACCAGCTTTAAAACGGCAAATTCCCCAAAGCCTTCTGTTCCGAATGAAAAGAATCACACAAAAGCCTCTCTGCTTTTGTGCATATATTAAGAGCGGATGCTCTTTGCACCAACAGTATAATGCCTACAAAGCCAAAATTAGATGCCCCAATAAATACAAAATATTACAAAACACCAAATATAAGATTATTTTATCAGTGTACTAAAAAAAAGTCAATAATAAGAAATTAAAAAAAACAATAAAAGATTTTCATGGTTTACAGAAAAACTATTGTAATCGTACAAAATGAAAAAACGGGAATTATTGGAGAAATACAATATATGGATAAAATAGAAAAGAATTGAGGCCTGTTTTCCAAAAACCGGTATTCCCATGGGCTTTCTCGAGACGCTTCGGGGTTCTGGCTCCGATAAGAAAGTTGGGCGCGGGCGTAAAAGTGGGCCAAGTATCGGAAAAACAAGACGGACAGACAACGATTTGCAAAACGAAGCATATATTTGGGGGGATGAACAAAGAGAAGGGGAGGCGGGTTTTCCGAAAAGGCGTTAGATTTTTTGTAGGAGGAGAAGTCCTGGAATAAGTAAGCTTTTGCCTCGAGAGGGCAAAACGTACGGTATGGAGGGAGCGACGACATCGTGCTGGGCGATCACGGTTCGACGTAATGCATCGGCCCAAGGATCTAATTTTGCGCCATAGCGCAACCATGAGGCCGAAATCTTGGCAGCAAAGCCTGATATCCAGGTAAAATCAAGTGGCTCGCCCGTTCAGAGGGAACATAGGCGAGCGACGAGAAAGTGGGTGAATCCTATGAATCAATATGAACAGATGCGCGAAAACCATGTGTTGGAAAAGCGGGGCTGCCGGGTAGGCGCCTATTGTCGCGTCTCAACTGATAATGAGGATCAAGCCAACTCCTTTGAGAGCCAGCAGCGCTATTTTAAGGAATATATAACGCGACAACCGGATTGGAAGTTGGTGGAAATTTTTGCGGATGAAGGAATTTCCGGCACCTCCACGAAAAAGAGGAAAGCATTTAATCGCATGATTGACGCCGCAAGAGCCGGTGAAATGGATCTTCTAATTACAAAAGAAATTTCACGTTTTGCACGGAATACACTGGACAGTATTTACTATACCCGTGAGTTGAAACGCATCGGTGTGGGCGTGATATTTCTAAACGACAATATTAATACGTTGGAGCCCGATGCGGAGTTGCGGTTGACGATCATGTCATCTATTGCGCAGGAGGAAAGTCGAAAAACCAGCGAACGGGTGAAATGGGGTCAAAAGCGCCGTATGGAGCAAGGCGTGGTTTTTGGTCGGGATTTGCTGGGCTATGACGTGTGCAGTGGTCGAATGTTCGTCAACACAGAGGGCGCCGAAATCGTTAGACTGATATTTGACAAGTTTGTAAAGGAAGGTAAGGGCGCTCGCGTAATTGCCCGTGAGCTTCGGGAGGCCGGAATCAAAAGCTACAATCATCAGGGGGAGTGGAGTGATAATGCCATCCTCCGGCTGCTGCGCAACGAAAAATATTGTGGTGATTTGGTGCAGAAGAAAACCTACACCCCCGACTATCTTTCACACGACAAAAAATACAATCGGGGTCAGGAAGAATTTGTGATCCTCAGAGATCATCATGAACCAATTATCAGCCGAGAAATGTTTATGGAAGCCGCCCAAATTTTAGACAGCCGCGCTATATCACAAGAGGGAAAAGCCAAGCACTCCAACCGATACTGCTTTTCAGGCAAAATAAAATGCGGGATTTGTGGCAGTAGTTATGTGGCGCGTTCCAAAGACCGAAAAGACGGCAGTCAATACAAGGCATGGCGTTGCTATGAAGCTGTCCGTCATGGCAACTCTCATGTAGATAAAGCTGGAAATGGAGTCGGTTGCACCGGGGGAAGTATGCGCAACGAGGACGCACTTTATATCATGCAGTTGGTGGTAAACAGTTTAAAATTTGGCAAGACGTTGGGTTTTGATAATTTGATTTCGGCAATACGGGAGGTCGTTTTGCCGGTAAATAGCCCTATTGATATCGAAAAGCTGCATGCACAGATTGCGGGGATCAAAGAAAAACAGTCCCGACTGCTTGATGTTTACATGAGCGGCGACATCGGGAAACCTGAATTCATTGCCGCCCGTGACAAATGTGAAAAAGAAATCCAAGAGATTGAATCGTTGACGGCAGGTATACCAAAGCAGGATTTGCTTCTCCTCGAACAGCAGACGCTCTTGCGGGATATTAAAGATGCCTTGCAGGAAATGCTAACCGGGTGTAATGATGACGATGAATTTTACCGCCATATCTTAAACCGCATGGTGATTCTAGGGCGCGACTGCGTAAATGTATATTTGCATCGGTTGCCCTTTTACTGGCGTTATGCCATCGAAAAGGCAGCCGGTGCAGGGGACAGCAAAGAAGGGGGGCATTTCGCCTCCCTCCCTAGGGACCGAGGAACTGGGGCACTTTGAAATGGTGGGCGCCATCGTTCATCAGCTTACTCGGGAAATGACCATGGAACAAATTAAAGAGAGTGGGTTTGCGCCTTACTTTGTAGATCACACCGCAGGCATCTACCCGGTAGCGGCAAGCGGCGTACCGTGGACGGCGTCTTACATCCAATCCAAAGGCGATGTCATCACAGACTTACATGAGGATCTGGCAGCAGAGCAAAAAGCAAGAACCACGTATGACAATATACTGCGGTTGGTGGACGATCCGGATGTCCGGGAGCCCATCAAGTTTCTGCGCGCAAGGGAAATTGTGCATTACCAACGTTTTGGCGAAGGTTTGAGGATTGCCACCGATAAACTGGATTCCAAAAACTTTTATGCGTTTAACCCGAGCTTTGATAAGAAAAGAAAATAAAGCAAGACAAAAGAGAGCTGCAAAGACCATCCGGTTTGCGCAGCTTTTTTGCGACACTAATTTCTGGCTTTTTTTCAAAAAGTGTGCTAAAATAAATTTATTACATAAAATGGAAGTTGTCTGCCGCAGTTGAGAGGTTTTTCGATTCCTGGCACACGCTTTCCTTCATGGCCGCGACGCTTTCACGGCGCGTAGCAATATTACTTTGGCATATCTAGCTCTTCTCTCAAAATTCCTGTATTAAAATGCCGAAGTCATATAGAACGAGCCCGCTTTGATTTGACAGCTTAAATTGAACCGGCAGCGCCAAAGCATCCGCTGTACGAAACCCGCCGGGAGTGTGGCGCAGCATTTTGGGTTTGACGCCCTCGCCCTTTTGGGGCGTTTCATGAAACCTGATGCCCTGCGGTCTCTGCCGCGGGAAGTGGGTCATTTCGTTAATTAGGAGGAGAAGTCATGAATATATCTGTGATTTATGCAACTGTGACCGGGCATTCCAAAAAAATTGCGGTGTATCTTGCGAATAGCCTCAATGCGAAAGTGGCGAGTGTCAAAGAAGATCCTCTGCTGCAGAATGTAGATCTACTTTTCATGGTAGGCGGGATTTACGGAGGGAAGGGGAACTCAAACTTACTCGCTTATGCCAATGGTTTAGACCGTGACAGCGTGAAAAATGTGGCCATTATCACGACTTCATTTTCGCAAAAAGAGGAGCAGAAAGCACTAGAGCAGGCGCTGCTTGATAAAAAAATCCATATATTGGATACTATCTCCTGTAAAGGTAGTTTCCTTTTCTTCTTAGGGCTTGCACATCCCAATGGAGAGGATCTTGAACAACTCTCAGAAAAAGCTGAAAACCTTATTAATAGGCTGGAAATGGACGCTATCGTCGAAGCGCAGGAGAGTGTATAGCATGAATTGACAAGATAATATACTTTACGACAAGAAGCGGGTTTTCGCAAGCAGAAATGTTT
The DNA here is from genome assembly GCA_031556545.1 of Oscillospiraceae bacterium. Taxonomy (GTDB): domain Bacteria; phylum Bacillota; class Clostridia; order Oscillospirales; family Acutalibacteraceae; genus JAVBST01. The sequence goes on from JAVBST010000005.1 coordinate 108,104, forward strand.
GTTTTTCGATCATTTTAGCATTATATTAGGCGAATCAAGGGGCGGGTTTCCGCCTGCGCTGATGTGTGGTCTTGTACCATTGCAAATTTGGAACGGCACACCATACCATGTTGAAGAACTGCAGAAACTCCTGACCACGGGACGGCTGGAAGAGGGGATGCTTTATGAAAACCGCGGGGGATAGTATGCGCAAGAGTACTCCTTGGGTGAATCGAATCCCTGGTGCGTTTTATGCGCATATCTGGATTGGAAAGCCCCCGCCTTCCTTTTGTTGTGGGAATTCACCACGATACTCTCTATGGCGTCGCTGAAGCCGGAAGAGATCATCCATTCTCTGAACTGGAATCACAGAAAGTGAGCTTGCATAACCATATTATAAAAATAGAATTAAAAATGAGAAAGAAGTGCTTTTATGAAAAAAATGGTTTACAAAGATTATGAGGCAGTATCGCAGGCAGCCGCGTCTATCTTAGCGGAAAAAATCCGTAGCAATCCTTCTTGTATGTTAGGTCTCGCCACTGGTTCTACGCCGGTGGGAATGTATAAAAAGTTAGTGGAAATGCATCAAGCGGGACAACTGGATTTTGGGAAGATCAAGACCTTTAATCTGGATGAGTATTATCCCTTGCGTAAGGATAGTGACCAGAGCTATGATTATTTTATGCGGGATCATCTGTTTTCTCACATCAATATTCAGCGGGAAAACGTACATATTCCGAATGGTGAGGCCGCAGATCCCGCAGCGGAATGCGCTGCCTATGAGCGTATGGTTGATGAAGCAGGCGGTGTGGACATTCAGGTGCTGGGCATCGGCATCAACGGTCACATCGGCTTTAATGAACCCGAAAGTGAGCTCAAGCTGCCCACTCATTTAACGGATCTTACCCCCAGCACCATACAGGCCAATGCCCGCTTCTTTGCCAGTGAGGACGATGTCCCTAAAAAGGCGCTTACCATGGGGATGGGAACCATCTTCAAGGCGCGTTCCATCTTGCTGTTGATTACGGGTGAGAACAAGGCGCCGGTCGCGCAGAAAATTTTCTCGGGGGTACTGACCACCGAAGTTCCGGCCACGCTTCTGAATTTGCATCCGGATGTTACGGTATTGCTGGATGAAGCCGCGGCCAGCCTCCTTTAAACGTCTGGGCAGGGCGTAAGTACGCTGTGTTGCTTTCCTTTTGATACAAGAAACGCCCTCTTCTGACGGTTCAGTTCGACGTCAGGAGAGGGCGCGGTTTTTTATTCCATGCGCAGCGGCTGTACTTCGGGTACGCTTTTGGGTTTCTTGCCGGTAAAGCTTTCCGAGATGAGCAACGCTATAAAGATCAGGGCGCACCCCATGATCATATGGATATTGAAAAGTTCACCTAATATCAATATGGACATGGCGCTGCCGAAGACCGATTCAAAGCAAAGCATAATGGAGGCGTGATGGGGCGTGGTATATTTTTGGCAAACGTTTTGCAGTAAAAAGGCGGTCAGGGTGCTCAAAATACCCAGATAGAAAAGCCCGCCGATGGCACTGGTCTCCATGTGCGTTGGAAAGGGCTCAAAGAAGAGGGCGGCCAAAAAGGAGAGCGCGGTGGCGGTGATCAGCTGGATGACCGTCAAAAGGATGGGGTCGTGCTCCTGCGTGAAGATCTCCACGCAGAGGATATGTGCCGCAAAACAGAGGCTGCAAAACAGGGTGAGAATATCGCCGATATTGGGTTGCAGGCTTGTATTTAGGGTTAAAAAACCAATCCCTGTCAGGCAGATGGCCGCGGCAATCAGATGATGTGCGCCCGGATTTTTCCGTTTGACAATCCAGGATAGAAAGGGGACCAGCACAACATAGACCGCTGTTAAAAAAGCATTTTTCCCGGCAGTGGTATATCGGATGCCGAGGGTTTGAAAAAGAAAACCCAGAAAGATCATTACCCCGGCTACCATGCCACAGTATAAATCGCTTTTTCGCATATGTTTGAACCTTTTGAAAAAGAGTAAAACAATGCCTGCCGTGCCAATCAGCATCCGAAAGGCGGTCAGCCAAAGGGGGGAGATTGTCGCGATGGCTACCTTGGTGACTACAAAACCGCAGCCCCAAATGAGGGCTGTGCCCAGCAGACCCGCATCTGCCAGTACTTTTTTCAATTGTGTACTTTTCAAATAAAAAAGGCATTGGAACTGGCCAATGCCACTGTCCCTCCTTTGCGCGGAATTTAACTGGATGCACCGGACATGCGCTCAGAAAATGGGAGATTACGCCTCATCGCCTGGGGCTTTTGCAGCTAGGCTGTCATATAATCCCTCAGGGAGGTAATGTCCAAGTGGGGCAGGTTTTCCAGCAGGGGGTAGAGTTTGCGGGCGATGACCCGCGCGCCCCCCGCGCTGTCGCTTTCAATGTTGAGGGGCAAGATAGGGTCGTGGACGCTCAGACGCAGTAAAAACCAGCCGTCCCCATTTTCTGCATCAAAAGCTACCCGAATGCCTTCCCGGTTATCGGGGGCAAGCTGCCAGAGGGGGTCCCCCTGCACATAGCGGAGGACATGGTGAATCACGCTTTCGCCGATCTCCGCAAAGTTTGGTGCGGTGATGCGCATACGGATTTCGGCAGCCTCCAAGGGCATGCGCAAATCCGTAGTCAGGCTTTGCAAAGATTGTCCCTGTCGCTTTAATTGCACCATCTTGATAATAATCCGGGTAATCAGGTAGGCGCCGTCATCCAGAAAATAATTGTCCCGAAAGGCGGCGTGGCCGGAGGTTTCGATGGCCAGCGGAGCGTTGACCCCTTGTTCGCCCAAACGGATGGCCTCGTTGATGACATTGCGGTAGCCGCGTTTGTAGCGGTGATGTTGTCCCAAAAGCTGCGTTTCAATAAAATCTTTAAGCCCGCTGGAGGTGATGCTGTCTGTTACGATTGTCCCGCCCGGATGATCCTCTAGGGCGATGGCTGAGGCGAGTGCCACCAGACGGTTGCGGTTAATTTCCGCGCCGTCGCTGTCTACACAACCGGCCCGGTCCACATCCGTATCAAAGATAATGCCCAGATCGGCATGATGTTTGAGCGTTGCGCCGGTTATGGCGCGCATGGCATCGGCGTCCTCGGGGTTGGGGATGTGATTTGGGAAATGGCCATCAGGCTCCAGAAATTGGCTGCCCGTGGTATCCGCTCCCAGCGGCGCCAGCACATCTGTGGCATAGAAGCCGCCCACGCCGTTGCCGGCATCCACGATGATTTTATAGCCGGCAAGGGGCTGATCTGCTTCCTGCGTCTGGAGTCCCTGGCAAATGAGCGCGCGCAAATCGTGCGCATATTGCCGCATAAAGTCCACCGGTGTTACAACGCCCGGAGCCGAAGCGGATAGGGACTGTCCTTCCTGTGCATATTGCAGAATAGATTCAATGTCCACACCGTCCAAGCCGCCCTGGCGCGTGAAAAACTTGAGGCCGTTGCGGTGAAAAGGATGGTGGCTGGCCGTGATTTGTATGGCGCCGTCGCAGGCCAGGGAGAGGGTGGTCATGAACATGGCGGGGGTAGAGCTTAAACCGCAGTCCATCACATGGACACCGGCAGCGCTAAGACTCCGCACCACGGCGAGCCGGATACGCTGGGCTGAAATGCGGGAGTCATGTCCCACTGCGATGTGAAGAGATGCGGTCGGTTTTTGTGTCTTCCCGCACAGCCAACGTACAAAGCCCGCTGCGATACGGTCGATGACCTCGTCTGTGAGATTGAGGGGTTCCCCGTCGATACCTGCAACGGCCACACCCCGGATATCGGTGCCGCTTTTGAGCTGTTTCCAGTCGGTAGAATGCATACAGGACCATCCTTTTATTATTACTTTCCGAGGGATAGCTGGGTCAGTGCAATTTCGAGCATATACTGGTACAGCGGCGTTAGCGTTTTAAATGCCGCCGCGAGTTCCTTGACCAACAATGGCTGCGCAAGGCCCTGAATGCCGGGTACATCCCGCTGTGCCCAACAAGCCTTGCGGTTATAATACGGTTTTAGGTCTTCTGCAATGTCTCCGGGTTTTTCTTTTTTATAGTTGTCGCCCATGATGCGGAATCCGGCTTGTTCCGTTTGCCGGATGATCTTGCGGCATCGCTCCGGCTCCGCCAGCATTTTTTGCCGCCAAAGCGCCATTACATCTGGCGGACATGCAAAAAAGCCCGCCCCATAGCGGTATCCTTCGGACGCTATCTCAAACCAAAAGCCGGGATAAACTGGGAAATCGGTTTTGGGTCTTGCAAAGGCCCACCACACGTGATCCCGATAGAGGGACTTATCTTTGGTAAAGCGCGTATCTCGTCGGATACGGGAAATAATACGTTTGGGGTCTGTAACAATTTCCCTGTCGGCCTGTAAGGCAGTGTCCGCTACATCAGCAATCAACGCCCGCATGGGTTCCATAATCAATTTTTGCACGGCCGGCTTTTTGGCTTCATAGAAATCCTTGCTATTGTGAAAACGGATTTCCGAAAGCAAGAGTAAGCCTTCCGGCATTATACCTTCAAATGCCATGAGAACTCCTTTCCGGTGGAAAATCGTCGTATAAGTGAAGCGGCAGCTACTGGGTATCGCTTGCGCGATGACAAGATGTCCCTTGGGCGGGCATGAAATAGAGGAAGCCCATGATCTGCGCTGTTTTCACTCCGTGCGTTGCGGGGTGCTTGCCCCGGCATAACCGGTTATAAACTGTTTGTGTTATAATTCGCGGTTGTTTTGATTCGGGCCATCATATAGCTGTCGTGTAGCCGCCCGTTTTTATATATGCTCTGTCTGAGCAAGCCTTCACAATGGAACCCTGCCTTTTCCAGCACGCGCTTGGAAGGCGCGTTATAGGCAAAGACTTCGGCATGAATGCGCACAATATCAGTTTCAGAAAAGATACGGTCCACCATCTGGAGTACGGCCCTAGTCATAAGGCCCTGGCCCCAATAGGGCTCGCCTAACCAGTATCCGATTTCTGCACTGCGGCAATATACGTCCGCTTGGCGGAATACGCCGATACTGCCCACCGCCTTGCCGTCTACATCAATGGCGCAAAGCCATACTTTGTCCGCAGGTGCGTTTTGGGATTCAAGTACATAGTGGACGGCGTCTTGAAGGGAGTAGGGGAAGGGGAAAACGTCACGCAAATTATCGGCAATTTTTTGGTTGTTGGCCAAAGCATAGATGCTTTGCGCGTCCTGTTCCCGCCAGGGGCGCAGTGTGAAAGAAAGGGATTTCAAAAAAACACATCCTTCCCATAACGCAGCAAAATTTGCAGTGTAAATATTATTGTACAATGCAGTTTGACGGCTGTCAAGGCTGCGGGAAGGGGTTTGCTTTCCGCGTGAAAATGAGGATCGCCAGATACGATGCAGCCAGATTGATCATAAATGAGGACGGGGTATGCTCCCTTTCTCTCGAATGCACCGCCCTCCGGGGCAAAGACTGCGGGGAATCGGGCCTCATAGAACGCCCCAGAGGGACCGCGAAGCGGTTTGATTGCGGACGTGTTCACTATGAGGGAATCGGCCTCAAATACTGCGTCCCCTTTCCGGCGGGTTTCACACAGCGGATGCCCCGGGGCAGCTGGTTGACCATATAGTGTGTTTGTTGGATGTAATATTAGAGAATATGGTTGTTTTATATTGAAAAAATTGCTATAATAATGTAAAAATAAAAATAAAGAGGGTTTGTATATGGACAATCAAGGGAATTTTCGAATAGCTACCTTTGGGGGCTTTAATAAAAATGATGTTTGGGAATATATTAACATCATGAGTAAACGTGCGAAAGTGACCGAACATGAGCTGAATATGCAAATCAAAGAATTGACTGCTGAAAAAGAAGAATTACTGGAACGCCTGAAGGCATATGAAAATAATATGGGACAGCCACAACCCCAAGTTTCGACTCTTGAGGGCGAGGTTGCAGGCGCTTTACCCCTTGCGAGCGAAATGGAACGCTACCAGAGCATCGTGCAGGAAGATAAAGAGAAGTTGATGCAATATGAAGATATGCTGCGCGCGCGCCAGAATGAGTTGGATCAATATCACGGCATGCTGCAGGAACGCGATGATAAAATTGCGGCCATGCAGATGAAGATGGAAGCTTATGAGCAAGAGCGGGCCGAACATCAGAATACAGTGCGGGATCTTACTGAAAAATGCCGGTCCTACGATAATTTGACCAGTGAAGTTGGCGGCGTACTGGTCTCGGCGCAAAGTTATGCCGAGACTATCGTGGCGCAGGCGCGCGAGAGAGCCGTGCAGGTTCGGCAGGAGAGTGTGGATGAACGTAACCGTCTTTTGGCGGAAATGCAGGCTATCGGCGTAGATGTGGCAGAAGTACAGGATAAGACCAAGAACATTTTTGCGGGGATCGATGACCGTATGCAGGCCTTGGTGGCTGAGATTCAAGGCTTAAGGAGACATGAACCCATTGAGTGATTTATATTTGCACACGGATGAATTGCCCGGTCAGATTCCAAACCTGCGGATGGGGCAGCGGGTATTGCTTTCGGGTACCGTATATACGGCAAGAGATGCGGCGCATAAGCGCCTTCAGGCATCCATGCGGCAGGGCGTTTCCCTGCCTTTTCCCTTACAGGGAGCAATCCTCTATTATGCAGGGCCAACACCTGCGCCGGAGGGGCTGCCAATTGGCAGTTGCGGCCCTACGACATCCGGACGAATGGATGTGTACACGCCGTCCCTACTCCAAGCGGGGCTCAAGGCCATGATTGGCAAAGGGGAGCGCAATACCGAGGTCTGTGAGGCTATTCAGCAATATGGAGCCGTTTACTTTTGTGCATTAGGAGGAGCGGGAGCGCTGGCGGCATCCTGTATTGAAGAGGCCGAAGTTATCGCCTATGCAGATTTAGGCTGTGAATCGGTCAAACGGTTGAGATTTAAGGATTTTCCCTTGGTTGTAGCCATAGACTCTTATGGCGGGAATATTTTTCAGCGCCAAGATCTTTAGGGCGTCTGATTTTGTTTCCTCATAGAGAAATGAATGATACCGCAAAAAAAGCCCCCGTTACAATGGCTCTTTGAACCATTGTAACGGGGCTTCGTGTCAATGAAGAGGAGGTATCGATGACAAAACCTCATTCTTCAACAGCTTCATCGGAAGAGGCAGCGCTATCTTCAAAGACAAAATCGTACAACTGGGTTTTGGCGAGTGAAAAGTCAATCGCCAATGCATCCTGTCCCTGCACAGTAATATCGCGGTATTGCCCATCCTGTGGCAGATAGAATTGTACCATTTCAAATTTTTTATAGGACATCGCATAGCCAATAGCCAAACTGGTTAATTCGCCTTTTGTAAGGTTGGTTTCCACATAGGGCAACAGCTTGTTGAGCAAATTATTGGTCTGCAAGAGGTTTAAATCCCGGCTCTTATTGAAGATGGATTCCAGTACCGTACGCTGACGACTCGTCCGGCCGAAATCGCTGTCCAGTTTCCGGATACGGCAATACCACAAGGCCTGTTCCCCGGTGAGGGTCGATAGACCGGGCGAAACGTCCTGATACCAGTTGCGCTGCATATACCGGGCCTCTGCTTCCGTGAGTTCCACATCCACGCCATCCATGGCATCCACGATTTTTTGAAAGCTGGAAAAATCGACTTTAATATATTTGTCTACTCGAATATTATAGTTGAGTTTCATTGTATCCAAGAGCAGGGTAGGGCCTCCGAAGGCATGCGCCGCATTCAGTTTGGCATCGCCATATTCGGGAATGGTGACCCACGTATCGCGTAAGAAAGAAGTAAGTTTGATTTTTTTATGTACCTGATCAATGGAAAGTAACAACATGGTATCCGAACGGGATACTTCCTCCGATGAACTGGTGTCTACACCGATCATCATAATATTAATGACTTTCTTATCAGAAAATAAATTCTCATCTACCACGCCGGATATGGCGGAGGACCCGGAATTGTTTTTGGGGTCCGCAGTATAAGTGATTTTATTCATCAAATAATTTATATAGACAACGCCAACGGTAATGGTACTCAGGACTACAATAATAAAGACGAGGAGAACCGTAATAACTACCCGTTGGCGCTTTTTCTTTTTTGCGTTTTTCGATAATGGAGGAGAGGCCATAGAAGGGAGAACCTCCTTCGCATAATGATTGGATGCTTTTTCATTATAGCGAAATTGATTTGAAAAAGCATTAGAAAACTGTAGAATTTAAGATTTATTTACATTTGACAAAGGGAGATTATTACGATAAAATGAATACTTGCGAGCAGGCCGGGCAGTCGCATGTAAGCAATTGCATGAGGAAAGTCCGAGCTCCACAGGGTGGGATAGCGGCTAACGGCCGCCGAGGGTGACCTTAGGGAAAGTGCAACAGAAAGAAACCGCCCGGCGCTGGCAATGCAAGCACCGGGTAAGGATGGAAAGGCGAGGTAAGAGCTCACCAGCATATAGGAGACTATATGGCTATGTAAACCCTATCCGGAGCAACACCGACCGTGAGAGTTGCGCTGACCCGGCGTATTCTCCGCAGGGTGGCTGGAGCGGCAGGGCAACCTGTCGCCTAGATAGATGACTGTCTATAACAGAACTCGGCTTACAGGCCTGGTCGCATTTTTATGGTATGATGAGGCACAAATAAAACCTTTTTTTATAAAAACCTTGACAAACACCTGAGAATATAGTAAAATCACATTCGTCACATATTTGGGGGTATAGCTCAGCTGGGAGAGCGCTTGAATGGCATTCAAGAGGTCAGCGGTTCGATCCCGCTTATCTCCACCATCGAGGAGCAAAAGGCCCGTTAGCCGCAAGGTTAACGGGTTTTTTCTTTTATTCTTATCTGCTCCTTATGCCGGTAAATCAGATGTGGTTGTTTCACCTGTCAAAAGTGATTACATCTTCTACCGCGTGCTGTTTAAATTCTTTGCTGAATGGCTGTCCTTTTGGCATGCACTTAAGTATTGTGTCACTGTCAAGCAGAAGAGGTGCAGTATTGGCAAATAAGAATCCCCCAGTTACGATATTTCTACATCCTGCAGCAGTCCTACAATTTCTTCCGCTTTGTACGTTTTTCGTGGCATTTTTCATCTTTCCTATTTTTCTATTTTACCACTCCCTTTCTATCTATTCAATTGGTACTCTTTTCGGGGGACAGGTCAGTTGCGTGTATGGTTCGCTACATAACTAACGATACGAGTACCTACGGCAACCGTGTCATGGTCAGGCATGAGACAAACGGACAGGTTTTCTACAGCTTTTACGCTCATCTGTCTGAGATCAAAGTGAAGATCGGCGACACGGTAACCGCCGGTACAGTGGTCGGCTGTCAGGGCGGACAGCCCGGCATTGATCCCAATCCCGGCAGTTCCACCGGCGAACACCTGCACTTCGAAATCCGTCTCACCCCCTCCAACGAAAGCTGTGTCGATCCTGCCCTCTACCTCGCGCCCGCTGACAATGGGTGGTGAAAAAGTGTGGGTGGCATTAAATATCCCATAAACATGCGAAAAACCATCTATAGCGCCACCCAATTGAGTACAATGAAAAGTCAAAGAAACCGCATAGCAACAGCCTTTTTCAGTGTATTATGAAAATTCCCAATGCAAAGAGGAAAGTGAATGCCACCCAATCGGGTGGCATAAATAATCAGCCAGCTTTGCGGGTTGATGTGGGGTGTGGGTGGCATTTTTGCCACCCACCTTTATCCTGCATGACTTCGAAAAGGCATGAATAACCCTTCAGGATTCCCAATTTACCGAACTAGGAGGCAATGCAATATGCCACAAAAACGATCTGTCCGAATTGACGATGCCCTCTATGAAGACATTACGGCTATAGCCGATCAGGAAAACAAGAGTGCTAATTTAGTCATTGATTCGGCCCTGAAATTTTACCGCGACATGTACTACATGGAGAATCGCGCAACCTTCATCAATGAGGAAATGCTCAAGGTTTTCAAGGCCAATCTGGATTTACTCTTGCAACAAATTAACCATAAGTCGAACCGGCTTTTGAGTGAGCTTTCCATCCAGTCGGCCATCCAGAATTTAATTCTGGCGCATGAGCTGGACGTTGACGAACTCCGACTCCAGCAATACCGGCAACAGGCTGTCGAGTTCCTTAAAGCCAACAACCGGATCCTCCGCCTCGATGAGCTGAACGGTTGACAGGTGTTGTTAGAAATGAAAAATTTTTTGTATCCCATTTGTCCGGCGCTGCGCCCGGCACTCAGGCCGAAACGGGATACATGAAAAGGAAGCGAAAATCTATGAGCGGAATCACTGCCTGGGGATCGGCTTGGTCGTCGGCAGTACTATAGTCATCATTGTGATGGCGGCTTTTCAGTATCATCGGGTCCCGCACTACGAACAGGAAATCGGACGGCTGAAAAAGATGATCAGCGGGAAGTAGAGAAGGGAGCTATACCATGCCCAACATTATTGTCAACAGCGGATATATCAAAAGCAGCGCACACTTTCTCAATTACCTCACCTATGCGGGGGAGAAGCTGGAAGCGCAGGAATTGATCTTTGCGAATGGCAGGATGCAGGAAGTATCTGCCGATCAGATTGTCGATACCTCTGATCCTGACATTGCCTCGGTGCGCATCACCTACAAAGACGGGCAGCAAAAAACAATGCGCCCGGCAGCATATACCCGGCACATCAAAGACCAGCAGACCGATACAATATTAGTCGTCGTGGACGGCACAGAACGCCCGCTGGATCCGGAGCAATATATCCAATACATTGCCCATCGGCCCAGCGTCGAGCGTAATGAAAACAGGAGTCATGGTCTCTTCGGCATAAACGGCCCGGTGGATATCGCCGCTGCCGAAGCCATGGCCCGGCAGTATGACAGCCATATCAAATGGGCGCATATTATTTCCCTGACACGGGAAGGGGCTGAACATACCGGCTTTGATCACCGTCAATCCTGGGAAACCCTGATCCGAGCCAAGGCCCTGGACATTGCTAAGATCTATAACATATCGCCGGACAATCTGGTATTGCATGCGGCTTTTCACAAGATGAATTGTCAAGTCAAGTGCGCCACTTCGTGTAGAAAAACTTGAATAGGTGATTTCCAGCCCAAACATTTTCGGGGTCTGGAATTGATAAGAAAGAGCTTGTGCGTCAGCTCTCTTTGGTTAACCAAAGAGAGGTTC